>DASREX010000080.1:0-24234 GCA_035651855.1 Candidatus Sulfotelmatobacter sp.
CAGTCAACCATCTCATCGGCTTGCACCGGGGAATAGATGTCCCACGGGCATGCGCTTTCGTAATTCTGCGATTACTTTCGTCCGCAAAAAAGTCACTTCGAGCCGAAATGCCCGCTGCATAGGCGATTCAGCGCGATGGAAAATTCGATCCACATGGCAAGGAATGCGCGGGGGAGAGAGTTGCGGCTTTGACGTCAGCAACCTGCACTAGAGCTATTTTGGAATGGCAACGATTTCAGCAAAACCGGGGGGCCCCCTTTCCTGCTCCACCGGTTCATGCCGACGCGCTCGCGGCCCTTAAGGGCCGCTCTTCCACGGCATTGTCGGCAGCACGGCTATTCCTGTCGGTAGGGCGCGTGGAAGAGTTCAGCACGGCTTGAGGCGCCCAGAAGGCTGACTCAACCAGAAGGCTGACTCAACGGTGAAGAGCGGCGCTTTAGCGCCGCGTTAGAGCCTCTGAAAGCAACAGGCTTCAGCCCCCGTGGGCCTGAACCTGCGAACATGGCGTCCGTGGTTCTTACGTTTCGAAAGGGGCACCTAGGCCAAAGCCCCGGAAGAGGCGGCGAATTTCCGCTAAAACCCCACTTCTCGCAAAAGAGCGAGAAATGGGGCACCCAGCGTCTGCCCCTACGTGAGGCTTTTTAGCTGCAGCCGCTGGTGCTGCCGCAGCTCATGCATCTGTAGCAGCTGCCGTTTCTGGTCATGATGCTGCCGCAGAAGCTGCAGCTGGGGGCGTCTCCCAGGTCGACGATGCTCGACAAAGCATCGGCGGCGTGAACCGAACCAGGCCTAAGGCGTGCGTCGCGAGTCGGGAGCGACTCTTGAGTACTGGAGCTTGACTCCTCGGGACTTATGGCTCGAGACTCGGGACTCGCCTTCAGCCTCAGGTTTTCGAACAGCATCTGCTGCTGGCCGGTCAAGAAACGCAACTGCAGCCAGCGGAAGATGTAGTCCATGATGCTCTTGGCGTAGCCGATGTCCGGGTTACCGCTCCAGCCGCTGGGTTCGAATCGAGTGTGGGCGAACTTTTCGCAGAACAGCTCCAGCGGGACTCCGTGCTGCAGGGCAATGGAGACTGCCAGCGCGAAGCTGTCCATCAAGCCGCTCACCGTGGATCCTTCTTTCGCCATAGTGATGAAGAGTTCGCCCGGCTTGCCATTGGGATACAGGCCTACAGTGATGTATCCCTCGTGGTCTCCCACTTTGAATTTGTGGGTGATTGAGGCGCGTTCTTCCTGCAGCTTGTGGCGTACGGCGCGCGGAGGAGCGTTCAGATCCTCCTCTTCGGCCACCGCCTGGGCCGCGCCGGACAGGTTTGTCCTCCCCGGCGCGTCCGCCGTTTTGGTGCCCGCTGCCGAGAGTGGTTGCGACTTCTTGCAGCCGTCGCGGTAAATCGCCACTGCCTTCAGCCCCAGCTTCCAGGCCTGCAGGTAAGCATCGCTGATGTCTTCCACTGATGCGTTCTCGGGGAGATTGACCGTCTTCGAAATAGCCCCGGAGATAAACGGCTGCGCCGCCGCCATCATCCGGAGATGGCCGGTGTAGTGGATGGAGCGCGTGCCTTTCGCGGGCTTAAAGGAGCAGTCAAAGACAGCCAGGTGATCGTCTTTGATGTGCGGCGCGCCCTCAATCGTTCCCGTCGCGTCAATGTAACTGACAATCGCATCCGCCTGCTCATGCGTGTATCCAAGCTTGAACAAAGCAGTCGGCACGGTGTTGTTGACGATCTTGATCATGCCGCCGCCGACCAGTTTCTTGTACTTCACCAGCGCCAAATCGGGCTCGATTCCCGTCGTGTCGCAGTCCATCATGAAGCCTATGGTGCCGGTTGGGGCCAGAACTGTGACCTGGGAATTTCTGTAGCCGTGTTTCTCGCCGTGGAATAGGGCTTCGTCCCAGCACTGCTTGCTGGCTTCGTACAAAGATGTCGGCACATTTCCTTTGTTAATTCCATTGACGCTCGCCCGGTGCATTCGGATTACGTCCAGGAAGGGTTCACGGTTGATGTACCAGCCGGGGCAGGCGCCGCCGGGCATGGTGTTTGCAGAATCCGCCTCGCTTCGCTTCGGCTGGGCGGACGAGGCGTCCGCCCCTACACGGGCTATGCCTGCCCCTAGATTGGTCTCTGCGAGACTCTTTTTCGTCGGTTCTGTTGCGGGGACTAGCGGGTCGCATTGTTCGGCTATGCGAGACGATTGCAGGTAGGCTTCGCCGCACATGATTGCGGTTACGCAGGCGGCGTAGTCGCGGCCGGCGTCGCTGTCATAAGGCAGGCCTGCGGCCATCAGCAACGCCCCCAGGTTGGCGTAGCCTAAGCCCAGCGGGCGGTAGTCGTGCGAGTTCGCCATGATGGCTTGCGTGGGATAACCGGCGTTGTCGACCAGGATTTCCTGCGCGGTAATCAGGATATCGACCGCGTGGCGGTAGGCCTCTACGTCGAAGGTGCCGTTGGGAGCGAACTTCAATAGGTTCAGGCTGGCCAGGTTGCAGGCGGAATCATCCAGGAACATGTACTCGCTGCAGGGATTGCTGGCATTGATCCTCGCGGTATTCTTCGAAGTGTGCCAACGGTTCACGGTGGTGTCGTACTGCATGCCGGGATCGCCGCAGTGCCAGGTAGCTTCGGAGATCTTGTGCAGGAGTTCCTTGGCCTTGTAGGTCTTTACTACCGAGTTGTCCGTGACACTGCGGGTGGAAAAATCAGTGTCGCGGATTACCGCGTACATGAAGTCATCGGTTACGCGGACGCTGTTGTTGGCATTCTGGAAGAAGATGCTGGAGTAGGCATCGGAGTCGGGGTGGGAGCCGTCGTATCCCAGGGAAACAAGCGCGTGAGCCTTGGCTTCTTCTTTCTGCTTGCATTCGATGAATTCGACGATGTCGGGATGGTCCACGTTCAGGATGACCATTTTGGCGGCGCGCCGGGTCTTGCCGCCGGACTTGATGACCCCGGCAAAGGCATCGAATCCTTTCATGAAGCTGAGCGGACCGCTGGCGGTGCCGCCGCCGGAGAGCGTTTCGGTCGATCCGCGCAGAGGGGAGAGATTGGTGCCCGTGCCTGATCCCCACTTGAAGAGCATGCCTTCGGTCTTGGCGAGCGTCAGGATCGAATCCAGAGAATCTTTTACGGAGTTGATGAAGCAAGCGGAGCATTGCGGCTTGGTATATCCCACAACGCCGAACTCGACTTGCTGGGTTTGCGGGTTCCAGTGCCAGTTCTGGCCGTCAGAGTTGGGCTCGATCCGGTCGCATCCAACGTTGAACCACACGGGGGAGTTAAACGCGGCATACTGCCGGACGAGGATGTGAACCAGTTCGTCGTGAAACGTGGAGCCGTCTTCGGGCGTACGGAAGTACCCCTGGGCCACGCCCCAGTCGCGAATGGTTTCCGCGACGCGGCCGACCAACTGGCGGACTCCGGTCTCGCGCTCGGGAGTGCCAAGTTTGCCATGAAGGTATTTGCTGGCCACGATGTTGGTGGCGGTCATGGACCAGTCCTTGGGGACTTCAACGTCCTTCTGCTCGAAGATCACATTGCCATGGGAGTCCGTGATCTGGGCGGTGCGGAGGTCCCACTCGACTTCGTCGTAAGGCAACACGCCGGGCTTGGTAAAGAAGCGGCGGAAGGAGAGGCCGGGAGCCTTCTTCTTTGCCGAGACGGCGGGGTACGACGGAGTGGCGGCAGGTTGGTTTGCGGTTTTCAGTTCTGGCATCACGGGCTCTCCTAATTAGATTCTATGGTGTCGCGGCCGATTCGGGCGTCCGGGAAGCGGGCGGACGGATCGGTGTCGAGCGAGGGATTCGGATTGTGTTGTAAAGAACGTTCGAAACGCGGCGCGGTGGTTCTCTGCGTTTCAGGCGTCCCAGCAGGACGCGAAAACTCTGTCGAGAGCACTTTGCCCCCCTTCTCGGGGCGGCGATCACGCTGCTCTAAATGCCACCGCTTTTGCGGTGGGCTGAATTCCTGGCCGCTTTGCGGCTACTTTCCTTCCTCCCTGTCAGAAACCGGATGGGAAGAGTGAGGGGCAGTGAATATCCGTCGCTGTACCGGAGACGAACTGCGGCACCGCGGCCGGCGCGAATGGCTTTGCACTGCTGTTCTCGGCGGCTTTTGGACTTGCGATCGTGGAACCCGCCTGGGGCAACTGCCCCTCCGAATGCTCGTCGGCGCAGGTCCTTGCTGCAGCGTCAGGGGCTACCTCCGCCTCGCTGGCCGTCAGTTCCAGGGAAGTCGCGAAATGGGAGCCAATGCCGGTGGCGATCTCGGACGAGGAAACAATCCAGTGGTTCAGCGCATTGCAGATGCTGCGGCGCTGCGCCTGCTCTTCGATAATTACGTAGCGGATGAAATAACGTCCTGACTGAAGACGGGCGCGCATGGGACTCTGCCAGGACAACATCCGGTCGAGAGTGAAGGCCATGTCGTCGTCCTCGAAGAATTTGGTGACCGCCAGCATGCGAGGAGCCGGCTTCTGGCTTCTGATTTCGGCGGCCGGGGAGGCGTCGGTGTCTTGGGATCTGCCCCGGTTCATCACTTCCTCCGCCAGGGCAAAGACCCCAGGCTTGCTGGGGACGGATAGCAGGCTGTGATGAGACTCGCATCGAAACCAGCGCGACCAACGAAGGCGGCGGTAGTCGAGCGGCCGCTCAAACCCGTGACGGGCTAGCGATTCTGAGACGAGGCGGGTTAAGCTCTCCATTTCGGGGCTCCTGGTTCCTGCTGTTCGTCGGAGGCGAGGAAGTTCCCCCGGTTCTGACGCGCAGGTACTGACGCTTCGGCTTACCGCGCTATGACGTCCCCGGGGGAGGGTCGGGGAACGGTCACCGCGCTTCTACTCGACTTGCAAGTTCGGACTCCCAATTTCCAGCGTTCGCTTACTGAATGCGAGCGGGCTGAAGTGCTGACTTCAGGTTGCGGCGCCGGGCTTACGGATGAAAGCCCAGACGCCTTAGCCTTCTGGCCTGCGAAAAGAGTGCCGAGTCACCTCTGGCTGAGCACCGATCTCACAGGGTTTTGCCGTTACTTTTCAGAACTCCGTCCCATTCCCGTGGGCCGGAATTCATGTGCTTGGGATTGCAAAGTTACTCCCGTCCATTGTGCCTGTCAAGAGGGAAACACTATATGTTGTATCCCTAGCAATGACGGGCGTGATACGCCCATGCGTGCCAGTTTTTCCACATTCACAGGTCCACTTCGCTCGTCTCCTCACATCAGGCCCAGGCGGGTGGGGTTATGGGGGGAACGCACGGGTTGCGGAGACTTGCGCCGGCCGCGCGAAGGATCGTGGGCCAGCGGACGCCGGGGAATCATTCGTGCTTCCGATTTCCGGAGTTGGGGCGCCGCTATTTCCATCGATTCGACGGTTAGGTATTCCGGAGTTCCCCTGCGGGCGGTGCAGTCCATGCAATCGTGTCCGTGCTGAGCGTTCGCCACTGTCGGCAACGACATGGGAACGTAGATGTCTTCGAAAATCTGACGGCGGGCTATGCTCAGGACCCCGTCACAAGACTCGACCAGATAGTCTCCTTTACGCCCGCAATGTTGACGGCCAAGATGATCGGTGAAGCTGAGAACGGAATTGAGTTGCTTTGCTCTAACGAGGAATCGAGTGCGGTATGTCTTCCACTGATCTGAGTTCATGGTGCGGTGCCGTTACTTCTTCAGCTCTTAACGTTGACTGTTATTCCCTAATGCCTTTCGGGACGGGAACTCACAGCGATTTATTGCGTGAGGTGAAGGAGAATGTACGAGCGATCGGGGCGCGGGTCAATTCAGTATTTTTGGTGCAAGTGAGGAAAAGGGAGTCATCGGCCGGCAGGGAATTGTGGTGGACGACAATACGGTTCCAGAGCCCGCGCAACATGCGTGATCGTTAGTGTTTTCCCGGGGCGCTGCGGTCGCCTGAAATTCTGGTAGAGTGGGCCGCCGGAATATCCACAGAGAGCGCACAGGAAATGCAGAAACGCAGTGAAGCGGAAGCAGGGGTCCCACGGCAGTATGGGTATTCAGGACTCCTCTCCGAATCGGGAGGGATTATGAGGAAGGGTGCATTTTGCTTATTTATTTTTCTCTTTGCGAGTGCTGGCGGGATGCTGGGACAAAGCTCCGCCAAAACTCTGGTGCTGCGTTGCGGAGCTTTGTTTGACGGGCGCGGGGATGGTTTACGCAAGGACGTCGTGATCATCATCCACGGCGACAAGATCAAAGACATCTCGAACCAAGCCCCTGCCGGTGAGACGGCGATCGATCTGACCCACGAGACTTGTCTTCCCGGGCTGATCGATACGCACACCCACGTATTGCTGCAAGGGGACATCACGGCGGCGGATTATGACGAGCAACTGCTGAAGCAGTCACCCGAGTACCGGACGATTCTGGCCACGGTGAATGCGCGGCGCGCGTTGGATTACGGGTTTACGTCGATTCGCGACCTGGAAACCGAGGGAGCCGGTTATGCGGACGCCGATGTGAAGAAGGCCATCAATAACGGAGTGATTCCGGGGCCTCGCATGCAGGTGGCGACCCGGGCGTTAGACGTTACCGGAGCCTATCCACTGCTGGGGTATGCGCCAGGAGTAACGGTACCGCATGGCGTGCAGGTAGTGGATGGAGCGGAGCAGGGACGCCTGGCAGTGCGCGAGCAGATCAGCCACGGGGCGGACTGGATCAAGGTGTACAGCGATCGCTCCTATCGCGTCCGGGAAGATGGCATCTTGGATGATATTCCAACCTTTACTTCCGACGAACTGAAGGCGATCGTGGATGAGGCGCATCGTGAGCGGCACAAGGTGGCCTCGCATGCCATGGCCTTGCATGGAGTTCACAATTCCGTCGATGCGGGAGTCGATTCGATCGAGCATGGAAACTACATTGCGGACGAAGATCTGAAGGCCATGGCGGGGCGCGGGATTTTCTACGTGCCGACCATTTTCGTCGGAGAGTATGTGGCGCAGGGAAGAGCCGCGGAAGGCGCCCCGGTGTGGGTGAAGATGATTCAGATTCATGAAGACACATTCCGCCGCGCGATGAAGGCCGGGGTGAAGATTGCGTTTGGCACGGATGCCGGCGGTTTTGATTGGAAGGTGAATCCTGCCAGGGAATTTTCGTCTATGGTGAAGTTTGGCATGACTCCAGCACAGGCAATCCGCTCGGCTACTTCGACGGCCGCGGATTTGATGGGAATGAAGGATTCCCTGGGCACAATCGAAGCGGGGAAGTGGGCGGATATTGTGGCGGTGCCGGAGGATCCCCTGGCCGATATTTCGCTGATGGAGAAAGTGGATTTTGTGATGAAGGGTGGAGTGATAGAGAGGAAGCCGCAGTGATTCGGGGCGGAAAAAAATTTACAGGATCTACCCGAGAGAAGTCGTCCGTTGTACGACGAGAATTGAGTTGAGGACGAAAATCTTCATACCGGAGTTGAAGCGATGAGCAAAGATCCTGTTTGCGGCATGAATGTAGACGAGAATAATTCCCAGTATCAATCGCAGCACAATGGGAAGCAATACAGCTTCTGCTCGGAGCAGTGCAAGAAAAGGTTCGATCAGCAGCCGGAACAATACGCTCGGTCGGCGGCTTAGAGTTCGAAGCTGCTCAAAGCCCTCGCTCCGGCGAGGGCTCTTCTTGATGGCTGATCAAGATTACGAGTGCCGAGTGCGTGGGTGCTTTTCAACCATTCCCAGCGAGCCACGGACTTGCGGGGCGGACGAGGCGTCCGCCCCTGCACGAGCTTTATCTGTGGGCCAGGGCCGGTTCTTGCGCGGTCTTCCCTGATTTGAAGGCGGCGTACCGGCTGTTGATTTCTTCCCAATTGAGCACGTTCCACCAGGCGGCGAGATATTCCGGACGGCGGTTGTTGTACTTCAGATAATAGGCGTGCTCCCACACATCGTTGCCGAAGATGGGAAACAGGCCCTGGGAAAGAGGGTTGTCCTGATTGGGCGTGGTGATGATCTGAACCTCGCCATTCGATTTTCCTGCCAGCCAAACCCATCCTGAGCCGAATTGCTTAGTGCCGGCGTCGTTGAACTTGGTTTTGAAGTCGTTGAAGTTGCCGAAGGTTTTCTGGATGACTTGCGCGATTTCGCCGGTGGGTTCGCCTCCGCCCTTGGGTTTCATAATCTTCCAGAACATGGTGTGGTTGACGTGGCCTCCGCCATTGTTGCGCACGGCGGTCCGGATATCCTCGGGAACGGCATTCAGGTCGCGGATCAGTTCATCAGCGGACTTTTTGGCTAACTCGGGATGCTTCTCGAGGGCGGCGTTCAAATTCTTCACGTAGGCACCGTGATGCATGTCATGGTGCAGGGTCATCGTCTGCTTATCGATGGTGGGTTCCAGCGCGTCGTAGGCATACGGTAAGGGGGGTAGTTCGTGAGCCATTGTTATCCTCCAGAACTCTCTGATGACGGGAGATTGGAATTCGATGCAAGTGAAACGATTATAGCGCGGGAGCATGGCAGGCGGTCGGACGCTCCGAGAACATACGCTCGCTTCGCTCGCGGGGCGGACGAGGCGTCCGCCCCGACATCTCATTTTCTTCCCAGCAGACGGATTCTTGAGGTGAAAGCCCGGCCTTGGCAGGCGCTGAATGTGGGTTCGGGATGCATGGCATCGATGATGCTGTTGACTACGTAGGGATTGCATCGACCGGTGATGTCGTCGAAGCCTCCGCGAACGGCCAGATAGTAGCCTAAGAAATGAAAGCGTTTTTCCAGTTGCAGGTTAAGGGAGAAGTAGTCAGGGAAGCGTTGTGCGCCGGGCTTGCCTATGAGTTGCTGTTGTTCGGTGAACTCGTTGAAGGGAAATCCGGTGCGGGCTTCGAGCGAGTAGGCAACTTCCAGCCGATGAATGATGGGTAGGTTGAAGAGCGGGAGATATCCCCAGGAGAGGAAGCGGTTGGGAGTGTCCCAGGGATAGGGTCCGGGTTGCTGCGGGCTGAGAATGTTGCCGTCAACGTTGAAGTCGAGCGCCTGGTTGGAGGTCGCGCGGGAGCGCGTGTAGGACCCCATCAGCATGAAGGCTTCGCGGAAGTTATGACGGAGCGTGATCTGGAACGCGGTGTAGTGATCGTCGCGCGTGTTCTGCAGAACGAAGTCGCCACCGGGGGCGGAGGTGCGGGAGTTGTACACAAAACCGCGGGCGCCCCGGCGCTGGAAGTATTCGGCCTTCGCGTAAATGGCCCCCGGAAGTTTGTGTTCCAGGGCAACACTCCAGTTCACGAAGCGCGGGGACTGCAGCGCGTCGGTGTCCGCGGTGAATGTGGTGGTGAACGGGCCCGTGGTGGTCACGCACCCGGCAGGCGTGGTGCAGGCCGGATCGGTGAAGAAGAAAGTGTCCTGGCGCGATCCCGCGTAGGGGCGGGCAATCAGAAAGACCGGAGTGGACTCGTAGATCAGGCCCATGCCGGCAGAAAGTTTCGTATTCCCTGAGTTGTCGAGTACGTAGGTTCCGGCCAGCCTGGGTGCGACATCGGTGCGGTGGATCACCGAATCCCAGTCCAGCCGTACACCAGGTTCAACCAGAAGGCGATTGGTGAGGGCCCATCGATCTTCCAGGTAAGCAGAGACTTCATTGTTGTATTGCTCGTGCAGGGGGGCCAGGGTGAAAGCCGAGTAGCGGGTGCAAGGGAAACTTTTATCTTGCGCCGCCGTGAAGCACAGGTCCGGCTGGCTCAGCGTGTTGTTGTCGGTCAGGAACGAGATGGGCCGGCGTAAGAAACGTGCGTCGTACGTGATACGGTCGAGATCGATCCCCAGTTTAAGGTCGTGGCGCCCTCGCCATTGGCGCGGTGGGAGGTAAAGGTTGAGGATTCCTTGCCACCGGGTCGCGTTGGTCTGCTGCTTGAGGTAATAGTTTCCCCCCGTGGTCTGGGTGTTCACGAAGTACGGGCTGGAGCCATAAGGAGTGTAACGAGAGTTGTATTGGTTGAAGGCGAAGCCGGTCTCGAGAAGTTCTCCGCTGGAGAAATAGTGCTGGTCTTTAATGGCGGCGACGTACGCGGATTCGTCATTCTTGGGATCGGCCAGTTGCGGACTCTGCGGAGAGAGAAAAGCGTATTGATCGTGAAGATCGTTGATCAGGAAACTCGTGGTCAGAATGTTCCGGCTGGTGACATTGGCCTGCAGCTTGGTTAGATTGCCGAGGCGGAGAATGTGATCATTGTCCGCTCCGCGGGGAAGTTCGGTATAGATCTGGTTGTCATATTCGCCGTCGAACGCATTGTAGAACCAGATTTTTCCTTTCTTGATCGGTCCGGAGAAGGTGAAGCGCGGCAGGAACTGGTCGAATCGCCATCCATGCCGGTTGATGAACGAGGGGATGAAGTCGGTGGCATAAAAGCGGAAGTGGTCGTCCCCGATGCCGGTATTGAGCAGGAGCAGCCCGGCGGAGCCTTTGCCGGCTTCTGCCGGCTCCCGGGAAGGCTCCACTTGGATGGATCGGAAGGCGTCGGTGCTGACGCGCAGCAGCAGCAGTCCGTTGGCCGGTTGCGTAACGTTAAAGCCGTCGAGAACCGTCTCGGTTTGGTAGGTTTGGGCTCCGGCGATGTGGGGTTGTCCGTATTGGTCCTGAACTACGCCAGGGATGAAGTTGATGGCGTTACGGAAATCGTGGGTGGCCGGGAAAACAATGTTAATGACGTCGAGTCCGGTAAGTGTCTCACGGGAGGACACCTGCGCCGGATCGATCGCAGGAGCGGATTCGCGAACGTCGATGACTTCCCGGACTTCCTGCAAATGATTCAGGGTGACCTCCAGGGTTGAAGACGCAGAGATCTCGACCTGGGGCTCGTCCAGAGCGTAAAAGCCTTCTTTCTCGACATGCAACTGATAGGAGCCGGCGGAAAGAAGGGGGAACTGGCAGCGTCCATTGAACGTGGTCTGGCAATGGACGTCCGGCTGCGAGGGTGCGTGCAATGTAATCCGGGCCAGGGCGACGGCGACTCCGTTCTCGTCTATTACGGTAATGGTGGGAGCGGAGGCCGATTGCGCTGCTGCAGTGCTGACCAAGGCGAGCATGAGAAGCAGAGCACGCATGCGTAGGTACAGTATTTCACGGCCCAATGGAGCCGGGGCATGTGCCCGCAGGTGCCGGGGGCTTTTTGATTGGACGGAATTGATCGACTAAACCCTGCCCTTCCAAGACCTTGGAGCATACCCTCCTACCTGCGGAATTTCGAGGATGGCGCGTATTCCTCTATCCCGACCAATGATGTAAAATACCACTACCCGCTCCCGAGGATTTCTTCCCAATGTCTTGCCTGTCCTACCACGAAGCCCTGCAACTTACCGCTATTTTTGCATTCACCGCCGAGCGTATGCGTGCCGACGCCAAATGTCAGGAGCGCGCGAACCTTTACGAGAGGGCCAGCCGGATAGCTCTCTTGAGGGCTCACTTGAGTGCTCGCGACGAGGAGTCCGGCCCCCTCTTTGGGCAGACTTTCCGGCGCGCTGCGTCCGCCGTCGCCTGAACAGCCCACGTTTTCAGATCATTCGCATGGCTGACTGTTCGTGTCCCCACATCTCGCAAAAATCGGCGAGACATGGGGCACCCCTCGTCGGGTTTCTTCGGGTGGCCCGAAAACTCCTTGGAGGCAGGCAAGCGGGCCGCGTCCGGGCCTTCGGAGCGGTAAAATAGACACTGCCGCTTCCCGAGGTTCTCTCGTGCATTCCTGGTTTCTCCTCCTCGCGATCGGGCCGAGATTGATGTTGCTGACGGCATTTCTTCTTGCGGCCGTCCTGTTCACCGGGTGTGGATCTCAGAGTGACCCGGCAAGTGCGGCGCTGCCACCTGCCATACCCGCGTCCCAACCTGTACTTCTTTTTAATGGGACGGGGACTTCGGCAGACGTCGCAGCGGTGCAAGCGGTGCTCAACACTCTGGGGATCGGGCATCTCACGGCCGATTCGGCGCAACTGAATGCCATGACCGAGGCGCAGTTGGCGGGATACAAGCTGATCATCGTTCCCGGCGGAAACTCCATCGAGATCGGGAAGAGTCTTAGCGGAAGCGCGGCGGCCAATCTGCGCGGCGCGGTGCAGCAATACGGGGTTCACTACCTGGGCATCTGTGCCGGTGCATTCTTCGGAGGATATTCCGTCTACAACGGAGCCAATCTCACCGGCGGGGTGCCATTCCAATTCTATGCTGACGAATTCAAGGGGATTCATCAGGAAGTAGTCGAACTCTCCTTTCCGTCCGGCGCCCCGCTGGACGTGTATTGGGAAGATGGGCCGCAACTCGCAGGATGGGGCGAGGTGGTGGCGAAGTTTCCCGATGGCACTCCGGCAATTGTGCAAGGATCTTCGGGCAAGGGATTTGTGATTTTCACGGGCGTGCATCCCGAGGCCCCCGCGGACTGGTTAGGTTCGATGAAGCTGAAGACTGGCATCGATGCCGACCACGCCTATGCGGGAACGTTAATCGAGGCAGCACTGCAGGGAACTGCGCTGCCACACTTCTAAGGCCTGGCAGCAGTTCCCGCTTGCAGAGAACCATCATTACCATGTTTTGCTTGACGGAAACACTGGACTGGGGGGATTGTCACGCGCGCCCGTTGGCCACTCGGCCGCGCCGGCCCTGGTTACAGTTTGGTAGCGAGGTAGTCACAGACGCGGCGGATGGTGTCACGCTGGTTATCGTTCAAGGTCAGAAATTCGAAGCCATAGCGGAGGCCCTGGCGATAGCGGACGATCGCTCTCACCTTGATCGGGTAAGGGGCGAGGGGCAAGGGAATGTCGAGAGTGACGATCTCGCCGGGCTCGAGGCTGCCGGTGAGAGTCGCCCCGATGCCGTCCTGACCCATTTCGGTGGAACGTCCCCAGCAAGTGCGGAATTCTCCGGCCTGGAACATCTTGACCTGCAGGCGGACATCGATGGCGAAGCGCGGGAAGCGGCGCGTGAAGTGAGCTTTGGTTCTGGGGCCGGACGTGTGTCCCGTACCGTTTTCCGCGGTAGCGGCGGCGCGGGTTTTGTCTTCGGTGCCCATGTCGGAGATGCGGCGAGCCGCAGAGTCCCTTTCTAGTTTCCGTGCAGCGCGTATCCCGGCTCGAGCGGAAGTTTTCCGGCGAGTTTCACCACCGCTACACTGCTGTTGATGGAGTAAACGTCCACAACACCGACCGCCCCGGGAAGGGATGCGACCTTGTTCACCAGATCCTCGTCCGAATCCGCAATCATGATGGCGGGATGCCCCGTCCGCCCGTGATTGGCGGTGGCCACAATTTCTTTCACCTGAGCTTCCGGTGCTTCATAGAGTTTTTCCAGCACCATTCTCATCTCTGGGGTGGAAGGAGCGCGCATGATGAAGGTGACCGACTTGCCGTCAGGCCAGCGGTTGGTTTGGCCTTTGCAGATCTTCACCAGATCTGCCAGGGCCAACGTGGAAAGCGCGTTCGACTTATTGGAGACGATGGCAAGATCGCGTCCCGCCGCCAGCGAGGCGCCGGCGGTGGCAAGAAATAACGAGATGACTAGAGCTTTACGCAAAAACACGCTCGCCCCCGTAAAGAAGATCCCCAGCGTGATTTTCGTGGAATTTGGGCGTGGGCTCAACGGTCAGGAAGGCCATGTACCATTGGAGCAAATAGGGAGTTGCGGATAAAATACGCGGGCGTGGTGGATGGCACGATCGAAATTTCGAATCACCGTCAAGAAAAAGTTTGCGCTTTGCACCACTTGCACTTGCGCTAAAATCTGCGGGTTTTCAACATGGGCGCGCGCGCGAGTCCATGGCGCTTCACCGCCTTCCCCCAGGAGGTAGCAGGATGTACCGGTCCAACCTGAGTTCTGTGGCGGATTCCCGCCCGTTTCGGGATGTCACTGCTCAACTGCGAGACCTTACCCAGGATTTCGCCACTTCATTCAATACCGGCAACTACGATCAGGCAGCCGGTTTGTTTGCCGGTGATGGCGTCCTGATGGTCCCTGGCAGCGAGGCCATTTTCGGTCCCAAACCGATCGAGAAGATGCTGCGGCAGATGGGCGAGCAGGGATACGGCAGTCTGCGGATGGAAACGATCCGGGTGGACCATTCCGGAGATATGGCGATGGAGATTGGTCGTTTTTCCCTGGTGATCCACAAGGCCGATGGCACGCTCACGCCGGAGAGCGGGAAGTATGTCAAAGTCTGGCGGCGGCTGGGAGCCTGGCTGCTGACGGCGGACTGCTGGAGCCGTACGGTAATGAGCGAGCGCGTCCGGTGAACCGGCTGGACTCAGTTGGCGCTCGCTGTGTCGAGGTTTTTGCCGCCTGTTCTTAGCTTTTTACCCACATCGGCCCCGCTCAGGCGGATTACCGCCGCGGCTGCGGTATAGCGCACCTTGGTGTGCCTATCGGAGAGCTTGAGCTCGACTTTGGGCAGCAGGGACGGATCGCCGCGCTGAGCAATGGCTTCCACTGCGGCGGCCCGGACGATCCAATTCTTGTCGTCGGTGGCCTTCACTAAGGCTCGCGAGGTGGCAGGATCGGGATCGTGCGCCAGGTAGCTGGCGGCCACGGCCCGCACGGGATTGGGATCCTTCTTGTGCATGGTTCGCCACGCATCCCAGCCAATGCCGGCGAAGGGGATGAATCCCACGCCTTCGGATACTCCGATAGTGGCTAGTTCCTTTGGATTTTTCAGGGTGTCGATCTGCCGCGCAATCAGCCCGTCCCCGCTCTTGCGCTCTCCAGTGAGCAGGTCGTAGTAGATGGCGTAGGCGGACTTTTCATCTTTGAGTTCGCGCAAAGAATGGGCCGCAGCCATGACCACTTTCACTCTCTTGTCGGAAAGGGCCTGCTCCAGCAATGGAACTGATTCCGTGGCACGCATCTGGCCTAAGGCCGTCGCGCCCGCGGCGCGAACCTCGGGATTGGAGTCTTTCAAGGCACTCTCGGCCAACTCCCGGGCATGAGTATTGTCCTGCAGCAAGCCCAGCGCGCGGATGCCGTTGGTGCGCTCGTCTGTTTTCTTCGAGAAGGCAGCAGTTTGCAGAAGATCCCAGGCTTTGTGCTTAGGACTTTCAATGTCGGTGGGCTCTTGCGCCAGGCAGATGGCGCCGGCGCAGCTCAACAGCAAGCAGCTCACGAACTGGAAACGTCTTTTCATAGGCGAGCAGCCCCATGGCCGGAATCTCTCTTCCTGTACGATCCGTAGCCTCAAAACCTGGGGTTAAGATGCGCTTCTGCCGGAAATCGTACACATCCTTTTCACTGCACAGGATCTACTCTCTGGGCGGGGGATGCATCTGGCTGCCTCGATTGCGCTGCCAGACGGTGCGGCGATCAGCCTGGAAGCCAATCTCAGAAAGGGGTTTGGCGAGGGGAACCAGCGAATTCAAATGGGACGGGCCGCACCGATGTCGCCGCCACTTCCCGCAAGGCAACATCGGAACGGCCCACTCTCTACTCGACAACCACTCGATTCGACTTCTTAGAACCCGGAGAGTTGCTCCCCAGGTTCATGCACTTACTTCAGGGACGGGGTGATTCTCTTTCAAACCGGACAACACTGCCAACATCCGGAAGGACCTAAGACTGCACGATCTTTTCCAGGGCCATCCGGCTACGGATCACCAGCGTAGCGCCCTTCAATTGCATTAGCTGTTTCTTCTTGAATTCGGAGAACAGGCGGCTGACGGTCTCGCGCGTGGTGCCGATGATCTCCGCAACTTCTTCGTGCGTCAGGGTGAGTTTGACTAGCGCCGAGCCGTCGCTCTGCGCCGTTTTGGTGGACCAGGACAGCAACAGCTTGGCGAATTTCTCCGAAGGCGAAGCCGCTAGACCGAGGGTTCGGATCTCCTCGTACGCGGTGTAGTAGTTGCGGCTCAATTGCTGCGCGATCCGGATCGCGACTTCCGGGTGATCCTTCAGCATGTGCAGCAACGAATCCCGGGGGATGAAGTTGCCCTGTCCCGGTTCCATCATTTCTGCCGTCACTTCGTAGGGGCGGTTGGAGATGACTGCGTTAAGGCCCAGGACGTCTCCTGAGTCGGAGATCTTGGTAATGATGGTCTTACCTTCCCGCGAAGAAGTGGAGAGCTTCACTTTACCGGAGCATAGGACAAATACGCCTCGCGGCTGCTGGCCCTCGATGAACAGCATCGCGCCCTTGGGATATACAGCGGTGGATTTGATCTCATTGAGCCGCTGTCCGGCCTGTGGAGAAAGGTTGCAGAAGAGATGTTCGCTGCGCAAAGGACAGGTCAGGCAATTATCAAGAATATTAAGGCCGTAAGGAGCCCGCATTGGACAACCTCCCGGGGCCGAAGGCTGGTTGAAATCCGCCTGCGCCTCAACCCACAGTTTGGCTAGGGCACGTGGCACGCCACTTCAGCAGATGATCGATCAAGACCAGCTACATTATTAACAATAAAGCACTTACTTCCTTGTTGGGATGTGAACTGTAGAGCCGCGGACCTGTTGAAAAACCCCACTTTGGGTTATTTCCCTCACGGGCCTGTGTGATCTGCATCACTGTTTAATGTGATTACTTACTCTGAAACGCGAGCAGGGAAGGCTCTCTTCCGCCGTGCGGCGCGAGGCATGAAGACATCGACCCTAACAGTTCACGGCCCCGTAGTTACCTGCAACGCGCTGGGAGTCTGCAGCCGGTCGCGATATATCAAGCTCTTCGATGCGACTTCGCCTACCGCATCGAGGTGCACAATGTAGCCGCCGCGCGGCAGCGTTTCTCCGAAGGGCAACTCTTTCCCGATCATGCCCCTTTGCAGCAGGAAATGCTGGTAGCCGATCGCGGTGGCGCGTCCGTCATCTGGCATTGCCATCACGATGAAGGTCAGGTCAATGTCGTCGGGAGTAGTATTCGACACTTCGGCGCTGCCCTCGATGCGGTTACCAGTCACATGCGCGGGAGTCTTCCATTTGAGAGTGAGCGCGGATCGGACGCGCAGGCTGAATCCTTTCTGCACCGCTTGCGGAGGCTGGCTGCTGTCACTCACCGCCACGGTGAACTGAAACTCGCCGGGGCGTTCCGCCTGGCCGCGCAGCAAGCCGTCAGGGTCCAAGATCATCCCCGGCGGGAGTGCTCCCTTCTCCACATGCCAATGCAATGCCAGCGCGCCTCCGCGCACGTGAAAACGAAACTGGTAATCAGCCTGCGGATACGTATCCGGCAGTTCCGAATCAGTTTCAATCACCAGGTGATGTTCGCCGTGTCCCGGCGCAGGAGTTTGTTGTGCTTGCGATTGCGGGAAAGCATCCACCGTTCTGACCGAGAGCAGCATTAGTACGAGCAAGCCCGCTGTAAGTAATAACCGCGCCGGGATCCGCCACCTGTAAGTTGAGCTCATTCGGCTAGCACCGTGTTCCGCAGCAGCTAAGAACGTTTCCATATTCTGTCATGGCCGGGCCTGCTGTCAGGAATGATTGCTGTCCGCAATCTTGCGCCCTTTTTTCCAACTGCACCTGACAGACAAAAGCTGAAGCTATAAAACACAGAAGTCACATTGACTTGGATTTCACCTTTTTGAAAAACTAACGTTTTCAGGAAATCGAGGGCTTAAGACTCGCCCATGGAACTGTTGCTCAATCTCGCGTGGCTGTTATTGGCGTTGCCGGCCTACTGGCTGTGGCGTGGCCGTAAGCAGCCGCACGCGCGCGCATCATCTGCCTTGCAGTTCCTGCTCGTGCTGGGATGCATGCTGGTGGTCCTTTTCCCGGTGATCTCGGCAACCGACGACCTCCTCGCACTGGGCGCCGAGTGTGAAGAATGTCCCGCGGGCAAGCACACCTTTCGCCAGACCGCCCACGAGCGGCTCTCTTCCGTCAAGTGGCAGACGCACCCCGCTGTACCTGCAACTCAGAATTTTCCCGTGGCAGGCGAGTACGCATGGGCTAGCGAGCCTGCCGCAGATCCCCTCGTTACGTCTGTCCCCGGCGACTTGTTGCCGGCCCGCGCTCCTCCTGCTCCCCTTGGATGATCCCAGCGACAGCTGATCGTTTGTATTAGGACAAGGATCACAGCTGTCCCTCCCTGTTTTGCGAATTAGTTATGCGGAAACCCAGAGCGGTGTTGCGGGACATTTTCCCCGGTCCCTTTCGACCCGTTGAGCGGTTACACGCTCTCCTGCGATGGAGGACGGTGAACTTTCTGATGCGGAGTAAATTCCTCAATCCGTTCCTGACCCTGGCTCTGGCGGCCATGCCGCTCTGCGTCCAGGCTCAAGCCCCGGTGAGTGCCCCCGGCGAAGTTTGGACCTGGGACCAGGTCAAACAGCGCTTCGAAATCAACAACACAACACTGATCGCCGGCAGGTTGAATATTGACGAACTTAAAGCCGAGGAGTTCACGGCGCACGTCCGTCCCAATCCTGACCTGACCATTTCCTCCGACGGAACGCAGGTGGCCCCCAGCCACGGCGCCTGGCAGCCCTTTGCCGGCACATTCGTCTCGCCCGGAATCAGTTACCTGTTCGAGCGCCGCAACAAGCGCAATCTCCGTTACCAGGCCGCGAAAGAGGGCACCGGCATCGGCGCTGCTCAGGCCGCCGACACCGAGCGCACGCTGCTGTTCAACCTGCGCAGCGCCTTCGTCGGCATCCTGCAAGCCAAAGCCGTCCTGCAGCTCGCGCAAGACAATCTGCAGTACTACGACAAAATTCTGAAAGTCAGCCGCGACCGCTTCGATGCCGGCGACATAGCCCGCATCGACCTCGATCGCCTGGAACTGCAGCGCCTGCAGTACGAGTCCGACTTGCAGACGGCGATCGTCAACCTGCGCACGACCAAGATCAATCTGCTCGCTCTTCTCGACGACCGCCGGCCCGTCGACAGCTTCGACGTGGAGGGCACATTCGATTTCCAGCCAGACCTGTTGCCGCTCGATGACTACCGGAAGAATGCCGTGGACGCCCGCCCCGATTTCCGTGCCGCGCTCCTCTCCGTGCAGCAGGCAAAAACAAATCACAAGTTAGCGGAAGCCAACGGTACCACCGATCCCACTGTAGGCGTCTGGTTTACCCATAATGGCTCATTCAACAATCCCGACGCGCTGAACACGATCGGGGTCAGTGTCAGCATTCCGCTGCGCGTTTTCGACCGCAATCAGGGCGAGAAGCTGCGCACAAAGATCGATATCAACCGCAGCGAGAAATTGCGCCAAGGGGTGGAAACCCAGGTCTACAGCGATGTTGACACCACCTACGCCACCCTGGTCAGCAACATCAATCTACTGAAGGCCTACAAACGCCAGTATCTGGAGCAAGCCGTCCGAGTGCGCGACACGGTGCAGTTCTCCTATCAGCATGGCGGCGCGTCGCTTCTGGATTTCCTAAATGCCGAAAGCGAATACCGCAATGTGCAACTCAGCTACGTGAATCTGGTCGGAGCCTATCTGACTGCCGCCGCGCAAATGAACCAAGCCGTAGGCCGCGAGGTAATCCAATGAAAAATAACAGGACGAACCATGCAGACACGGCCCACGCAGGGAAAGGTGGCATCGGCTGTCCAGTCGAGCGAAGCTCGACCGCTTCCGCTTCCTGCAGAACCGGAACTTATCTGCCTGGCTTAGCGATGTGCCTGGGTCTCGCTCTTATCACCTTGGCTTGCTCCCGCGAAATTCCTGCCGCAGCCAGCAAGCCTCCGGTCACGCTCGACCCCGATGTTTTCCAGGCCGATCATCCCGAACTTTTCAAGACTGCCAAGGCCGAAACCCGCGCTCTTCCCATTGTCCTCAATGCGAATGGAGTTATCGCTCCCGACGTGAACCGTACCATCCACGTGACCTCCCTGGGAACTGGTCGTGTTGTCGATCTCAAAGCCAAACTGGGCGACAACGTCCAGAAAGGCCAAACCCTGCTGGTCATTTCCAGCCCGGATCTGGCAGGTAGTTTCGCCGATTACCAAAAAGCCAAGGCGGACGAAGTCCTCTCCCACAAAGCGCTGGAGCGCGCCCAGATGCTTTACCAGCGAGGAGCCATCGCGGAGAAAGATCTTGACGCCGCGCAGGACGCCGAGGCCAAGGCCAAAGTTGATGTCGAAACCGCCGAGCACCGCGTCCGCCTGTTAGGCTCCGATCCCGCTCATCCCAGCCCGCTGATTGAACTGAAAGCCCCCGTCTCCGGCACCATCGTGGAACAAAACGTTGCTGGTTCGGAAGGCATCAAAAGCCTGGATAACACTCCCAACCTTTTCACCATCGCGAATCTTTCCGAGGTCTGGGTCGTCTGCGACGTTTTTGAGAATGACCTTGGAGAAGTCCACCTTGGTGATTCCGCGGAAATCCGCCTCAATGCCTTTCCTGATCGGGTGTACAAAGGCCGAGTCGCCGATATCTCCCGCGTTCTCGATCCCAACACACGTTCCGCCAAAGTCCGCATTGTGCTTCCCAACCCGGAAGGCACCTTGCGCTCGGGAATGTTCGCCGTCGTCACCTTCCGTTCGCGCAAGCTGACCGACCGCGTGGTGGTCCCTTCGACCGCGATCATGCGCCTGCATGATCGAGACTGGGTTTTCCGGAAAGAAGGCGAGAAGCAGTTCCGCAAAATTGCCGTACAGGCCGATGGCCTCGCTCCCGACGGGATGCAGGAAATTCGCCAGGGGGTGAAGGCAGGCGATGAACTCGTCAGCAATGCCCTGGAGTTCTCCACTGAAATCGCCGAGAAGAGGTCGGGAGACTAGATGATCCGCAAAACCATCGACTTCGGGCTGGCGAACCCGCTGCTCGTCCTGGGCGGAGCGCTCGTTCTCTTTGCCTGGGGCATCATCTCTTTTCACCAGCTGCCGATCGAAGCCTATCCCGACGTTGCTGACACCTATGCTCAAATTATCACCCAGTGGCCCGGACACGCCGCCGAAGAAGTCGAGCAGCAGATCACGGTTCCCCTGGAAGTCGAATTGAACGGCGTCGCCCATCTCACGCACCTGCGTTCCGTCTCTCTGATGGGCCTCTCGGTCATTACCATCATTTACGACGACGACATCACCACCTTCAATGCGCGCCAGGAAGTTCTCGATCGCCTGCAGAACGTCACCCTGCCTACCGGCGTGACCTCCGGCATCGGCCCCGATTACAGCCCCATCGGTCAGATCATGTTTTATACGCTGACCAGCACGAATCCGAAGTATGACGCGATGGAACTGAAGGCCCTCAATGACTGGTTCGTCGTCAACCAGCTAAAGTCCGTTCCTAACATCGTGGACGTCAATCCCTTCGGCGGGCCCACCCGCGAATACCAGGTCCAGCTCGATCCCAACAAACTCGTGGCGTATGGCGTCACGCTGCCGCAAATCGAGCAGGTGCTCATTGCCAACAACGTTAACGCCGGCGGGGGATTCATCGAGCGAGGTCAGCAGGCCCTCAACGTTCGCGCCGTCGGCCTCATGCAGACTACGCAGGACGTCTCCGCCACTGTGGTCAAGGTTCAGAACGGCACCCCGGTTCGCGTCCGTGATCTCGGCGATGTGGTGCAGGCCCCCAAAGTCCGCCTCGGACAACTTGGCAAAACCATCCGCAAGGAAGACGGCGCAATCCTTAACGAAGACGACGTTATAGAAGGCATTGTCCTGTTGCGCAAAGGCGCCGTCGCAGAAACCACTCTGCAGGCTCTGCACGAAAAGATCGATCAACTCAACGGCTCCAAAGGCAAGCTTGGGCTGCTGCCCGCGGGCGTCAAAGTCGTTCCCCATCTTGACCGCAGTGAACTGATGCAGCACACCACCCACACCGTCCTGCGCAACTTGACCGACGGCGTTCTGCTGGTCACGCTGGTGCTTTTCTTATTCCTCGGCAACGTCCGTAGCGCGCTAATCGTTGCGGTGACGATTCCCTTCTCGCTCTTGTTCGCCGCCATTCTTCTCGATCTCCGCCACATTCCCGCTAATCTGCTTTCACTCGGCGCCCTCGACTTCGGCATGGTGGTGGACGGATCCGTCGTGATGGTCGAGAACATCCTCCGCCACACCGCCTTTGGCGATCACAAGAAATCGTTCCGCGAGATCGTCGCCGTGGCCGCGCACGAGGTGCAAAGGCCCGTTTTCTTCGCCCGCATCATCATTATCATTTCCTATCTGCCCATCTTCACCCTGCAGCGGGTTGAGGGCCGCCTGTTTAGTCCCATGGCGTGGACAGTAGCTTTCGCTCTGCTTGGGGCCTTGCTCTTTGCCCTTTTCATCGCACCTGTGTTGTGCAATTACCTGTTCACCCGCGAACTGCAGGAATGGCGCAACCCGGCTCTTGAATGGCTTAACCGAAGTTATGCCCGTACTCTGGATTGGTGCTTCGATCACCTGAAATTCACCCTCGGCATGGGACTCGCCGCCCTTGGCTTAATGCTGTTCTTCGCGCTAAGCGGAATCATTGGCTCCGAATTCCTGCCTCACCTCGATGAAGGCTCCATCTGGGTACGGGGAACTCTCGCTCCCAGCACCGGACCCTCTTCCAGCATCGAGATGTCCAGGCGCGTCCGCTTGATGCTGGCGGGCTTTCCCGAGGTAAAGCAGGTGGTCAGCCAGGTGGGCCGCCCCGATGACGGCAGCGACGCGAGCGGGTTCTACAACACAGAGTTCTTTCTCGATCTCCGCCCCCGCGAGGAATGGCGATCGGAATTCCACGGCCGCAAAAACGACCTCATCGCCGCCATGGACAAGAAACTCCAGCAATTCCCCGGTGTCGATTGGAACTTCTCCCAACCGATCTCCGACAACGTCGAAGAGGCTGTCAGCGGTGTAAAAGGTGAACTGGCAGTAAAACTCTTCGGAAAAGATCTGAAGACGCTCGAAGAGAAGGCTGACCAGATTCAGGGGGTCATGAGCCAGATCCCTGGCGTCGCCGATCTCGGCACCTTCCAGGTTCGCGGTCAGCCCAACGTGAACGTAAACGTCAATCGCGCTGCCGCGGATCGCTTCGGCGTCAACGTCGCCGACGTTCAGGACGCCGTCGAAACCGCGGTGGGCGGCAAAGCCGTCAGCCAGATACTTATCGGCGAGCAGCGCTTCGATCTCACAGTCCGCTACCAGCCGCAATATCGCCGCACCGTCGAAGACATTGCCAAGATCCGTCTGGTTGCTCCGTCTGGAGAACGCGTATCCCTGGCGCAACTCAGCAACATTTCGCTGGACGACGGCGCCTCTACCATCTATCGCGAAGGCAACCAGCGCTATATCGCCATCAAGTACAGCGTGCGCGGGCGCGATCTAGGCAGCACCGTCCGCCAGGCCATCGACGAAGTCACGCAAAAGGTAAAGCTGCCCGAGGGCTATCACCTGGATTGGACCGGTGAATATGAAAGCCAGCAGCGCGCCAACCGCCGCCTCGCCGTCATCGTGCCTGTCACTCTGCTTTTAATGGCGTTCATTCTTTACTCCGCATTTGGATCATGGAAGTGGGTCTCCCTGATCCTTGCCGTGGTGGCCCTATCTCCGCTCGGTGGCTTCATCAGCCTGCTGATCACCGGCACGCATTTCAGTGTGTCGTCCGGCCTCGGCTTCCTCGCCCTGATCGGAGTGTCCGTCGAAATCGGCGTAATTATGGTGGAGTACATCAACCAGCTGCGAACCCGCGGCATGCCGGTGCGAGAAGCGGCCAAGGAGGGCGCTGCGCTACGCCTCCGTCCCATCATGATGACCATGCTGGTCGCGACTCTTGGCCTGCTGCCCGCCGCCATGTCCCACGATATCGGTTCCGATTCCCAGCGCCCTTTTGCCATCGTGATTGTAGGCGGCCTGATCGTAGAACTGATTGTCAGCGTGATTCTGTGGCCCGCGCTGTACGTTTTCTGGGCAAGACCAGGCGACCGCCTCCCGCCAGCGGAACAAAGCTTCATGGCTGAAGGCGAACACGTGGACTAGAAAGACATCGGGAGGTATGGCGGTGCAGGCCAGGGGCTAAAGCCCGGTTGCTGCTTGATCCCTGACGCGGCGCTAAAGCGCCGCTCTTCCACGGGGGGGGACGGGGGAAAACGTGGCGCAGCGCGCAGAAGGCGCAGAGTAGCGCAATGGGGCGCAAGGTAGCGCAGAGGCGCAAGATAGCGCAGAAGAGCGCACACGCTATGTGAGACTGGGGGCCTTTGGAGCTTTGGAGCTCTGGAGCTTTGGAGCTTTGGAGCTTTGGAGCTTTGGAGCTTTGGAGCTTTGGAGCGGGGGAAGGCTTTACAAAAGCGGGCTACAGGAAAAACAAAGAGAGTTCCGAGGTGATGTAAGGTCCATTCGTCTCGGCCAGTAGCTCGCGTTTGACCCTTGCTCGACCTGCTTTCGCTGCTTCCCTTGCGGGGCGCAACGCGCGATCGTCAGCTTGG
>DASREX010000081.1:0-3386 GCA_035651855.1 Candidatus Sulfotelmatobacter sp.
GCCACTGAATCCGTCCCCTAAGCCGTTTCCACGTGTCACCGGTGAACCCGTCCAGTTCTGCGCCATCTGCGCCGGTTGTGGTTATATAGAAAGCGATGAAATACTGCCGGTTCCAACTGGATGGGCAAGTTCACTATGGCCTGGTCGAATCCCTCGCCGGGCGCGACGCAATCGTTCGCATCCTGCTTACCCCTCCGGAAGAATCCGAGGGCGACATGGAAAGCCTGCGCACTCGCAGAATTGAACCGATCCCCCTGGAACAGGCCGTCCTGCTGCCTCCGGTGCGGCCTTCCAAGATCGTCTGCATTGGCCGCAACTATCGCGAGCACGCGCAGGAATTGGGCCACGAGATTCCCAGGGAGCCCCTGCTTTTTCTCAAAGCCACTTCGGCGCTGCTATCACCGGGCGGAGTTGTGCGGCGCCCGAAGATCTCTGAGCGCGTAGATCATGAAGGAGAGCTGGGCGTCGTCATTGGCAAGACCTGTTACCAACCCCCCGCCGACGCCGACATCCGCCAGTACATTCTCGGCTACACCTGTGTCAACGACGTTACCGCGCGCGATCTGCAAGTCTCGGATGGGCAGTGGTCGCGAGCTAAAGGCTTCGACACCTTCTGCCCCGTGGGACCCATCGTGACTACCGAAGCTGATCCCTGGGCTGGAATCGACGTCGAAACCCGGGTGAACGGAGAAGTACGCCAGCAGGGCAACACCCGCGACTTTATCTTCCCGCTCGACGTAGTAATCCGCCACATCGCCCAGGCCATGACTTTATTTCCCGGAGACTTGATTCCCAGCGGTACGCCCTCCGGGGTAGGGCCTCTCAAAGCGGGCGACAACGTGGAAGTCACCGTGCAAGGCGTGGGAACTCTGAGCAACCCGGTGGCGGATGAGTGAGGACCTACTGTAGCCGGAAGCGCTCCCGAATTAATCTCTGCAGGCGCGGCTTGTACAGCAGATCATAGGCCAGTTCCTTGTCCGGGAACATCGCTAACGCGGCCCGCTTCGCTCCCGCCGCCAGTTCGGACGCCTCTTCGACGGTCAGATTGGGATCCTGCCCGATGACCGACATCACCATGCTGATCATTACCTGCAAGCGGCGGATCTTCTTGGATTCCTCTTCCCGTTCCCGATGCGCTTCCTGCTCGGCCAACGGGAAAGTGGCTGTTTTCACGGCTTGCTGAGGCAAGTTCATGGTGTCCCCTTTGCTCGTCCCACAGTAATTCCGGCCCACAAGTTGGATGACGCGGCAGGGTCGCGCGTTGCGCCGCCAGTTACCGCCATTCTGCCTCATGTTTTTGAGAATGCAACTACCCGAAGGTGTTGTTTGTGGTTATCGCCGTTCGTGGGCATGATGCCCGCCGCAACCTTCCCGCCGGAACCTGCATCCCACGCGGTTCCGCACCGGTACAACGCAGCGGGAGTAAAATCGCTTGGACCGTGCGGACTCGGCTGCCCCAGCAGCCTCAGCCCAGAATGGAGAGTTTCATGCCCGAACCCCGTCCTGATCCCAATGAGAAGCTCGTTAAAGTATTCGACTCCGAAGAAGAATCGGAAGCGCTGGTCGTCAAAGGTCTGCTCGAGTCGGCCGGCATTGACAGCGATCTCACTTCAGCCTCGCTGGTGCAGGATACCTTCCCGGGGCTGGGTGGCATGATTATCCTGGTGCGGGAAGAGGATGCCGTCGCGGCGCAAAAGCTCATCGCGGAACGGCCGTCCTTGCCCAATGACGACACCGCGGACATCGAAGTTATGGAAGACCCGCAGAAGCCGTGACCGACTGTCCATCCAGGTAGAACGTCACCGCTCCATCCAGATCCGTCCGGTACACCCGGGCGCCGGCGGCGGCCAGCCGCGATAGCGTTTCCAGGCGCGGCAGGCCGAACGAATTCGCTGCTCCGACCGAGATCACCGCAAATTGCGGCTGCACCGCCTCGATTAATTCTGCCGTGCTCGCATTGCTGCTTCCGTGATGCCCGACCTTGAGCAGGCTTGCCCTGGCAGGATGCCTCGCCGCCACGTATCGTTCGACGCGCTTTTCGGCGTCTCCCTCCAGCAGCGCGGAAGTCTGACCATAGCCGGCGCGCAGAACCATTGAATCGTTGTTGCGCGGCCTGTCTGTCATAACCGCGTCGCGCGCCGGGTAGAGCACATCGAACTGGGCTCCGCCGAATTCGAAACGGTCTCCTTCCCATCGCCGGACGACTTTGATTTCGAGCGCTTGCGCGGTTGCCAGCACATTGCTCAGGATCGCGCTCGGCGGCTCCAGACCCACCCAAAGCTCTTTCGGCCTGAAATTCCTCAGTACGGCGCCGATCCCTCCAATATGGTCGGAATGGGCATGGGTGAATGCTACTGCGTCCAGGCGCGAGATCCCGCGGCTCCACAGATACGGCGAAACCACATCTTCACCGAAATCGAATTGTGACGCGGCCGGGCCAATAGGACCTCCAGCATCGATCAGCAGAGTCCGCCCTTGCGGAGTGATGAGCAGGGTCGAGTCTCCCTCGCCGACATCGATCGATGTGATCTCCAGTACGCCCGGCCGGATCTGCGGCGATGGTGCCCGGAAGGCAAGCGCCAGCGACGCCGCCAGCATGGCGGCCAGACCTTCCAACGCAAGCGTCTTGTGGCGGTGCGCTCCCCACATGGCCGCGATCAACGCACCGGCTGCCAACAAGATCATGAGCAGGCTCGGCACGGCGACCCGGAAATCGGCGCTTTGCAGCGAACCCATGCCACGCACCGTACCCGTAATGCCGTGCACCGCAAGGGCCGTCACCATCGCCGGCGCTTTCGCCAGCCACGGCCAGATGTATCCAACGCCCAGTGCCGTAATGGCGGCAGGCATCATAAGTTGCGTGAGCGGCACCACCATCAGGTTCGCCGGCAAGCCCAGCGTCGTAGCGCGATGAAAATAAAACGCCATCGGCAACGCCAGCCCCATCTGCATGACCGCGGAGATGAGAACCAGTTCCCAGGCGGCAAATACTAATGAAACCGCGCTGCACACGATTCGACGCGACCAGGATTCCCCAAGAAATACTGCAAGGCGCCCGGATATCCATTCCAACTCCACCCGGAACTGTCCCACTTTCGGAGCCAGCTTGGCGGCGTAATCATTGGAATCCCAGTTCCTCAAAGCTGGTTTGTACAGCTGCGAAGTGCGCTGCAGCATGGGGATTCCTACGCCCGCGATGACCAGTACGCACAGGAATGTCATCTGAAAGCTGGCTGTGAGAATCTGCCGCGGATCATAGATCAGCAGGGCCAGCGCCGCCGCCCCCGCGCTATTGAGCATGGCGCGCCCGCGATACAGCAGCCGCGTAAGCAAATACGCGGCGCACATCAATGTGGCCCGCCACACTGGCGCCCCCACATCTGTAA
>DASREX010000082.1:0-19118 GCA_035651855.1 Candidatus Sulfotelmatobacter sp.
CCCGGCGAGCCGGAGCGCCCAGTTACGCCTACCCCGAGCGCCCCCGCGATGACGGCCAGTGAGCCGGTCAGCGCGCCGCGTCCGGTCACCACTACTACCGCCGATCAGGCGACTATCGGCAAGTCGCTGGTGATCAAGGGCGAGGTGACAGGTTCCGAGTCTCTTTATATTGATGGCCGGGTGGAAGGGTCCATCAATCTCTCCGGCAATCGCGTGACCGTGGGCCGCAACGGAGTGGTTTCGGCCAACATTAACGCGCGGGAGATCGTGGTGCTGGGCAAAGTCCGCGGAAACCTCACCGCCAGCGACCGGGTCGATATCCGCAGTGATGGCTCGCTGACCGGCGACGTAATCGCGGCGCGCATTTCGATCGAAGACGGTGCGTTCTTCAAGGGCGGCATTGATATCCGCAAGGGCGGGCAGCCGCAACCCCAGCAGCAGAAGGCGAACGGCGAAGAGAAAGCCGTGGGCGCGAGCGAGACAACCGCCGTGGGCGCGCGGGCGTAGATTTTTTTCAGGTTGCAGTCTCCGTCGTATGAGAACGGGCACCCTTGCGGGTGCCCGTTTCTATTTTCAGCGCCAGCCCGCCTCCACCGGACTGCCCAGCGGCGCTCGCGAAGAAGTCAAGGGACAACTTCACAGGAAACACGGGTGCGATGCCGTTTCCAATCGGAGTCTTGTCTGAGGTACTGCTTTGGGCACCTCGCCAGGGTGCCCGGTGCTTTGGGCAGGGAGCCTTCAGCGGTGAACGTTACGACTGTTTCTTAGAGAGTTCGGCCGGGCTGGTCTTACCATCGTTAGGATCAAGCAACTGGTTCAATTCCGCTATCAGTACAGAAAATTGCTTGTGGTCTTGTTCGTTCGCAATGCGATTGCACAACTCTTTCACTCTGCGTTTCGATTCTTCATCCAACATCCTCTGATCTTCCCTTTCCGGGAGCTTTGTTCAGAGAGTTGCGATATTGGTCCACTTGCTGCCGAAGCCGACGAATGTGATCGTTCAGCGCATTTCGCAACTCCACGCATAAGCGGTATAGCTCCTCGTCCTGTTGAGTTGCCGCTATCTGGGCACAAAGTTGCTGAATGCGTTCCTCTAAGTCACTCGCCACGCGGGCAGTCTGCCAGTTCGGAAACACTGTAGGACATACTGCGAATCGTTTATTTTCCGGCCTAGGGGCTTCAATGTAGTCAATTGCGGCGTTCTGGATCGTTCGACGGGCTGGGCAGGAACTGCCCGCGGACTAGTCTACGAACATGCAATCCCCGTACGAGTAAAAACGGTACCCCTGCCTCACGGCATGCGCATAGGCTCGCATCACGTTCTCTTTTCCTCCCAGAGCGCAGACCAGCATCAGCAGCGTGGATTGCGGCAGGTGGAAATTGGTCAGGAGCGCGTTCACGACCTGGAAGTTGTATCCCGGATAGATGAATAGATCGGCTTCGCCGGAGCCCGGCTGGACCTCGCCCCCGGAATGGCGGGCGGCGTATTCCAGAGTGCGAACCGTCGTCGTGCCCACGGCAACGACGCGGCGGGATTGCTCGCGAGCCTGCTGGATTCTGGCGGCAGCTTCCCGACTAATTAAATATTTTTCCGCGTGCAAATGATGTTCTTCAACCTTTTCCGTGCGGATGGGTTGAAAGGTGCCGAGCCCGACGTGAAGCGTAATTTCCGCTGTCTCGATCCCGCGCTGCGCCAGTTGAGCGAGGACCTCCGGAGTGAAATGGAGTCCGGCAGTCGGAGCGGCAACGGAGCCGCGTTCCCGGGCGTAGACAGTCTGATAGCGGGCATGGTCCACCGGGGTATCGGGACGCGAGATGTAGGGCGGGAGCGGGATGTGGCCAACCTGTTCCACCCGGGCGAAGAAGTCGTCGACTTCGGCGAAGCGGATGCGGCGCTCGCCGAAGTCTCCGCGGGAAATAACTTCCGCCTGGAGTTCATCGTGATCGCCGAAGAAGAGTTGCTCGCCTACGCCGATCTTGCGCCCGGGCCGCACCAGGCATTCCCATTCATTGGGATTTTTCTGCAATTGGCGGGTGAGCAGGACTTCAACGCGCCCGCGAAGAAAATTAGGGGAGGCGGGATTGCGGGGACTCAGCGGCTCGGACTTAAGACCTTTGCGGCGAGCATAAAGGCGCGCGGGAAACACTTTTGTGTTGTTGAACACGACGAGGTCGCCGGGACGAAGGAGCGCGGGGAAATCGCGAAATCGGCAATCCTGGAAGCTTCCGGTCGACCTGGAGAGGTGCAACAGGCGCGACGCGGCCCGATCCGGCAAAGGCTGCTGGGCAATTAATTCTTCCGGAAGCTCGTAGTGAAAATCGGAAACCAGCACGCAAGACGATTATAGGGAGACAAGTCTGATCCGCGCTCATTTCAGGGTGGAATTGAAATGGATTTTTGACGAAAATGGATTGTGTGGGGCCGTGAATGGCTGATAGTATGCGGATGCCGCCTGCGGCCCGCTTTTTGCCATCTCCCCTAAGGTTAGGAATGCCTACGGAACGCAAACACAGGGAAGAAATTGTCCGCTACGGACGGATGCTGCACGAGAAAGGATTCGTGGCGGCAATGGACGGGAATCTCTCCGTCCGGTTGGCCCCCAATCGAATCCTGGTGACGCCTACGGGACTGAGCAAGGGGGCAATGCGTCCCACGGACCTCGTGATTGTCGATCTCGAGGGCCAGAAACTTGCCGGGCGCCGCAACGTGACCAGCGAACTCGAGATGCACTTGATGATCTATCGCGCGCGCGCCGACGTAAAGGCGATTGTGCATGCTCATCCCCCGACCGCGACCGGATTTGCCGCGGCTGGCATCGCGCTGACCGAACCTCTCGTCTGCGAGGTGGTCATGGGCCTCGGCTGCATTCCTTTGGCTCGCTACGGAACTCCCGGAACCTCGGAACTGGCGCAGAGTCTGGAGCCGTATGTCCCCAATTATGATGCCATTCTGATGTCGAATCATGGGGTAGTGGCCTATGGCGACACCCTCGAACACGCCTACATGAAGATGGAGACGGTGGAGCATTTTGCGCAGATCGCGCTGGTCACCCATCTGCTCGGGCGGCAGCAGCCTCTCCAGGAACGGGAGATTGAGAAGCTGATCCTGGCGCGCACCAAGTATTTTGGGGCCAAGAACGCTGCCTCAATGCCCTTGCCCTTGCCGCGGGCGCCGGAGAAGGTTAGTTAAAGTTTCGAGTTTCTGGTTTCGCGTTTTCGTTTGCGCTCCAACGCCGCATTTCCTTCCTCCACATCTCGTTCGCCCCGGCACCCGGCGGGCCCGCGCTCGTTTCGCCTTGAGACAGCCGTGTGGTCTGTCCCTTGCCGGTTTGTCGTTAGTCGCCGCCCAGGCGGAAGCGGAGGCCTGCGCGGAAATTGACCGGTAATGCCGGATACCCCACTACCTCGTTATAGCGGCGGTCCAGCGCATTTTCGACGTTCACATAGGCGGTCAGGCGCGGGTGGATCGCATACCATCCGCCAACGTCGGCGCGCACATACCCGCCGGCGTGATCTATCTGGAAGCCCAGGAAATCAGAATCCGGACGCCGTCCCACGAAACTTCCACCCAGGTTGGCTCCCCAGCGTGCCCCAAGATAGCTGACCAAGACTGTCGCCGAATGCTTCGGCCGCCGCAGCAACGGCTGGCCGGGATTGAACAGGGAATTTACGGGAGCGGGATTCACCAGGATTTGCGTCGAAGTGTAGGTGTAGGCCGCATTCAGCAGCAGGCGCGAGCGCAGCTTGCCCTGCAATCCAGCCTCCACCCCGTGGGCCAGCGCCCGGTTCACGTTGACGTATTCGCCGATGAAGTTTACCGGATCCACGGTGACGTAGTTGATCTGGTCATGGAACAGATTGTGGAAGTAGGTGGCGGTGAAGAGCCCCCTGCCCTGCAGAAAATTCTGCTGCAGTCCCGCTTCGAAGGAGCGGGAGCGCTCCGGCTTCAGCGCGGTATTCGGCCGCGTAAATGGAGGGCCGGCGAAGGTTTCTTCCAGGCGGGGCTCCTTGAATCCGGTGGCATAGGAAAATCGAAGCCGGGTTCCGGAAAAAATCGCGCCGCCATGCAGGGCTTGCCAGGTCAGGGCAACCCGCGGCACGGCGGTGTTGCCCGCGGCACTGTTGTGGATCAGGCGCCCCCCGGCGATGAGTTCCACAGGGCCCAGCGTGACTTGCTGTTGCAGGTACGCGTCGTTGTTGAGTCGCTGTCCATGAGTCTGCGGAGGGAAGTTCAGGTCGCCGACAAAACCGTTTTCGTTCTCCACCCGGTAACCGAAGGTTGTGTGCGCCCAGCTGCGTTCGGAATAATCTCCCTGGTACTCCAGTCCGGCGCGGTTGATGCGGTCGACTTCGTTCGAGGGGAAATCGAAAATGCGTGCCGGGTCGCCGGTGGCATTGAGCTCGTAGTACCGGTAGAGATAGTCGAAGGCGGTGATGTGATGCTCCCAACCCGAGGGAGCCCGGACAGCCAGTTCCGCGCTGCCCAGAATATTATTCAGCTGCGACCAGTCGCTGCGGTCGGGCGGCTGCAGCGGAGTTCCGTTGAAATTCCATTCGCCAGGGATGCCGGTGTGCGAGTTGGAATGGCGAAAACGGACGCGCAGCGACGTCTGGTTGTTGAATGCGGCCCCCGCATTCGCACCCTGCAGGGAATCCGAATACGAATTGTTGATCCAGGCTCCGGCGGTGTTGAACTGGCCGCCGAACAGGTTGTAGTCATAACGGCCGTAAGCGCCCGCCAGACTCGCATATCCACTGGCGGTCGAGAAGTTTCCGCCATCGGCGCTCAAGCGCAGTTCAGGAGTTCGAGTATTGCCAGTGCGGGTCCAGACCTGGACCACGCTGGTCATAGCGTCGGAGCCGTAAAGGGTGCTCTGCGCGCCGCGAACGAATTCCATCCGTCCGGCCTCCTCGAGGGGGAGCGTCCCGAAATCGAAGGTGCCTCCGGGCTCGTTGACGGTAACCCCGTCCACAATGACTTTGTTGTAGCGGGACTCGCCGCCGCGAACGAATAGCGATGTGAGGGCGCCGCGCTGCCCAGCCGCATTGATCACCGCGCCGGGGAGAAAGCGGACTGCGTCGGCGGCCTCGGTGGGTTGCATCGTGGCCAGGTGAGCCGCGGACAGGGTGTCAATGTCGGCTCCGGCGGCTTCCCCCGGCACCGGAGTACGCGTCGCGCTCACCACGACCGTCTCCGAGGCAGTCGCGAGGCGTAGCCGCACCGTGAGTTCGGCTTCGGCGGGAAGGTGGATCACCTCGGCGGCAAAGCCGGGAGCCAGGACTCGGATCTGCAGAGATCCGGAATCGGGCAACCGGATCACGGTCAGGCCTTCGGCGGACGTGACCTCAGTTGCCAGGACCCGGGAGTCCTCGGTTCGCACCAGTGAGACTCGAGCTCCTGGAACTGCGGCGGAACTGGGGTCCACTACCTTGATTCTGAGTTCGGTGGCGGTCGCTGTAAGCGAGAGCAGAAGAACAAAACAGATGGTGGCAGGCACGCGCATTCCATCCTCCTTTGCACGCGAAAGAGGTTGAGGTTGATGGATCGCGCCGGTCTCCTGGCTTGCGAGTGAGGATGATGGCATCCGTGAAAACCTGCGGCCTTCCCAGGGTTCGGGCCCAGTGGCCGGAGGCGGTTTCCTCGCTTACAGTTGCGCGGCAGCGCGGGATTTGCACCCGCTTCCCAGTCTTCGCCGGTGCGAAGACGCGCGTTCCGCAAAAATTGGAAAGAGCTGAGATCTCAGGGTTTCGACTGTAGCGGCGCGGGCTGCAGGTTGTCAATGGCCGGCTTCACCCCGCCGCCGCGAGCGGGCGCTTACCGCTTCCAGCGGCTCAAGCCGTACAGAATCAGGGAGAGAACGACGCTCAGCAGAATCGAAGTAGCCAGGGGAAAATAAAAGGTCGCGTGCTTGCCGCGGTAGAGGATGTCGCCAGGTAGGCGGCCCAGCGGCAGATTGGCGCGGCCCGCGAGCATCAGCAGCACTCCGGCTGCCGCGATGACCGCGCCCAGCACCACCAGCAATTTTCCGAAGTCCGCCATGCCTTAAGGCCTTTCGCTCGTTCTTGGTAAAAGAATAGCGCTGAAATTCCAGTGGCGGTAGGGCGGCATGAGCGCAACTTGCGGACTTACTGTTTTCGAATAGCCGTTTATATACCCCTGAGGACTGCCGGAGGTCCAAACAGACTTGCCTTTCACTTCGGAGCACTGGCAGGAAGCTGCCGCATTTGATTGTGCAATGCCGCGAGCGCCCACTTGCCATTTTGCTTCACGTAAACGTGGGTGAAGTGAAGTGTCCCGCTGAAACTAGCACCCGGATCGGCTACCCAAGTGTGCTCCGGTCCAAATCTTGCGCCCGTCCCTTTCGCCTGCAGTTCCCCAGTCACGATTGCGCAGTCCCCGTAGAATCGAAACTGAAGATTCTTCCGCTCATACTCGTCCCAGTGAAACTTGCCGGCCTTAATCAGATCAGCTAGCGGCCTGAAATATTCATTGAGCCATGTCGTCTTGTCCTGACGGTAGCCGTTGATATCCGTCTGGACATAATCGTCAGTCATCGCGTTCGCGATAGTTTCCATATCGCCCTCGATGCTTGCTTTTCGGAGTCCGGCCATGAAGATGCGCAACTCGGCTTCGGCACTGGGCGACTCGTTTGCTATCGGTGCTTCCACCCTGCGCTCAGTGACGGTGCCGGACGCGTCGGACGCGGCCCCTGGCGGATTCGGTCCATTCGAAGTGTCCCAATAAGTTGCGTGGCCAGCAGCGCGAAGACGGGCCAGTTCGGATTGACTGATCGGTTGGAGCTTCTCTCCAGGCTTTGCGCTAATTGCCCGCATGTAGTCTTCGAAGCCGTGACGGGAGAAAATTGCCAAAAGGCGAATCGGCCTCTGGGTCGTATTCACCGCTGAGATCCATGTATTTCGAGGAATAAAGACCAGTGAATGTGGGCCGGCGTTTCCGATCTTATCTCCCACCGTGACCTTAGCGCCGGGCTCTTCAAACAAAAGAATCTCCTCCGAATTGTGGTGCTTGTGAAATGGGATTATTTGCCCTGGCTCGAGTGTCTCGGCAAATGCGAAGAAGTCTTCCGAATTGCCAAATTGCCGATCAATCTTAATGAGAAAGGGAACGCCGCCCAGGGGTCCAGCACGGTGAACGAGGTGGTCGCCGTCGTCCTCCTGAAGGATCATGGGCGTGGGAGACCCATTCTTTGTCTGCTCGATATCGGCTGTTCTGTTCTCAGTTTCAGCGGCTGGTATCCCCGTCTGCGCGAACACTGTGACAGCCAATAGGACCGGAAGCAAGCATACGATCGGTTTCATGACACGTTCCTGTTGTGAAGTTCAGGCGCCTCGCGTTCGGAATTGTAGCCGGAAATGGTTGTTCGAGGATGGCCGCCAATCCGCAAGGAATGCTTAAGCAAGCGCTTAGGGGGAGAGGGATGTAGAAATCTTCTTCTTTGCACTGCAAAGTACTTGACATATGTTGGATGCTGGCTTTAGGCTGATCCTATGCTGGATTCGCGGCCTCATCGGGTGCGGCGCCTCCGGTCCTCGAGCCCGCGGGCGGAACGCGCCGCCCTGCCGGACGTGGCCGACGATTTGCGCTTTATCCGCGACACCATGGAACGGGCCTCGGCCTTCACGGCGGTTTCCGGATGGGGCCAGGTCATTTCCGGTTTCACTGCCCTGGGTGCGGCTGCACTGGCATCGCGGCAGGCTTCGCCATTTGCCTGGCTACGCGTCTGGCTGGCGGAGGGCATCGTCGCCGTCGTGATTGGATTGCTGGCTTGCACCTGGAAAGCGAACCGGCGCGGCCTTCCGCTGTTTTCCGGACCGGCGCGCAAGGTGGCCTTGGGACTGGCTCCGCCTCTGGTCGCGGGAGCGTTCCTGACCTTTGTGCTTTTTCGAGCGGGGCTGGACGCGGCTCTGCCCGCAGCCTGGCTCCTGTTATACGGCGCGGGAATCATGACGGGCGGCGCCTACTCGGTTTCCATCGTACCGGTCATGGGGCTCTGTTTCATGGGAGTGGGCGCTTTGGCTGTGCTGGGACCGCCCGCATGGGGGAATTGGTTTTTAGCGGCTGGATTTGGCGGGCTGCACATGATTTTCGGATTTCTGATCGCCAGGAGGCACGGTGGGTAGAGCGCTTTCACTGCGGGCTAAACGTGGAAAACCGGAGCACGAGGCGCATCCGCCCGCCGCCGGAAGGACGCGCCACCACTCCCCGCCGCATGCGCCGGAGTTGCCCGAACTGGACCGCCTGATTCACGAGCGGATCCGGCTGGGGATCGTCAGCGCTCTGGCCACCAATGATTCCCTGAGCTTCAATGACTTGAAGCGGGTGCTCAAGACTACTGACGGAAATCTGAGCGTGCATGCGCGCAAGCTGGAGGAGGCGCAATACATCTCGTGCGTGAAGTTCTTCGAGGGACGGGTGCCGCGAACCGAGTACCGTTTGACCGCGAGCGGACGCAAGGCGCTGGCCGAATATCTCGATCAGATGGAGGAGTGGATCCGGGTGACGCGCCAGGAGTAGGCCGCCATTTTTTTTGATTCCGTCACTTTGTGTTGCAAAGTTCATTGCGAGGGAGACCAGATATGCACAGCCTGGGACCTGACCACACAACAAGGGATGGATGGAGGGCAGCGGTCCAGTACTGGGAGCCGTGCCGCGCCTGGTACAACGCGGTTCTGTTCGCCGTGGTGATGCTGTGGCTCGTACTGACCTGGCCGCATTTCCGTCCGGCGCTCAACTGGATGGACTTGGGAAGAATGGCCGTTCTCGGGCTGCTGGCCAATCTCTGCTACTGCGCCGCCTACGTGGCGGAATTCTTCCTGCAGGGCGGTCTGCCTGCCCGGTACTGGCGCCCGGTTCGCTTCGGCATATGGGTGCTCGGGTTGCTGCTGGCCCTTGTCTTCACCAATTATTGGATTGCGGACGAGATTTATCCCGACTTTACGCCTGCCACGAGCATCGTCAATGCCGACATCAACGCTCCCGGGGCGGGAAGCAACATGAACTTTCCGGCGCCAGTGGCGGTAGTTGGATTTCTAGCGGCCTGCGGCGGAGCTTTCATCGCGCTGGCGGCGACGGTAATCTTCTGGTTCGCGCGGAAGCCCCAATTTTCGCGGGTGGCGGCGATCGCGCTCGGCGCCGGCGCTCTCCTCTATATCGGCCTGCTGGTGGGATTTTCCGTGGCCAGCCATGACACGGCGCTGGGCCTCGGGCAGGAGAAGTACTTCTGCGAGATTGACTGCCATCTGGCGTATTCCGTCGTGAACGTGAGCAGCAAGCTGAACGGAGACTCGAAGGATTACGTCGTTACCCTGCGCACGCGTTTCGACGAAAAGACGATCTCGCCGCAGCGGGTGAAGGGTGCGTCATTGACGCCCTCGCCCCGCGAGGCGCGCGTCATCGATCGCGCCGGGCATGCGTATGAGCCGGTATCGACCGCGGGCAACTCGCTGATGTCTCCGCTTCGGCCCGGGAATTCCTATACCACCGAGTTGGAGTTTCGCGTTCCCAGGGACGCAAGCGGGTTGCGCTTATTGATTCGCACCACACCGGGCTGGCCGGACCGGATCCTGATCGGAGATGAGAATAGTTGGTTGCACAAGAAAACTTATTTCGCGTTGTAAATGGGATTTCTCCGCGCGTAGCCTTGAGACCGTAGCAACCCGCTTGTCTAATGCTTCGCGAGATCCCCAAATGCCTTCGCGACGGAAGACTGCGCCAGCCTGGACCGGAGTGTTACACACCCAGGGCTTTTTGGATTTCGGCCGCGATGGCGCTGGTGATGGATTGCATCTTTGACTCCGATTCCGCCTCGACCATAACCCTGGCGAGGGCTTCGGTGCCCGAATAGCGGACCACGACGCGGCCGTTTCCGTCCAGTTCCCGTTCGGCGGACTGGATCGCGTTCTGAATCGCCGGAACTTGGGCGAATGGGATCTTTTCCCGCACCCGGACGTTTTGGATCTTTTGCGGAAACACTTTCAGATCGCAAACAAGGTCGGCCAGCGCCTGCCTGGAGCGGACAATGATATCCATCAGGCGAAGCGCGGTGAGCAGGCCGTCGCCGGTGGTGGAGTCGCCGTCGCGGAAGATGATGTGGCCGGATTGCTCACCGCCCAGCGTTGCCCCCGTCTTCAGCATTTCCTCCAAAACATATTTGTCCCCGACGTTGGCGCGCAGCATGCGGATCCCGGAACTTTTCAGCGCGATCTCCAGTCCCATGTTCGACATGGTCGTCGACACCACGGTTTCCGCTTTCAGTGTCCCCTGCGCGCGCATATCGCGGGCGGCGGCCAGCAGCACCGCGTCTCCGTTGACCACACGGCCTTGCGCGTCGCAGAACAGGGCCCGGTCGGCATCCCCGTCGAAGGTTACGCCCAGATCGAACTTGCCGGGCGACTCCGCCACCTGCTTCCCCAGAATTTCGGGATGCAGCGCGCCGCATTGCTCGTTGATGTTCCTGCCGTCAGGAGAAACATGGAGGAACTTCGCCTGAATGCCCAGCGTTTGAAACAGCTCGGGGGCTTCGGCGGCGGCGGCTCCGTTGGCGCAATCCACCAGCACGCGCAGTTTGCTCAGGTCGGATTTCACGCTGGCGCTGAGTTCGTTGATGTAAGCGCGGCGGAGATCGGCTTCTCCAGGTAGCGATGGCCGGGGAACTTTGAGGGCCGTGTCATCGGCAGAAGAGGGATTCTGCAATAAAGCGAAGATCTCTTTCTCGATGGCCAGTTCGCGCTCGTCCGTGAGTTTGAATCCATCGCCAGAAAAGACCTTAATGCCATTGTCGGTCCAGGGATTGTGAGAAGCAGAGATCACTACGCCGGCAGCCATCTTGCGGGACCGCGCCAGGTAAGCGACTCCCGGCGTGGTGATCACGCCGGCACTGTGCACGTCGACGCCGACGGCGGCCAAGCCCTCGGCTACCCGGTCGGCAATCCAGCGGCTCGACTCGCGCGTATCCTGGCCAATCACGGCCTGAGCTTTCGGCTGAGCCCGGATCAGGTCGTGTCCCAGGGCGCGGCCGATCAGGTACGTGCTTTGCCGGGTCAGCGGGAATTCGCCCGCCACTCCCCGGATGCCGTCTGTTCCGAATAGTTGGCGTTGGGTCATAGGAACCAGGTCTTGGGTCTTAGCTCTTAGCTTCTAGCTGTTAGCTTCTAGCTCTTAGCTTCTAGCCTTTTGCTGACGGCATTCGGCTCGTTGCTCGCTTTGCTTCTGGAAGCCCCGGAGGCTATCCCGGCGTTAGGCGGAGCCGGCTTCTACGGCAAGGAGATCATATATTAGCCGAGCGTCTGGTTCAGTGATTGGTGGAACTCCCCACTTTCTCGACTACTACCGTGACCCGGATGGAAGTGGCTTGCACGATTTGGACCAGCGGGTCAGCGACGAAAGCGTTGGTGGTAAAGACCGCGCTGCCCAAGGTTCCCGTGGCATCGATGGGATCGGTAGTGGCGGCGTCGATCTTTTCCACGTGATGGCGGGGGCCGGTGACCATGATGCGGGCAGGGTCGGCGTCAATCCTGACGATTTGTTCTCCGCTGGCAAAGTTGCCGGTGACCCGGGGGTGAATCTCCACATCCTTGCTCAGCCGGGTATCGAAGGCCAGGCGCAACTGGCTGGGCACGATCTGGACAATACTGATCTCGCGGGGATGCCGAACCTGTTGGGCGGTCAGGTCGAAGGTGCGCTCCTGGGGCTTGGCGCCGGCCAGGTCCAGTTCGGCCTGCACTTCATTGACCCGCAACTGGCGAACCACGCGTTCGGGACCGCGCACGCGAATCATGGCTTCGGGAATGGATTCGGTGCTGATTTCCAGGTTCGGAGGAACGTTCTGAAAGACGATGGGAGCGCGGACGGCAACTTCCGCCGGACGCTCGTCGCGCGAGATGATCGCCCACAGGGCCGTCGCCAGCAGCAACGACATCAGCTTCAGGCTGAAATTGTGGAAGACGTGGCGCTTGAGAAATCCGATCATAGCGGCTCCGATGACGAACCCGCCTCGGATTTGCGTTCGGGAGCGGGTTCCGTGAAGGGCGAGCGCAGCGCCGCGTCCGATTCGTCATCCAGGTTTTGGGCGATGGAGGTGGGCAGAGTGCTGGGAGTCATGTGGCGGCGAAGTTCGGCTCCCAGGCGTTCGCGAAGCTGCTCCACGGTGAGATCGCGTTCGATGCGCCCCCCGATGGCGAAACTGATGGCGCCGGTTTCTTCCGAACAGATCACGGCGATGGCATCGGTCTCTTCCGTAATTCCGATGCCCGCGCGGTGGCGCGTTCCCAGTTGCGTGGACAACAGAGGGTTCATGGAGAGCGGAAGAAAGCAGGCGGCGGCGGCGATGCGGTCCTTCTGTACGATGACGGCGCCGTCATGCAGGGGGGCGCTGGGCCGGAAGATGGTGGCCAGGAGATCGTAGGAGAGCCGGGCGTCAAGGGGAACCCCGCTTTCGATGTGAGTGCGCAGGCCGATCTCGCGCTCGATCACGATGAGGGCGCCGGTCTGGTGTTGAGAGAAAAGGCTGGCCGCCAGAACGATGTCGTCGTAGGAATCGCCTTCCGCCGTGGACCCGCCCAGGAACGTCAGTCGGCGTCCCAGATCGGCCAGAACATGCCGGATTTCCGACTGGAAGACCACGATCAGGGCGAAGACTACATAGGGCAGCACGTGGCTGACCGCCCAGTTCAGGGTTGTGAGTTCGCCGATGCGGGCGAAATAGAACAGCAGCGCCAGCACCGTAAGCCCCACCAGCATGGGAACGGCGCGCGTACCCCGGATCATCACCAGCACCTGGTAGATGAGTAGCGCCACAAGCAGGATATCCAGTGCGATCCATGCGCCTTGCGTCCAGGATGGAATGACCGGGGGCATTTTGATTTTCCATTGTAATGCAGATATCCGGGAAGACTATTGGGAGCGCTGGGCTCCGTGTGACCCGCGGCGCGAGGCCGAGCTAGGCATCGTTCTTTTTGGTGACTTGGGCCCGGATCTGCCCGCGAGCCAGGCGGGCCGTAACTTCGTCGCCAAGGTTCACTCGGGCAGAATCCTTGAGAAGCTTGCCTTCGGAATCGAACACCAGCGCGTATCCCCGATCCAGAATTGCCAGAGGAGACAAGGATTGCAGGGCGGTGTCAAGGCGCTCGCTGCGGACCCGGTGCTGCAGCAGCACGTTGCGGGTGACGGCGACCAGGGCGCTGGTCTTGCTGTCGAGTTCTTTCCGCATGCCCGAAATGACCAGGCGCAGATCGTAGTGGCGCACCGCCGCCGAGATCGTCTCCCAGCGCCGGTGCAGTTGCTGCAGCCGGTTGCGCTCGGCAAGCTCCATGCGGTGGGTGAGGTCGTCGAGCGTCTGCTGCCGTTGCCGGATCACTTCCATGATGCGGGCGAAGGCGCCGTGCTGAGCCAGTTCCGTGAGCGCCTGCCGTCCCATCAGCAGGCGGTAGCGCATGGCGCGGCTTAGCCGCTGGTGAAGGGCCGAGGCCTGCTCTTCAATTTCCTGGCGCGAGCGGATCACCAGCTCGGCTGCCGCCGATGGCGTCGGGGCGCGGAGGTCGGCGACAAAGTCGGCGATGGTGAAGTCGGTCTCGTGCCCCACGGCGGAGATGACGGGAATTTCCGAGGCTGCAATGGTGCGCGCCAGGCCCTCGTGGTTAAATGACGCAAGATCTTCCGCCGAGCCTCCGCCGCGCGCGACGATTATGACTTCGACATTGCCTTGCTGGTTGAAATAGCGGATTCCGTCCGCTACTTCCGTGCACGCGGCCTCTCCCTGAACCTGCGCCGGAAAGATGGCAATGTTCACCGAGTAATGCCGGCGGCGGAGAATATTCAGGATGTCTCGCAGGGCCGCAGCATGCACTGAGGTGATGATGCCGATGCGCGAAGGCAGGGATGGAATGGGCTTCTTGCGTTCTGCGGCGAACAGGCCTTCCGCTTCCAGCTTGGCTTTGAGTTGCTCGAAAGCGAGTTGCAGGGATCCCGCGCCTTTGGGCTCGATGTACTCAGCGGAGATTTGCAGTTCTCCCCGGTCTTCGTAAATGGTGACCCGCCCGCGCACGATTACCTGCAGGCCGTCGGCAGGGCGGAAGCGCAGCAGCCGGGCCGAGGAACGGAACATGACCACCCGGATCTGGGCGTTCCCGTCTTTCAGCGTGAAATAGAGATGGCCGGATTCCGGGGCGCGGAAGTTGGAGATTTCGCCTTCCACCCAGGCCTCGGAGTATTCCCGCTCCACGTGGGCGCGGACTGCCGCCACAAGGTCGCGCACTTTCCACACCCGGCGCTCCGGGCCCCGGAAGCTGAAACCTAGTTGATCGGAGAGAGAGGACACTCTCGAAGTGTATCTCAGGACTTGCTCCCGGCTCACCGCAGGGGCCCCGGGGGAACACCGGGCCTCAAGACGACGCGAACCGTAAGTCAGCAGAAGGTCGGTGCTTGCACATCTGAGGTCAACATCCCCACCCTCTCGCGAAAACACGCGAGCAGGGTGGGGGCACTCGGGTGGATTTTAGAAGGTTGCGTCGAAGCGGAAGACGTCAGCTACCTGAAAGCTCACCCGGTTTACCAATACCAGATTGCCGCCTATGACCACGTGCTGGTAATTCGGAGGCGGAGGCGGGAGCATCACTTCCAGTTCACGCGGGCAGGGCTGCATCTTCTTCTGCAGGCCCGGAGGCAAAGTACCGTTCACCACCAGTTGGCGCTCCAGTCCTGGGGGCAATCGGTCGCGCTTGGCCAGGCCGGGGGGCAGATGCGAGTAGTTGGCGCGGTACCAGTCATGGATATCGCGGTCGCGATCCTTGTAATGGCCGCGACCGTGGCCGTGCGCTTTGTCGTGACCATGTCCGTGACCATGGCCCTCATCGCGGTCCTGATCCTGCCAACGGCCGCCGTCGTCGTCCCGATCGTGCTTATCCTTGCCGTGACCGTGGCCGTTACCGTGAGCCATCGCAATCGTGGTCGCGAGCGCCAGGCTGAGGGCGGCAACTGCACCGGCCCGGAAGCAGAGCTTTAGAGACATGGACTCCTCCTGAATAATGACTGAAGGTTCAGGTTACCGAAAAGCGGCGGCACGCCCATAGATTACGGTAGGTCACGGTCGCGGGATGTGATTGCAATCAAAGAGCTGCGAAATCGCGGCAGCCGGCCGCCGGGTGATCGGACGCACCTCGGGCGGCCCGCGCACCGACTATAATCCTTCCGCATGAATCTTGAACAGCGCGTGGAAGAACTTAAGAAACGGAACCAGCTGGCCGAGGATGGCGGCGGAGCGAAGCGGCGCGAGCGGCAGCATAAAGAAGGCAAGATGTCGGCGCGCGAGCGCATTGAGTTTCTGCTCGATGAAGGAACATTCGAGGAGACGGACAAGCTGGTCACCCATCGCTGCACCGATTTTGGCATGGCGGAGCAGAAGATTTACGGTGACGGATTCGTCACCGGGTACGGGCGGATCGAGGGGCGGCTGGTCTACGTTTTCGCGCAGGATTTCACCGTCTTCGGCGGGTCGCTGTCCGAGGCCAATGCCGGCAAGATCGTCAAGATCATGGATCTGGCGGCGAAGATGGGCGCGCCGGTGATCGGGCTGAATGATTCCGGTGGGGCCCGCATTCAGGAAGGCGTGATGTCGCTGGCAGGGTACGCGGATATCTTTCTGCGAAACACTTTGTATAGCGGTGTGGTGCCCCAGATCTCCGCGATTATGGGGCCATGCGCCGGAGGGGCGGTCTATTCTCCCGCGATCACGGACTTCGTGGTGATGGTGGATAAGTCCTCTTACATGTTCATCACCGGGCCGGACGTAATCAAAACCGTCACCCATGAAGAAGTGACCAAGGAGCAGCTGGGCGGGGCCATGACGCACAACGAGACGTCCGGAGTCGCGCATTTCGTGGCGCACGATGACGCGGAGTGCCTGTCGATGGTGCGGGAACTGCTCAGCTTCGTTCCCTCCAATAATCTGGATGAGCCCCCGCGGAAAGTCTGCACCGATCCGGTGGATCGCGCGGACGCGGCCCTGGACACGATCATTCCGGCGCTATCCAACCAGCCTTATGACATCAAGGACGTGATTCATTCCGTGGTGGATGACGGATATTTCTTCGAGGTGCAGGAGCATTACGCCAAGAACATCGTGGTGGGATTTGCTCGGCTGGACGGGCGCCCGGTGGGGATTGTGGCCAATCAGCCGTCGGTGCTGGCAGGGACGCTGGACATCAACGCGTCGGTGAAGGGGGCGCGCTTCGTACGCTTCTGCGATTGCTTCAACATTCCCCTGGTCACGTTTGAAGACGTTCCGGGATTCTTGCCGGGCACGGCCCAGGAGTATGGCGGGATCATCAAGCACGGCGCGAAGCTGCTCTTCGCCTTTGCCGAGGCGACGGTGCCGAAGGTCACGGTAATTACGCGCAAGGCCTATGGCGGGGCTTATTGCGTGATGGCGTCCAAGCATATTCGTACCGACGTGAATTACGCGTGGCCCACGGCGGAGATTGCGGTCATGGGACCGGAAGGCGCGGTCGACATTGTTTATAAGCGCGAACTGGATGCAGCCGGGGCAAACCGGGAGCAGGTACGCCGGGAAAAGATTGAGGAATTCCGCGAGCGCTTCGCCAATCCCTATGTGGTGGCAGACCGGGGATTCGTGGACGCGGTAATCCAGCCCCGTGAGACCAGGAAAAAACTGATCCAGGCCCTGGCCATGCTGGAAACCAAGCGGGATAAGAATCCAGCCAAGAAGCACGGGAATATACCGCTGTGACCGTAGAGACGTTGTTGACAACGTCTCTGTTGCGCATTTACATCCGCCCCCGGGCAGAGACGTAGCGAAGCTACGTCTCTACGAACGAGGGTCATGAAAAAGAGGATTATGAAGAAATCCGCAATTTTCGCCATTCTTTGCTCGCTCACGCTTACCGGGTTCTCTCAAGACGCAACGAACTGGATCGGCTCTCTTCCCCAGGCCAAGGATTACGTGCAGCGCCGCGTTTCCAGCTATGACCGCAGCGGCGCGAATGCGGACGCTCGGCGCATCGCGCCAGGGGAAACTCTCACTTTACTCGATGAGGCTGGGCCTGGGCTCATTACGCATGTGTGGGTCACGATCGCCAGCGACGATCCGAATCATTTGAAGGCTCTGGTCCTTCGGATGTATTGGGACGGGGAAACGACTCCCAGCGTAGAGTCGCCCATTGGCGATTTCTTTGGGCTGGGGCTGGGGGAGTATTACCTTTACCAATCGCTGGCCATGTCGGTGAGTTCGGATAAAGCGTTGAATTGCTTTTTGCCCATGCCTTTCCAGAAGCATGCGCGCATCACCGTGACCAACGAGGGCTCGATCAAGACCGACGCCTTCTATTTCAACATCGATTACCGCGCTTATAGCAAGCCGCTGCCCGCAGATGAGCTCTATTTTCATGCGCAGTACCGGCAGGAATCTCCGGCGAAAGGGTGGAGCAACCAGTGGAAATCCAACGGCGAGGCCGTGGTCAACGACAAAAAGAATCTGAACGGCGAGGCCAATTACGTTTGGATGGAAGCCTCGGGGCGCGGGCACTTTGTGGGCGTGACCATGTCGGTGCTGCAGAATCAGGATGGTTGGTGGGGCGAAGGCGATGACATGTTCTTCGTCGATGGCGAGAAGACGCCCTCGATCAACGGGACCGGTTCGGAGGATTATTTCCTGGGCGCCTGGGATTTTGGCGGGCATCCGTTTTCCTATGCATTGTTTGGGGCGCCGGTAGTAGGAGCAGAGCTCGCAGGGGGACGGTCGTCGGTATATCGCTTTCACCTCGATTCGCCCATTCCATTCACGAAGTCCTTGCGGGCCACAATTGAGCATGGGCATGCCAACGTGCGCTCGGACAATTATTTCTCGGTCGCCTATTGGTATCAGACGGAGCCCCATGCGAACTTTCCTGCGCTGCCTGGGTTAGAGCAGAGGCTTCCGCGGATTTATGCGGTGGGTGGGCCGGGGAATTCGGGCAAATAGACTCCCCGAGTATCGGCGTTATCACCAGTCGATAAGGGGCACCAGTCGATCGTGGTCACCACTCGATAGTGGTCACCTGGCCATAAAAGCCACGTCCGGATACACAAACCTTCAGTCCCCAACCCTGCAGGCAATCGGCACTCCCACCATAAAGGCATCGACCGACTCAACGATGAAGGCGATTGTCCCTCGTCATCGATGGCAATCAACCGTGGAAGAGCGGCGCTTTAGCGCCGCGTTGCGTCCAAGTAACCTTTTTGGCCTTTAGGCCCCGTGTGCCACTTTGGAATTCTCCACATCTCGTTTGTGACATATCTCACAGACGACCCCACCGCGCCCGGACCATCATCCCTTATGGACTGCCATCGGACCTTCTTCGTCACGACGGTCACGGCTGGAAGGTTCCCACTTTTTCGTCGCGACTCGACTTCCAGACTCTTTCTCCTCACACTCGCCCATTATCGGGAACAGGGGAAATTCCTTCTGCACGAGTTCGTGATCATGCCCGATCACGTTCACGCTTTGTTGACGCCCGATCCCCTGATTTCACTGGAGCGGGCCATGCAATTTATTAAAGGCGGATTTTCATACCGTCTAAAATTGCGCGCCCCGGTTTGGCAAGAGAGTTTTACCAATCACCGCGTGCGCGATTTTGAGGATTACGAGAATCATCGTGAGTATATCCGCATGAATCCCGTGCGAGCGCTCCTGGCAGAACGGGCGGAGTTGTATCCTTATTCGTCAGCGGCAGGAGCGATACGGATGGATCCGGTGCAATGGGCGCGCCCCTCGCTGGCGTTGGAGGATGCGTCGCACCCCGGATCCGGCAGGGGCTAAAGCCCCAGTCGCTGCTCGCTCCCCGACGCGGCGCTAAAGCGCCCCTCTTCCACGGGGCAGAGGGCGCAGAGGCTAATGGGTCAATGGAGCCCTTGGACTTTTGGACTTTGCGGCTTCGAGGCTTTGGGAGCGGGGGAAGGCTATACGAAAGCGGGCTACAGGAAAAACAAAGAGAGTTCCGAGGTGATGTAAGGTCCATTCGTCTCGGCCAGTAGCTCGCGTTTGACCCTTGCTCGACCTGCTTTCGCTGCTTCCCTTGCGGGGCGCAACGCGCGATCGTCAGCTTGG
>DASREX010000083.1:0-22370 GCA_035651855.1 Candidatus Sulfotelmatobacter sp.
TGATCCAGCTGAGTGCGTTGAAAGCGCTTCCATTGATACCCGAAGCTGTCAGCGTAGTTCCCTTCGTCTACAAAGCGGAGGACACCACGGACCTGGGGAAAACGCCGGCCGCAGCCCGAACATGCGACGCCGTTGTCAGCATTCGCCAGCGTGTTTTTGCAGGTCGGGCAGCGCAGCAGGGCGATCAATTCTGCATCCAGAGGGGCCTGGGTCAATTCTTGATTAGCGGACAAGGACATCTTCCTCGGAGGGTTTTATGAAGATCATGCCACAATTCAGGTTACCGCAAAATGGCCCTTTCTGTGAAAACGAGAGGCCGCCCGTTGCGCCGGGGCGGCATCAGTTCCCGTTGAGCGGCCGCTGGTACGGCCCTCGAAGCCGGTGATATCATCGGATGCAATGTTCGAGTCTCCTGCCGGGATTCTCCTCGGAGCGCAGACCTGCCTGTCTTCGACTTACCCTCTTTCCGCTGGCACGATCGCGTTTCCGGCCGCGCGGAGGGGAAAATGAGCGATTTTGCCCTTCGGGCGCTGCAGACGCTGGGGGTGTTCTCGCTGACTCGCAGCCTGTCCGCAGGCCTGCCGCGTATTCTCATGTACCACGACTTCTGTGGTCCGGAGGATGCCGATGAGGACGCGATCAATGCCGAAGCTTTGCGGCGCCAGTTCAGCTACCTGCGCCGGAACTTTCGGGTTGTATCGCTTTCGCAATTGGCCGAAGAGTTATCTTCCGGGGCCAATCCCGCCCGGCACACGGTCGCCCTCACGATTGATGACGGCCGCCGCAATTGTTACGAATTCCTATTCCCTTTGATAAAAGAGTTCGAGCTGCCCGCAACCTTTTTTGTGGTGAGCTCGTTCATCAGCGGCGAAGATTGGATTTGGACGGATAAGGTGATCTGGCTGAGCAGGCAGAAGAATTGCCCCGAGGCGTTGCTTCCGGACAGCCTGCCGGCGGTGTTTGGGGCGTTGAACAAGATGAGGCCGGAAGCCCGCAATGGCTGGATAGAAACCACTGCCCGGAGCATGTCAGTGAGCATTCCGAAGACGCCGCCCCCAAGATTTGCCCCCTGTTCCTGGACCGAACTGCGGGAGATGAGCGATTCCGGCTTGATGGAGATCGGCTCGCACACGGTCACGCATCCCATTCTCTCCAGCATCACGGACGAGGAGTCGTGGCAGGAAGTGACCCAATCACGAAGTCAGATTATGCAGGCAATCGGACGTCCGGTGAACTGCTTTTGCTATCCCAATGGCAAGGGCAGCGATTACCGCCCGAGCCAGGTCCAGCAGATCGCAGAGGCCGGATACCGTTGCGCCGTAATTGCGGAATTCGGCATGGTTCAGTCCCGCCGCGATCTTTTTCGCTTGCCCCGTATGGGCATGACGCGAAAACGTACGCCGGCGCAGATTGCAAAATACCTGGAAGGCTTTGCGTATTATCAGCACAGGGTTCAAGCGCGAAATAGCGAGGCCTAGCCGCACAGAGGGATTTCAGGCAACCGGCGGATTGCGACCTGGGGTTGCGGATTAGCGCCGCATCGGGGTGGAACTTGAAGGAAGACGCTTTCAAAATCTCCGTGGCCATGTGCACCTTCAACGGCGCGGCCTTCCTCGAAGCGCAGCTCGAGAGCATCCTCGCGCAATCGCGTTGTCCCGACGAAATCATTCTCAGCGACGATGGTTCGACAGACGCAACCCTGGAAATCGCCGCCAGCATTGCTGGAAAATACCCCGGCAAGATCCGCATCTTTCGGAACGAGCACAAGCCGCGCGGTTCGTGCGGCAATTTTGAATATGCCATCAGCCTGACCACCGGCGACATCATCTTTTTGAGTGACTTTGATGATGTCTGGTTCCCCGAAAAAGTCAGCACCATGCTGCGCCCCTTCGCGGAGAATCCCGAGGTCGTTTTGGTCTATTCCGACGCGGTTCTGACCGACCGCGAGCTTCATCCCATCGGAACCATGTTCGACCGCAGGAAGGCAGCGGATCTGCGAAAGCCCCCGACCGCGGCCGCGCTTCGCCGGGGAGTGGCGTTCAACGGCCCCATGATCGCGTTTCATTCGAGGTTGAAGCCTTTCGTGATGCCGATTTCGCCCCTGTCGCGGCAATGGGCGCACGATCATTGGATCGGCTTTCTGGCGTACGCGGCGGGCGAGATCGCCGTCATTGACCGTCCCTTGGTCTACTATCGCCGTCACGGACAGAACGAGGGCGGAGACGCCGAGTTGGACGGAGGCCTGCAATACCAGTGGCGGGTGGCCAGGAACAAACACAGCAGTCCCAAAGCGTACGGCGAAAAGCGGCGAGGCTGGGACGACATGGTGACCCGGCTTCGCGAGATCAAGGCGGGCGGCTTAGCCCATGCCTACCCCGTGAAAGTGGATGAGTTGTTGCGTGTGTCCGAGCAATCTCTGGATTTTGCAGCGGCTCGGCAGTCGCAAAAGGCGCGCCCGCGGCTGGCGCGAGCGCCCAGCGCTCTGCGCCTGTTGCTGGCGGGCGACTATCACCGTTACGCTCGTGGCTTCAAGAGCTTCGTCCAGGACGTCGCGATCCCCTGAGAATCCGCGATGCGGCGAATCCCGCCCGAGTGGACTATCTCAGCTCGACCACGAAAACATCGCCACGGCAGTTGGTCCCGAGGGTGCAGCTTGAGCTCCCAGACTCAGAGCCCAGCTTTCCCATCCAGTCCGAAGAGAACATGAAAAACCTGCCATCCTGGGAGACCGAGCCGATGGCGTACTGGGTGCTGAATCTCTGGGATTTTGTGCTGATAAAGCTGTGCGCAAAGCGCCAGGTCTTGCCGCTGCCGTCGGCCGCGACGGCAATGATTTCGTTGTACCAGGCTGCCGGAAATGGCTTCAGCGTGCTCCATGTAGTCGACAGGAACGGCACAGAGTCCGCGGGGTCGGCGTTATTCCAGGATTGGTGCTGATCCAGCGGAGCCGCGATGCCGGCGGGTAAATTGCTGCTGATGCTCCATGCCTGTGCGGCCTGCGAGAAGGAGCGCATAACCTGGTTCGCCATGGGCGAGTTGTTATTGTTCACCCAGTGACTGTAGCCCTCGGTCCAATGGCCGCTGCACAGCCCGCCTTGTCCGCAGGAGCTGACACTTGTAGTTCCGACCTGCCAGTAGTACGGACCGTAAGAGCAATTTCCTGAGGTGCAGTGGGTGGGGGAGATGATCAGCCAGTTCCCGTCCTTTGACAGCTTCACGTTGTGGATAGTCCAACGATCGGCTATGTTGATCCTGCCTCTGACGCCCCAGTCCCCAGTGACCTGTCCCGTCTGGGTGTTCAGCACGCTGCAGCCGCTGCCTGCTTTGTACACAACGGCATAGATTCCAGTGCCTTGGCCTCCATTGTTGGAGTAGGCGGCGCCGAACACCGAGTCATCCCCGCTAATCCCGCCATCCGAACTCCAGGTTTCGGTGAATTGCGCCGGCAAGCAGTTCGGGCTGCTCTTGAAATCGTAGAGGGGTTGCGGAGAGGGTGGATTCACGCGGTCGCTAAAGTCGTATTTCTTGATGGACGTTCCACCGAAAGCGTAAAGGACATTGGGACTTACCCTGCTCCAGGTGCCGCTGCTGGACAGCACCAGGCCCTTGGTGGAAGGAAAGCTGGTCCCATACAGCCGGGAGGCTTGCATCGTTGCCGGATTGAAACTAAAGGGATAGCTGTTCGATCCCGTGTCCTGCACGATGAAGAGGGTTGAATCCACGTTCCAGAGATTGACATCGGCGCTGCCGCTGCCCGAAGTGAAAAAAGTGCGATTCGCAAAGACGGGGTCCGGATTGGTCTGAGCATCGGTAATGCGCACAATTCGATTATGGAAGTCCGGGTCAGCCACGATGGTGTTTGCCCCGGTCAGATTGCCGACGCTCGGAGGAGTCTGCGGCAACTGCACGATACTGAGATCGGTGCGGGAACAGTTGTAGGTGGGGGGGCCGCAAGTGGCCTGCGACTTGGAGATCGCGAGCGAAAGATTCTGTTGCGCGCTATGGCCGGAAATATCCAGCGCTCTGACCGTGAAGGGGAACGTACCGGCCTGCGTAGACGATCCCGCGAGAGTGCCGGTGCTGCTATTGAGGTGCACGCCTGCGGGCAGAGAACCGGATGCGATGCTCCAAAGAAAAGGCGGCTGCCCTCCGCTCGCCGTAAGAAAAGCGGAATAGGGTTCAAACTCCACGCCGGAGGGAATACTGGCCGTGTCGACGACAAGGACGGAATTACTGACAAGGGCGACGGTCGTGCTGGTTTGAGCCCCGCCGTGCGCGGCACTCGTGGCCGTTACCGTAACTGATTTCGACGGGCTGTTGACCGGCGCCGTAAACAAGCCACTGCTGGTGATAGTCCCGGCACTTGCCGACCAGGTCACCGCGGTATTGCTGGTATTACTGACGATGGCAGCGAACTGGATCTGCCCGCCCGGCGCCACCGAGGGATCCATCGGGGCAATGTGAAGGGTTACGCATCGCAGGCAGGGATCGACAATGATCCGGTACGCACGTTGCCCAAAGGCAGCCCTTTCACCGGCTACCCCAATGGTGAAGGCAAAACTTCCTGCTTGCTGGGGAGTTCCGGAAATGGTGCCAGTCTGCGGGCTGAGAGCCAGTCCGACCGGCAATTGGCCTCCCGTTACGGAGAAGCGGTAGGGGGCTATCCCCCCTCTGATGGACAATGTCGCGCGATAGTCGTTACCCACGGCCGCGTCGGGAAGACTCGTTTGCATGAAGATTTTCTGCGTCGGCGAAGTCGAGGCCCCGGGAAGCTGCGACACCGAACTGCAGCTCACCCATACCAGCGTGCACGCCAAAGCCGCAGCCAGGGTAAGGAGGACCTTGAAAGTTTGCGTTCTGCGTATGCTTTCCAGGAAAAATGCCGGTTTATCGCGCAGCATCTGTTTCCCTCGGAAGAAAGAATTTGGGGGACCAAGGGTGCAAGTCCGTGAGTGAACTCTAAGGAAAGGGTCGGGAGCTCAACAGGTAACTGAAGGGAGGTGTCCTACGGCGCAAGAAAACGGCCGGCCGCGAGAAGCCCGAACCGTTGCGGCTTCTGCTAGACCATAGCGTTCAGCGCGTGAATGGGGAAGTTACCGAAGTTTTGGTCGAAGGGTAGGAGCGAGGTCATTCGTTGACGCGCACATTGCCCGCTCCGGATGATGAAAGCTTTTCTCGCAGCCGAGCGAGACGCGATCCCGCAGGAGCACGAGAAGATTATTCAAGCTTCACGATGAATACATCGGAGCGCGGCTTGCCGTCGGAGCCGAGCCCTAACTGGGCGTCCCAATCCGAAGTGAACATGAAGAATCGCCCGTCCCGTGAGACTGTGCCCGAGGGCTGCGTTTGAAAGAAGGGAGAGATATAGGTAGCGCGATTGTGAGCGAATCTCCAGATCGTCGAAGCCTGCCCGTCAGTTTCGATACAGAAGATCTCGCCGGCATAGGGCTGATCGATCCCCGGATCGCCATCGTAACTGTAGGTGGAGCCGCAGATGGGAGCGCTGTCATTCACGTCGATGTTGTTCCAGGAGAAGTGCTGCGACTGGCCCCAGTTGCCCGGAGATGGCAAGGGATAGTAGAGCTGGGTGAACTGCGACAGATTATTTAGAGGCCGCTTCACCGTCTGCATGTCGCCAAGGACGCCAGGGCCATTGATCTTCGTACTGTAGCCCAGGGCGCCGTAGCCGTCGCATTCCAGCTTGGACGCTTCCGCGCATGCCGTTACATTCAGGGTGGACAAATCCCAGACATACCACCCGAACCAGTTGACGGATATGACCGCGTATTTGCCGTCGCGCGACAGATGGGCGTGCCGGACCAGATAAGGAGTGGCGACGCTGGCATGACCGGTGGCACCCCACTGGCCTCCGATCTGGCCGGTCTGAGTGTTGTACCAGCGGCAACCGAGCGCCTTGTCATAGACCACCACAAACATGTCTTTTCCAAATTGCGGCCCGCCCTCCGAGATGGAGATTCGACTGTCATCCAGCGACAGGCTCACGTCATCATCGCTCACCACCGAGGGGCCGGTGCCCAGCGGCGGTTGTACTCCGCATGTCCTGGTGTCGATCACGGGCGTTGAAACTCCAGTCGAGAAGCGATAGCTCTTGATGGTCAATGGGTCGCGGTTGGTAGTCCCATAGATCAAATCAGGATCCACAAAGCTGAAAGTGCCCTGCCGCATAGGCAGAAGCAGGCCCCTCCCGCCGGCATTCGGCAACGGGTTGATGGCCATAGTGGCAGGATCGAAAGCGAACGCCAGTAGTTGGCCGCCTTTCCCCAGCACATAGAACTTGCTGTCATCCGCGCTCCACTCGTTCCCCATCCCATCGCCTTCAGTTCGCAGGAAGGTATCCGGAAGCCGGAAATTTGTTGTGGGATCGGTGGCCCTCACCATCTGGGAATGAAAATCGGGATCCGTAAACACCACGTTGACCGGAGGCGGCGACATCGGAGTTTCCTGGTGGATGAGCCGATCGGTGACGGCTTGCGGATAAGGTTCCACACCTTGAGCAACTCCGGCGTCAACCAGCGCACAAAAGGTAAAAAGAATGGGAACCGCTGCTGCAGACAGCGTAGTCCAGGTTCGGGGCATGTATGTCCTCCGGCATTCGTGGGTTGGACGGGGGAAGCCGGCGCGTTGCCGCGTAACTCTATCTCGCGGAACGGCTGAGTCAATACAGTAGTGACCGTATCGCCCAGCTGCGCTCGGTCCGCCAAGGGAATTAGATCGACTCATTGCGATAAAAGCCGGATCAGTCTAGCGCAACATAAGAGTACGAATCCGGTCGTAGAGCGTGTTGCCCATCAGGCGCTTCGCGGTATCGCGCACCGATTCGCTGAGCCGCATTCTGGGGAGCGCCTCCCCCGAACAGATTCTTTGAAAGGTCGCCGGGTCGGTGCCCCGCAAAATCGCGACGCGCCCCAGCGAGTAAGGATCGGTGCTGGCGGAATTTGCCTGAGCGCGGCTGGTCGCGAGGGAACGGTAACCGGCTTCCCGCGCCAGGTCCACCGTCCTGTGGTCGTAGCGCCCTCCCGGACAGGAAAAATGTTCTACCTTTTCGCCTGTTATTTCTTCCAGCCTTTTTCCGGCGTCGACAATTTCGCGCCGCAAGCCCGTGGCATCAAGATCGTCCAGATAGGCATGGGTCATCGAATGGCAGCCGATTTCAAAGCCGCGGGCACGCAACTCCCGCACTTGCGCGGGCGACAGATAGCCCGACCGGCCGACCAGGCCCGCGGTTACATAGAAGGTGGCCTGAAACCCGTGTTCCTGAAGAATGGGTGCGGCGGCCAGCAGATCGGTCTCGCAACCGTCATCGAAAGTGATGGCGACTGAATTTCCAGGCGGGCACTGGAGGGCCTGGCCGACGCAGATTCCGCGCCACCCGTTTTGCGCCAGCCAGTTCATTTCGGAAGCGAAAGACTCCCGGGGAAGGATGTAGCGGACGTATCCCGGGTCGGATTGGCATAGTGGCCCTTCCGGCAGCTCCAGTTCGTGATACATCAGGAAGACGATGCCGCGCTCCGCCATCAGAAAATCCTGCGCAGCTGCGCTTTGACGGAATCTGGAACCCGGATGCCGAGCCGGTCCAGTTGCCGTTTTCCGTTCTTGAGAAAGCTCCACAGGCTGCGGGAACGCGCCTGCACGCGCCCGAACTCAGCCAGGAGCTCCGGGGGCAGCATGCCGTCAGAAGGCAGCTGCAGTTCATCTTTCTGCCCGGAATAGGCTCCCGCGGCCAAAGCATTTCGAATCGCATCCACTCTTAGCGAATCGCAATCGAGCATGACATACAGCCCGCGGAACTGGTGCTTCCAGTGCAGATCCTGCCCATAGAATGCGTGCATCCCGGGGGCGCGTTTTTTCAGCCGCTGCAGTAGCGCGAAGGTGCCGGGACGCGGCGCGTAGCGCCCATCATACTTCGAGTTCCAGGTTTCAATTCCTTGCGGTAAGGCCTGGAAGGTCTCAATCCAATCGAAAAAATCGTTCCTGGGATGAGCGATCACGGAGATCGCCTGCTGCGAGTCAATGTGCCGGATAATCTGCTCGGGGTTGGTGGAATCATTCAGCCGGGTCGCGCAGTAACCCAGGATGTGCATTTCGCGTTCGCATCGGTACTCCAGCCCGGGCACGATGCGGAACTTTTCGTCAGAAAGCGACTCGCATTCGTGAACGTAGGACTGGATCGACTCCGGATCAAAATACTCAGCATGGTCGGTAATGCAAAGGAACGAGCAGCCCTCGGCCATGAAGATGTTCCGCAGCTCCGGGAGCGTGAACTCGCCATCCGAATAGTTGCTATGTGCGTGCAATACGCCTTTGAACATATATGTCTAGAATCTCATTGTTCCCCAAACGCGCGAAGAGGAACGTTCAGCCAGTCGCCAAGCTCGGGCAAAGGATCGCGCCACTGGAAAAGATCATGATACGTGCCCGGCACGGGAGTCAGAACCTGCCATAACGTGCGCAGGCGCCGCGGAAAGCTTCCCGGATAACCCGCGGGCGCCCCCCTCCAAACGCGCACGAGATGGCCGACATCACCCAGGAACCAGCGGCACCGAACACCGCGACGGTAGCCGGCTTGAGGTTCGATGTCTCCCTCCTCCGCCATGCGCGCGAGCAGCGCCGGGAAATCGACTCCCGCGTAGCATGCTAACGGAAGCGAGTGCCAGAAGCGTCCATTTACCTCCATAAAGATGGGTGGACCGCCCGGCTTCCTGCGATATTCGACCATGGCCACGCCGTGCCAGTGTAAGGCCGAGAGAAGCGCCAGCGAACAGCGGCGAATCTCTGGATCCACATCCACGCTCTCCCGCACCGCACTGCCGGATCCGGTGGGATGCACATCCCGAATTCTGCGGTGAGCAAACTCGGCGCGCAGTTCGCCGTGGCGCATCAGGGCGAAGTATCCCGTCCCCTCGCCTTCCACAAACTCCTGCACCAGGACCGCGGAGGACCGGCTGCTGATGTCCTGAAGAACCTGCTCGCACTGGAGAGGGTTGGCCGCGTAACGCGGTCTCCCGCCCTTACGGATTTTGCCGTCGCGCGACACTTCCTCCGACGCACATGGCTTCAACACGAGAGGGTATTGCAGCGCTCGGGTGGCCTCGCGCAGTTGTTCCAGGCTGGTGATGGTGACAGTTCTCGGCACCAGAAGACCGAGTGACGCGGCCAGGGACGTGGTCTGGTTTTTGTCGAAGGCGCGCAGCAGATCTTTTTGATCGGGGAAGACAAACCGGGCGCCCGCCGAAATCAGGGATTCACGATGGGCGGAAAGCGGAAGCGAAGTGGCCTCTGTCATGGGCATCACCAGTGTTCCGGGATTCTGGCGCGCGAAACGGGCAATGGCGTCGACGAACTGCTCCGTCGATTTGCGGGGAGAGGGATAGCGCAATGTCCCAGAGGATGAACGGGACCAGCCGGCTTTCGACCATGATGCCGCTTCGCCGGCGATGACGGTATGCCCGGCCCGGGCCAGCGACCGGACGCTGGCGACTGCCTGATTCTGGTCTCCATCCAGCACCAGGATTTTCATGGTTGAGCCGGGGCCCGGGATTCGCGCGAGGGCGCGCGCTGCGACCGGGCGCTGCTGACCTCGGACAATATGCTGGAGAAGCGCCGCTCAATGTTCGACCAGTCGTACTGTGTTGCCAGCCTTACTGCCGCCTCTTCGTACCGCCGGCGGCTGGCGGCGTCTCTCAGCAGAAGATTGACCGCCTCAGCGAAGGTGGTCGCATCATCGGCGAGGATGAGATCCCGCCCGCTCTGAACATCAAGCCCCTCGGCCCCAATGGAAGTTGAAACGACGGCCTTCCCGACTGCCATAGCTTCGAATATCTTCAGGCGTGTCCCACCGCCGATGCGCAAGGGCACGACGATCACGCTCGCCTCGCCGAGATATTTTGCGACTGAAGGTACGGTGCCCGTGACCTCGATAAACGGCGAGGCAAGCTGCTTCACGCTGGGATGCGGGTTCCGGCCCACAACCTGAAAGACTGCGGTGGGAAACTCCGCTCGAATCCTCGGAAGAATTTCGGCGCAAAAATAGCCCACGGCATCGATGTTCGGTTCCCAATCCATGGAACCGGTGAAGACGATACGCGGAGGATCCGCGTGCGACGGCGGGGCAGGAGAATATTTGTGGGTGTCCACTCCGGTCGGCACCACGCTGGTGGAGCAGCGAGGATCCATGGCCAGAAATTGTTGGCGATCGTGCTCAGAGACGGCGATGACGTGGTCGAACCTGCCCAAGGCGCTGCGTTCATAGCCCAACATTTTCTTCGCTTCGATCTGGTACACCAGGCGTTTTGCCGGATGGGACTCGGTGCTGGCCATGCGCCTCCACAACGCCGATTCGACGTTGTGCTGAAAGAGGACTGTCGGAGTCGCCAGTTTCTCCGGAAAATTCCGCGATGCCGAAAGGAAATCGCACACTGCCACATCGAGCTTTTGACCGTCAAGCCAGGCCGCCACCCGCTGTTGCACCTTCGGATGAGTGAACTTGCTCACGGCAAAGGGCGTCGATTGAAGGGCAGAGCCCAGGTAGCCCAACGCCTGCGCCATGAAATGCCCGTCCAGAGCGGCGGTATAGATGGTTTCGGCTCCGGGAAACTCGCGCTCGATCTCGGCTTCGTACCCAGGGTCGCGCTGGCCTCCGTAATAGGTGAGCAGCGTGACCTGGTGCTGCCGCGCCAGGTGCCGGAGAATATTGTACGAACGGATCTTGCCGCCAGTATCCACCGGCAACAGTTGGCCCGCTTTGACCCAGAGTATTCGCACACTCTTACCAGCAGATTCCTTCGTAGTTAGCCACGGCAGGACGGCGCTCTTTTTCCAGGTTCACCAGATCCAGCACGATGTGATCGGGCCGGAGACACGCCTGCAGTGTGTCCCGGGAGATGCCGCGCGTTCCGACCACCACCACCTCGGCATCGCGCACGATCAGCTCCAGATCATTCTCCAGCAGCGACCCGATATGGGGGATGGTCTGCTCGATGTATTCCCGGTTCGATCCCAGAAGGCGGCCCAGGGAAACATTGTCATCCCAAATCTTGATGGCGCACCCCTCGCCCAGGAGGCGTTTGATCAATTGCACTTGCGGACTTTCGCGCAGATCGTCGGTGGCCGCCTTGAAACTCAGCCCCAGCATTGCAATCTTCTTCTTGCGGGTGGCCAGCACCATGTCCACGGCGCGATCCAGATGCTGGTCATTGCTGGGCAGAATGGACTGCAGCAGCGGAAGATTGAGATCCAATTCCTTGGCCCGGTAATTGAGGGCACGCACATCTTTGGGCAGGCACGATCCGCCGAATGCGAAACCCGGCTTCAGATACGTCGGGGAAATATTGAGCTTGGTGTCGGCCGTGAAGACGTCGACCACCGCTCCCGGATCGACTCCAAGTTCCTTCGCCAGCGTGCCCACCTCATTGGCAAAGGAAACCTTCAGGGCGTGCCAGGCATTGCAGACATATTTGACCATTTCCGCCGAACGGAACGAAGTTTCGAAAACCCGCCCGGGAACCCATCGGTAAATCTCGCGCAAAAATGAGCTGTGTTGTGAGTCCGCCGCCCCGATGACTGTCACAATCGGCTCCAGGAAATCGTTGACCGCTGTGCCTTCCCGCATGAACTCGGGATTAACGCAGACGCCAAAGCCCCGCCCAAGTCTCTTGCCGGACGACTTTTCCAGCGCCGGAACCACGATGGTCTCCGCAGTTCCGGGCAGCACCGTACTGCGCAACACCACCAGGTGAAAGCTGTCTTTCGTCTTCAGAATGCTTCCAATCTCGCGACACACGGGCTCGATGTGACCCAGATCGAGTTTTCCGTTGCGCAGGCTGGGGGTTCCAACGCACAGAAACGATATGTCACTGTTCTGCACGGCGTACCCGGAGTCCGAAGTCGCTTGCAGGCGGCTTTCCGCATGGCTCTGGCTGATCAGATCGCCCACCCCGGGTTCGACGATCGGGCTCCGGCCACTTTGCATGGCTTCCACCTTCGTCCGGCTTAAGTCGACGCCAATGACCTTGTGTCCTTTGTGCGCGAGGCAGGCCGCGGTCACCGTGCCAACGTAGCCCAGCCCAAATACGCTGATTGATCGGCTCATTCGAATTACGCTAAATCCCTCTCTTGGGAAATCAACTCAACAGGATTGCTATGTCTGGAAGAAAGGACGACGCCTAACCCTTTGCATATCAAAACGATGCAGGAACATCCCGGTCTCGGCGTCAGCCTCGCAATTTCGCAACTGAGAACCGGCCCCACAAGGTACTATTTAAGCACGTTAGAACAATTACCATACCTTGCAACACGCACGCCTGTAACCGACTCTAAAAGCACCGCATGGCATTATTCTAGATTGGCGTGACTCTCAGCAACCCAGGGCTGTCCGAGATAGATACACCGCCCAGCGCATGGCAGGCGGAGCCCTCGCGTGCGCTGCGCAGGGTCTTTTACCTGGTGGATTCGCTCAACGTGGGGGGAACCGAGACGCAAGCCGTGGAGCTTGCGTTACGCATTCCGGCGCTGGGTTACGAGGTCACGCTGGGATGCCTGCGCGCCCAGGGCCCGCTCCTGAGCCGGTTGAACGGGAGTGGTGTAGTAGTGCGTGAGTTTCATCCCACCGGAGGAGTCGACAGTCCGGCAGGTGTTTACCAGTTGCTGCGCCTGAGTTGGTTTCTGCGACAGGAAAAATTCCACATCGTACATACCCATGATTTGTGGTCGAATCTCATGGGCATTCCAGCGGCGAGGCTGGCGGAAGTACCGGCGATTGTCTCCAGCCGTCGCGATCTGGCGCACTTCGAGTGGTACCGGGGGAAGCGGCGGACCTGGCTGCGACGCATTCAAAATCTTTCGGGTGCGGTGCTGGCGAATGCTTCTCCTATCCGGGATTCCTTGATCACAGAGGATGGATTCCCCCCGGCAAAAGTGCGGGTGATTCACAACGGAGTGGACCCCGAGCGGTTCCGCAGGGGCCGCGAAGCGCGCGAACGCCTCTTTCCGGACGTGGGCGATGCCAAACTCATCGTGCTGGTCGGCAACATGCACAGCGACGTCAAGGGGCATCCCTGGCTCATCGCGAGCGCTCCGGGCGTGATTCGCGAGTTTCCCAACGTGCGTTTCGTCATGGTGGGAGATGGGGAACAGCGGCCAAGGTTCGAGCAGCAAGTCGCTGACCTGTCGCTAGGCGGGCACTTTCTTTTCCTGGGCAGTCGCGGGGACGTGGCCGAAATTCTCGCCTGTTGTGACATTGCGGTGCTGCCCTCCCGCGCCGAGGGTCTGTCGAATGCCGTCCTGGAGTATATGGCCGCCGGATTGCCAACGATCGTGAGCCGTGTTGGCGGGAACCCGGAATTGATCGCAGATGGCGTCAGGGGACTGGTCGTGCCACCGGAAGATTCAGCGGCGCTTTCCGGCGCGTTGCTGAAGCTGTTGCGAGACCCGGCATTGATGCGCCGGCTTGCCCAAAGCGGGCGCGAATACATCGAGCAGAACTACAGCTATGAACGGCTGGTGCGCCAGGTCGATGGGCTATATTCCGACCTTCTCCGGGAGAAGGGAGGAGAACGCTAGGGATGCCGAATCGTGGATCGTCCCCAAGCCGCCTTGCCCGCGCTCTCTCGATGCCGCCGCGCGAAGTGCTGGATCGGCTGAGGCAATTTGCGACTGCGCGCGCGGATGTCTTCCGCTATCGAAGTGCCGACAACCTTGCCCAGTGTCCACAACTCCAGGACGGGACGGTCGGACGCTTCTTCTTTGCGACCGCGGACATTCCCGCGTTAGTCTCCGAGGTGAAACGGCTTTTCCCTTTGCAGGTGAACGACATTGTCGCCCGGGCGGAGAAAATTTGCCGCCATCGCTTCGACCTGCTGGGCTACGAAGATCTGGACTTTGGCGCCGAGATCGATTGGCATCTGGATCCCGTGCACGGCCGCCGCGCTCCACGCCAGCCCTGGTTCAAGGTGAAGTATCTCGACTTCGAACAAGTTGGCGATTCCAAGATCATCTGGGAACTGAACCGCCACCAGCATTTCATGACCCTGGCGCGGGCGTTCAGAATTTCGGGCGACGAAAGATTCGCCCGCGAGATCTTTTCCCAATGGACAGCATGGCACAAGCAGAATCCTTATCCCATGGGCATCAACTGGGCAAGCAGTCTTGAAGTAGCCCTACGCAGTTTGTCCTGGGTCTGGACCTACTTTTTACTGCAGGGATGTCCGCTCTTCACCCCGGAGTTGCGACGCCAGTGGCTCAGCGCCTTGAGTCTCAGCGAACGTCACGTAGAGGCATATCTTTCGACGTATTTCTCCCCCAATACGCATCTTCTCGGCGAGGCCCTGGCTTTGTTCTTTGTCGGAACCCTGTTTCCAGGGTTACGTCCGGCCAGTCGTTGGCAACGTCGCGGGTGGGAGATCCTGAAGAGTGAGGCGGCGAAGCAGGTAAGGGAGGACGGATTCTACTTTGAGCAATCCGCCTACTACCACGTCTATGCGCTGGACATGTTCCTGCATGCCAGGATTCTGGCGTCGCTCAATAGCATCCCGATTCCGGGGGAGTTCGACCAGAATCTGGAACGCATGCTCGATGCTCTGCTCTTGTTGAGCAGGGCCGGCACTCCGCTCAGTATTGGGGATGACGACGGGGGACGTTTATTCGATCCCCGGCGGAATCAGGCACAGCACCTGCTTGATCCGCTGGCGGCCGGTTCGGTCTTGTATGGGCGCGGGGATTTCAAGTTCCTGGCCGGCGGCCCGCGCGAAGAGAGTGTGTGGCTGCTTGGCCTGCAAGGCCTGGCCGCCTTCGATGCTCTGCCCGAAGCGGAACCGACAGGCGTTTCGAGCGCCCTGCGTGATAGTGGCATTTACTTGCTTTACGAGAATTCGGGACAACAACTGCAGATCGATGCCGGCCCGCTGGGTGCGGGTAGCGGAGGTCACGGTCACGCCGACGCGCTGAGCGTGGGTCTGGTCAGACAGGGACAACCTCTGCTGCTCGATCCCGGAACCTTCGAATACGTAGGAGATAGCGGTGAACGCGCTCGCCTGCGCGGAACTGGCGCGCATAATACCCTGCTGGTGGATGGGCGCGATCAAGTCGATTCGACCGGGCCTTTTTCCTGGAGCGACTTTCCCCGCGTCACAGTGGACAAATGGATCACGGGCCGGCATTTTAATCTTTTCCACGCATGCCACGACGGATATTCGCGCCTGGCATCGCCCGTTCTCCACCACCGCTGGGTCCTACATGCCAAGGATTCCTTCTGGCTGGTGCGCGACTTGGCCGAGGGCGATGGCGTTCACCAACTCGATATCATCTGGCACATGGGCCCGGCGCTCCGTCCGGAAAGTTCACGCCAGCACGTATTCAGTGATGACCGCCATAGCCTGGCAGTGCTGGCTGCCGAGGCTGACGGATGGTCGCAGTCGGTGAGCCGCGAATACTGGTCTCCGGCGTACGGCCAAAAAGCCGGCGCCAGCGTGCTCACCTTTGGGGCACGCGTCGAACTTCCCGCCGATTTCGCGACGATCGTCAAAGCCAACGAGCGCGCCGCCCTGGATGTCGGAGAGTTTGTCAGAATCAATTCCTCTAAAGGGGAGACGGCTTCCGGCTACCGCTATTCGAATTCGAGCCAGGAGCATGCTTTCTTCTTCGCCGGGCGGCAACGTTCCTGGAATGTGGATGCATGGGCCAGCGATGCCGAGGTGCTGTGGTGCTCCTGGGAGCGGGAGAAAGAGCGGTACAGCGTGGTTCTCTGCAACGGTTCCTATGCCGATTCCTCCGGCCGCCGGGTGCTGACCTGTGGAAAGAGAGTGAGCTATGCTGAGGTTGTGAGTTCGGGCGGGAAGGTTGAGATCTTTTCCCCGGAAGCGGAACAGGTTGTCCTGGAACAAGCGCTCGACCGGGTGTGGGCCGATCGGGATGTGGAAGTGCCTGCCAGCAATCCCAAGCGGATGGGTGTGTAGTTATGTGCGGAATCTGCGGCGTTTTTTATTCGAACCGGAGTGAGCGCGTTGATCGCGAGACGCTCGCCGCCATGAACCGCCAGATTGCGCACCGCGGTCCCGATGACGATGGCTTCTATGTCGACCACCATGTCGGCCTTGCCATGCGCCGCCTCAGCATCATCGACGTGCAAGCCGGTCATCAACCCATCAGCAATGAAGATGGCGGCGTGTGGATCGTCTTCAACGGCGAAATCTACAACCATCAGGAGTTACGCAAGGACCTGGAGGCGCGAGGCCACCGTTATCGCACTCACAGCGACACCGAGACCATCGTTCATCTCTACGAGGAATATGGAACGAACTGCGTCGCACATCTGCGCGGCATGTTCGCATTCGCCATCTGGGACCGCACGAAAAAGAATCTATTCATGGCGCGGGACCGGCTAGGCATCAAGCCGCTGTATTACGTTCACGATGGCGATAGACTCCTGTTCGGTTCTGAGATCAAGGCCATCCTCGCCTATCCGGGAGTAAAGCCGGAGTTCGATCGCAGCACGTTGGCGGAATATCTGGCCTTCGGATATATCTCGGGCGAACAGAGCATGTACGCGGGCATTCGAAAATTGATGCCCGGCCACATTCTCATCGCCGAGGAAACCGGTCACATCCAGATTTCGCAATACTGGGATCTGGAGGTCAAAGCCGATGATGGCGGACGGCCCCGCGACTATTACGTAAGCCGTTACCGGAACGAACTGGAACAGTGCGTCGCCAGTCACCTTATGAGCGATGTGCCGCTGGGCGTTTTTCTAAGCGGCGGCCTGGACTCCAGCGCGGTCGCTGCCCTGACCACGAAGATCCGCAAGGAGCCTATCGAAACGTTCTCGGTGGGTTATGGCGAAGAAGCCTTCAGTGAACTGCCGTATGCCCGTGCCGTGGCCGAGCACTTGAAATCCAGACACCACGAAGTTCATCTCAGCCGGGACGAGTTCTTCCAAAGCCTTCCACGTTTGATCTGGCATGAAGATGAGCCGGTGGTTTGGCCCTCCAGCGTTTCCCTGTATTATGTTGCCCGCCTCGCCCGGGAGCGCGTCACGGTCGTGCTTACCGGCGAGGGCAGCGATGAGACGCTGGGTGGATACACCCGCTATGCCTGGACGCTTATTAACGCTCGTATGGATCGCGTGTACCGGGGCGTGACCCCCGCCGCGGTACGCAAGATGCTGCGGAAGGGAATCGTCACTTCGCCGCTTCCAGGCGCGGTCAAGCGCAAGCTGGAGCACACGTTCCTGGGGCGCGACGGCGCCTCCTGGCCCTCCTTCTATTTCGACAATTTCTTTTCCGCTTTTTCCGCCGCCGAACAGGAACAGTTGCTGACTCCCAAGGCCAGGGAATCCGCCTCCGATGCCTATGCGGGGTCCATGCGGTACTGGAATGACTCCGCCGGCGACCTCCTGCATAGATTGCTGTATACGGACATCAAGACTTATCTCGTAGAGTTGCTCATGAAGCAGGACCAGATGAGCATGGCAGCGTCGGTGGAGAGCCGGGTGCCTTTTCTGGATCACGAACTGGTCGAATTCACCGCCAGCATACCGGCGAAATACTCCATCGATGGCATGGCCGGGAAATCCATCCTGAAAGCGGCGGTGGAAGACCTGTTGCCCCGGTCGATCGTATATCGCAAAAAGATGGGCTTTCCAACGCCGTGGGCTTATTGGCTGGAGGGGTCGGCGATAGATCGCCTGCAGGCGCAGTTGACGGAAGCGCGCACTCTAGAACGCGGGTTGTTCCGGCCGGAGGCGATCCGGCAGATCTTCAACGAACACCGGGCAGGTTATCGCGATCACGGCAATCGCATCTGGCGCCTGCTGAATCTGGAGCTATGGTTCAGGACGTGTGTGGAACGGGAAGCGATGGAAGATCTGGCCCAGCCGGGACGAGCGATCGCATATCGCTGATCGCGCGGGCTGCAGGGAAAAGAAAGATAGCGGTGAAGGGATCGATGGGGGCTCCGCTTGACAGAAACTTCGAATCAAACCGTTGACACTGTTGCCGGCACTCGCAATGGGGACGCCGTGCCCGCCAAATCTTCCCGCGGATCGGCAAAAGCCCTGGTTTCCAGATTTGTGCCCAAGTCCCTGCTCAAAGAGCTGCAAACGTATCGCAGCTTCAAGGAGAACCATCGCCCGATCTACCTGAAGCTCAGATTGCTCGACCTCATGGGAATGGGCAATGGCAAGCGCAAAGCTCCACCCTCGGCTCGCAGCCTGCTCTTCGTCTGCTTTGGAAATCGAATGCGGAGTCCGATGTGCGAGGCGCTCATCATCCAGGAACTGGGGCGGCAGCGGGATGATTTTAAGATCAGATCCGCCGGACTGCACGCCGAGACCGGCAATACGGCACATCACTGGGCCATCGCTGCGGCGCCAGAATTCGGGATTGCGCTCGAGCCTCACCGTGCCGCATTACTGACTCCCGAGATGGTGAGTAGTGCCGATGCGATCTTCGCCATGGATTATCACAACGAAGTGGAACTGGTGGCAACGTATCCCGAGGCGCGAGGAAAGATTTTCATGCTGGGGGCCTATGCGGGCGATTCCTATCCCGACGTCGAGATTGCAGACCCTTATCATGGGACGCCGGAGCAGACTCGGGATTGCTATCGAATTCTGCAGCGATGCATACGCCAGCTTGCTTCGGAAGTACTGGCGGATGTCAGGCCGGCTGCTTCCGGCGGACGCGCCCCTGTCGCGGGTGACGTCAGCATTGACTCGTAAGCTCCGATGAAGCGCCCTGTCCTCATTCTGGGAATGGTTCCGCGCATCACGACGCCAATCGCGCGTTCGCTCGACCGGCAGGGCGTTGCGGTCGATGTCGCGACGTTTTCTGTAATCGAGCGCCCAGTCGGCTCACGCGCAATCCGAAACTGCTGGCACGTGCCCGATCCCGGCGTTTCCTCCTCTGGCTTTGTAGACGCGCTCCGCAGCCTGATCCGCGAGCATCGGCACGACATGCTGATCCCCGCCAATGATGTAGCTCTCTCCGCAATTGTCCAGCACTACGGCTCGTTCACAGAGTTGCTGCACGTGGCGTGTCCTCCGCCGGAGATCACCAAACGCGTTCTGGATAAGAATCAAACCCTGGCGGCGGCGCAACAGTGCGGGATTCGGATACCCAGGAGTTTTATCGTTCATAGTTCGGCGGAGTTGGCCGAAGCAGGCCGGAAGGTCAGCTTTCCGATTGTGCTCAAGCCCAGCCGTAAAAAGCCGTCCGACGAGTTCAAGACCTGTGTCCTCAGCGATCCCGCAAACCTGAGGCAACGCTTCCCCGTAGGCCGAACCTTTGACCCACCCATGCTGGTCCAGGAATTCTGCCGGGGAGAAGGCGTGGGCGTGGAATTGCTGATGCGTAACGGCGAGGCGCTGGCCGTCTTTCAACACCGCCGGCTCAAAGAACTGCCGCCCGAGGGCGGAGTGGCAGTTATCGCCATTGCCGAACGCCCCCACCCCGGCCTGGTGCAGTCCTCCGTCGCGTTATTGCGGGCCTTGCAATGGGAGGGAATCGCGATGGTGGAGTACAAAGTGGATCCGTGGAATGGCGCCGCGACGCTGATGGAAGTGAACGGGCGCTATTGGGGAACCATATCGCTGCCCTTGCTCGCGGGAATGAACTTCCCGCTGCATCACTGGAACATGGTTCATGGTCATGCTCTACAGGTTCCATCGGCCTACGGCGTGGGAACCAAGTGGCGTTGGACTGCCGGATGGATCAGCCGCGTCCACGACCTGCTGCTGGACGCCCGTCGTGGCCGTTCCCAGCGCCAGTCTCTGTATACGGCATTGGGAGCCTTGAGCGAGGATTTCACTTCGTCCGTCTGCGATGCGCTTTTCTCGTCGGCAGATCCCATGCCGGGTATCGTGGAAATCCTGCGCACCATTAAGGATCTGGCGATCGCCGATTTGCGCCGGGTTCGACGAGTGGCAAGACCCTCGCCTCAAATCGGCGACCCGCCGGCAGTCCTGGCAGGGCGGGTTACAACTTTACAGGAGGTACGCGATGGCAAAGTTGACTCGCGCACTTAAAGAGGCAAGCAACGTCTTGCTGGGTAAAAAGACTGCCGGACGTAACCTCACCGTATTTCCCGACGACACCTTTCTTGTCTCCTACCCGCGATCAGGAAATACGTGGACCCGGTTCCTCATCGGCAACCTTGTCTACCAGGATGAGCCGGTAACTTTCAGGAATGTGGAATCGAGGATTCCGGAGATCTATTTGTTCCCCGACCGGGCACTGCGTCGCTTGCCGCGTCCACGCATCTTGAAAAGCCATGAATGCTTCGACCCTCGCTACAAGCGGATGATTTACATCGTTCGCGATCCCCGGGACGTTGCGGTCTCGTATTATCATTACGCAATAAAGCTGCGCTGGATCGAGCCGGACTACCCCATCGATCAATTCGTGCCGCGTTTGGTAGCGGGAGAGTTCGACGTGCGTGCCGGCTGGATGGCTGGCTGGCGCGACCACGTCCTGAGCTGGGTCTCGATGCGCGGCGACAGCGATGAATTCCTTCTCTTGCGCTACGAGGAACTGATACAGAACACCGAGCACGAACTGGAGCGCGTTGCGCGGTTTCTGGGCCTCCAGCCTACGGCAGAGCGCCTGAAGCGGGCAGTAGAATTGAGCTCCGCGGACCACATGCGCAAGCTCGAAAAGCACCAGTCTCGCGATTGGCAACTTACGCAGAAGAGCCGTCAGGATAAGCCCTTTGTGCGCGCTGCGAAATCAGGAAATTGGGAGCAAGCCCTGCCCGCGGCTTCCGTCGCGCTAATCGAGTCGGCCTGGGGACCAGCCATGCATTCATTTGGCTACGTTCTTTCCCCGCACCTTGCCGGGAAGACTCAGGCTTCCACTGTAACTTCGCCATCGTGAGAGACGCTGGCGCGCTGCAGTCAGGGAAATAGAAGTCAATTCCGAAGCATTGAACCCGGGCACGAAGTTCATGAGGACATGCGTTCCGTGACTACTACTGAAAGGGAGATCGACATCCACCCCGCAGCCACATCCATGGTGGTGGAGGCTGAGTGCGGCGGTTTGGAGGTGATCGAGCGTTGGGCCGACAAATGGCGCGCATTGTCCAAGATAGCGCTCGACGACCAACCGTTCTATCGCCCGGAATGGATCGGCGCTCATATTCGCGCATTCACTCCCAAGGCCAGGATCTTTCTCCTGACCGTCAGGAGTGAAGGAGAGTTGCTCTTCGTTCTGCCTCTGTTGCAGGAGTGGGCCACGTTCGATGGAGTGCCGCTGCGGGTGCTGCGAGCCCCGGTCAACAGCCACTCCCAGCGGTTTGATGCGGTTCGGCACGCCGGACCTAAAGGGGAGGCGGCGGTGTCAGAGGCATGGAACTATTTGCGGACCCGTCGCGACTGGCACATGTTGGCGCTTCCGCATGCGCCGGAAGGAGGGACTCTTTCGGCTCTCGCACGCGTCGCGGGCCGGGGCGGCGCCCACGTGGGAGAGGTGACAATGGAGCAGAACCCCTACGTGCCACTCCCGGGCGATTCGGCGGGCCTGAATAAGCTTCCGGCCAATGCGCGCCTGCGCAGCAAGCTGCGCCAAATACGCCGCGAGCTAGCGGCCCAGGGTGCGGATGTGAAGTTTACCTGTGTCGAAAATGCGGACCCGGCCGTCCTGCAGCGCTTCTATGAATTGGAAGCCGCCGGATGGAAGGGAGCGGAAGGCAGCGCGATCTCCTGCAACCTCGACACCCGCCAGTTTTATGACCAGATTGCCGCAGCCGGCGAACGCTTCGGTTACCTCCGCATCTACTCGTTGGAAGTAAATGGGGAACTGCTCGCGTGCCATTTTGGCCTTTGTCTCAACGGCCGCTACTACTCCCCCAAAATTGCCTACAACGAGAAGTTTCCTCAATTCGCGCCCGGCCATCTGATCGTCAGTGAAATTTTGCAGGACTGCGTAAACCGGCAGATTCCGGAGTACGACATTACTGGCGTCGTGGACGACTGGAAGTCAAAATGGACAGCGCAAAGCAGAACGAAACTGAAATACTTTATCTTTCGTCCCGGATTTCCTGCCAGTCTGGCCTATGCAATCCGATTTGAGCTGCGGCCATGGTTGAAAAAACTACTCCGGCGATGAGAGCGCTATTGCGGATCATCCGTGCGGTCGCCCAGCGAAGGCTGACCGCCCTGTAGCGGTTTTCTGCCTTCTCCCTTCAGGCGGACATTTACGTTGTGAAGCAGTTCCCAGGTAGAAGCCGAAACATGCTCTCGCAGCCAGGATTTGCCCTGCCGGGCGTGATGCAGGGTCTTCAGGTAGGCTGCTCCCTTGCTCCAGGGCCGGGCAAAGCTGACATTCAAATAGTGCCCGACATCGGCTCCCCAGCGCTTCTTCGAC
>DASREX010000084.1:0-18279 GCA_035651855.1 Candidatus Sulfotelmatobacter sp.
CTGTGGCGGGTCAACGATCACGGAAAGACGCACCGGGAGATCGCCCGCCACTCGCGGGTGGACGCAGAGGCTTACGACGAGTTCGGCAAGGCGATGCAGGCGATGTGCCGCTTCGTGAAGCCGATTTTGAGCATGGTCCCCCCCGATCCCACAACCCTGAATCCGCGCGAGCTCATGAAGTTGCTGTTCATCGGACGCCGCTTCCAGGGGATGTCGAGCTACGACAAGTACAACCAGGTCCAGCTCATGACCATGAGCGCCATCGACTTTCTGGATCAATGGTTCGAGACCGACGTGCTGAAGGCCACCATGTCGGCTTCGGGGATCATTGGAACGTTCCTGGGCGTGCGCTCTCCGGGGACGGCCTACGTCCTGCTGCACCACTACATGGGCGAGATCGATGGCGCCTTTCGGGCGTGGGGATTCGCCCGGGGCGGCACCGGGGCGATTTCAAATGCCATCGCTGACGCGGCGCGCGAAGCCGGCGTCGAGATCCGCACCCAATCCGGCATTTCCCAGATCCTCGTGAAAAACGGAAAGGCTAAAGGGGTAGTGCTGGCCAATGGAGATGAAGTCTACGCGGACGTGATCTCTTCCAGCGTCGATCCGCGGCTCACCTTCACTCGATTCATCGAAGCCCAGCATCTGCCGGGGGATTTCCTGGAAGAGGTCAATCGCTACAAGTTTCGCGGCTCCTCGGGCAAGGTGAACATGGCGCTGGATGCTTTGCCGAACTTCAAATGCATGCCCGGGCCCGGCGCGCACCTGCGCGGCGCCATTTCAATCTCTCCTTCCGTCGAATACATGGAGCGGGCCTACGATGACGCCAAATATGGCGATTTCTCCAAGCGTCCGTACATCGATATGGTCATTCCGTCGCTGACCGATCCTTCGGTCGCCCCTCCGGGAAAGCATGTGCTGTCATGTTTCGTGCAGTATGCGCCTTACAAGCTGCGGCCTGGACTGAATTGGGATGACCGGAAGGAAGCCTTCGGGAATACCGTGGTGGACACAATTTCCGAGTACGCCCCGAATCTGAAGGACATCATCATCCAGAAGCAGGTGGTTACGCCGCTTGATCTGGAGCGGGAATGGGGCCTGAGCGAAGGCAACATCTTCCAGGGCGAGCTTTCGCTGGAGCAACTGTTCTTCCTGCGTCCGGTGCCCGGCTGGGCGCAATATCGGACGCCCATCAAGAATCTGTACATGTGTGGGTCGGCGACGCACCCCGGGGGCGGGATCATGGGTGCAAACGGCCGGTTAGCGGCGCTGGAAATTCTCAAAGACATCAAGGGAGCCGCTTAATATGGCAGGAAATAACCAGCGGGACGTGGTCATCATCGGCGCGGGACACAACGGCCTGGTCACCGCTTTCTACCTGGCCAAAGCCGGTTTCAAGCCGCTGGTGCTGGAACGCAGCGCGCAGGTCGGGGGCGCCGCGATCACGGACGAATTTCATCCTGGATTCCGCTGCTCGACGTTGGCCCATACCACTGGTCCCATTCGGCCTGACATCATTCGCGAGATGCAATTGGAGAAGCACGGGCTGCGGATGATCACTCCCGAGATTTGCGTGACAGCGCTGACGCCGGACGGGCGCGCCCTCTCGCTCTATCAGGATGCCGCCAAGTCTGCGCGGGAGATCGCGGCGTTTTCCCAGAAAGATGCCTCCAGGTATCCAGAATTTGAGCAGTCCCTGGGGAAGATCAGCAAAGTAATCGGGGACGCGCTGGCGACGATTCCTCCCAACATTGACGACCCCAGCCGCGGGGACCTGTGGAGCATGCTGAAGACGGGACGCGCCATCCGCCGCCTGGGCAAGAAAGATATGTTCCGCTTGCTGCGCTGGGGCCCGATGGCGGTCGCAGACCTGGCGTCGGAGTATTTCGAAACCGAACTTCTGCGCGCCCTCATCGCCGCCCGCGGGGTCTTCGGGACCTTCCTGGGCCCGTGGTCGGCGGGAAGCGCGCTGGTGCTGCTGATTCGGGCCGCAGGAGATCCCCACCCGGCGGGTTCAGCCGCTTTCGCCGCAGGCGGAATCGGCTCGGTTACGCAGGCGATGGCCAAGGCTGCCCAGGCGGCCGGCGCGGAGATTCGCAATGGCGCGGAAGTCATCGAAATTCGCGTGCAAGACGGCAAGGCTCTCGGCGTATTGCTCTCCACCGGAGAAGAGATCTCAGCCAAGGCAGTGGTCTCCAATGCGGATCCAAAGCGGACGCTGCTGAAGCTGACCGACCCGGTTCACCTCTCGCCTGACTTTGTGCAAAAGCTGCAGCATTACCGGGGCAACGGCACGGTCGCCAAGCTGAACCTGGCGCTCTCCGCCTTACCGCAATTCGCGGCGGTCAAGAATGGCGACGCCTCCGCGCTCAAGGGCCGCATTCACATCGGCAACGAGATCGATTACCTGGAGCGCGCCTTCGACGAATCAAAGTACGGCAACTTTTCCAGGCAGCCGTATCTGGAAGTCACCATTCCTTCGCTCACCGATCCCACGCTTGCTCCCGAGGGCAAGCACGTCATGTCCATTTACATGCAGTACGCACCCTACAAGCTGAAGGGTGACTGGGAGCAGCAGCGGAAAGCTTTGGGACAAACGGTGGTGAAGACCCTGGCGCAGTATGCCCCGAATCTGCCGGAGTTGATCCTGACGCACCAGATCATCACCCCACTGGATCTGGAAGAGAAGTATGGCCTGACCGGCGGCCAGATTTTCCATGGCGAGCTTGCCCTGGATCAGTTCTTTACCATGCGTCCTTTGCTCGACTGGGCGCGGTATCGAACACCGATCGAAGGCCTTTATCTGTGCGGCAGCGGCACCCATCCGGGCGCGGGACTGACGGGGGGTTCGGGAGCCAACGCGGCGCGCGAGATACTGAAAGGGCTCAAGAAATAAGTTTGCCTGGGGAGAGGCGTAGCAAGCTACGCTTCTACGGGGAGTTTGTTGAGAGCTGGGTTGCAGGTCTCTTTTCGCAGGGCAACGGCTGCCGCCATGAAGAACTCGGCTATTCTGCTGATTACCTGTCCTGACCGCAAAGGCGAAGTCGCCACCATCGCCGATTTCATCTACCGGCACAACGGCAACATTCTGCATGCCGATGAGCATGGCGATGAGGAATCCGGTCTTTTCCTGATGCGGGTGGAGTTCGATCCCAAGGATTTCGACATCGGATTGGCCGACTTCTCCCGGCACTTCTCGCCCGTGGCGGACGCATTCGGCATGAAATGGCGGCTGGCGCAGTCGTCCCATCGACCACGCGTCATCATTTTCGTGTCGAGATATGATCACTGCCTGGTCGACCTGCTTTACCGGCATAAGAGCGGCGAACTGGCATGCGATATCCCGCTGATCCTGTCCAACCATCCCGACAACCAGGCGATCGCTGACTTTTACGGAATTCCCTACGCCGTCGTCACCGGGATCAAGGAGAACAAGGCCGCGGCGGAAGGGCAGATTCACGGCCTGATCGCGGAGCACCACCCCGATTTCATGGTGCTGGCGCGCTACATGCAGATTCTCTCCAACGATTTCGTGAACCGCTATCCGCGGCGCATCATCAATATCCACCATTCCTTCCTGCCCGCCTTTGTGGGGTCGCGGCCCTACCACCAGGCGTTTGAGCGGGGAGTGAAGCTCATAGGCGCCACCAGTCACTATGTCACCGAAGTGCTCGACGATGGTCCCATCATCGAACAGGACGTGGTGCGGGTTTCGCATCGGGACACGGTGGAGGACCTGATCCGCAAAGGGCGGGATCTGGAAAAAGTGGTGCTGTCGCGCGCCGTCCGGGCGCACGTCGAAAACCGGGTTCTCGTCTATGGCAACAAAACCGTGGTTTTCTGAGCCCACCGGCCCTCATTCCGAGCCTTCCCTGGGGCTTTTCCACCAGTAACTTGAGTAACCTTCCCGCATTCCTTCCACGTCGGTAAAGTTTTATGGGAACTGTTTCTTCGAGGGGAAGGTTTGGCCGAAGATCTTCGATTTGAGCTCGCGATTCTGGCGACGGTTCAGGGCTTCTACCAGAAGCTCCTGCGGGACACGCTCGGCGGGGAGGTCCCCCTGCCCAACGGTCTCGATGAGGACGCGCTGCGCCATTCCGACCGCGAGTTACCCAACACTCTGTCGCGGATGTATCGCTGGCTGCACCTGCTGGATATGGCGATCACGCCGGCTATGCTTCGCCAGGCCCTGACCCCGGATACCGATTCTGAAGTGGCGGAGGCCCTGCTGCGGTATTTTGTCCGCAGGCGTGAGGCTACTGACGTAAACCGGGACAAAACCGATCTGGTCGCAACTTTTCTGTACCGGCACCCCAGAGTACCCGGGCAGTGGGAGCAGAGCGGTTACGGCCTGGATGGCGCGCTGCCGCTCTCCCCTTTCGAAATTGCCCTGATTGAAATCCTTGCGGATAGCGACGTCCCTTCCCTTCCCGAGGAGCACGTGCAGCTGTTGCGGCGTTTTGATCCCTTCCTGGAAGAAGTTGAGCGTTTTCGCGACTTCAACGCGTTGATCGAATCGGGGATGATTGGGCGCGTCCGAGAACTGAAGCAGTGGCTGGATGCGTCGTTTTACCATCCTGGCGTGCTGGCGACTGTGGCCGCATACAACACCGGGTTTGGCAAGAAGTTCGACGAGCTGTTTGTGAAGGCGCTGGGCGAGATCAAGAGCTTCGGGCAGGCGTTGGAAGAAATGGGGGGAACGATTCTCACCACCGTCGATGGAGTCGAAGTTACCGTGGAGCATGTGGCGGCAATTCAAGAGAAGCAACTGCTGCAGGCGGACTACGGCAATGCATTTGAGAAGTTCCGCCGGGTGTCGAAGTTGAAGAAGGAATTGGACCGGCGACCACCGATACGCCGGTCGCTGCTGGCACCGGCAGCTCAGAGCACACGCCCGGGAGGCACGGCTGCGGCGGGCGCAAAGCCGGCGAAGGCGGCGGCCGCGAAGGCTCCGGCGGCGCCGGTGTTTCAGCCACCCGCCATCACCCCGCAACAGATCTCCGCAGAGGAAAGCAAGCTTCGCCGGGTGGAGGAATCGATCCGGGTCTTCGTTCGGGTGGCCGATCCCAAGTACCGGCAGATCGTGCCCATGCGCTTTTTCAATCTGACGCTGACTACCGCGGAAGCCGACGCTTACGGCGCCGCCTTCCTGGAAGAAAAAAGTCTGCGCGCCGACGTGGCGCGAACGCTCATCAGGATGGTTTCCATTTCAGCCCGGATCAGCACCGAACTGGAAGAGTTGAAGCGCAGCCAGAAGATGTCGTCTGTCTGGAAGCTGCACGCCGACTCCATCGTTGTACTTCTGGACATGGCGAACAGCTCCACCGAGGATGCCGGAAGTACCGCACGGCAGGCGGAACAAAGCGGATCCACGCCGGCGGCCAAGTCCATCCACGAGTCCGTTGCCAAATTGCGCAGGCAGTCGGACGTGGCGGTGAAAACGCTGGCGAATGTGAGCTAGCAATCAATGCTGTGGCCGAGCGCTGAGCTTTCACGCCCGCGACGGATGGCACGGAGTATCCGATTCGTTTCGGCGGCAGAAATCGCCCGTCGAAATCGAGAAGCCAAATGCCCTGCTTCTTCCTCATCCGACCCGTTCCTGATTGGGCGGAGAATTTGATCCTCAACGCTCTCGAGTTCCAGAAAATCTCCCGCTGAGAGCTGCAACTCATCCCGCAGAGGCTTTTGTCCACGGTTCGTGTGATATTCACGATGGTGTAAACCATATGCTTTTGGTATCTAAAGTGGCATCGGCGAAGACACGAGGAGGCAAGGTCCCGGAGAGCAGACGTGTCATCGCGAACGCAACCGCGGGACGTTCCGTCCGCACGGAAACTCAGGGTCCCTCGACTCGCGCGAAAGGCGCGCTCGCTCGGGATGACAATTTTAGACACAGGGTGCAGGGTTTCTCGACTCGCGCGGAAGACGCGCTCGCTTGGGATGACAATTCAAGACACAGGGTGCAGGGTTTCTCGACTCGCGCGAAAGACGCGCTCGCTCGGGATGACAATTCAAGACACAGGGTGGATGGAAAGGACGGGCGATTTCTCGCCCGTCCTGGTTTTTTAGGTAACGGCGGATTGTTGACGGATCAGTTGATGTCGAACTGCTCCTGGTGAAGCGCCGGGTCGCTCTTCACGATGATGGTCCGCTTGGTCATTTCTTCCATTTCGTTCAGCAGGCGCGCGTTGTTGGACTTCAGTTCCTTGGCGACTTCGGGATGCACTCGCAGCATCACGTCCTGGTGCTCCAGATGCTTGGCAATCTTGCGCATCTCGACATAGATTTCGTTGCAAATGGTCATCACCGATTTCACGTAGCCGGTGGACTGGCAATACGGACATGGCGCTCCGATGGTGCGCTCGAGCGACTGCTTCACCCGCTTTCGCGTAATGGCTACCAGGCCGAAATCGTTGAACTGAAGGGTCTTGGACGGCGCCCGGTCGTGGCGCAGTTCCTCCTCCAGAGCCTGCATGACCCGCTGCCGGTTACGACGCTCGTCCATATCGATGAAATCGATGATGATGATGCCGCCCAGATCGCGCAGCCGAATCTGCCGCACGATTTCCTTGATGGCATCGACATTCGTCTTCACGATCGTGTCTTCCAGGCGCTGGGTTTTCCCCACGTATTTCCCGGTGTTGATGTCGATTGCGACCAGCGCCTCGGTCTGGTTGATGACGATGTAGCCGCCGCTCTTCAGCCATACCTTGGACTTCAGAGCCTTATTCATCTCCTCGGCCAGGCCGAACTGCTCGAACAGCGGCGTCTCCTTGGTATAAAGCTTGACGCGCTTCACCATGTTCGGCTGGAAGCGGTTGAAGAAGCGCAGAATGCGCTCGTACTCGGGTTCGGTGTCGACCCAGATCACGTTGAAATCGGAAGTGACCTGGTCGCGCAACACGCGCTCCACGACGTTGAGGTCGTGGTAAATCAGGGCGGGCGGCTTGGAGCTTTCCGCGCGGGTCTTGATGTCCTGCCATAAACCTTTCAGGAAGCGGATATCCGCGCGAAGTTCTTCCTCGCTCGCGCTTTGCGCCGCCGTGCGCACGATAAAGCCTCCGTGGCCATTCTCGCGCTCGCTCAGGATGATGCGCTTGAGGCGCTGCCGCTCTTCCTCGGAGTTAATCTTGCGGGATACCCCGGTATGGTTGACCGTGGGCATATAGACCAGGAAACGTCCGGGCAAAGCGATATGGCTGGTGATGCGCGCGCCCTTTTTCCCGATAGGTTCCTTCGCGATCTGGACCAGAATTTCCTGGCCTTCTTTCAGCAAGTCGCTGATCAGGGGCACGGGCGCCGACTCGCGCCGGCGAAAACGGCGTCCTCCGCCGCCGCCTCCACGGCGTCCGCGATCGCGGCGGTCATAGCCCGGGCGATCGTAACCAGGGCGGCGCTGCGAGCGCTGGGTGTATCCAGCGGTTGCGGGAGCGCGAACTTCCGCGCGAGCGTCGACCGTCCCGTTCCCGCGAGCCTCGGCATCGAGCATCGCTTCGGCCTGAGCCTGCGCCTCTTCCAGTTCCGCCTCTTCGCTGTCTTCTTCGGCCTGCGCGCCTTCGGCAACCGGGATCTCGCCCGACTCGACGGCAGCCTGCAGGTGAATCTCAGCGACCGCGTCGCGGGCGTCGCCTATTAAATCCGAGCCGCCCACCGCCTGAGTCTCCTCTTCGAACTCCTCGTAACCCTCATCGGAAGACGACTCGTAGTGGATAGTGTCCGCTTCTTCCTCATCGATGGTTTCCTCCTCCAGAGTGCCCGGGGCGGCAAATGCCGGGGCCTCCTCCTGATTGAGGCGCTGCGGCACCGAGACGCTCAATTCGTCGACTTGCCGCCCGGCATGAGCCGTCGGGGCGTTTTCCGGGTCGCTGTGCGGCTGTTCCGTCCACTCGGTTTCGGTCACCGGTTCGGGGTTGCGGAACTCCCGATTCCAGGAAGTTGCAGTGGACGCGGAGGGCTCTGGCTCTTCGGCGGCATGGCCGTCTTCATGCTGCTCGTGCAGAGGTTCCGCCAAAGTATCGGAGGCGGCGAAGATCGGCTCATCATCGGGGAATGCGGCCGCCAGCGGCGAAAGCTGGCTCGGACTGGCCTCGGAGAGGTCAACCGCGGATGATTCTTGATGCAATTCCTCCGGGGCATGCTGCTGAAAGCGCTGGTACTTCGAAATGGATTCTCCGGGCAACAGGATCGGCTGGTATCCCGCTGGGGGCCCCGCCTGACTGCGGGGAGATGAACTTTCCGCCGGCCGCGCCGGGCGAGTTTCCTGCGGGCGCTCACTACCGCGCTCATAGCGCTCCCGGCCGTCGCGACGCCCGCCACGGCGACGCCGCCGTCCACGCCAGCTGCGGTCGCGCGCTTGATTGTCGTTTCCATTGGTGGGATCCGCCGCGGCCTCCTGCGAAGCAGCGGGACGAGAATCCGCGGGCTGCTCCGTCTCGGTCGAGGAAGCCTGGAACTGGGGCTGGCCTTGACTGGCGTTTTCAACGGGCTCGCCTGCCTCGTCAGTCTCGGGTCGATGGGTTTGCGGACGCAAATCCTGCACGCCGCGATTTGCCGGCACAACGTCGGTCAAATCGTCGTCATGCTCCTCCAATTCCATGAAATCAGAGACATAGAGAAAGGCGTCGCGTTCCAGCCCGATATCGACGAAAGCCGATTGCATGCCTGGCAGCACGCGGGTGACGCGGCCCTTGTAGATGGAGCCGGCTAAGGTGTACTCGTTCTCGCGCTCAAGATAAATTTCCGCGAGCAGGTCGTCTTCGACCAGCCCCACCTTGGTTTCGTGAGGCGTGGAAGAGACAAACAATTCCTTGTTCATTGAACACTCCGGTCCCGCCACTCTCTGGGAGTCGTACGGGATTCACCGGTAGAGTCAGGAAAGATACGGGAGGATGAAGCGGGCGATGCTGCCCCGGGAAGGGGACGGGCGAGACAGAGACAGCTGCTCTCTCTGTCGAATCCGTTGCACAAGCTTGGGAATCTTTTGCACTGAGTCGCTTATATTCCGCCGGGGTTGTGACCGCACTCTCAGACCCATCTGGGTCGGGGGGCCGTTCCCTGCCCGGCTGATTGCCAGCTTCAATCCTGCCCGGCCTTTGACTGCTCACCTGGCCGGTGAATGCCCCCTTTACGCGAGGGCGATCGATATTTTGGGGCTGCGCCTCCAAGCGCAGCAACTGCTTCCCTGCCCGTCTTCCTTCGTTCAGATCCGCTCGTTCCTGAACCCTTGATCAGCTTCCCAGCCGGCTCACCGGCTAGTTCACAAAGCGGCGCATACGAACATTCATAACCATCCCCAGCGCCAGGAACATGAACAACACGGAAGACCCACCGTAACTCATTAGTGGCAGGGGTATTCCAGTGACCGGCATAAAACCGACCACCATGCCGACATTGACCAGGATATGGAAGCTAAGCACAGCCACCACACCCATCACCACGAACGTCCCAGCGCGGTCGGGCGCTGTTTGCGCGTTCTGGGTCAAACGCATCAGCACTATGAAGTATAGCAGCAGAACCCCGAGAGCGCCCACGAAACCATGTTCCTCGGAAAAGGCCGCGAAAATGAAGTCGGTTTGCGGCACGGGGAGAAAAGCACCGTGTGTTTGCGAGCCTTTTCCGCCCCAAAGGCCGCCGGAACCCACCGCGATCTTGGATTGCTCAACTTGGTACCCCGAGCCCTGCGGATCGAGTTCGGGATCGAGGAAGCTGGTCAATCTTTGCTTCTGGTAGGTCTTCAGAACGTGCACCCTGGGAACGTAGAACACCGCGGTGATGCCCACAATCGCGAGCAGACCGACGGCCAGCCCTTGTTTCCAGTGCATACCACCCAGAAAAACGCCCATCACGGCAATGGGCACATACGTGAGGGCGGTTCCCAGATCAGGCTGTGCCAGAACCATCAGCATGGGGACGCCCACCAGGGCGCCGGCCTTCATGAAATCGGACCAGGAGACGTCGCGGTGCCGCAGCTCGGCAAAATACCGGGCCACCGCCAGAATCAGGATCAGCTTGACCCATTCGGACGGCTGGAAGTGATTGCCACCCGGCATCTTGATCCAGCGCCGGGCTCCCAGGTATTTCTGCCCGAATACCATCACCGCCATGAGCGAGCCGACCCCGGCAATGTAGAACCAGTGAATCTGTTCCAGCAGCGCCTGGTAGTTCACCAGGCTCATGAGGAACATCACTCCGACTCCGGCCACAACCCAGTAGATCTGCTTGATATGGGCTCCGGCAAACTTGGTGTGCATGGTGGCGCTGTGAATCTCCATGACGCCCATGCCGCAAATCAGCAGCACGAAGACCAGCAGGAGCCAGTCAAAATCGCGAAATGAAACGTAACGACTCATTCGATACCGTAGAGACGTTGCCGGCAACGTCTGTTCTCACCAATCCGAAGGGTTTTTCGTCACAGTATTGCTTCAGCTGTGCCGCTGCTGCGGCCTGGACGTTGCAAGCAACGTCTCTACGACTAGCGCATTCCTGGGGCTGCCGTTGCCAGTACAGTCCGCTTCTTCGGCAGATCTACCACTAGCCGCGCTGCCTGCAGCGCAGACGACTCGCCTTCCGAATCCGGGTCTGACCACAGCCCGCCCACATCGACAGCGCCATTGCTCTTTGGCTTCTCCGTCATTTTCTGCGGGTTGCGGTCTCGCTTCTCCACATAGGCTTTGATCACCTGGGTAGCCAACCGTGCCGCCAGCCTGCCGTGCTCCCCGCCCTGGAACAGCACGCAAACCACAATCTCCGGATTGCGGCGCGGGGTGAAACCGACAAACCAGCCGTTCTGCGCCAGAGCCTCACTGTTTTTGAACTTCGCCCGCGTCGCCAGCGAAACGATCTGCGCCGACCCTGTCTTACCTGCGATATCAATGCCGGGAATATGGGCGGAAGGCGCAGTCCCTTCCGGCAGCAGCACGCGCGACATGGCGTCGGTGATGAAGTTCCATCCGGCGGGATCGACGGAGACATTCTTCACCTCGGTGTAGTGGCCGGCTTCCACATAGCCGGGAGGCATTTCGGAGGGATTGATGACGTGAGGTACGACCATCTTCCCGCCCATCGAGATCGCGCTGATCGCGCGTAGCAATTGCACGGGGGTGATGGCGATCGCGCCCTGCCCGATGCCCACTGAAATGGTCTCGCCGGCAAACCACTTTTGCTTGAAGTTACGGATCTTCCATTCTTCGGAGGGCATTACTCCGGCGACTTCGTTCGGCAGATCGATTCCCGTCCTCTGTCCCAGTCCAAAATCGGTGGCATATTTCGCGATTCGTTCGATGCCGAGCTTATTGGCCAGGGTGTAGAAGAACACGTCGCAGGACTGGTAGATCGCCTTTTCGAGATCAACCGGCCCGTGCCCGCCTTTTACCCAGCATCCGAAGCGGCGTCCGTAGAACTCAGCCGAGCCCGCGCAATTCACGTGCAGATTCTGCGCAACTCCTTCCTGCCATCCCGCCACCGACATGATGATCTTGAACGTCGATCCTGGCGCCAGTTGTGCCTGGATCGCTTTGTTCAGCAGCGGCTTATCCGGGTCGGTGACCAGCCTGTTCCATTCGTCGCGCGAGACCCGTACCGCAAAGTCATTGGGATCGAAGGTGGGCCCGCTGGCCATCGCCAGGACTTCTCCGGTGTGCGGATCCATGGCGACAATCGCTCCATTCTTTCCTTCCAGGGCCTGCTCGGCGGCGATCTGCAAATCAATATCGACGGTGAGCTTCAGGGGCTTTCCCGGCACGGCTTCGGTCTCGCCCAGGCGCCCGACTTCGCGGCCGCGGCTGTCTACCAGGGCTTGCCGCGATCCGTTCTTGCCCATCAGCAGATCGTTGTACTGGCGCTCGACGCCGGAAATGCCGACCACGTCACCCGGGTTATACAGCTCAAACTGCGGCTGGTTGAGCATATCGTCGGTGACTTCGCCGACGTAGCCGATCAGGTGCGCCATGAAGCCATTCCGGGGATACAGGCGCCGGTGCGCCATGATCGTGTCCAGTTCGGGCAACTCGTTGCGATGGGCTTCGATGAACTGCAACTCGTCGGGCGTGATGTCTTCCTTCAGGAAAATCGGCTGGTACTGCGGCATCGAGGCGAAGCGGCGAATGCGCGCCCGCACCTCGCCGGGATCAAGATGCAGCCCGCGGGCGATAAAATCCGCATCGGCGTTCAAATCACGCGTGGAGTCCCGCAGCAGCAGCGCGGAAAAAGAGGGGTAGTTGTCGACGATCGTCCGCCCGTAGCGGTCAAGAATCCTGCCGCGCGGGGCCAGCACGGGGACGTTGCGGATGCGGTTCTTCTCCGCCGCGAGGGAGTAATAATCGGCCTGCATCACCTGCAGCCGCCACAATCCATAAGCCAGGATCAGGAAGATGCCCAGGATGATGTATTGCGCCGCCGTAAGGCGCTCTTCCGATACTTTTTCGTCGCGGCCGAACATAGGTCAGTAGCCAATACCAATTACCCAGTACCCAGTTTTGGAGGAGTCCTCGTCACTGCGGCAAGCGTGGGTGAATTTTGGGGTTCAGGTTCATTGTAATCCCTGAACCGCGCGTTATCCGGGCAGGCCGTATGACGAAGGTCATCTGCCCGAATCCGCTGCCAGAAGCAGGCAACGGATTACTGGGTACTACTTTTCAGGTCCTCTGCTTGAACCGGTCGAGCGCGAAATAGAGGAAGGTTCCCAGCACCGCATTGGCCAGGCCTCCCCACACGCCGTGCGACCAACTCCAGCTCTGGGTCATGTTCACCAGGGCCCGGGCAACGGTGAAATACACGGCCGAATGGACCAGGTAGAAGCCGATGGTGATCAGAAATCGCGCCCCGGCGTTTTCCACGTCCAGCTTCACGCCTAGCGAGGAAGCTCCATACCCGACTACCGTCTTGGCGATGCCGTAGATGCCGATGGGATTGTGCCCCAGCATGTCCTGGGCTAATCCGATAAACGCTCCGGTCAGCAACCCGGCGATCGGGCTTCGCCGGGCCATCGCGAAAAAGATGGTCACCAGCATCGGCAGGTCGAAATAGACCGCGAACCAGGGGAAGCGCAGCGGTATAAACGCCTGCACAAACAGCGACAGCAGCGGTATGCCAATGGTTACGGGAATACTGAACCGGTAAACTTCAACCTGTTCTCCCGATGTGTAAGTAATGGGCACGTTAGTGAGGGATGCTGTCGTCGGGCGACGGCTGGGAATTGGGTTGCGGGGCAGGTGGGGTGGCGGGTTTGTCCTCGACGATTGCGGGCTGCGGAACCTGCGGTTTTGTCATGTCGCTGTTTGCCACCGAGATCTTCGGCTTGGGCGCCGGGGCCGGAGTCTTATGCGCCGGTTGCTGCGGTGGCGGTGCGTTAACGCCTGCGGCGGGCGAATTCTTTCCTGCAGGCGAGCTGGCCGCAGACGCGGCTGCCGCGCTCTTGGGCATGAGCTCAGGACTCGCGCTGCCGGCCTGAGTTCCAGCCTGAGACTTTGCCGCTGAACCCGCTGCCGGCGCGGGCTTATCGGGGACAGAGGGTAGCCGAAGAGCAAGAATGTCAGCGGCACGAGCGCGCTTCTCGTCCGCGACGGCCTGACGCTCCTGCTTCTCCACCAGCACCAGAACTTCTTCCAGCTTGCTAAGATTCGCGGCCGGCTTAATCTTGATATTCAGGAAAAGGTCCTTGCCGTTTCCCACCTTGCTAACCGTCCCCACCGGCATCCCCTTGGGGAAGATCTGATCTCCGCCGCTGGTAAGCACGGTGTCGCCGACGGCGACCTGTTCGTCGCTCATGACGCGCTCCAGCATGATTTCGCCGTTGGCGGCTCCGCGCAAGACTCCCTGCAGCCGGGATTTTTCCAGAATCGCGCCCACGCCGCTGCTCTGATCGCTGATCAGCAGCACTTGCGAGACGGAGGGAAACACCATCAACACCTTGCCTACGATGCCCTGCGCATTAATCACGGCCATGTCACGGCGAATCCCGGCATTCTCGCCCTTATCGATATAGACGACGCGCGACAGATCGCTTCCGCTCGATCCGATCACCTGCGCGGCCACGGTCTTCGAAACGTACTGTTCCTTGAAGGCCAGCAGCGTCTGCAGCCGGTGCGCCTGCGCCGCATCTTCGCTGAGCCGCACCTGCTCCAGCCGCATCTGCTCGATTTGCTGCTTCAGGTCGCGGTTTTCCGCGCGCACTCCACGAAGATAGAAGTAGTTGTGCCAGATGCTTCCGGTGCTGTTGCGCAGCCAGACCAGGGACCGCTCGAAGGGGGAGAGGGCGCCTACAGCCCAGATACGGATCAGGCGGGTATCCTGGCTTTCCGGGCCGCGCTTGACCTGCATGGCCAGCCCCAGCACCTGGAGAAACAACACTCCCACCAGGATGATCAGGTTGCGATAGCGGCCGAGGACGGATTCCATAACGTCAGTTTCGGGTTTCCGGTTTCGAGTTTCAAGAACAACAAGTTTGCAGCCAATCGACCCACTCGAAACTGGAAACCTGAAACTCGAAACTGCCCTATTCGATTGAGATTTTCCTCAGCAGCTTGAAGTCGGAGAGCATTTTGCCGGTGCCCAGCACGACGCTGCACAGCGGATCGTCAGCGATGGAAACGGGCAATCCGGTTTCTTCCCGGATGCGCTTGTCCAGGTTCTTCAGCAGGGCGCCGCCGCCGGTCAGCACAATGCCGCGGTCGCTGATGTCAGCTGAAAGCTCGGGAGGCGTGCGCTCCAGCGCGACGCGAATGGCGTTCATAATGGTCGAAACGCATTCGCTCAAAGCCTCGCGGATTTCGCCGTCATCCACCGTGATGGTTTTAGGCACTCCCTCGATCAGGTTGCGGCCTTTGATCTCCATGGTCATCGGCTTGTCCAACTGATGCGCCGACCCGATCTCCATCTTGATCTGCTCGGCGGTACGTTCGCCGATGAGCAGGTTGTACTTCCGCTTCAGGTAATTCATGACCGCTTCGTCCATCTGGTTTCCGGCCATGCGCACGGAACGGGAGTAGACGATGCCGCTCAACGAAATCACGGCGATATCTGTGGTGCCGCCCCCGATGTCCACCACCATGTTGCCGCTGGGTTCGGTGATCGGCAGGCCCGCTCCGATCGCCGCCACCATCGCCTGCTCGACCAGATGAACTTCGCTCGCCTTGGCGCGGTATGCCGAGTCCATCACGGCGCGCTTTTCCACCTGCGTGATTTCCGAAGGCACCCCGATCACGATGCGGGGATGCACCAGCATTTTCCGGTTATGCGCCTTCTGGATGAAGTAATTCAACATCTTCTCGGTGACTTTGAAGTCCGCGATGACTCCATCCTTCATGGGCTTGATGGCGACGATATTGCCCGGCGTGCGGCCCAGCATCTCTTTCGCTTCTTTGCCCACGGCCTCGACTTCGCCCGTGTTCTTGTTAATGGCAACGATGGAGGGCTCGTTCACGACGATGCCCTTGCCCCGCGCATATACCAGGGTATTGGCGGTGCCGAGATCGATCGCCAGGTCGCTGGAGAAAATACTGAACAGCGACCGCAGGTTATGGGTGCGAGATGGGCCTGAGTGGAATCCGTTATTTGACATGGCAAGACATTTCCGTATTTCTACAGTCGTAGCCTTCCCGGGACTAGTCCCGGAGCATGTTCCTTCTCATTTCAGGGATGGCTACCACTAATTCTACGCGCCGCGAGCCAACCCTGCTTACACCGAAAGTTCTGGTCGAGGGCGGCCCGAAATCGCGGGGACGACCGCCCAAACTACTGAATCACAATCTTCTTCTGCTGCGTATTGACTCCGCCCTGCGCCGTCTGGGCGGTTACGGTAATCACAGCCTCTCCCGTGGGCAAGGGCGGGGTAAAGTAATGAAACTGCCCGTCCGCATTGACCATCGGAACTTCGCTTCCATTGACCATGACCCGCGCGCCGATTTGCGTTTTGCCCGTCACCTCGATCACATGACCATGCTGAATGAACGGGTCCAGCTCCAGGTCGATGGCTTCGGTCTCTTTGCCCTTGGAAATAATGGTGAAGCGGTTCTTTTCGCTCTCCACTGACTCCTTTCCTATCGAATCGTAGGACTGCACCGTCCAGTAATAGGCGCCTTCGCCCAAGTTCGTGACCGTCACGGCTGCGGTATTCACCTTTTTGTCCACGAGTGTAGAGGAAAAGTACGGATTCCGGGAGATACGAAGGCGGTACCCAATGGCGTTGGCCATCGGGGTCCATGAGAACTCCACATCTTTCGTCGTCTCCCCCGAAGAAAATAGAGGTGCCATGTTGGCGGGTGCGATCGGCGTAGGCGGCCCAATCTCCTTCGCCTTCTCCAGGCGCGACTGCGGGCCCTGGAAACTGACTTTCTCCCAGTTCGCCAGTTTTACGGTCTCGCCGTTCCGCGTAACCTCGCCGGTTCCTTTCTTAATCAAGATTTCGTGGTGGTCGGCCTTGGGATCGTTGTGTACCTGCGCCGCCGATTCCGGGGACAGCGATGCCGTCGCCCCGGCCACAATCACCCGTGATTTGGAGCCCTGGCTGTACGTCGCCGTCGACAGATCCACGGTTCCCGTGCTGACCGCCACCGCAACGCTGGTCTGCTGCTGGTCATTGGCCGAGTTTTCTTCGACGACAATCAGCGAATCCTGCTTCACCGTGTAACTGGTGCCGTCGTTGAACACAACTTTGGCCATGCCTTCCGACCCGGTCTGCACTACGTCCCCTTTTTCCAGGGGAATGTTGTAATCAGCGGGCACCCAGCTATTCCCGGTGGACTTCTTGACCCGAACCGTTCCATCCAAGGCAGTGAAATGCGCCTGCTGCGCTGTCAGAACGCCCGAGCCGGTGGCCGTGCTCATCCCCGCGATGCGTTCCAGCAGCCTGCCGAAAATATCACCTGCCTTCTGCACGCTGTTCTGCGTGAACTGCGGGAAGGTAAGCCGCACGGCTACTCCGAAGACCAGCAGTACTGCCAGGATCAGCAGCGCGAGACTACGGTAGGTGACCGTCGTCCACGCTACGTGGATCCCTGGTTTGCGATCGTCGGAAGACACGTGACCTGAGAAGTCCTCTTCAAAAGCTTCGGTGAATATGCTTTATGAGAAAACGGTAGCACAAGCAAAACAGGGGGAAGAACAGGTAATGACGCAGGGAGGTTACCGAAGTGCCCATGGTTTTAACAATCTGCGGTGCCATTCCGGATTCAGTACGGATTGTTAACTTCAACGCTCACAACCTTCAGCGAGTTATGCTTATGGACCATGGCCGAGTCCGTTGCCAGTCTTTCCGAACCTGCGGTCAACCAGCGTTCCCTGTTCCGCAATGGCATGGCGGTGATCTGGGCGATTGCGCTCGCCAAATTCGTCTTTCATCTCTATTTCAATAATCGTTATGGCTACTTCCGCGACGAGTTCGATTACATGTCCTGCGGCGATCACTTGCAATGGGGCTATGTGGACCAGCCGCCCCTGATTCCCTTTCTCATCCACATTTGCCGCGCCGTGCTGGGCGACTCGCTGCGCAGCATCCGTTTCATTCCCGCCCTGGCGTCATCCTTGCTTGTAGTCCAGAGCGCCGTCCTGGCCCGCGAACTCGGCGGGAAGCGCTATGCGTTACTGCTGACGGCCATCTGCGTCGTGATCGCACCGCAGTACCTTTCCAATGGCAGCCTGCTGACGACGAATTGCCTGGAGCCACTTCTCTGGATGGGCTGCGTCTATTTCGCCATCCTCGCGGTCAAGCGCAGGAACCCGCACTACTGGCTGTGGTTCGGCGTGATCGCCGGACTTGGACTGGAAGAGAAATATTCGATCGCCATTTTTGGCCTCGGAATGGTTGCAGGCTTGCTGCTGACGGAGCACCGCCACACCTTTCTTAACAAATGGATCTGGATCGGCGGAGTCGCCGCGTTCCTGATATTCCTGCCCAATCTCCTGTGGAACGCTCAATACGATTGGCCATTCATGCAATTGATGCGCTCCATCCGGGCGGAAGGCCGCGATGTTGTGCTGGGCCCGGTGGACTTCTTCGTGCAGCAAACCTTCCTGGTCAATCTCATCGCGGCGCCCATCTGGCTGGCCGGATTCTTCGGGCTGCTGTTCTCCTCCCGGCTGCGGCCCTATCGCATGCTGGGCTGGTGCTACCTGGTGTGCTACGGGGCTTTCTTCGTGTTGCACGGCAAAGCCTACTACCTCGCGCCTATCTATCCCATGCTGCTGGCCGCGGGATCGGTGCTGCTGGAAGGGGCTCTCGATCGCCGGGAAAGTTCTCAGCCCCGCCTGCAATGGCTTAAGCCGGTGATCGCAGTCATCCTGCTG
>DASREX010000085.1:0-19240 GCA_035651855.1 Candidatus Sulfotelmatobacter sp.
AAAGCAGGAGGGCGAGGCCGGAGTCTCCTTCCCGGAACTCAAGCGCACCCAGCGCGAAATTATCCAGGGCGATATGGACGCCGAGCAGGCCAAGCGTGAACTGATCGAGGCCAACCTGCGCCTGGTCGTGTCAATCGCCAAGAAATACACCAACCGCGGGCTGCAGTTCCTCGACCTGATTCAGGAAGGCAACATCGGCCTGATGAAGGCCGTGGACAAGTTCGAATACCGCCGTGGCTACAAATTCTCGACCTACGCCACGTGGTGGATTCGCCAGGCCATCACCCGCGCGATTGCCGACCAGGCCCGCACCATTCGTATTCCAGTGCACATGATCGAAACCATCAACAAGCTGATCCGCACCTCGCGGCAGCTGGTGCAGGAACTGGGACGCGAGCCTACATCGGAAGAGATCGCCAAGCGCATGGACATTCCCGTGGCCAAAGTGCGCAAGGTGCTCAAGATCGCGCAGGAGCCGATCTCGCTCGAGACCCCGATCGGGGAAGAGGAAGATTCGCACCTGGGCGACTTCATCGAAGACCGCGCCGTGGTTTCCCCCGCAGAAGCAGTGATCAACGTGAACCTGAAGGACCAGACGGGACAGGTCCTGCGCACGCTGACCCCGCGCGAGGAGAAAGTGATCAAGATGCGCTTCGGCCTGGAAGACGGCAGCGAGCATACTTTGGAAGAGGTTGGGCAGAGCTTCGCGGTCACCCGCGAACGCATCCGCCAGATCGAAGCCAAAGCGCTGCGAAAGCTGCGACATCCATCGCGCTCGCGGAAGTTGCGGGCATTTATGGATGGGGTAAGAGACTAGCTCGTGTAGGGGCGGACGCCTCGTCCGCCCTCCTCTTCGAAGGGCCGGCTTCGGCTTTTTGGGGGCGGGAAGTCAAAGGCTCTGCGTTTTGCCGGAAAGGCGAGAAGGGCGGAGCGGGAAACGCAAGGTCCCTCGACTACGCTCGGGATGACAATCGTTTTTGGCATAGGCTGATTTCCCGGACAGCGCACGGGCTGTCCAGGGGCCTATCGGTATTTTTCCTGCGCGGGTTAGTTCCTGGTTTTCCTCACGCTTCCACAGGGAAGTCTCATCGTCCACAGTTTCTTCACAATGGAGGAAGGTTTTTATATTGCCGGGCACCAGAAAGTGAATAACAGTGGGGGCAGCGAAACGTGAGAGTTCCTGGGCTCGCTGGATGATTGCGCAGGCCAGTGGCAGCCGGTGATTCTCGAGAGTGAATTGCCGGGGGAATACATCCAGTATGCGCGCGAGCGCGAAACTGGTTGCCCGGGCGTTGCGGCCTCCTCCCCCTACCTGCTTTACGAAGCAGGAGGCCGCTGGCCACGCAGCAGCTGCCGATGCGCGATCGCAAGAGCACGAATCGGCAGCTGGCTTCGGCAAAAGCGGCACTCCTTTCGAGGCTGTCGGGCTGAAGCAATCACGGCGCCGCTTCCGCGGTGACCCCAGGGGAGCACAGGAACCCACGTCTGATGCGGTCCGGGGTGGCTGGCCCCGGACCGCATTCTAGTTCAGGGCGCGACCCTGGCTCCGGCCGTCCTCTTCATTCAGCTCCCTTCTTGATATTCGTATTTTATTCGCCTAGACTTAAGCCGTAGCGGCGTCAAGTTCGAAAAATTGCTATTCGCCTAAGTTTTCCTAGATGCCGCACTCGCATTCACAACGTGGTGGCGAGTATGTTCTGGTCGAGCATTTTGTGAGAGCAGATTCCTTGGCTACTTCGGACTACACGATCAGTACTCTTCCGGCGAATGTAGAGGCGGAGCGCTCCATTCTGGGGGCGATCCTGCTGGATAACTTCGCTTATAACCAGGCGGCGGAGCATTTGCGGGTGGAGGATTTCTCGCTGGATTCGCACCGGCGGATCTACTCGCGCATGATGGATCTGGCGGAGTCTTCGCGGCCCATCGACATGATCACGCTGATCGAGGAATTGGACCGGCACAAGGATCTGCAGCCGATCGGCGATGTCGCTTATGTATCGAGCCTGGTGGAGGGCGTGCCGGAGCGGCCCAGCATCGAGCACTACGTCAAGATCGTGCGCGATAAGGCGCTGCTGCGGGGAGTGATTTCGGTTTCCAGCACGGCGATTGCGCGGGCCAGCGACCAGTCGGATTCCGCCGAGGACGTGCTCAGCGATACCGAAGCCGCGATTTTCCAGCTCTCGGAAAAGCGCATTGGCCGCGGCTTCATGGGCGTGCAGGAGATCGTGCGCGAGACTTTCGGGTCGGTGGATGCGCTGCTGCAGCGCGGCCAGCGAATTACCGGGCTGGCGACGCATTACACCGATCTCGACGAAATGACCTCTGGGTTGCAGCGCTCGGACCTGGTGATCATCGCGGCCCGGCCGTCGATGGGCAAGACGGCATTCGTGATGAACATCGCGGAGAATGCGGCCATCGAGGATAAGCAGGTGGTGGGCGTGTTCTCGCTGGAAATGTCGCGGGAGGCGCTGCTGATGCGTTTGCTGTGCTCGCAGGCGAGGGTCGACGCGCACAAGATGCGCACCGGTTCGTTATGGCAGGACGACACGAAGAAGGTGGTGCGGGCGATGGAGCAACTGGCGCACGCTCCCATTTTCATCGATGATACGCCCGGCATTTCGTTGAGCGAGATGCGGGCCAAGGCGCGGCGGCTGAAGCAAGCGCAAGGGCGCCTGGATCTGATCATCGTCGATTACCTGCAGTTGATGTCAGGAGGCGGAAAGCGTTTTGAAAATCGTACCCAGGAAGTTTCGGCGATTTCCCGCGGCCTGAAGGCGCTGGCTAAAGAGTTGAGCGTGCCAGTGATTGCCCTGTCACAGCTGAGCCGCGCTCCCGAGAGCCGGGGCGGAGATCATCGGCCGCAGCTGGCGGATCTGCGCGAATCGGGATCGATCGAACAGGACGCGGACCTGGTGATGTTCATCTTCCGCGAAGAAGTCTACAAGCAGGACGACCCCGAGTTGCAGGGCCGCGCCGAGATCATCATTGCCAAACAACGCAACGGTCCCATCGGCCGGGTGAAGATGGCGTTCCTGAAGCATTGCACCAGGTTCGAGTCACTCGCAGAGGGCGGAGTAGCTGCGGAAGAATAATCCGTCTAGGGTAAATCCTGTACCCCTCTCCTCGGGTAAGTACTGTAGGTAGTTAGAGTTGCATGGAGCGCTACGGATCCGGACCCAGCCTGTGGAAAATCTTGTGGATTGGAAAGCCCACCCTTCCGACAGCAGCAAGGTAGAACCGAGTGGTCGGTTCTCTATACCAGCCTTCCCCGCTCTTAAATCTCTGACTAGTAATTAGTTATGCAATTCATCCGCTGTTAATACAAGCAAGTATGGCAGAAGAAGTTATAACGCCGAATTTTGAGATTTGCACAATTTGGCCTTTCGGGGTACCTCGATTTTCACCGCGATTTCCGGGCTTTCCCGTCATCTCGAAGCGTGTGCGGAACGGATATGGATCATCGGTTTTGCTGATGATAGCCGACCTGAATGGGGGGCGCATGTACAAACTTGTACGATCAGTGGACCGGTCTTGTGATTCTCAGCGGCCAGGCTCGGTTAACTGCCTTCGCCGACTTTGAGGACTGCCAGGAAGGCTTCCTGGGGGATGTCCACGCGGCCGATGCGCTTCATGCGCTTTTTGCCTTCTTTCTGCTTTTCCAGCAGCTTGCGTTTGCGGCTGATGTCGCCGCCATAGCATTTGGCCAAAACGTTTTTGCGCATGGCGTGCACGGTTTCGCGCGAGATGATCTTGGCGCCGATGGAGGCCTGGATGGGAACTTCAAACATCTGGCGCGGGATCAGTTCGCGCATCTTGGAAACCAGGGCCTTGCCTCGTTCGTAGGCAAAGTCGCGATGCACGATGATCGACAGGGCATCGACTGGCTCTCCGGCGACCAGGATGTCGAGCTTCACCATGGGAGATTCCCAGTATCCGGCGAGATGATAGTCGAGGGAGGCATAGCCTCGTGACACCGATTTAAGGCGGTCGTAGAAATCGAGCACGATTTCGTTGAGCGGTAACTCATAGTGCAGCATCACGCGAGTGGAGCCGACGTACTCGAATGTCTTCTGCTTGCCGCGTTTTTCCTCGACCAGCGCAAGAATTCCGCCCACGTATTCTTCACCCGTAAGGATGGTCGCGAGAATGACTGGCTCCTCCACTTTGGCGATCTCACTGGGATTCAGCCAGCGCGACGGATTGTCGATCTCGACGATCTGCCCGTCGGTCTTGGTAATCCTGTAGCGCACGCCGGGCGCGGTGGTGATCAGGTCGAGATTGAATTCGCGCTCCAGCCGTTCCTGGATGATTTCCATGTGCAGCAGGCCCAGGAAACCGCAGCGGAAGCCGAAACCCAGGGCGACGGAACTCTCCGGCTCGAAGAAAAACGAAGAGTCGTTGAGCCGCAGTTTTTCCAGAGCTTCACGCAGCTGGGTGTGCTCGTGCGCGTCTACCGTGTAGAGTCCGGCGAAGACCATGGGCTTGATCTCTTCGAATCCGGGCAGGGGCTCAATAGCGGGGTTAGCGTCGTCAGTGATGGTATCGCCGATTTTCGTGTCGGCGACATTCTTGATGTTGGCGATGAGGAAGCCCACTTCCCCGGCTTTTAACTGATCAATCTCCACGGGCTTCGGAGTGAGGACGCCGAGGGTTTCAGCGTCGAAGGTGGTGCCGTTCCACATCAGGCGGATTCTCTGGCCCTTGTGCAGTGTTCCCTGAAACACGCGGGCGAGAACGATCACGCCGCGATAGGCGTCGAACCAGGAGTCGAAGACCAAGGCTTGCAGCCGGTTGTCGGGCGAGCCCTTGGGCGGCGGAACGCGTTTGACGATGGCTTCCAGAACGTCCGGAACTCCCTGCCCGGTCTTGGCACTGATCAGGACAGCGTCGGCGGCGTCGAGCCCGACGGCGCTCTCGATCATCTCCTTGGTGCGGGGAATGTCGGCGCTCTGCAAGTCGATCTTGTTGATTACAGGGATGATTTCCAGCCCGTGGTTGATTGCCAGATAGGAGTTCGCCAGGGTTTGCGCCTCGACACCCTGGGATGCGTCAACCACCAGCAACGCGCCTTCACAGGAGGCCAGGGAGCGCGAGACTTCGTAGGAAAAGTCCACGTGGCCGGGGGTATCGATGAGATTGAGTTGGTAGGTTTGGCCGTCCTGCGCGGTATAGGCCATCCGGACGGCATGGGCCTTGATAGTGATGCCGCGCTCGCGCTCCAGGTCCATGGAATCGAGGACCTGGGCCTGCATCTCGCGCGCGGTCAGCGAGCCGGTGAGCTCCAGCAGGCGGTCGGCCAGCGTGGATTTGCCGTGGTCGATGTGCGCGATAATCGCGAAGTTGCGGATGTTGGCGGCGTCCATGGTTCGGGCTGACTCTTGATTTTAACAGGCAGCGCGGGTGTGGCCTGGGCCACGCCATCTTCGCGGCGGGTATCGTGGTGCGCTTGCTATCGGGCGGGCCGGTCATATATTTTTTCCCGGCGAGGACGGCGCCAAGCGGTGGCCGGCGCGGAATGCATCCGAGAGCCTAAGAAGCGCAGAGTTAGCGCACTTCAGGGTGGGGACTTTGACTTCAAGATTTTCAAGGGCCGGAGAGTCAACTTCCTCACCCTCTTTCGCAAGAACCGCGAAAGAAGGGTGGGGCACCCCGAGACCCTGAGGGTGGAGGGATCGATGCGAGTGAGCGCACAATGACTTCGGGAGGGAGCATGCGTAGAGTTCTGACTTTCTTGCTGATGCTTGGCTGTGCAGCGGGGCAAACACTTTCGCCAGAAGTGCGGAAATTTGTGAAGGTCGACGCTCCGGTGGTCGCCCTGACGCACGTGAGAGTGATCGACGGGACGGGAGCGGCGGCGCGCGAGGATCAGACGATCGTTCTCCGCAAAGGGAAGATCGAGTCTGTAGGCGACGCTTCGTCTACCAGGATCCCGAATGACGCGCAGGTGCTCGATCTGCGCGAGCACAGCGTAATTCCCGGGCTGGTGGGGATGCACGACCACATGTTTTATCCCATGGGGAACGTGATCTTCGGCGAGATGGGATATAGCTTTCCACGGTTATACCTGGCGGCCGGCGTGACTACTATTCGAACCACCGGGTCGATCGAGCCGTACACCGACCTGCAGATGAAGAAGGCGATCGATGCGGGCAATATGCCCGGGCCAAAAATGCACGTCACCGGGCCGTACCTGGAGGGCGCGGGTTCATGGGCGCTGCAGTTGCACCAGCTTTCCGGACCCGACGAAGCGGTGAAGACAGTGAATTTCTGGCTGGATGAAGGCGTGGACAATTTCAAGGCTTACATGTTCATCACGCGGGCGGAACTGGGGGCGGCGATCCAGGCTGCGCATAAGCGAGGGGCCAAAGTCACCGGGCACTTGTGCGCCGTCACGTTTCGCGAGGCGGCCGATCTGGGCATTGATGACCTGGAACATGGTTTGTTCGTCGATACCGAGTTTCTGCCGGGGAAGAAGCCGGATATGTGTCCCGACGACCCGGAGGACCCGGCGGGAATGGCGAAGCTGGATGTGAAGTCGGGGCCGCTGCACGACATGATTGCTTACCTGGTGCAGCATCACGTGGCAGTTACTTCGACCCTGCCGGTGTTTGAGATGGGGAGCTTCCCGGACCGTCCAACCATGCAGAAACGGGTGCTGGATGCCCTCTCCCCGGATGCGCGGAGCGCGGTACTGGCCAATCGCGTGCGCTCCAGCGATGCGGCTTTTTTGCGGAGGAATTACGGCAGCGAGGTATCTCCCCTGCCGGCAGCGTTCAAGAAGGAGGAAGAATTCGAGTATGCATTCGCCAAGGCTGGCGGGCTTCTGCTGGCTGGACTGGATCCCACGGGAATGGGCGGTGTGCTTGCCGGATTTGGGGACCAACGCGAGGTGGAGTTGCTGGTGGAGGCCGGTTTCACACCGCTGGAGGCGATTCACATCGCCACCTCCAACGGAGCGCAATATTTGGGGGAATTGGATCGCATTGGGACGATCGCCACCGGAAAACAGGCGGACCTGGTTGTGATTCAGGGCGATCCATCCAGGCACATCGAGGACATAGAGAACGTAGAAACCGTGTTTAAAGATGGGATCGGATACGATTCGGGAAAGCTCATTGAGGCCGTGCAGGGAATCGTGGGTTCCCGGTAAACGAGGCACGCCAGCCAGCCGTCCGGCGTACGGTGGAAGAAAATCAGTAGTCCCTCCTCGCCTTCAGAACAAATGATGTTCCGATTCTGTCCATTTATTTTCAACTAATTACCTGTGGAGAACTCTTTGATCTCCAATTAAGCCCCAGTGCATGGCTTGCGGGCGCCGTCTCGGGCAATGTTGCTCCCGAACTCAGCTGCGAAATGCAGTCTGCGGAGGCGAGCAATGGCGAGCTTCGGTTCCCACTCCATGACGGAGCTTTGCGAGCAATTGAATCCAGGGATGCTTTTGGAGATGAAGCAGGCACGAATGCAGGAACAGGCGCGGGTGCAGGAAAGCTGGACGGCGGGCCAGGAAAAGCGAGCCTTGGCCTGGCTCGCTAAGCGGACTCCCGAGGCGGTCGGGCCTGACCATCTCACTATCCTGGGCCTAGTCGCGCAGATTGGGGCGGGCGCGTGCTATGCATTGGCGCCTGGAAATCGGTATTGGCTGCTGGGGGTAATTTTGTGCCTGGCGCTGAATTGGCTGGGCGATTCTCTGGATGGGACGCTGGCGCGGGTGCGGCAGCGCTTACGGCCGCGCTATGGATTCTACGTCGATCACATGGTGGATAGCTTCGGGGCGCTGGCGCTGATGGGCGGACTGGCGCGGTCGGGGTATATGCATCCCTGGATCGCGATGGGGCTGCTGCTGGCATTCCTGATGCTGTCGATCCAGTCCTACCTCGCCACCTATGCGCTGGGAGAGTTTCGGTTGTCGTTCTGGAGATTTGGGCCGACGGAACTGCGAATCCTGCTGGCGATGGGGAACGTGGCCTTGTTCTGGAAGCCTCGCGTGCACCTGTTGGGAGGCGAATACCGGCTGTTCGACGTCGGGGGCGCGATCGGGCTCGCCGGCATGGCGGTGATGGTTGTTTTCTTCAGCGTGCAGAACACGATTCGGCTCTATCGCGAGGAAAGGGTTTCGCAATGACCGCGGGTACGGAGGGACCACGAACCGCATCGACATTCGTGCGCTGGTGCAAATTCAACATCGTCGGCGGGGCGGGGATCGGGGTACAGTTCGCTGCGCTGTTTTTGCTTAAGGGCGTGCTGCACTTGGATTACCTGTTTGCCACGGCGATCGCGGTGGAGGCCGCCGTAGTGCACAACTTCGTCTGGCATGAGCAGTTCACCTGGGCGGATCGCGCGCACGCGCCGCGGCAATCTCTGCGGAGATTTCTGCGATTCAATCTGACCACTGGCGTGATGTCGATTGTGGGGAATCTTGCGCTGATGAAAGTCATGGTGGGATTCGGCGGGATGAATTATTTATTCGCCAATGCGGCGGCGATTGCTCTGTGTTCGGTGGCGAATTTTGTGGTCAGCGATAGCTGGGTGTTTGGCTCTTCGGAGAGCTTGGATTTCACGGGGTAGAGGGAAGAGCGTCCGGCTAAAGAAGAAAGTCAAATTACCCACCCTCCCGCATAGAACGCGGGAAGGGTGGGGCACCCCTTTGCGGTTTTCCAGGGCTGTTTAGGGGATTTTCAGGATTACCTTGCCGTAATTTTTTCCCTGCTCCATTAGTTTGTAGGCTTCGACGGCGCGGCCGAAAGGGTAGACTTCGCCGATTTGCGGAGTCAGTTGGCGGGCTGCGATCCACTGGGAGAGTTCCTGCCAGGCTGGATTCATGATGTCCGGCTTCTGCGAGAGATAGGTCAGCCACAGGCCTTGCACGCTGGCGGATTTCGCGTACAGGGCGCGCAGGTCCAGCTTTGGCTGCGCGCCGGTGGCCGTGCCGTACTGGATGACTCTTCCGAAGTCGCGCAGGCAGCGCAGGCTCTTGGCGGTATGGTCGCCTCCCAGCATTTCAAAGACGGCGTCCACGCCCTCGCCACGCGTCAGATTTTTGACCGCCTGCTCGTAGTCCTGTTGCTTGTAGTTGATTCCGTGCTGCAGGCCCAATTCTTTCACCCGGGCAAGTTTTTCATCGGAGGAGGATGTTCCGTACATTTCCACTCCGAGCAGGCGGCCTATCTGGACGGCGGCCGTACCTACTCCGCCCGCAACTGCGTGGATCAGGACCCGGGCAGTGCGGGAGGCAGAGTCGTTCCGCGGAGTGGATGAGGGTGCCATTCCTGCCTGCCAATATCCCAGATACGCGGTGAAATAATTTACCGGGAAGGAGGCCCCTTCTTCATCGGACCAGTGGTCTGGCACCGGCCAAAGCATGTTCGAGTAGGCGGTTGTTTTCTCGGCGAAGGCGGCCCACTGGGCGTAGCCCATCACCCGGCGGCCGCTGCTTTCCTCGACTCCTGAGAATTCACGGCCCACGATCATGGGAGGCGGGGGAGTGCCGGGATAGCCGCCTTTAGTCGTCATAATATCGGCGAAGTTCAGACCTCCGGCGGCCACGCGGACCAGGGTCTCACCGGGTTTGGCGGTGGGTTCCGGCGATTCTTTGATGGAGAGGGCCTCAGGTCCGGCCAAGCTGGACAGAACGAGCGCTTTCATGGCGGAGATTCTAGCAGTCCCGAGCCTTTGGAGGCTGAATCGGTTGCACCAGGGCTACATAATCACGAAAAGCGCGATCCGCATCCCCGGATGCAGCAGGTCATAGAGGAAGTAGTCGCCGTCGACGTAATCGACGTAGCAACCGTCGGTGTAAGCCCACTCATCAGGCCACGGATCGAGAAATACGAAGGTATAGCCGCTGTAAACGAAACCCTGCTGGCCTTGGGCTACAGGGACGGGGCGCACCTCGAAGGTATGGGCCCGGCCAAACTGCCCGTGGAATTTGTCGTCCGGGATGTGAGCGCTGCGGCCCGCGGGCCGTGCGTGGGTTGGTTGCTGCGAAGGCTTCATCTGATCGCGGGAACGTTCTTGTTGTTTCTGCTCCTGCTTACCCTGACGGGAGGGGCCGGCTTCCTCGCGCCGGGGGGCGTTCATCTCGTCGCGGCGGGGCTGTGGGCGAGGTTCCGCCTGCCTGGGTTCGGTCTGCCCGCGCTCCTTTGGTGGGGGTTCAGCCGTTCGCGGGGGCCTGTTTTCGTCCTGGCGCGGTTGCTGCCCGTGCAGAAACGCGGAACCGGCCAACAGGACCGAAAGCACGACTAAACCAGTGAAATGTCGCATGACATCCTCCACGCCTTCTTGCATGACACCGGCGCCTCTCAGTTCGATGCGTACCCAGCCCATGGAACTAGACCGTGCTTCGCTGTAGGGCGGCGGAGGAGGAAGATGTAGATTCCGGCCGGGCCGGGCCAGGCCGGGGCGAGGGCAAGTCTCTCCCCAGGTTTGAGCCTGAGGTATATACTTTTACCGTCACTGATTGCCGGCCGGGCCCCATTCGGCCGGACGGGGCGCAGTTTATCCCCATAATTCATGCGCGCTCCGCATCTGCAAGGCCGATCTTCGCTGGGGCGGCGAGGAGAGGCACGGGTGCATTACCCAGTCATCGGGGCAAGCTGCATCCGCGGGAGGTTACCGTGGATATTATTTTTGTACGTCTTCTTTTTGTCATCGTTGTAGGAGCCACCTGCTTCGTCATTGAACCCTTCGATCTGACACGGTTGTGGGACGGGGCTGTGGGTCTTTCCATCGGCGCCGCGATCGTTCTCTTCGAATGGAAGCTGCGCACGGTCAGCCTGAAGCGGCTGATTGGAGCCGCGATCGGCAGCCTGCTGGGCATCTGTGGCGCCTACCTGTTCGCCCTGGTAATCCGCAGCAGTGTTCCCCAAGGACATACGCAGAGCTTCCTGCAGATCCTGGTGATGCTTCTGATGGCCTACGTGGGCCTGATCGTGGGGGCAAACAAGGGAGACCTGCTGAATCTCTCGGCCCTGGGCGGGATTTTCGGCGGCGAAAAGCAAGGCAAGAAAAGCTACAAGATCCTCGACACCAGCGTCATCATCGACGGGCGGATTGCGGATATTGCGGAAACCGGATTTCTGGACGGAGTAATCGTGACTCCGCAGTTCGTGTTGCGGGAGCTGCAACTGGTTGCCGACTCGGCCGATTCGCTCAAGAGGAATCGCGGGCGGCGAGGGCTCGACATCCTGCAGCGTCTGCAGAAGGTGGCGAACCTGCAGATCCAGATTGTCGAAGATGACTTTCCGGCTATCCGCGAAGTCGACCTTAAGCTGATCGAACTGGCGAAGCTCTATGAAGGCAAGATCATCACCAACGACTTCAACCTGAACAAGGTGGCGCAATTGCAGGGAGTCGAGGTGCTGAACATCAACGAGCTGGCCAATTCCCTCAAACCCATCGTGCTGCCGGGTGAGACCATGCGGGTCTTCATCCTGAAAGAAGGGAAGGAATACAACCAGGGTGTGGCGTATCTGGATGACGGGACGATGGTGGTGGTGGACAACGCGCGGAAGATGATCGGGAAAACGATCGACGTTTCGGTCACTTCGGTGCTGCAGACCACTGCCGGCAAAATGATCTTCGGGAAATGGGACGAGCGGGCGGCTTACTCGCGAGCGGCCGTGCCCGTGCCCGCGACGTCGGCGGGAGTCGCCGTTCCGGGGTCTACCCAGGTCGCATCGGCCACGATCGATACGACGAAACAACCGTCGTAGCTCTCCGCCGTCACTGAAAGGGAGTGATGCGCTACCAGTCTAAGGCGAGGATAGGGGAGCTGCCGGTCCTCGCTATTGCCTTTGGACCCGATCTGCAGGCCCAACAAGCTCGCGGATATGCCGTCGGCATTATAGCCATCGGCGACATGGCGGTTGGGATTATTGCCATTGGCGGGCTCGCGGTGGGAGTCCTTTCGCTGGGTGGAATGTCCGCCGGAGTGGTGTGCCTGGGCGGGCTCGCATTTGGGCTGATCGCGCTGGGAGGATTGGCGATCGGAGGCGTGGCGCTAGGAGGCTTGGCCGTGGGTTTCCGCGCGCTCGGCGGCTTGGCTATTGGAGTTCACCCCCAGGGAGGTCTGGCCATCAAGTGGCCTTAGGGCGCTTAGGGTAGCCCGATTAAGCATCGTAAAAGAAGCCAGAAGGTCCCTCGACTGCGCAGAATTGCCGAAAAACAGCAATTCTGCTTCGCTCGGGATGACAAGCAAGAGCTTAATCAGAGATTCCTTAAGTGTTGGCGATTGATCGGTTGGTCTGTTTCGACCTCAAGAATTTGAAGTTATCGTTCCGCAATCCGTATACTTGCAGCCCACAATGAAGGTGATCGTAATCATTCCCGCCGCTGGTCTGGGGACGCGTATGGGCCCGGTCTCGAGCGCCAAAGCCGCGAAGTCAAAGAAGGCCCAGGCTTCGAAGCAGTTCACGGAACTAGCGGGCACCCCGATCCTGATTCACACCCTGCGGAAGTTTGCGGCGGTGGATGCGGTGAGCGAGATCTGGGTGGCGCTGCGGGAGCAGGAGATGAAAGGATTTCGGGAAAGGCTGCAGGCGGAAGCGAAAGACGTGCTGCAGAAAAAGGTCGAGTTTGTGGCCGGCGGCGAGCACAGGCAGCAGTCTGTGGAGCACGCTCTGCGCGGGATTTCCGCGGCTTCCGATGACATCGTGCTGGTACACGATGCGGTGCGCCCGCTGGTCACGGGCGAGATCATTCTGGAAGTCATCGAAGCGGCGAAGAAGTATGGAGCGGCCATCGCCGGGCTTCCGGCGGTGGACACGGTGAAGCAGGTGGAGCGGACGTCGGAAGGGGCCATCATTAAGACCACGATTCCGCGGGCCAGCGTAGTGCTGGCGCAGACTCCGCAGGGGTTTCGATACAGCGTGATCAAAAAGATCTTTGATGACGCGGCTTCGGATGGCTTTTTGGGAACGGACGAGGCTTCCCTGGCGGAGCGGTCCGGACACGAGGTCGCTGTCGTGATGGGATCGCCGCGGAATATCAAAATTACCAGTCCGGGGGACATGGAGCTGGCTGAGTTCTATTTGAAACACTGAGATCCGAATCTTTCTCCGCTGACATTGAATGCCAACGATTAAGCGCCAACCTGTCAATCGCATCGGGTACGGCTTTGACTCCCATGAATTCCGCGCGGGGATTCCGCTGAAGATCGGCGGGGTTACGCTGGCGCATGATCGCGGGCTGGGCGGGCATTCCGACGGGGATGTTCTGCTGCATGCCGTCACGGATGCGCTCCTGGGAGCGATCGCGGCGCCGGATATCGGCGCATTGTTTCCGCCGTCGGATCCGAAGTGGAAGGGCGCGGATTCGGTGATTTTTCTGCGGGAGGCTCTCGATAGAGTTCGCCAGGCTGGATATCGGGTTGCAAACATGGATAGCAGCCTGGTTTTGGCCTGTCCGAAGATTGGTCCGCATGCCGCGTCCATTCGCCGGGGGTTGGCGGAATTGCTCGATCTGGAGAGCGATTGCGTGGGATTGAAGGCTAAAACGCCGGAAGGATTGAATCTGGAGAACTCTGCCGTTGCGCATGTCGTGGTGCTGTTGGAGAGAATTGCACCTCCAGGGAGGATTCCCACTTCCCCGAAAAGCGCGGAGAAGTGGGGCACCCGCGGCGCGAAACTTACGCGTAAGAAGGCTGAGAAGAGATAAGAGGGCTGGTTAGGATTCCCACTTCTCCCAAAGGCGGGGAGAAGTGGGGCACCCCCCGACTTGGAGAACACAGACTGCAAACCTAAGTAACTGCGGATAGCCTTCGGGTATCTGGCCGCTGACTTCTGCTCCGCTTACTATCTTTCTTTTTGGATGTCAGGAGTTAGTATGAGGAGTTTGTTTGGGTTGTTAGTGATGAGCTGCGCCATGTTAGCGGGTGGAATGTACGCTTACCGGCGCGCGCGGCAGGTTCCAATAGTTTCTCCCGCGGTACCCCCAAAGGCGTCCCAGAACTCACCGAATTATCCAGAAGCAAGGCAAGCCGCGCAGGCGGTCACAATGGTCGGTCCGCTGGCTGATTATATGGCCACGCAAGACGGAGGCAAGGCGGCGGATGCGCGCCAGGTTGAAACCGTCACGTGGGTCCCGACGGCGAGCGATCACGTCGGGGGATCGGTGGTGGGCAGCACTATTCCGATTCTGCATAAAAGATTTGGCGTGCGCTCCGCGGTGCAGGTGGCTTTTGAGGTGCCGGCCCACGCGGCGTGTCCACGCCTACGAGGAACGTTCCAGTCCTCCGCCAAGCCGGGCGGCGATCCTGACGCCCCGGTCGAGTTCCTGGTCTTGAATGAGCAGCAATACTCGGATTTTCTGAGCCGGCATAGTGGGAATTCGACGTTCGCGGCGGAGGAAGCGCCGGCTGGAGAAGTGAACGCGAGCCTGCCGCCGACTCTGGGGCAGGCTGCGAAATATCACTTGGTGTTCCGCAACAATTCACGGGCGGACGGCAAAAAGTTCGTCCAGGCGGATTTCCGCATGGAGTTCTAGCCCCCGGTTCCAGCTGCTAAACTAGAAGGGTTGTTTCCTCGCTCCAAAGCATCGGTTTCCAAGGCACGAAACGTGACTGCGGCCGAGAGAGACGTTGCAAGCAACGTCTCTACGACGGAGTCGGCTAAGCCCCCGCGCGCGGGTTCTGCGGCGACTTGCGTCGGCGATAGCTCCAGCGCGCACGGGCGAATCTTTCTCATCGACACGATGTCGTTTATCTTTCGCGCTTATCACGCGATGGCGCGGCAGCGGCCCATGTCTACCAAGACTGGGCTCCCGACGGCTGCGATTTACGTCTTTGTGAACATGCTGCGCAAGCTGCGCGATGATTTTTCTCCGCAATATTTGGCGGCGGTGTTCGACGTGGCGGGGCGAACGTTTCGGGATGAGCAGGCCGACAGCGTGACTTCCATCCGCAAGTTCGATATCAAGACGCAGACTTTCACCGAGGTCGAATACAAGGGATACAAGGCGAATCGCAAGGAGATGCCCGAGGACCTGGCGCAGCAGGTTCCGTATATCCGGCGGGCGCTCGAGGCCTACCGCATTCCGATGCTCGGGGTGACGCGCTTCGAGGCCGACGACGTGATTGGGACACTGGCGCGGAAGGCTGCGCAGGCGTCGCATCCGGTGTACATCGTGTCCAGTGACAAGGACATGATGCAACTGGTGAACGATAAGGTGCACATCCTGAATCCGCCGAAAGACAACCTGATCTGCGACGCGGCGAAAGTGGAGGAGATTCTGGGCGTGCCGCCGGAGCGTGTGATCGATGTGATGGCGCTGCGGGGGGATTCCATCGACAACATTCCCGGGGCGCCGGGGATCGGGGACAAGGGGTCGGTAGAAATCATCAAGCGGTTCGGTTCGGTAGAGTCAGCGCTGGAGCACGCGGCGGAAGTGGAGCGCAAGACCTATCGCGAATCGCTGCAGAACAATCGCGACACGATCCTGTTCAGCAAGAGCATGGCGACGATTGACACCAATGTGCCGGTGGAACTGGATGTGGAGTCGATGCGGGCCGGTGAGCCGGACGTGGACGCTTTGCGCGCCCTGTTTACCGAGCTGGAATTTACGTCGCTGCTGAAAGAGCTGTTGCCCGTCGTGGAGGTGAGCCAGACTCACTACACCGAGGCGAAGTCAGGGGCCGACGTGGAGAGGGCGCTCGGATCGGTTGCAACTGATGGCGCCCTGGCGGTGGCGGTGGAGCACGAGGAAACGGGGCCCGCGCTGGAAGAAGACAGCGAAGCCGAACCGCAGCAGGAAGAGCAACTCTCGTTGATGGGAGGAGCAATGAATGCGCCGCCGGCGCGGGCGGCGCGAAGGATTGCGATTTCGGCCGCCGCCGGATCGGCTGTCACCGTGAAACTCGATACGGGAGAGGCAGCGTCGAAATTGAAAGCTGCGCTGGCCGATCCGAACCTGCCCAAGGCGATTCACGATTACAAGTCCGCGCTCCATGCGCTTACCCCGCTACGGATCAACGTGGACGGCGTCCGGCACGATCCCATGCTGTACTCGTATCTGCTGGATCCGACTTATTCCTCGCATGCGTTGGCGGAGGTCGCGCTGCGGCGCTTCAACCTGAAGCTGGCCGGCGATCTGGCGGAGTCAGCCGATATTGCGGGACGGCTAAGCAGCGCATTGCGGAGCGAGGTGGAACAAGGCGGCCTGGGCAGGGTTTATGAAGAAATCGATATGCCGCTAGTTCCGGTGCTCACCCGCATGGAGCAGGCCGGAGTGAAGATCGACACCGCGGCGCTGGCCAAAATGTCAGGGGAACTGGAGCGGGAGATTGGGGCCAAGGAGAAAGAGATCCATGAAGCCGCGGGCATGAAATTCAACGCAGGCTCGCCTAAGCAATTGGGGGATGTGCTGTTCAACCGGATGAATCTGCCCAAGCCGGTGAAGTACGGCAAAGGGCGGATGATTTCCACGGCGGTCGATGTGCTGGAAGAGCTGGCGGAGAATCATCCGATTGCGCGCATGGTGCTCGATTACCGGCAGCTGACCAAGTTGAAATCCACCTACGTGGACGCGCTGCCGGCCCTGATCAATCCCTCCACCGGGCGGCTGCATACTACGTTCGGGCAGACGGGCACGGCCACGGGGCGGCTATCGTCGGCGAATCCTAACCTGCAGAACATCCCGATCCGTACCGAGCTGGGACGCGGTATCCGGGCGGCGTTTATTGCCGAGCCGGGACACGTGTTGCTGACTGCGGATTACTCTCAGATCGAACTTCGGTTGCTGGCCCACTTTTCGGGAGATTCCCTGCTGGTGGAGGCGTACCGGCGAGGCGACGACATTCATACCCTGACCGCGTCGCAGGTGTTTGGAGTGCCGCCGCTGATGGTCACCTCCGATCACCGGCGCCAGGCGAAGGTGGTGAACTTCGGCATCGTGTACGGGCTGTCGCCGTTCGGACTGTCTCAGAATCTGGGGATCGAGCCGCGGGAGGCCAAACAGTTTATCGACGCGTACTTCGAGAAATACAGCGGGGTGCGAGAGTTCATCGACAAGACGCTGGAGGAGGCGCGGCGCGAGCTGAAAGTGAAGACGCTGTTCGGGCGCGTGCGGCCCATTCCGGACATCAACAGCAAGAATTCGAACCAGCGCGGGTTTGCCGAGCGTACGGCAGTAAATACACCGCTGCAGGGCACGGCGGCGGACCTGATAAAGATCGCGATGATCCGGATCGATGCGGCTCTGCGCGAGCGCGGCCTGAAGTCGCGAATGACGTTGCAGGTACACGATGAGTTGGTTTTCGAGGTGCCCGAGGCGGAGATCGACGTAATGAAATCGCTGGTGCGGGAAGAGATGGAGAAGGCACATTCTCTGGCGGTGCCGCTGCTGGTGGAAATGGGTGTAGGGCCGAACTGGCGGGACCTGGAATAAACCGGCCTAGCGTACGCTCCCCGGGACGCACTAGAACTCTGTCATCCCGACCGGAGCGAAGGGGACTGACCCCACGCATCTGTCATCCCGACCGGAGCGAAGCGGAGTGGAGGGACCCTGCGGCTCTCTCTATAGATTGGTGTAGAATCAGGAAGAACCCCTCCGCTGGATCTATGCAGCACAGCGGAATCCTTCCGAGTCGGGACGTGGCTCAGCCTGGTAGAGCACTCGCTTGGGGTGCGAGGGGTCGGCAGTTCAAATCTGCCCGTCCCGACCAATCTTCCATTCTCGATTCAGAATTACAACTCCTCAGCAGCGGATTACCGCTCCAATTCTTCCGCGATCTGCAGCATCGCCCTGACGCTGTTCCAGTTTCTTGCGGTGCCGGGCACCTTCAAGAACTTTTCCACTTGCGACCAGGGAAGCTTGGATTTACCTGCGCCGTTTGGGAAATGGATGTACAGCTCGCGGCCTGCGAGATGAAATTCTTCGGGAAATGACTTCCATGCCGCGAGCTTGGCGGCAGCATCCGCTGGCGGATCGTCGGCTAGAAAGGTGACCAGAATTTTGCCGGGATGCAGATCGCGACGACCAAACGGCGTGGCGGCAATGGCCTCTCGCAGCTCATCCGCCGTGCGAAGTATTACGGCGGGACGGAATTTAAAACTCTCCTCAATTGCGTCCTGAATCTTCGCCGCGACTTTCTTTGTGTTCTTCTCTTTCGTCCGGAAGATCACGTTGCCGCTTTGGACATAAGTGCGCGGGGATTCGAAGCCGAGCGACTCATATAGGGCGCGAAGCGCGTCCATTTTTATCCGGTTGTGGGGACCGAGGTTCACTCCCCGCAGCATCGAGATCAGTACCGGCATGACTCTATTTGTCCCTGGCTTTGTGAAGCGTGATGCGGCGGTAGAGCTTACCGCCTTCGATGGTCAGCTTTCCGGTCATGGAATCGCCGAAGACGTGAAACTCCCAGTCGTCCCGCCGGCCGGTGTTGCCGCTGCAACTGAGCGACTCTTGTTTGGCATGATAGCGACACGCAAGCGTGCCCATGAAGTCAGGGGAGGCGTCCACGATTTTGTAGGCGTCTATGTTGAGCTGGTCTGGGTCTTTTCTGTCGACCGAAATCTGGTAAAGCACGTGCTCGTCATGACAGGGGGAATCGGGGACGGTACATTTGGAGTCGCCTTCCCACGAGCCGATGACTTTGGCTAGATCCCTGGCCGACTGCGGCCAAGCCAGTGACGGTACGAATGCCAGGAGGATAAAGATCAGTCTGTAAGGCATGGCGGGGTTGTTGCAGCATGATAACTGAGCTCCGCTGACGCTGGCGAATCAGGCCTGCCCTGGCCTACTACTTCCGGAAGATTACCGCCACCGCGGCTACGATCAGAGCGAAGCCGGCAAGATAGTTCCAGCGCAGCGGCTGCTTCAAATACAAGACAGAAAATACGGCGAAGACCGTCAGCGTGATTACCTCCTGAATGGTTTTCAGTTGCGCGGCGGTAAATTCGTAGGACCCGACGCGGTTGGCCGGCACCTGGAAGCAGTATTCGAAGAAGGCGATCATCCAACTCACCACGATCACTTTATAAAGCGGGACGTCGCGGTACTTGAGATGTCCATACCAGGCGAAGGTCATGAATATGTTGGAGATGGTGAGCAGGGCGATCGTCCTCATGGAGCGTTGAGTTTCCTTTCCGGGGTGGTCGAGAATGCAGCACCTCCACGTAGGCTAACTCAGATTCCCAATTCCCACTTCTCCCAAAAGCGGGGGAGAAATGGGGCACCCCTCAGGAACCCACTTCTCCCAAAACCGGGGAGAAATGGGGCACCCCGCAGGAAGCCACTTCTCCCAAAA
>DASREX010000086.1:0-6562 GCA_035651855.1 Candidatus Sulfotelmatobacter sp.
CTTTCACGGCAACGCCGAAACCGTCCACCGCCTGCGCGAGATGCTGGCGCGCGACCACTTTCCTCATGCCGTAGTGCTGGCGGGAAGCCACGGATGCGGAAAGTACACCCTGGCGCTGATGCTGGCGCGGACCATGAACTGCCTGCAGCGTCCACAAACGGATGGGCTGCCTGACTTCTGCGGAAAGTGCGCCAACTGCACCCGCATCGCGCAGGCCTGCGATCTGGAGACGCGGTTTACGGAGGCGGTCGAGGCCCGCGAAAACCTGCGCGAGAGCGATAAGCGGGAGACCCGGATATTCGTGCAGACACATCCCGACGTGCTGGTGATCCCGCCTGATCCCCCGCAAATGATGATCAAGGTGGACCAGGTGCGGCGGGTGATCGAAACCATTTATTACCGCCCGGGCGAGGCCCGGGAACGGGTTTACATCTTTACCGACTCCGCGTTCATGAAGGAGGCGGCGAATTCGCTGCTGAAAGTGCTGGAGGAGCCGCCGGAGTTTGCGACCATCTTTCTGCTGGCCGAGAATGCCGGGGAGTTGCTGCCGACCATCCGTTCGCGCTCGATGGTGTTCACGCTGTGCGCGCTAAGCGCCGAGGAGATCGAAAAAGATCTGGCCAGGCACCATCCGGAATGGAAGCCCTCGCAAGTCGCCCTGGTAGCGCGGCTGAGCGAGGGAGCGGTGGGCCGGGCGCGCAGCTTCGACCTGGAGGCCTACAGCGCCGCCCGCGACCACGCGCTGGCGATTCTTAAATCGGCGCTGCGCGGCGGCGAGCACAGCGAATTGTTCAAGATCACCGAATCGTACCGTCCCGGCGCCGAAGGACGGGAGAAGATCGAGGCGCTGATCCGCACCTTGTATTCCCTGTTGCGCGACCTGGTGTTCCTCGATTCGGGCGCGCCGGAGTTGATCCGCAACACCGATATCGGATCGGAGTTGAAGCGGCTGGCCGAGTCGGCGGATTTCGCCTGGATTACGGCAGCGTCGGATCGATTAGCCGAGGTCGAGCGCGGCATGCGCAGGAATTTGCTGCGATCGTTGTCGCTGGACGCCTTCGCGGCGGCGCTGGAGAAGTAAGACTTGGAAAACAGTGTTTTATGGACGGTTCTAAGGCTTGCAATGTTCTCCAAATGGTCTTTCCGTAGCAAGTTAAAATGTCCTCTTTTAGCAGCACACGATATGTCCGGTTCTAGTTAAGCAGGCAACCCCCGCGGGATTCCCACTTTCCCACAGCCCAGGCGACTGCTAGCGAGGCGGAAAAGTCGCATGTGCCGGTCGCTAATTCCTGGGCTCTCCGCCGCCTGCCACCACGTGATCTTCTTCGCCATGGCCTGCAAAATCACATCCTGTACTATCATCGCCCGCTCCATCGCGGCCTTCGGGTAACCATCATGCTTGGCATGGTCTCCTACCTCGCCGCCTGCAAAGCGGACATATCACGTGTTAACTCGAACGGACATATCATGTGCTACCGACAACGGTCACAAACGGTCTTGCACCTTGCCGAATGTTGGTGTACGCTTCCCACCGCTTTCCGGGGCCTAAGCGGCAAAAACAGCTTGGAGGTCGTTGGGCAAGTGGGTTTACCCGGTTCAATGCGCACGACGTTCCTTGCGCATCTTTCCGTCGCTAGCGTCCCCACCCGAATTAAGCGGTCTTTTCCCCCGAAGTTCAACATGGAGGTAAGGGAATGCGGATTCTGCGGCATCTGAGCAAAGTCAATCGACGCGCAAGCTTGATCCTCATCTTGGCCGGAGTAGTCGTATGCTTATCGCTATCACCTTGCGCGCTGGCGCAGTGGCCTACGATAACTGTCCAGATATGCAACCAGGGGCAATGCTCGAGTGCCGCCGTTCCCGATCTCTCCGGAACTTATGTGGGCGATGACAGTGCGATCTATTATGTGAAGCAGTCCGGTGGCACCGTATGGCTGGCCGGAATGAGCGTAAACGACACGAAAAATGTAGATAAAGAATGGCATCGCGGGATCAAGTTTACGCATATCTTCCAGGGCTCGTACGCTTCTGCCAGCACCGTGAACGGAAATTGGGCGGACGTCACGCGCGGATCCAATCTGAGTTTCGGAAGCTTGAGTTTCTCGGTGGACACTTCGAGCGGCGTCCCGCTACTCACGCGTACAAGCTCCACCGGTAACATCACTCCCAATACGCTGAGTTACGAAACCAATCCTCTCGACGATAGCTCTTGGAATGGCAGCACTCTGGACATTGTGAGCCGGTTCGATGCTGTTCATAAAAACGTGCCCAATACATTCAGCGGTTACGAGAGCATCGAGGACAATCTCAAGTCCTACCGGGACTCGAGCGTCTTCTACGGCTCCGTGACTACCCTTGCGCTGAAAGACAGCTCCGGAAACACGCAGCCCTCGCAACCCCTTGTGAATTATCCGAATTGGGCTACGCAAGATAGAGGATTTGACACCTTTGTCTGCGAAAATCAGGACGGTGCAGGCAGCAAAGATGGCGATATGGACATAAGCCTTACCGTCGACTTAAATAAATTGGAGCCCACGTTCTACACCGAAGGTTGGGGAAGCTCAACGCTCGGCCCTCAGATTTTTGACGTCAAGTTCAGCAGCGCTTTGGCCCACAGCTCTCTGGGCCTTGACTCTGGTTCCGCGTTCCTGCACATCGAGGCGCTGCAGTACGGACGTGCCGGCACGTGTGACAATCCTGACGATGACACCTACCATTACGATTCGTTGCTTCCAGGTTGGAGCGATTCCAATGGGAACAGCATGTTGGTGAATGGTCGCCCGGTAAATGGATATCTGCGGCGGTCTAGTCCGCTGAATGACTGTGATTTCTATCAGCCATGCCCATTGTTTCCGGACGGCACCAGCATTCTCATCGGAGATGCGGGAAGTGGCCAGTACAACCAGATCACTTCCGGCTCCTATGTTCGGGTGATTGGAACCCTGGTTTTGGACTGCGGGCACTCTACATTAACTAACATCTCTCCGTGTTTTGACGAACTCCTCACCGATCCCAACGATCCTTACTATTGGATTCAGTACTACTACGTGGCCAACAACCAGAATCAGGAAATTCACCCGATCTATTCGCTGGATATCATCAACTCCCCGTTCCGTCCCGATGACGTTCTTGTGGTCAATCGCGTGAATCTAACCGGCACCTGGGCGGGTAATGATGGCAGCACATACTATGTGCGGCAGATCGGAAATACCATCTGGATGTTCGGCCAGACCCGCGACAAACAACCCATGCAGCGGGGAAATTCTTTCCCTCAAATCGGCGACACCGCCCTGACCACGCAATTTCAGGCCGGCGATCCTGCTTGCAACAGTTCGCCGTACCAATGCTGGGGCTTTGCGAGAGTATTTACGGGCACCATCACAGAATTCAGCAATGGCACTGGAGCGCAGATTATCGGTCAGTGGGCTGGTGTCCCGCAAAGTTCTTACGCGGGCAGTTCCGGCGGGAGTATGACGTGGTTTGTCGATTATACGAACAAGAATCTGGTGCCTGTCGCTTCGGGAGTTTTCCCGGTCCTCTTGCAGAAGATCTATGAGCCTAGTGACACAGTTCCACCCCAGAGCTATCTCTCGTTCGAGGGGGCGCAGTATTCGGCAAACAATCAAACTTTCGTCAACGGTGACACGTTGGTCCGGGTCAACGGCACCGACAGCGATTCCGGAGTGCAAAATATCTGGTACCGAACATTTGCGCAAGGCGCCACCGCTCCTGCGTATTCACCGGTCCTTGCTTCCAGCATCGGGCTTTTCCTGTCAGGCAAGGACGGCAATTACGAACTGGATAGCTACGCGACCGATAACGCGGGTAATGACGAAACCGGGCATTCGAACATCTTGTATCTCGACGACACTCCACCCCAGGCCGCAATCCTCCAGCCTGCTGCCACAACCTATACGCACGACACCATGTTGCAGCTGAACTACTCTGTGGGCGATGGTGCGGGCTCCGGGGTGAAAAGCTTCACACCCACAATGGATGGCGCGCTCACGTTGTCGGACTGTACCAGCCTGGCGAGTGGGCAAGCTATCAATCTGCTCACCGAGATGAGCCTCGGCACGCATACATTTGGCGTCAGCTCCTTCGATAATCTCGGTAATCGCGGCACGAATTACGTTACCTTCACTATCGTCGTAACCCCTGCAAGCATTTCTGCTGATGTCAGGGAATTTCTCAGTGCAGGCAAGATCACCATCGATAGCGGGACGCTGCTGCTGCAATTGCTTGCAGCCGCGGCCAGAGCGCGAGCGGCCGGTGATTGTGCGACTGCGACCAGCGACTACTTGTCCTTCATCTCGAAGGTAAAGGCGCTATCGGGGAAAAAGATCGATCCCACGGTGGCGCAGATCCTGATCGGCGATGCCAACTATCTGATTGCGCATTGCCCGTAGGCCATTCAGTTGCGTGATCGCCGCGTGAAATTGCGAGCCCACGTCTCGCCGCCTCGACGACGGCAAGCGAGATGTGGCCCAGCTTTCTTTATGTTTCCTCCCGAATCTGGGCGTTTAGTAACCTTATCGTGGTTACTTTGGAGGAAGACTGCTGCACAGGTCAAGCGCTACCTCCTTGCATTTCAACTGCTTGCGGTGCATTACTCCGGTGGTTCTACTCCCTTCGGAGAGATTGCCCGGCCTTGTACGCCCGCCTATAATCGTCCTACTCTGGCTGTAGATTTCTCCGTCAGGTTCCGGGTAGAGCTCTAGGGAGGGCTTAGTTTGTCCAGCGCCCTCCGGCGAAGGTCGGAGTCATTGGAGAGACGCCCGGATATGCGAAAGCGCCTGCAACTCGCACTGATGCTGACGGTCGGAACGACGATCGCGATCTCCTTTCCAATCCCGCAAGCTGCGGCCGCCGAAGTGGAAGGCCGGGGCCGCGGAATCACGGCAACCGAAGAGCACGGGCGGAAGATCTATGTCGATGAGGACGCGCCCGCCAAGCCGCGCCTGACCCAGGCTGCGCCGGCCAAGCGCTCGTCGCTGGTGTACTGGAGCAGCCGAGACAGCCGCTGGAAGCCGGTGCCCGGGGCCAGCGCCGCCTCGATGCAGGCCGCGCGCTCGGCAGCGCGGGAGGTTACGCAGTATTTCGGCCACGACTCGGCGCAGTCCGCCAATGCCAAGATCGTAGCCGCCAACGCTCGCGGACATCAGGCGTCCCAGGACGAGATCGATAATTCGATCGTGATGGCCGCCGCGCGACACAACGTGGATCCCAACCTGGTGCGCGCGGTGATCAAAGTGGAGTCCAACTTCAATTCCAACGCGGTCTCGCGCAAGGGCGCGATGGGCCTGATGCAGTTGATGCCCCAGACCGCCCGCAGCCTGAACGTGAGAAACCCCTTCGACCCCGCGCAGAATGTGGACGCCGGGGTACGCCATCTCAAGCAACTGCTGGAAAATTATGGCGGTGACGTGAAGCTGACGCTGGCGGCCTACAACGCGGGAGCGGGGGCGGTGGCGCGCAGCGCGGGGGTTCCGCGGTTTGCCGAGACGCAGAATTACGTGCGCCGGATTACCAACCTCTACTACGGAGGATTTGATCTGACTCCCTCCGGGGCATCGCGCGATCCGGTGCGGGTTCAACGAGATGCGCGGGGCGTACTGTACATCAGCAACACGGATTAGAATCTAAGCATCTGTTTATAGGTCTCTCAGGTATCACGGCAGTTCAACTGCAACGGCGGATCGAGACAGTAACGGACCGGCGACTTTGAACACAAGACAAAGCCAGCGTGGCTTGCGCTGGGGGGCGTTGCTTCTGTTGGTAGCCATCCCCGGAGTGCCTGCGCACGCGCGCGCGCGCCATGCCCACAGCGAGGCTTGGGCCCGCGACCATTACGCCTCCGCCGACCGCATGCGGGAGGCGTTGAACGGCCGCCCTTCTGCCGAACGTACCCGCCGCGACTACCAGCGCGTTATCGACGCGTACCGCAATGTCTATTACGGCGCGCCGACCTCCACCAAGGCTGATCCCAGTGCCGTCGCCGTAGCCGAGACGATGGTGGAGATGGGCCGCCGCTTCGACGACCAGGCTATTCTCAAGAAGGCAATTGCTCAGTACAAATTCCTGCGCCGCGAGTATCCCGGCAGCAGGTACCGCTGCGACGCCCTGTTCACCATCGGTGAAATCTATAAAGATGACCTGAACGATCCCGGGCTGGCGCGCGCGGTCTTCCAGGACTTCCTAAAGCGCTATCCGCACAACCGCTTGGCCGAGGACGCGCAGGAGGCGGTTGCCGAAATCGACCGCGAGGCCAAGGCCGACAAACGGCGGGAAGGGAAGAAGAAGCCGGAGAAAGAAGTCGCGGCCAGCCAGGAGACAGCCGCCGACACCGGGCCCGCGGAAGATGATTCAGCAGCGGAGGCTGCGGTATCAACCCAACCGGCAGAGTCCGGGCCGGGCGCAAAACACCTGCCGCGTGTTACCGCCATCCGTCACTGGTCTACCCCGGATTACACCCGGGTTGCGATCGATCTGGAAACCCAGGTCAAGTTCGGATCGCAGCGCATCTCGCATCCGGATCGAATTTTCTTCGATCTGCGCGATA
>DASREX010000087.1:0-70334 GCA_035651855.1 Candidatus Sulfotelmatobacter sp.
CTGGCCGGAACCGGCTACGACACCGGCGTAGCAATCGGCGATTTCGACAACGATGGATACGAGGACATCTTTCTGGCGGGCGTCCATCGCAACACGCTGTACCACAACAACGGCAACGGCACGTTCAGCGACGTGACCGCCAGGGCGGGGCTGGACAAGCCTGACGCGCAGTACGGTCCGCTCTGGTCGGTCGCCGCCGCCTGGATCGACGTGAATAATGACGGCCGGCTGGATCTGGTGGTCGTCAATTATCTGAAGTGGGATGTGAATCACGAGCCGGTCTGCGCCGGTTACGGGCACAACGACTATTGCCATCCCAAGATGTACAAGCCTACTCCGAACCAGTTGTTCCTCAACAATGGCGATGGGACGTTTCGCGATGCTTCGGTGGAAGCGGGTTTTCGCGCGCATCCGGGCAAAGGCATGGGGGTCGCTGCGGCCGACTCGGAACTGACCGGGCGCATGGATCTGATTGTTCCCAACGACAAGCTGATGAATTCCTTTTACAAGAACCGGGGCGGCGGCAAATTCGAGGAAGTGGGGTTCGAGCAGAACGTGGCCCTGCGCGAGGACGGCGTTTACATCTCCGGAATGGGAACAGACTTCCGCGACTTGGATAACGACGGCTATCCCGACATCGTGATTGTCGCGCTCGATGGCGAGACCTTCCCGGTTTTCAGGAACACGGGCAAAGGAAGTTTCACGGAAGTCACCCGGGAGTCTGGGATGACGAAGCTGAGCTTGCCGATGGCGGGATATTCGCCCATGATTGCGGACTTCGATAACGATGGGTGGAAGGATATTTTTGTTTCGCGGGGACACGTGCAGTCTCCAGCGTCTACCAACCTGGCGATCAGCCAGCCCAACACGGTATTTCGCAATTTGGGCGGTATGAAGTTTGCGGCCCTCACCGCCGAGGCCGGGTTTAGGGCGCAGCCTCCGTCGCGCCATCGCGGATCCGCCTTTGGCGACTTGAACGGCGATGGCCGCCTCGACCTGGTGGTAAGCGCCCTCAGCGCTCCGGCGGAAGTCTGGATGAATACCAGCCCGCAAGAACATCACTGGATCGAATTCAGGCTTCAGGGAACCCGGAGTAATCGCGACGGGATCGGGGCGCGAATCAAGCTCGTGACCAAATCCGGCACGCAGTATAACCACGTGACCTACAGTTGCGGATACGCGTCGTCCAGCGCGGGGCCGGTGCATTTCGGGCTGGGAGCCAGCTCGTCGGCGGAGTTGGTGGAGATTCGCTGGCCTTCCGGCACGGTGCAGACTTTGAAGGATGTGGCGGCCGACCGGGTGGTGGTGGTCAAGGAAGCCGGCAAGTAGTCCGCATGCCGTTCTGTTCGCTCCAGTGGTCCTCCTGTGGAAACCGTAGAACCCGGGTTTGGCCTCGATGCCTTCTCAGGAGAACTCTGAGTCCGATCCTGTGCCTCCCAGTCTATCCCCATGAAGATACCCGCGCTCTTGCGCGGGATTCCTGATGGTCATGCGCTCAGCTTAGCCCTAAGCTTGGCTCACGCTATTCGCAGGAGGTGCCACATGGTGTGCCCCAGATGCGACCGAGCACGCATTGAGCGCGACGGACTTGTTGTCCGCTGTGCCGTTTGCGGAATGTCCTACGACCCTGACCAGCCAGGCAGCGGCCAACCCATTCAGACAACGGCTATTTCGGAGTGGCGCGTCCCCGGTTCGCTCCCTTTGCAGCCTGTGCTCCACTAACGGCGGCAAGCGCTGCTGTCACTTACAACTGCCCATCCGGTTTATTGCATCCTAACCGCGCTTGATGCTCACGATTCGTGTTCACCCTGGGAAGTACCTGAGGTCTGATGAGTGAAGATCGCCCTGATTGCCCCGCCGTTTATCGCAGTCCCCCCTGCCGAGTATGGGGGAACGGAGTTGTTTGTCGCTCAATTGGCTGAAGGCCTGGGCAAAGCCGGGGTGGACGCCGTCGTATACGCCAACGGTGAGTCCACGGTCGAAGCAGAACGGCGTTGGCTTTACGAACGGTCGCTGTGGCCCATTAAACAGCCCGAGCGATCCTGGCTCCGGGAACTGAATCACACTTCATGGGCGATTGAGGATTCGCTCAAAGACTGCGATCTGATTCATTTGCAATCCCCCCAGGGCCTGGCATTTGGACCTTTCGTAGATCGCCCGTTCGTCCTGACGCTTCACGGGCCCCACGAAGAGTATCTCAGCGAGTACTACGCCCGCTATCCTCAAGTTCGATATGTCTGTATCAGTGATGCCCAGTGCAAGCAGGAGTCCATGCCGCATCTGCGCACTATCTATCACGGCATCGATCTGAGCCTCTACCGGCTCGTGGAAAAGAAACAGCAGTATCTGAGCTTCATCGGCCGCATCGCTCCCATCAAGGGAACTCACATCGCGATTGAGGTGGCGCACCGCACCGGAATTCCCCTCAAGATTGCGGGCGAGGTGCAGCCGGCGTTCCGCGAATATTTCGAGAAGAAAATCCGCCCCAAGATCGACGGCAAGTCGGTGGAGTATGTCGGGCCCGCCGACCTGCAGGCCAAGAACGAACTATTGGGCAACTCCATGGCCATGCTGTTCCCCATTCAATGGAGCGAGCCCTTCGGATTGGTCATGGTGGAAGCCATGGCGTGCGGTACACCGGTCGTCGCACTGCCCGGCGGGTCGGTTCCAGAAGTGGTCCGCGAGGGCGTTTCCGGACACATTTGCCGTTCCATCCGCGAGTTGACCAGGTGCGTCCGTGATTTGCGCCTCCCGCCTGCCGCGGTGCGCCGCTATGTGGAAGAGAATTTCTCCGTGGAAGTCATGGTTCGCAAGTACGTCAGTCTCTACCAGGAGACGCTGCAGAACTGGCGTACGGAACAGGCCGCGTAGGCGCGCCATCTCACGGATTAAATAGCCCGGGAAGGCCGCGATATCCCGGATCCGTTTTCGCGTCATATTTCAATGCGGGGCGGTCCAGAATCGTTCCATCCTGCATCACCATCTCGATTTTTCGCGTGTCGTGGATGTTTTCCGCGGGATTGCCGGCGATGATCAGCAGGGTGGCACGCCTCCCCGCTTGCACACTGCCCCACTCGTTCTCCGCTTTCATCAATCTTGCGGCATCGTAGGTGGACGCGCGAATCGCCTCCAGAGGCTTCCATCCGGATTCCACCAGCAGTTCGAGTTCGTGATGCAGGCCTTCCCCCTGGAAGACGCCGGGATACGGCGCATCGGTTCCGGTGGCAATCAGGAATCCGGCGTCGTGCAGCTTCTTGACGTTGCGCATGGCTTCCTGATGAGCCGCGAGATTTGCCTCCGTCTCTTTCTTCTCCGTTTCGCTCTGCGGTTTCTGGGCGTACTCGGCGAGCTCTGCCAGGAACCATGGAGGCATGGTATCGGCGATATAGGGCTCTTTCAGGAAAGCGATTTGATTCAGCCGCGTTCGGGCAAAGGATTCAGTCACCACCAGAGTCGTGATGAAGAAGATGTTGTGATCTTTGGCGAACTGGATGTCCTCGTCACTCATCTTGCGCGTGGGCAAATGCGCGAAGCCCGAAATTCCGGTGGCTACCAGGTCTGGCGATCCATTCCGCTCCCACTGATCAATCACCACGCGGATCCCGGCTTTGCCCGCCGCTTCCGACAGCCAGTGAAGCATGTGCTCGGAAAGGTTGGAATAGCCCTTGATCATATCCACCTTGGCGGCCTGGTCGCGGCTCACGAACTCGGGAATCTGGTAGCGGCTGGTCAGCGCGTAAGCCAGGTCCGGCCACGCCGGATCAGCCGAATCAATCATGGCGCCGACGCAATAAATCCGCGGGCCTCGCAGCCGTCCCGCCGCCTGCTCCTGGCGCAACTGCAAAATCCACGGCTGGTAATTTCCCGTGTCCAGCAACGTGGTCACACCTGAGTACAGCATGGCATTCAGATAACGCTGGTAGCCCAGTAAGTCGACCGAGGTGCCGTCCCACCCGCCCTGCAAGTGAACGTGCAAGTCCGCCAGGCCCGGCATCACCGACTTCCCCTCGGCATCGATCACCTGCGCGTCTTTGGGCACGCTCATGCCACTCGCCGGTCCGGCATACTCGATGGTCTTACCACGAACGATCACGGTGGCGTTCTCCACTGGAGTCCCACCCATGCCATCGATCAGGCGGGCATGAACTATGGCGATCGCTTTGATCTCCGCCGCGCGAGCGACGATCGTGCAGCAGAAACCGGCGATCACTGGAATCAGAGCGAGGCGCAATGCTGTCTTCATTAGTTATGCATCCTCATTAGTTATGCATCCTCTCAAATCCGGTTCGACCTAAAGCGTCATCCCGAGCGAAGCAGAATTGCCGTCTTCCGGCAATTCTGCGCAGTCGAGGGACCTTGTGTTCTCCTTTGCGATACTCGACCTTTAGTGCTTGCCCATCAACTCACGCCTTATTGCGCTCCAAGCTGATCAAGCGAGCCAGCATCGCCGGCCCGGGTACAGCGATGTACGCTTCCAGTCACCGAGCTAAGGTATCGCAAGTCGGGCTTTGAGCGCCGGAGTTTTGGCCGTGAAATCAAGACTGGCAACCGGGGTCATGCCCTCTCTCCTCCGGCGCATACAGCAATTCGCCTCCGGAGTAGATATACTTTCGCATCGTACGACGACACGCTAAAGACTTTTCCGACCCGGTGGAGACTATGCGCATTCGGTTCTTGATTTTGCTCGCAGTTACGATTCTTCTGATTTTCCGAAATTTCCTCCCTGCACAGCAACCGCCCGCATCGCAGCCCAAGCCGGAAGATACCGAGGTCTGGCAGCCGGTGCCCAAAGTGGTGACGCCGGGAGCCACTTGCGGGGCAGCCCCTTCGGACGCGATCGTCTTGTTCGACGGCAAGAATCTCGACCAGTGGGTCTCGGCGCAGGACAAGTCGCCGGCCCAGTGGACCGTCGCCGGCGGCGTGCTCACCGTGAACAAGAAGGCGGGCAACATCGAAACCAGGCGGACCTTCAAAAATTATCAGCTGCATTTGGAGTGGAAGATTCCTGAGAACATCACCGGGAGCGGACAGCTGCGCGGCAATAGCGGATTGTTTCTCGCATCCACCGGCCCCGGCGACGCGGGATACGAACTGCAGGTCCTGGATTCCTACAACAATGCGACTTACGTCAACGGAATGGCCGCCAGCATCTACAAGCAGGCGATTCCGCTGGCCAATGCAAATCGCAAGCCCGGAGAGTGGCAGGCCTATGACGTGGTCTGGAGCGCTCCAGTGTTCAATGCCGACGGGTCGGTGAAGACTCCGGCGTTTGTCACCGTGCTCTTCAACGGCGTGCTGGTGCAGAACCACTTTGAGTTGAAAGGCGAGACGCGGTACATCGGGCAACCGTTCTACAAGAAATACGATCGGGCGCCGATCAAATTGCAGGCGCACGGCGATCCCAGCGAGCCAATCAGCTTCCGGAACATCTGGGTGCGGGAACTGGAGTAGCGCTAGCGCGGAGCGGCCCTCAAGACTCGCTCATTGCTCACAGCTCATAGCTCACGGCTTAGCCCAAGCCCCTGCCAGAAACAGGTACCGGTCCCGCAACTCGTCTTTGTGCGCGCCAGACTCGGCATCGAGAAACATCACCTGCCACCCGTCGGCGGCGGTGTACGCAGGCCACTTCGGCAGTCCGGCGCCGTTCGGATCGGCGCTGCGCGCGAAATTTGCCCAATACTTCTGCATCTGTTCGCTGAGGTGGCGGTCCTGCGCTCTCCACGGCACATCTTTTTTGGAATCGAGTTGTCCAAACACGTACTCGATTTCCGCCGAGTGATACGCTCCCATGCTCGGCGCCTTGGCATCGGCCGGCGGCGGCGCCAGGTCGAAGCGGTAGCGGTAGATCGGTTTCTTCCCCGTCTTGCTCTGCGCTTCCAGCCACGCCCAGGTGGAAAATGCAATGAAGCGGTCGCCTGCAAAATCCTGGGCGGACCGCAAAGTCTGTTCCTCGGTCTCCGTCGGATAAAGCTTCAGGAACTCGGCTGCCTTCTCGCCAAAATCCTTTCCGGCATTCGCCTTCATGCTCTCCGCGGTCGGCTTCTGCGGAGAGCCCGCCACCTCGAAGCTGCCTTCATCGTGATTCCATCCCGCCAGCAGCGGGACATCGTTCTGCTTACCCGCGGCGAAAATCGCGGGCACCGGTTCGGGCAGAAAATATCCGTCCACATCCGGACCGAAGTCGAAGCCCGGCGACTTGGGCGGCACGAAGGCCTCCAGTATTTTCTCCGCCGGCAAAGCCCGAAGCTCCGCCAGCGTGCTCACGCCCAGCCTCTCCTTCACCACCTTCACATCCTTTTCCTCGCGCTCGGCCAGCGGATCAAAGGAGAGTCCGCCGCTGTGAAACGCCGCCCCGCTTTCTCCGATCGCCTTATGGAACAGTCCCTTGGCCAGCGGGGATGCCATCTGCGCGCTCACGGAAAACGATCCCGCGCTCTCCCCGAAAATCGTGACATTCCCCGCGTCCCCGCCGAAGGCCGCGATATTGTCATGCACCCACCTCAAAGCCGCCAGCTGGTCCAGTAGCCCATAATTTCCGGCGGAATTGTGCCCCGACTCCTTCGCGAGTTCCGGATGCACCATAAAGCCAAATACCCCCAGCCGGTAATTCATCGACACCACTACCACGCCCTGCTGCGCCAAATGCGTGCCGTCCTGCCGTTGCTCCGAGGTTGTTCCTGCAACGAATCCTCCGCCGTAGATCCAGACCATCACCGGCAGCTTTGCCGAAGCTGGTTTGCTGGGAGCCCAGACATTCAGCGTCAGGCAATCTTCACTGGGCCCGCGATCGCGAAACACCATGTCCCCAAAGACATTGCCTTGCATGCAGTGCGCTCCGAACTCGGTAGCCTTGCGCACCCCGCTCCACTTCGCGGCCGGCACAGGCGCCTTCCACCGCAATCCCCCGACCGGAGGAGCGGCGTAAGGGATCCCCAGAAAAGACCGCACCGTACCGTCATCCTTGCCCTCCACCATGCCGGACCGGGTCTTGACCCGCGGCGCCGCCTCGGCAGCGCTGCTGAGAACAGAGATCATGACGACGATGCAAACCGCGAAGCAATTTCCAAGAGCCATTCGATTCATAGGATCTCCCACCGAAGAGGAACAAGAACCCCGGATTGTACAGACAACCAGCGCTGGAATGAAGCTGGAATGAAATTCAGTTCCCGCAAGCTGCCCATGCCGTGCCCGCTCGGTCCCCGACTCGAAATTTTCTTCCCTGCAATCTACAATCAAAACTCATGAGTCCCGCGGCAGCCCCCACTCCGAACGCCTTCATCCGCCAGCTTCCGAAGGCAGAGCTGCACCTGCACCTGGAGGGCGCGGTGGAGCCGGCCACGCTGCTGGAATTGCGCAAGCGGCATGGCGACGAGGCCACTCTTCCTGACACAGAAGCCCTCTATCGCTACACCGATTTCCCCAGCTTCCTGATGGCCTTCAAAGAAGTCAGCGCCCACCTGCGAGCTCCCGACGACTATGAACTCATCACCTACCGCTTGATGCAGCGTTTGAAAGAGGAAAACGTGCTGCACGCCGAGGTGTACGTTGCCGTGGGTGTCTGCCTTTACCGCAAGCAGGATTTTCCCGCCATTTTCGAAGGCCTGGAGCGAGGACGCGCACGCGGGGCCCGGGACTTCGGCGTCTCCTTGCTGTGGATTTTCGACGCCACCCGCCACTTCGGGATCGAAGATGCGCAGAAGGTCTTCGAACTCGCCGTCCGCTACAAGGATCGCCATGTGGCCGGCATCGGCATTGGCGGAGACGAAGTCAAGGCGCCCCCCGAGCTTTTCCGCGGCGCCTACGCTTACGCCGAAGATCACGGACTTCGCCTGACCGCCCACGCCGGCGAAACCGCTTCCCCAGAATCCATCTGGGGAGCCTTGAACTTGCGCGCCGAGCGCATCGGCCACGGATTTACCGCCAGCCAGGATCCCGATCTGGTGGAAGAACTCGCCTACCGCCAGATCCCGGTCGAGATCTGCATCACCAGTAACCTGCGCACCGGGGTCTGCAAGACTGCTGCCGAGCATCCGGTCAAAAACTATTTCGACCAGGGCATGATGATCACCCTGAATACCGACGATCCGGCGCTGTTCGGCACCTCCCTGGCGCGCGAATACCACTTTGCCCAGCAGACCTATGGCTTCACCGATGAGCATCTGCGCGAATTGGCCCGAAATTCTTTCGAGGCCTCGTTCTTGCCGCCGGAAAAGAAATTGGAGCTGCTGAGCCTGTTCGACGCAGCCGCGGCAAAATAGGGCAATCACCATGCCGGTGCAACGCATCCTGCAACTCGGCGATCCGCTTTTGCGCCAGACCTGCGCTCGCGTCATTACCCCGTCATCCCCGGAAATCCGCGACCTGATCGCCGACCTCGCCGACACGCTCGCCCACTGGCGGGCCGAAACCGGCTACGGGCGCGCCATCGCTGCCCCTCAGATTGGCGGCTTGCAGCGTGTCATTCTTCTCAAGCTCCCCGGTGAGCATGCCTGGCCCCTGCTCAATCCGGAGATCGTGCAACGCAGCAGCGAAAAAATCGTAGTCTGGGACGCCTGCCTCAGTTTTCTTTCCATCTTCATGCAGGTCGAGCGTCATCGCGAAATCACCGTGCGCTACCAGGACGCCGAAGGAAACACCCTGGAAGTCGAAGCCGGAGATGACCGCAACCTCTCCGAACTGTTACAACATGAGATCGATCACCTCGATGGAATTCTGGCGATCGACCGCGTCATCGACCTGAAATCCATCTGCACTCGTGAAGAATTTGAGAAGCGCTATAGGGACCTGAGTCCCTATGCGGTCGCATCCCGGAAGTGATGCTGAGCACCGGCCCCTGATGCTACACATCGGCATAGTCGCTTGCAGCACCGAAGGAGCAGCCCTCTGCTATCGCACCATCTCGCTTGAGGGTTCGGAAACGCTCGGCCGCCATGACCATCCCGAGGTCTCGCTGCACTCCCACTCGCTGGCGCAATACATGAAGCATGTCGAAGCCGGAGATTGGGCCGGCGTAGCCGAGCTCATGCTCTCCTCCGCGGACAAGCTGGCCAGAGCCGGGGCCGACTTCCTGATCTGCCCCGACAACACGGTTCACCAGGCATTTGATCTTATCGAGCATCGCTCCCCGCGGCCCTGGCTGCACATTGCGCGCGAAGTGGCCGCGGAAGCCAGGCGGAAACAATGCAGGCGCCTCGCCGTTCTGGGGACGCGCTACCTGATGGAAGGCCCGGTTTACCGCGAGACCCTGAAGGCGGCCGGCATTGAGCATCGGATCCCCAAGCCGGAGCAGCGCCAGCATCTCAACCAGATCATCTTCGACGAACTGGTGAACAGCCAATTTCTTCCCCGATCGCTCGCCTATTACATCGAAGTCATTCGCTCCCTGAAAGATGAAGGCTGCGATGCGGTCGTTCTAGGCTGCACCGAAATTCCCTTGCTGGTCTCGCCAGACTCTTCTCCCCTGCCCACCCTGGACTCGACACGCCTTCTGGCGCGGGCCGCAGTCCGCAAAGCAGTGGAGGGCTAAATCACTTTGCGTCGCGACAGCCCATGGACTGTAGAGCCGGCAAAGCGCGGTTGAATTTGCGAACAAGAGCATGCCCATGAATCACGCTGGAGATCCGAACCCGCAGCGCCGCCGCCTGGAGTTCCGCTGCCTTCCCGGCCTGTATGCCATCGTGCGCCTGCAGCCGCAAGCCGTCATTCCTGAATGGGCGGGAACGGGTGCTCTGGTTTCCATCACCCGAAGCGCTGACGAACTCTCCGTAGTCTGTCCCGCCGAAAACGTCCCAGCTAGCCTGCGCCCGCCCCAATGCTGGATATGTCTCAAGCTGGAAGGTCCCTTCCCGTTTTCACTGACGGGAGTGTTGCTGTCATTCATCGAGCCGCTCTCCGATAACGCAGTTCCCATCTTCGCCGTTTCCACCTATGACACCGACTATGTGCTGGTCCCTCAGGAGTTCTCGAAAAAAGCGATCAGCTTATTGCAGCAGGCCGGACACCAGCTTGGCCCCGCCACGCCTGGCGCAAATTCCTGCTCCCCGGGCGGCAATCCTGCCTCCTGAACACTGGCCCGTATTGCCATTCACTCCATTGAGGCAGCCGCACGCTGCAACTAGGATGAAATGGTTGTAATCCCTGTGTTTTAATAGAGTCTAATTACCCCAATGCCATCGCTGGTTACAACCCTGCGCCGCCAGGCGAAAGCCGTAAGCCGCAACCTGCGCGGGACCAAGATGGTGCTGCGCGCCTTGGCGTCCACCGAGCACCCGCTTCTGGCGCACATCATCCCTATGCGCCGTTGCAATCTGGCTTGCACTTATTGCAACGAGTTTGATGACTTCTCGAAGCCCGTCCCGCTCGAAGAAATGTATCGCCGGATTGACAAGCTGGGCGCGCTCGGGACTTCCGTGGTCACCATCTCCGGCGGCGAGCCCTTGCTGCATCCCCAGCTGGATGACGTAATCCGGCGCATCCGCTCCAACGGAATGGTCGCGGGACTGATCACCAATGGTTACCTGCTGGTTGCCGAGCGCATCCAGGCGCTCAACCGCGCCGGACTCGAGTGGCTGCAGATTTCCATCGACAACGTCAATCCCGACGAAGTCTCCAAGAAGAGCCTGAAGGTGCTCGACAAGAAGCTGCAACTGCTCGCCGAGCACGCCGAGTTTCACGTGAACATCAACTCCGTGGTCGGCAGTGGCATCACGCATCCCCAGGACGCACTGGTAATCGGCAAGCGGGCCGTGGAACTCGGCTTCAGTTCAACTGTGGGCATCATTCACGACGGCGGCGGCCAGCTGCAGCCGCTGGGCGAAGAGGAACGCCGCATCTATCACGAGATGAAGCGCCTGGAAAAACGCAGCTTCACCCGTGTCAATTCCTTTCAGGACAACATTGCAAAAGGCCTGCCCAACGAATGGCGATGCCGCGCCGGGTCGCGCTATCTCTACATCTGCGAAAACGGCCTGGTTCATTACTGCTCGCAGCAGCGCGGCTATCCCGGCATTCCGCTGGAGAACTATACCCGCGAGCACTTGCGCCGCGAATATTTCTCCGAAAAATCTTGCGCGCCTCACTGCACCGTCTCGTGCGTCCACCAGGTTTCCATCTTCGATTCCTGGCGCGCCCCGCAGCATCCTGCAACGGCGCCGTCCCCGCTGCCGGACGAGAGTCCACTGGTTCAGATCGAATAACAAGCCCCCCGGCTCTCTGAAAGACGCATTCTATGTATCTTCCAAGGTTCACTTCCGTTTGCGTTGGTAGGGCGTCCGACTGACAACCTCGGTCCTTTCCGCTACAGTGCCCGTGCTCCCTTCATTTCTGGAACGTAGGAGGCGAAAGATGACCCCCGAAGAACGCGAGCGAATGTCATTTCTATGTGAGCGGATTGCCACCGAGCAGGACCGTGACAAATTCACCGATCTGGTCAGAGAACTCAACGAACTCCTAAGCCGCAAAGATCAGCGCCTGGAAGAAAAAGACAAAAAGTAGCGAGGGTGCCCCACCCTTCTCGCGCCCGAGCGCGAGAGGGTGGGGACTTTGACTTCAGTAGCCCCTTTCAAGTTGAAAAGGAAGCGCAATCCCGCCGGAGCGAACTCCAGGCAATGGAATCCCTACTGTTTAGCCTGCGCGGTAGGAGGCAACAATCCATTCAATCGCAGGTAAATGGCCGCCGCGCCGTAATGATCGGCCCACCCGCTGGTCAGCGCAATCAAGCCAAACGCTCTCGATCCCTTGCGCCCCCCGAACAGTTCTATCTCGTCCGCCAGTTTGGAATCGTCCACCTTGCTCAGCGCGCTCGCACAAAAATCGAAGCTGGCCTTCAGCGCCGGGACCAGCTTGTCCTTTCCATCGCTCTCCTTGGCAGGCGCCGCCGGTTTAGGCTCAGCTATGTCACTGATCTTCGAGCACAGGTGGTTGTTCGACTCAATCACGTGCAGGATCAGATGGCCGAACGTCATCTGCTTTTCCGTCGGCTTGTAGGCATACTTCTCAGCCGGCATTGCTTCGGCGGCCCCTACCAGGTTCTTCTGCTGCCGTGGAACAATCTCTTTCACCGCCGACGTGACCGGATTTTTTTCTTGCGCCAGAACCGGCGTGGCCGCCAGAACGAGAAGAACACACAAAGCCCTTTTCATAACGTCCTCGCAATCGAGCGGATGTGATTTACCCCACCATTCTACTCAGCCGGCAGCACTAGTGCGGAGCACCTGCCGCAGGATCTCGACAGCCTCGGCCTCACACTACCGCCCCACGTCGTTCAGGCGCTGAAATCAATCGCCGGCTGAAAGCTCGCTCTCTACCTCACCGCAGGCTTCAGCTTTACGGCTGGTTTCAGCGTTGCTTCATGCTTCTCCCGCCGCATCTGTGCCGCGAGTTCCTTGATCTCGGTGAGATCGCGCTGCATTTCGCTCCAGCCGTACCACAGCGCGTAATCCGGGCTCGCATGGAACGTGCCCTGGAACGTTCGCATCCGGTGCTCCAGGTACATGACGAACAGTTTCTGCTCGATCACTGTGGGCGCGTCGTGGAAGGTAAGCAAGTTCGGGAACGGATAGCTATAGTTCGCCGGCTTGGGCAGCACACCGTCCTTGTAAAGATCGGCAATGATGCGGATCGCTTGCGCCATGAGGTGATCCGCATTCTTGATCATGTCGTCGCCCAACGCCAACTGCTGTTTGGCGAAGTTCACCGAATGGCACTGGTTGCAAGTCTTGACCATCTTGTCGCGCTCGCGCTGCCAGTCTTCCTGGCTCAACCGAGCCACGTCCGCGGCCTTCACCACTTCCACCAGCTTGGTCGGCTGCCCCTGCGGATCCAGAACGCCAAGAGCCTGCAGCACGGTTGCGCGGTCCGCCGCCCACTGCTTGTCCTCGGGCAAAGGCAGGCGCACTGCCAGAAATCCCCATGCCGTCCGCACTTCGTGGTTGCCGTCCTGCATGTGGCAAGTCTGGCAACTGGGTGCGGCAGCGTCTGCAGGCAGCACATGTTCCTGCTTCAACTCGTGCCGGACGCCGTGCTTGGAGGCGGAATACATCTCCCACTGCGGGTGATCGAAGCCCATGTGGCACGTTTCACAGGCCTGCGGCTGCCTGGCTTCTTCCACGGAAAAGGTATGCCGCGTGTGACAGGAATCGCATTGCGCCGCCCCGAACGCCGCTCCCGAGCCATTCTTGCGCAGTTCCTCGATCTCGGCCACGCTCTTGTCCCCAATCTTGTGGCAGCCCCCGCAGCCCTTCTCCCCTTCTATCATCGCCATGGGCTGGTAATGGATCGTCGGCATGGCCTTCATCGACGCCCACGCCAGTGCGTGCTTGCCCTTCTTAAACTGCGTCACTTGTGTTTCGTGGCATTGGCTGCATGTCTCCGGCGTGGGAATCTTCACCTTGGCTACATCGTTTGCCGACGTATGCTGGTCGCCATGGCATGACGCGCATCCAATCTCGGCGGCGCTGTGTTTGCTCAACTTCCAATCGGAAACAATATTGGGAGTGACTTTACTGTGACAATCGACGCAGTCCGGAGTGCTGGCCATCAGAGGAATACACGCCAGCAGAAAAAAAGCCGCCACGCCCGCGATGACACGCGCGCGCGAATCGAAGAGCAGGTGCATACGCGCCTCCTGAAACGGCGTATTATGCCGGAAAAATTAAAAATCTGACTGTGACGGATATCACAGCCACGTGGACGTCCCAGCTAATCTCTGACGCAGCTCTCCACTGTCATCCCGAGCGAAGCAGAATTGCCGTTTTGCGGCAATTCTGCGAAGTCGAGGGACCCCGTGTCATCCCGAGCGCAGTCGAGGGACCCCGTGTCATCCCGAGCGAAGTCGAGGGACCCGTGTCATCCCGAGCGAAGTCGAGGGACCTTGTGTCATCTCGAGCAATACTCAATCAGACCCTAGCTGAACGATGCGATCGCTGAAGTAGCCAGCTTAAAAAACAAGTACCAGCCCGCCACGATCCCAATCGCGGTCGAGCGCTTCACCTTGCTGGTGCAGGCGAATCCGATTCCGATCAGGACAATCGTCCACACGTTCATCACATCCAGCGATGAAGCCATGGCGCGCACGAACTTTCCCGTCGTCTCCGGATCCAGATAGTAGGCCAGGTTCGTACCCACAGGATTATTAATATCGAATCCTTCCGGATTCACTCCCGCGAACAGGGAGATTGTGCCCAGCACCGCGCCGACAATGCCCACCATGCCGGCGTACATCGAAATCGCATACGCCTGCCCGAACGTGGTTTCACCCCCGGCTGCGAATTTGAAAGTCACCCACAACGCCAGCGTCTCCACCAGTACGTAGAACAGGATGAACGCGGGACTGCCGTACGCGAAAATGCTGATGATTTTGCTGGAAACCTGCAACTGCTTGGCCTGCTGATCCGGCGGCAGCTTGTCGAACTGGTCCGCCCGCGCCGAATGCGCGATCTGGTTCTTGCTGACCTGCTCGAAACCCACCTGCTTATCGATGGCGTAGATGAAAATCAGCGAGAAGATCGAAATCGCCAGCCAGGGAGCCCACCAGCGCGCAGTTCGACGCAAATCGCTAAATGTCCTGGCTGGCGCGATAAAAACATTCACCAGCCGGGCGCCTTCCGACATCGGCGCTGGCGCTGGAGCAGGCCGCGAGGAAACCGGAGGGAGCGGAGCCACAGCCATAACGAACCTCCACCAAAAACTGCCGAGAATTCTATCCCCCGGGTCTCCCCGAAACAAGCCGCACACAAAATCAAATTTCTTCGCGGCGCCGCCCCGCGGATTCTCGGCTGTTCTTGATTCTTTTTCTTGCCACGCCCTCCAGCCCTACGCAATCCCCCGCCAAAGGAATTACACTACTAGGTTGCCTCCGCGCAGCCATTTCTGGTCCCAGGAATTCCTGAAGGAAGGCCCTCATGTCCGTGAACAGCTTCAATTCCCGCTCCTCCCTTAAAGTCGGCAAGAAAGAATACGAAATCTACCGCCTCGACGCGCTCGACCAACAGGGCGTCTCCACCCGCCACCTGCCCTTCTCGCTGAGAATCCTGCTGGAGAACCTGTTGCGCACCGAAGATGGCCGTAACGTACGAAAGGACGACGTGCGCGCCCTGGCGAACTGGAACAGCCAATCCAGGCCCGACACCGAAATCGCTTTCACTCCAAGCCGCGTTCTGTTGCAGGACTTCACCGGAGTCCCCTGCGTGGTCGATCTGGCCGCCATGCGCGACGCCATGCAGCAACTGGGCGGCGACCCCTCGCTGATCAACCCCCTGCAACCCGTCGAACTGGTGATCGATCACTCCGTCCAGGTGGACGAATTCGGCACTGCCAACGCCTTGGACATGAATGCCCTGCTGGAGTTCCAGCGCAACAAGGAGCGCTATTCCTTCCTGCGCTGGGGCCAGACCGGATTTCGCAACCTGGCCATCGTCCCGCCCGACACCGGCATCGTGCACCAAGTTAATCTCGAATATCTGGCCCGCGTGGTCTTCGTCCACGAGAGCCCCGGCAAGCGCGTCGCCTACCCCGACACCCTGGTTGGAACCGACAGCCACACCACCATGGTGAACGGGTTGGGCGTTCTGGGATGGGGTGTGGGCGGGATCGAGGCGGAAGCCGCCATGCTGGGACAGCCTGTGTCCATGCTCATTCCGCTGGTGGTCGGCGTGAAGCTGACCGGGCGCCTCCGCGAAGGAGCGACGGCAACCGATCTCGTGCTCACGATTACCGAGATGCTGCGCAAGCATGGCGTCGTCGGCAAATTTGTAGAATATTTCGGGCCTGGGCTGCGGGATCTGCCTCTGGCCGATCGCGCCACCATCGCCAACATGTCTCCCGAGTACGGCGCTACCTGCGGAATCTTCCCCATCGACAAGGAAACTCTCAAATACCTGCGGCTCACCGGACGCTCTGAAGAGCAGATCGCCCTGGTCGAAGCTTACAGCCGCGAGCAGGGCCTCTTTCATGACGAGAAGACACCCGAGGCGGAGTATTCGGAACTGCTTACGCTGGACCTCGCCACCGTGGAACCTTCGCTCGCCGGACCGAAGCGGCCGCAGGATCGCGTCGTGCTCTCGCAAGCCGGAGAGTCGTTCAAGAAAGCACTCCCTGGGCTGCTCAAGCCCAAAGCCGCCGCTAAAACCGGCGCTATTCCGGCCGTCGCTCCCCTCACCAAGGATCGCTGGGAGCAGGAGGGCGGCAGCCCGGCCGCGGTTGGAGTCGAAGATCCCGCCGTGAAAGAACATGTCCCCGAGTCGGTGAAGGATTCCCTGCGACACGGCAGCGTAGTCATTGCCGCCATTACCTCCTGCACCAACACCTCCAATCCCTCCGTGCTGGTGGGCGCGGGACTGCTTGCCAGAAAAGCCGTGGAGAAGGGACTCACCGTCCCTCTGTGGGTTAAAACCTCCCTGGCTCCGGGCTCGAAAGTCGTGCGCGACTATCTGGAGAAGGCCGGACTGATGCCCTATCTGGAGAAGCTGCGGTTTCATATCGTGGGCTACGGATGTACCACCTGCATCGGCAACTCGGGCCCGCTGCCCGCCGAAGTGTCCCAGGCGATTGATGAAAAAGAACTGGTGGTCGCCTCGGTGTTGTCTGGCAATCGCAACTTCGAAGGCCGCATCAATTCCGAGGTCCGCGCCAATTATCTGATGTCCCCGCCCCTGGTAGTGGCGTTCGCTCTGGCCGGCCGCATCGATGTGGACATGCGCAAGGATCCCCTCGGCAAAGGCAAAGATGGACAGCCTGTCTATCTCGCCGACATCTGGCCGAGCTCGCGCGAGGTCGAAGAAGCCATTCAGCAGTCGATCTCCTCCGACATGTTCAAGAAGTCCTACGGAGAAGTTTTCCAGGGGGACGAGCGCTGGCGCGGGCTCGCCGTGCCCAAGGGCCAGACCTATGCCTGGGATGGCGATTCCACCTACATCCGCCGCGCTCCCTATTTCGATGCCATGCAGGTCAAGCCCGCGCCCGTCGAGGAGATCAGGAAGGCGCGCGTGCTGGCAGTCCTGGGCGACAGCGTCACCACCGACCACATCTCGCCCGCAGGATCGATCAAGAAAGATAGTCCGGCCGGCAAATATCTGCAGGAACATGGGGTCCCTCCCGCGGAGTTCAACTCCTACGGCTCGCGCCGCGGCAATCACGAAGTCATGGTGCGTGGAACCTTCGCCAATGTCCGCCTGCGCAACCGGCTGGTGCAGAGCGAAGGCGGATTCACCCGCCACCTGCCGACTAATACCGAAATGTCGATTTTCGAGGCCTCGGAAAAATACCGGGCGGAAGGCACGCCGCTGCTGATCCTGGCGGGCAAAGAATACGGTTCAGGTTCGTCGCGCGACTGGGCCGCCAAGGGTCCGGCCTTGCTGGGCGTACGCGCGGTGATTGCCGAAAGCTACGAACGCATCCACCGCTCCAACCTGGTAGGCATGGGCATCCTGCCCCTGCAGTTTGCTGCCGGCCAGAATGCCGAATCCCTCCACCTCAGCGGAGAGGAAACCTTCGAAATCACCGGCATCAGTGACGCGGTGAGCCACTTCGCGGCCGGTCGCATGGTGAAAGTGCGTGCCGCAACCAATGGCAAGGATCCGATCGAGTTCGATGCCCTGGTGCGCATCGACACCCCGCAAGAAGCCTTGTACTACGCCAACGGCGGCATTCTGCAGTACGTACTAAGACAGTTGCTGGCCACCCGCCCACAACCCGTAGCTGTGTAAGCCGCAACCCAAGGCTTGAGGCTCAAGGCTTGAAGGCTTGAGGCTTGAGGCTTGAGGTTTTAGGCTTGAGACTTTAGGTTTTAGGTTTTAGGCTTTAGGTTTTAGGCTTCAGGATCGGGATACCTCCATCCACTTGCGATACACCCGTCCATCTGCGCCACCCCCCTGTCATCCCGAGCGAAGTCGAGGGACCTTGTGTTCTCCCCTTGGGACAGAACTGCGGCGCTCGCCATTCCTTTCTGAGATCCCAACCAGCATGGCCGGCCCAAGTCCAGCCGCACACCCCTTGTCATCCCGAGCGAAGTCGAGGGACCTTGTGTTCTCCCCTTGCGATACTCGAGCTACGGCCCTCGCCCATGGCCTCGCGCTATATTGGGCCCCAAGCTGCTCGAGCTCGGGATGCACTGAATGACACGCCGCCAGCACAGAGTTCGTATGCCCTCCGACGCTACACCTGCAAAAAACCACAGGCGCGACCTTTGGCCGCGCCTGTTCTTTTGAATTCTCTCTATATATTCAGAATAGCAAATTCACCGGGGCAAAGTGGACATGCCTGGCAACTTTATATTGGCCCTGCTTTCTTCTACTTAGTTCGATTCGTGCAAATATTACCTATTGACAGGACTTCTGCTGTCTCGCGCACAAAACGGAAGCCGCTGCAAGGCATCCGCAATCCTCTCAATTTTCTGAAGGTTTCTTTTCGCCGCGCTCCAGGCTGCGGTTTTCCGGTTCCGCTAGAGTTGCGGGATCTGGCGCGGTGCCGCCGGTAGGTACAGGCAAGTTCAACGGGGGCAAAGGCTCGGATTTTATCTCCGCCGGCCGTGCCACATTCAGCCGGAGCAGTTCCTCCACGACTGCCAGCAAGGCGTCGCTTTGGACCTTAGGCACCACTCTGCTCACGCCGCATTTCTGGGCCGCAAGTTCCAGCGCCGGCGTCCAATGCAGGGTATACATCACAATCGGAGTATCGGGGAGGGCTTCGGAGATCTGGCGGGCAGCGGTTAAGCCATCCATCACCGGCATCTGCAGATCCACAATCACCAGATCGGGGCGCGCTTCGAGGGCCCGGGAAACGGCCAACTGGCCATCTTCCACCGCGATCACCTCCCAGTTATGGGCACTTTTAAAGAGCCGCGCCAGCGCCCTTCTGACCGAAGCGTTGTCGTCGGCAATCAGGATACGCGTCACTCCTGGTCCTTTCCGCCCGAGGCAGTGGCGCGCCTCTCTATTCCTAAGTTCTTCCTAAATCGTTTGTTGCCCTACATATATGCTCATGAAAGCGTTTCCCGGAAAATCGGGGGAACGCTGTAGCCGCTAGGGGTTTTTCAGCCCTCCGGTACAAAAGGCGTTGCATCCTCGGCACGGCTTCCATTCGCATCCCATGAACAGTTGAAATTTGAAGACTCTGTCGCGCACGGAGGAGGAAGCTTGCGCAAAAGGCAAATGATTCAAATGGGATCTCAATCTCTAAATCCCGGAGAACGCACCAATGCAGAGGGCAAACCAATCCGAAACCAGATACTTCTAGCGATTCCGGACGAGGAATTTCAAAATCTGAGAGGGGATTTGCAATACGTCAACCTGCCGCAACGCATGGTCCTGCACGAACCCAAGGAGAAGCTGAAATCCGCCTACTTTTTGAATTCTGGCATGGTCTCGCTGGTGTTCCGCACCAGGACCGGCGACAGCGTCGAGGTCGGAGTGCTGGGCAACGAGGGTTTCACCCCGATTCCAGTAGTGGCTGGGCTGCGGAGCAGTCCGCATCAGGCCATCATGCAGATCAGCGGAGACGGGTTTCGCCTGGAAACCGGCGCCCTGGAAATAGCCCTGGCTTCCAGCCCGAAGCTCCAGGCCGCGCTCAATCGATATGCCGCCCTGCATGGCATGCAGGTAGCCCAGACCGCGGGATGTAACCGGTTGCACGATCTGGAGCAGCGGCTGTCGCGCTGGCTCCTGCTGACCCAGGATCGCGTCGGCTCCGGCTTGCTGCGCATCACGCACGATTTTCTGGCCACCATGCTGGGCACGGACCGTCCCAGCGTCAGCCTGGCCGCGGGCGCCCTGCAGAAGAAGAAGATCATCGAATATACCCACGGGGCGGTGAAGGTTCTAAATCGCAAAAAGCTGGAAGGCACGGCTTGTGAGTGCTACAGCGCCATTCAGCAGTTCAACGGCGAGATGATGCTGAAGCCGCAGCAAATCTCCGGAGCCGCAGATTAGCTCGACCACGCCCGCAATCGGCCCGCGGCGAAAGCCTCAGAACTCGACGTGAGCGCGGAAGGAGGGAACGGTCACCGGTCCCCGGTCGCGGTTGTAGCCGGGATCCACAATACGCTGGACGCCCGGGGCCAGATAGATTCCCCGCCCCACATGCACCGTGTAGTAGGACTCCACAATATTTTCGCGGCCATAGCGAAGACGGCCATCGCCCAGGAGAAAACCTGAACCTCCCCTGGCGAGGTAATTCTGGTGGTCTTTCTTGATTCCATTGCTCACCATTGCGATGCCGGCGCGGTCCTTCTTGCGATGCCACCAGGCTCCCTGAACTCCGATACCTTCGGCGAATGTCTGGTCCACCTCCGTGTAGGCGAAAGATTCGGCCTTGCCGTTGTCCCATCCGAAGCGGGCAAAGGCGGTCACATAGCTCGAAAGGTTCTGCTCCAAATTCAGGCCGAATCCGTATTTGCGGGTGATGTGCCAGGGATGGGCCGTGATGTCCGGAGTTGTGCCCGTGGCCGTGGCGTGGATGATCTGGTCGCGGTACACGCCCATGTTGGCGGCGTTGGTGTAAGCCAGAACTCGGATGGCGCCCGGCCGGTGCTGGATGATTCCGTGACGCAACTCGTACTCAAAATTTTCCGCATGAGCCTGCCAGGGCTTCCAAACAAGGTCGATTCCATTCGCCACCTTGGGCATGAGCGCTTCCGCGAAACGGAATCCCCAGTTGCGATCCTCGAAGTCGGCGACCAGGCCCGCGGTATAGCCGCGGGTGTCGGCCGCGTAGTCCCATGCGCCGTTGTTGTCTATGGTCCAATTGGTGAATTGGAAGTGCGTATCCGAACCGGCGGAGTTGAGGTCGAAGAAATCCGGCAGGCTGAATTTTCCCAGGCGGAGTTCCAGGCGGCGACGCGGAAGCTGGTCGAATAGCGAGAACGCGCTGCGCTGGTTTTCCACCTGGTCGTGGCTGAGGGCGATCACTTTGTGAATCTCGCCGCGGCCAAGATACGGCGCCTTGCTCAGCGAAGGGTTGCGCACGATGTCCAGGTTGGTATTGCCCGCAAGCCCAAAGCCCGCGCTCAGCGCGGACCCTCCGGCTTCCTCTATGTCGGCCAGCAATTCCAGCGAGCGGTTGATGCGAGCTCCCGTGTACAGGGTCAGGACCCGGGAAGTGGCTTTGTCATAGCCGGGCTGCAGGCTGTGGCTGCCGCTGTACAGCGCGTGGAATTCGGGATGCGTCTGGAAGATGAAGTTGGCCTGCCCTGAAAGCCAGAAGCGCGTGCTGTGGAAATGAGGAAACATGGATTCCACGCCGCTCTCGGACGCCGGTTGTTCGCTGCCCGCTGCCGCCCCTTCCCTGCGCGAGGGAGGCGACCTGGGATCGGACTGCTGGGCAGGAAGCGCGGTCACCGAACAGCATGCCCACACGATCGCAAACAGAGTGGCGCCGCGGCGGAATTGCGAGCGAGACTTCATTGCGTATCGGGCAGGGCCGTGATCCGCAGCAGGCGCTTTCCGTCACTGGCCCTCGGACTCAGGCCCCTTTTTCACTTATAACATTGCGTCGCATCACCTCCGGGCGTTTGACAGCCTTCCTCTTGAACCCCTAACCTGATTTCCTCTGGCCTATGAAAGTTCTGGTCCTAGGTAGCGGCGGGCGCGAGCACGCGCTGGTATGGAAGCTGCGGCAGTCGCCGCGCATCACGCAACTGGTGTGCGCGCCGGGAAATGGCGGAATCGCCGACGAGGCGGAAGTGGTTCCCGGCGATCTGAAGAGCCTGGACGCGATTCTCGCCCTGGCTGGCCGCCTGCAGCCGGACTTGACGGTCGTCGGTCCGGAGTTACCCCTGACCCTGGGCGTGGTGGACGAGTTCACCCGCCGCGGATGGGCAGTGTTTGGTCCTACCCAGGCGGCGGCGCGGCTGGAGTCGAGCAAGAGTTTTGCCAAGGAATTTCTGCAGCGGCATCACATCCCCACGGCTCATTTCGCGATTTGCGATTCCATCGATCAGGTGCGGGCCGCGCTCGGGCATTTTCACGCTCCTGTGGTGGTGAAGGCCGATGGCCTGGCGGCCGGCAAAGGTGTGGTCATCGCCCGGAGCAAGGAAGAAGCCGCCGGCGTTGCCGCAGATATGCTCGCTGGCCGCATGGTCGGCGACGCCGGTTCGCGGGTGGTTCTGGAAGAGTGCCTGCAGGGAGACGAGCTTTCTTTTCTCGTGTTCAGCGATGGCGAGCGGGTCGCGCCCCTGGTGGCCGCCCAGGATCACAAGCGCGTGGGAGATGGCGACACCGGCCCTAACACCGGCGGCATGGGCGCCTACTCCACCGCCGCTCTGCTGGACGCAGGCATGCGCGATTGGCTGGTGAATCACGTTGCCCGCCCGGTCGTCGCCGGCATGAAGGCGGAGGGCTCCGAGTTCAAGGGCGTGCTCTACTGCGGCTTGATGATGACCGCGCGCGGTCCGATGGTCCTGGAGTTCAACTGCCGCTTTGGCGATCCCGAGACCCAGCCCATTCTGATGCGGATGGAGAGCGACCTGGTGGAGGCGATTGAGGCTTCGATCCAGGGGCGCGTCAGCGAAGGAGATTTCCGCTGGTCGCAGGATGCGTCAGTCTGCGTGGTAATGACCTCGGGCGGCTATCCCGGAACCTTTTCGGTGGGCAAACGCATCGACGGGCTGGAAGAGGCTGCCCAGATTGAAGGGGTAAAGGTATTTCACGCCGGGACCTCGAAGAGAGACGGCCTTTATTACACGTCGGGGGGGCGGGTCCTGGGAGTAACGGCGCGGGCGCAGGATCTGGAAACCGCGGTGGCCCGCGCCTATGCCGCGTGCGGCAAGATTTCGTTCGACGGGGCGCATTATCGCAAAGATATTGCGGCCCGGGCATTGCGCAAGTGAGAAACGGCCGGACTCGCTGGACCGGGTTCACCCGGGTCCTTTGACTTCGCCGGAATAGCACACGCACACAATCAATGACAGGAGAGAAAGTCTGGAATGAGCAGCGCACAGGTTTCTATCGTGATGGGAAGTGATTCGGATCTGGAGATCATGCGGGAGGCCGGCAAGGCTCTCGACGAGTTTGGCATCGGCTATGAGATCGACGTGACCTCGGCGCACCGGTCGCCGGACCGCACCGCCGAGTTCGCGCGCAAGGCGGCGGAGCGCGGCATTCGCGTGATCATCGCCGGCGCGGGCGGGGCCGCTCACCTGGCGGGAGTGATCGCCGCGCACACCACGCTGCCGGTCATTGGCGTGCCCATCCCGTCAACCTCGCTCAATGGCATGGATTCCCTGCTTTCAACGGTGCAGATGCCCGCGGGAATCCCGGTCGCAACGGTCGCGATCGGAAAGCCCGGCGCGACCAATGCGGGAATCCTGGCAGCGCAGATGATCGGCCTGGCCGATCAGTCCATAGCAAAAAAGCTTAATGCGCATAAGGAAAAACTAGCCCGAGGGGTAGAGGAGAAGTCAAGGAAGCTGCGGGAAAAGTAAAGGGAGGAAGTCAGAGGTGAGAAGTCAGAAGTGAGAAGTTAGAATGCAGAAGTAAGATAGCAGATTTTAGATTTAAGAAGTCAGATTTAAGAAGTCAGAGTGCAGAAGTGAGATTTCAGATTCCAGGTTTCAGATCTCAGATTGGCATGCTACTTCTGCATTCTGACTTCTCACTTCCGCATTCTCCGGCTTTTAAATCTGCAATCTAAAATCTGCAATCTTACTTCTGCATTCTAACTTCTCACTTCTGACTTCGTACTTCCGACTTCTCACTTCTGCCTTCTCCGGCTTTTTAAATCTGCAATCTAAAATCTGCAATCTGCAATCTTACTTCTGCACTCTCACTTCTGCATTCTAACTTCTCACTTCTGACTTCGTACTTCCGCCTTCGCTAGAACTTCAGTTCCTTCAAGTATTCCCGGAATGGCCCGCCCAGGTCGCTTCGCTTTAGCGCGAACTCTACTGTGGCTTTCAGGAAGCCTAGTTTGTCGCCGGTATCGTAGCGCTTGCCTTCGTAGACGTAGGCGTACATCTTTTCCTGCTTGAGCAGCACGCGCATGCCGTCGGTCAATTGCAGTTCGCCGCCGGCGCCGGTGGGAGTTTTGGCCAGGCAATCGAAAATTGCCGGGGTCAGGATGTAGCGGCCGATGATCGCCAGATTGGACGGAGCTTCCTCCGGCTTCGGCTTCTCCACCATGTTGCGGATTTCGAACAGGCGGCCATTGAATCCGTCGGCAGGCTGGGCGTCGAACACACCGTAGGAAGAGATCATCTTACCTTCGACCACCTGGGCCGCGATCACGCTGCACTGCTTCTGGTTGAACACCTCGACCATCTGCTTGAGCGCGGGGACCTTGCTGTCGATCACGTCGTCGGCGAGCAGCACCGCGAAAGGTTCGTGGCCCACCAGTTCGCGCGCCATCAACACGGCGTGGCCCAGGCCCAGGGCTTCCTTCTGGCGAACGTATCCGACGTAAATCATGTCGGAGATCTGGCGGACAATTTTCAGCAGGTCGGTCTTACGGCGCTCTTCCAGCATCTTCTCCAGTTCGTAGCTGACGTCGAAGTGGTCCTCGATGGCCTGCTTGCCGCGTCCGGTGATGATCAGGATCTGGTCGCAGCCGGAAGCCATGGCCTCTTCCACCCCGTACTGGATGATGGGCTTGTCCACCAGCGGGAGCATCTCTTTGGGTTGGGCTTTGGTGGCGGGCAGAAAGCGGGTGCCCAGGCCGGCGGCTGGGAAAACGGCTTTACGGACTTTCATGGTCATGAGGGCTAGCTATGAGCAATGAGCTATGAGCAATGAGCTGCGAGCTTCCGTTAATTTTGATCGCGCTAGCTTAGTGGCCGGATCATTGTAATTGGTTGCGCCAGAGGATGGCGAGGGCCGCCGGCGCATTTGAGCAGCCGAGCCGCATTCATCTCCACGGGCGTCGTGGCCCCACTTCCGCGCGCCGGGCACGCAGGATGTGGGGCCATTCTTTTCACTATCGTTTACTTTGCCAGGACCAGGACCTCAAAGGTGCCGGGCAGGATGGTCCGGCGGGGATGCGGATTATCGGCGGTGGGCGCCGGTGGCGGGCCGAATTTTGCGGATACGGTGAAGACATTGTGGGTTTTCGAATCCAGAGCCATGGTTCTCGCTCCCGGCTCGGTCTTCACATTTTCCACCACGCTGAACTTGTCGGGCGAGTCTTCTTTGACGACGGTCAGCACGCCCTCGCCGCAGGAAGCAAACGCCAGCCCGGTTTCGTCGTCGAACGCGGTTGCGTCCACCCCTTCCCCAATCGCCGGCGTGGCGAGAACCTTGCCGCTGTCGGCGTCGACTACCGCCATCATCTTGTTATCGCAACCGACGAACAGCCGGCGATGCTTGCGGTCGAGCGCCAGCCCGCTTGGCTCGGTACAGGGAGCGAGCGGCCATTTGGCCTTCACTTCCAGCTTGCCGGGATCAATCACCGTCAGTTCGCTCTTGTCTTCGATGTTGACGAAGACTGTGCCCTGGGCGTCGCTGGCGGCGAATTCGGGCTTGCCATCCAGCTTGATCGTGCCCAGCACTTTGCCGCTGGCGGCATCGATTGCGGTGGAATCCTGGCTCTGCCCGTTAAACGTAAAGATGCGTTTGGTCGCCGGATCGTAGAGAATTGCGTCGGGATTCTCCCCTACTTTGATCTTGCTGCCGCTCGCAGCCAGCGTCTTGATGTCGAACACGCTGACCGTGCCTTCTCGGCCGTTGCTGGTGAAGCCTTTGCCCAACTCCGGGGCGAGCGCGATTCCGTGTACTCCGGGAGTATCCGCAATGTCGCCGACGCTTTTGCCCGAGTCGGCATCGAGCACGATGACATGCGTTCCGCGTGAGATGTAAAAACGCCTCGCGGCCGCATCCACCGTGAGGTAATCCCACCCTCCATCGCCGCCCACTTTGTAGGTTTTGGTTACGTGATATCCCGGACCGGCTGCAGCGACAGCAATCGCAGCCAGGGACATGCTTAGGATCGAGAGCCACCATTTCGACTTCAGAGCCATTCTCTTCTCCTTCAGTATGGTGATGCCCATCCGCAAGATGGTGCCCCTTTCCATCCGGCGAAAGGCTTCCGCGTGCACGGGTTTTGACCCGAAGTAACTTTACCCTATTTCGATGCCAGCTACACTGATCGCTATGGAGCCATCCACGCCATTCTCCGCAGCGGCGCAGGGCAACGGCGGGCCGCAATTGGACCCGCGGCTGCGGCCAACTCCTGACTACGGAACCCTGGGACCGGGATCGGATGCGGCAGGCTCCGCGCCCGGATCAAGCCCGGCGGCAAACCAAAGGCAGGCAGTCCGGGTGGGCTCCATTGTCGCAGCCCTTCTGGGCGCGTCTGTGGCGCTGGTCGTAGGCACGATCGGCAGGACGCGTCCGGCGGAGCCGACTTCGAGCAAAATCTTTTCAGACGCCGAAAACAAGCCGGTCCAGGCCGGAGATCCGCGGCAGATCGACCGCCTCGGACCGCAGGAGCAGGCCGCGGCCTTGCTGCAGTTGGCGGTGATGCGAAAGGCCGGAGCTACCGAGCAGATTTCTTACCGCGTTGATCGCTGGCAGGGAAAGCTACGTTGGGATTCGCAAATGGCGAGCCTGACGCAGGCCGCTCTGAACTCCGATGACATGCGGGTGCGGGAATCGGGGATCGAGGTCGAGTTGGCCGCGTATGGCCTGGCCAAGAATTCGTCCAGCGTCGACTATCTGCTGCGGACGGCGGAATCGGGCAATCACGCCCAAAAGATCTGGGCTTTATGGGCGCTCGGATTGATGGCGAACCGCGGCGTCCAGGCAGATCAGGTGTTTGAGGTCCTGACCGCGCATCTGAAGGATTCCGATGAGGACGCGCGACGTTGGACGGTGGAAGGCTTGGGGCTGGCCGGATCCGACCAGGCCGTCGGCGTTCTGCTGCAGACCATGCATGACGATCCCTCGGCACTGGTTCGCGAGCGCGCGGCCTGCGCTCTGGCCGAATCCGGAATGTTCACTCCGCGCCAACGGATGTCTGCCGTCCCCCAGTTGCTGAACTACACGGACGATCCGTCGCTGGATGCCCAAACCCACGGCTGGGCCTTTCATGCCTTGAACGACATTACTCGCCAGCACTTGCCCAACGATTCCGCGGCGTGGCGGAACTGGTATGAAGCAAGAGGCAATCAGTAGTCTGGATCCGCGCTCGCTTGTGCTCGGTAGCTCTTCGCAGATTCTAGCGGTTCCCATGAAGCTCTGATTAATCGTCAAAGAAGACACAAGGTCCCTCGACTTCGCTCGGGATGACACGTATGAACGATTCGCTCGGGATGACAGGCATGAACGCCTCACTCCGCCATCTTGGCTACGTGGACGTCGAAGCCGGTTTTGGGCAGCAGCGACGTTAACGCGAATGCCTTGAACCCATCGCCGTTCACCTCCGTGTGGCGGTAAACTCCGGGCTCGCTCTCGATCGTTTCCCGGCGGCCCTCCATTTCAGCAAGGAACTGCTGGGCCTGGCGGACGCCCGCGTCTACATCCTTCGCGCGAGTCACAACTGCTTCGGAAGCATAGGAGCGCACCAGCTTGGGCCAGTATTTGGCCAAAAGATCGGTGCTGGCGAAGATGTCAGCCCAGATCACGCGTCCGTTCACCGCCACGACTACTCCTACGGCATTGCGATCACGCAACTGCCGGATCAGGCTCTGGTAGTTCTGCTCGATGGGCCTGGCCATGGCATCGACTTGCTTGCGCACCTCGGCATTTTCCATGACCCTGGCGTAGGAACTAGTACGCGCAAGTTCACTCTGCGCAGCCGGGGCTGTATTGGCGAGCCTGCCCACAACCTGCTCCTTCTGCTTGTTGACCGCGTTCCATACCTCCTGCTGATTCTTGTCGCCCATCGCTTTGGCTCGCACCGATGGCTGGGCCATGAGGGCCATGGGAGCGGGAGCTTTGGCGTCGTTCTTGGCGCCGCCGTACATGGCTCCCGAAGCTCCGAACTGCTCGCTGGTGCCGACCCAGCGGCCCGGTTCGACACAGAACACGCTGAGATCCACGGGATCGCTTTCGGCAGGGACGATGCGGTCCTTGCCAATCACACGGTCCTGCTTGCCACCCGTGACGATCTCCCCTGCGAGTAAAAGCAGCGGACGCTTGGAATTGTTGACCAGCACGAGCCGGTTCACTTCCCCGGCCCCCTGGCGAGTGACAGGAGTGGGATGCCGCCGCACCAGGCCCTGCGCGCTGCCGGCTTCGGTGACCACGACTTCGCCCGAGCGCAGGCCTTCATCCAGAGTCAGGAATTCGCTGGTGGGAAAAGTCTTTGCCGCGACCACGGGAAACACCGTGAGATTGCCTTGACGGATCGGGTCGAGCACTTTGTATCCCGCACTTGGCGCAATCTCTCCCGCTCGGGCATCGCGCCGATCGAGCACCACCACTCCTGCCACCATCAACAGAACCATCCAAGCCAAAACTATCTTCGGACTCATAAACGGCTCCTCTCCAGCGGACCGGCGCGCATGGTTACGGGTGTAACTCCGAGCGGGCGCGCTGCTCATTTCGAATCTGTGCAAGGAACGCCGGGGAAGCTTTGGCTTGCGGAGAAAATTGCGGTCGCGTCACGTAGAATTAGAAGAACGCCTTCGGAGCCATTCCGCATTGTCTTTTCTTGACCAACTGAATCCGCAGCAGCGCGAAGCTGTCGAGACCACGGAAGGGCCGGTGCTGATCCTGGCCGGCGCGGGCAGCGGCAAGACCCGCGTCATCACCTACCGCATCGCCTATCTCATCGAGCACAAGGGCATCATGCCGGAGTCGATCCTGGCGATGACTTTCACCAACAAGGCCGCGGCGGAGATGGGCGAGCGGGTGGAGAAGCTGGTGGGAGGATTGAGCATCGCCAAGCCGGTGATCTCCACCTTTCATTCTTTTTGCGTGCGCATGTTGCGGCGGGACATTGAGGCGCTGCGGATCCCGTCCAGCGTGCCGGGGCAGCCGGCGATCGGCCATACGAAGAATTTCGTGATCTACGACGAGTCCGACCAGCAATCCGTGGTCAAGTCGGTGATGAAGCGGCTCGGGCTCGAGGACAAGGAATTGACCCCGCGAACCGTGCTGTCGCGAATCTCATGGGCCAAGAATCACATGCTGGATCCGCAGGAGCTTTATCTGCAGTCGGCGGATCCGAAAACCGAGCGGGTGGCGCACCTGTACGAGGAGTACCGCAAGGAACTGCGCAAGGCGAACGCGCTGGACTTTGACGACCTGCTGCTGGAGGCGGTCCGGCTGCTGAAATCGGCACCCCAGGTCCGCGACTATTACAACCGGCGCTTCCAATACCTCCTTATCGACGAGTATCAGGACACCAACCGGCCGCAGTACGAACTCATGCGCATGCTGGCGGGCGACCATCACAACGTGTGCGCGGTGGGAGACGAGGATCAGTCGATCTACTCTTGGCGGGGCGCGGATATCCGCAACATCCTGGAATTTGAGCAGGATTTTCCCGAGGCCAGGATCATCCGGCTGGAGCAGAACTACCGCTCGACGCAAAACATCCTGCAGGCCGCCTCCGCAGTGGTCGCCAACAACGTGCGGCGCAAGGGGAAGAATCTCTGGACCTCGCGCCAGGGCGGGACCAGGATCGGCTACTACGAGGCGCCTGACGGCGAGAACGAGGCCCTGTTCGCGGCGGATTGGATCGCACGCTATATTCGCGAGGCCAGCGACCGCGGCGACACGCCCCGCGCCGCCGTGCTCTACCGCACGAACTCCCAGTCGCGCCTGTTTGAAGAGGCGATGCGGCGGTATGGACTGAAATACCACGTGGTCGGGGGATTTTCGTTCTATGAGCGGGCCGAGATTAAGGACATGATCTCGTACTTGAAAGTGATCCAGAATCCCGACGACACGATTTCGCTGTTGCGGGTAATTAATACTCCCGCGCGGGGCATCGGCAAAGGAACCATCGATACGCTGGAGCGGCTGGCCCTGGAGACCGGCCTGTCGTTATGGGGAGCGATCGGGGAGGCCATCCAGCGGCAGTTGCTGCCGCCGCGCGCCGTCACTTCTCTCACAAGCTTTCAGGAACTCATACAGGACGCGCGGGCGATGCTGGCCGGCACGTTCGTGGAACAACTGGAGCAAACGTCGGCTGAGCAAGGGCGGGCCGCGGAGATTGCGAGCCCTGCGCCGCAGGAAAGCGCGGCGTCACCTGAGGATGCGACTGCTTTTAATCCGGAGGAATTTGGGAACTTTTCGTTTGACTTTGGAACGAACGAATCGGGGGACACAAGGTCCCTCGACTTCGCTCGGGATGACAAAGGTGACAAGGGTGGTGATGATGAGGGCGGTGAGTCTGGTGATTATGAGAGTCAGCCGGTTCGCGGCGACGACGCTTCGGGGGCGTTTCCAGTACCTGGCATCAGCACCTCCGACATTCTCAAGTTTCTGATCGACCGCACCGGCTATATCAAACTGCTGGACCAGGAGGACACTCCGGAGTCTTACTCGCGCATTGAGAATCTGCGGGAACTGGTGAACGCCGCCATGGATTCGCGGGACCGGGCGGAGACTATGGACCAATTTCTGGATCATGCGGCGCTGATCGCGGATGCGGACGATTACGACCAGCGCGCCCAGATCACGCTGATGAGCCTGCATGCCGCCAAGGGACTGGAGTTTCCGCTGGTTTTTCTCAGCGGGCTGGAGGAAGGACTCTTCCCGCATTCGCGCACCATGCTGGTCCCCGAAGACATCGAAGAAGAGCGCCGGCTCTGTTATGTGGGCATGACGCGAGCCATGGATCAGCTGATCCTGACCCGCGCGGTCTACCGCCGCCGCTACGGTACCGACCTGCCGGAAGCCAGCGTGCCCTCAAGATTCCTGGAGGAAGTCCCGGCCGGACTAATCGAAGAATTAGGGACCAGACGATCCCGTGCAGGGACGGCCGCCATCGGCCGTCCAGCCGGGCGGAGCCCGGCGGCACACGACAGCGAAGGCACGCACTATTCCTACGAAGATGAAGATCAGAGCGCGTCCTGGCGCAGTCACGAGACGGCTGCGGGCAATGCCCGAAGCTCGAAACCCACGGCCGCCGCGCGCGCCTACAACTCCATCGAAAATATCGCCGAATTCTTCGCCAGCCGCGGCAGGAAGTTCAGCGTCCCCAAGCCTGCGCCTGCGGAGGAGCCTTCGGGCAAGCGGGGATTCCGCCCCGGACAGCGAGTCCGTCATCCGAAATACGGTGAAGGGACGGTCTACCAGCGCGAAGGGGAAGGCGCGGAAGCCAAGATTACGGTACAATTTCCACGCTTCGGCTTGAAGAAGCTGGTGGAGAAGTATGCCCAGCTGGAGAAAGCCTGAACGAAATTTGGTAATTTTGTAATTGAGTAATTTTGTAATTTTGGAAATCCCGTCACGGTCTTCCAAATTAAAAAATTACCCGATTACCAAATTACAAAATTCATTGCAGAAAGAGTTCATGGCAAACACAACAAAGCTCAGCAGGGACGAACGCAAAAAGGCAAAGCGCACGGCGCGCAAGAAACGCAAGGCGGAGAAGCCGCTCAAGCCCCGCGACTATCCGCGCGGGTCCAAGAAGCCCAAGGTCAAGAAGCTGGCTCGCGGCCAGGCTAAGCGGTAACAGCGGCAGCGGCATTCATGTATTTCCCATGTCTCGCAAAAGCTGCGAGACATGGGGCACCCTCTCCGGTGGAGAAACCGACCTCTTGTCACAACCAACGACTACCGAGCCTCCATCCAAGCAAGTTGTGCGCACCTCCGACAACCAGCTGTTCTGCTGCAAGTCGATCGACAAGCTGATCTCGGAGGCAGAATCTCCGGGCCACCGCCTGCAGAAGACCCTGGGACCGTGGTCGCTGACCGCGCTGGGGATCGGGGCAATTATCGGGTCCGGCATTTTCGTTCTGACCGGGACGGCGGCGGCCGGGGAATACTTCCAGGCGCCTTCCATCCTGCACGCGCAGGTACTGGACATTATCGTGAACTTCCTGCGCGGAGGAGGAACGGCGCAGGTTCTGATGCACGGGCGCCCGCCTGCCGGCCCGTCCATTGCGATTTCGTTTTTCCTGGTCGCCATCGCCTGCAGCTTTGCCGGGTTGTGTTACGCCGAACTGGCGTCAATGATCCCGATCGCAGGCAGCGCGTACACCTACTCCTACGCCACGCTGGGCGAGATTTTCGCCTGGATCATCGGCTGGGACCTGATCCTGGAATATGTGGTCAGCAACGTGGTGGTGGCGATCGGGTTCAGCGCTTACACCAAGGCGCAACTCTCGTCATTCGGCCTCAATCTGCCGGATCGATGGTCGACTCCCGTGTGGGAGTCGGGACACTGGACGGGCGCATACTTCAACGTGCCGGCATTCCTGATCATCTTCATCCTCACCGTGCTGCTGGTGCGCGGAATCAAGGAATCCGCCGAAGCCAACAACATCATGGTGGCCATCAAGATTGGCGCCATCCTGATCTTCCTGGTAATCGGCGGAGCGCTGGTCCATCCCGGCAACTGGAAGCCGTTCGCGCCTTCCGGATTCGGCGGCATCGTCACCGGCGGGGCCATCGTGTTTTTCACCTACATCGGATTCGACTCGGTATCCACCGCGGCGGAGGAGGCGCGCAACCCGCAACGCGACTTGCCCTTCGGGATTATCGCGTCGCTGATTGTCTGCACCGTGCTTTATGTGGGCGTGTCGGTGGTGCTGCTGGGCATGATGAAGTACACCACCTTCGTGTCCGGCGAAGCCGCCGAGGCTCCGGTCGCCTATGCGCTCAAAGCCCTGGGAGCGAGCCGCTGGTCGCGCTCGATCATCGTCATCGGCGCGCTCACCGGAATGATTTCTTCGCTGCTGGTCTTCCAGTACGGGCAGGCTCGTATCTGGTACGCCATGTCCCGGGACCGGCTGTTTCCGAAGCTGTTCTCCCTGGTTCATCCGAAATTCAAAACCCCGCACGTATCCACCTGGATTGCCGGATTTGTGGTGGGCATTCCGTCGGGAATTTTCGCCATCAGCGACGCCGCCGATCTCTCCAATATCGGCACACTGTTCGCCTTTGTGCTGGTATCGCTGGGCGTGATCATCCTGCGGCGGACGCAACCGGACCGCCCGCGGGTCTTCCGCGTGCCGTTGGTGCCGTGGTTCCCCTTGATCTCGATTATCCTTTGCGGCGGGCTGATGACCGGATTGACCGTCATTACCTGGGTGCGGTTTATCGTCTGGCTGGTGCTCGGGCTGCTGATCTACATCTTCTACAGCCGGCATCGCAGCGAGTTTGCTCAGAAGTAGATTTCCTTTATCTACTCCTTCACAACGGTATCCACCAAGACCCACCTCTCCCAACTGCGGGGAAAAGTGGGGCACCCCTTTGTGATTACTTTGGGTGGGTCTGCTCGTCTGCCAGCCGGTCGACTGATTCTTTCGGCAGGCCCTGCAGCAGTTCGAGGAACGCCGCATTCGTCCAGCCGAAGCCGACTACGTTCATCTCGTAGCCTAGTTCCACATGAGCTTCGGAGGAGCGCGTCACCACGTTGTACTTCTCGCGGATATTGCCGTCGCGCCGGAAATTCGCGGCGACGGTAGAGAGGAAGTTGTAGCTGATGCGGTCGGCATCGGCGTTGTAGCCGTATTTCCGCAGGGCCGCAATCGCGATCATCTCGATATTGCCCCAGCCGTAGGGCAAGTCCCACTGCGCGCCGGTATCGTAGGTGCTCATGGGAAGGCCGCCGGGCTGCTCGAAACCTTTCAGGTTGGAGACTACCCCCTTCGCCTGTTCCGGCGTGGCCAGCCCGGCCCACAGCGGGTAGAACATGGTGGCGTAGCGGTAGGTCGAGCCTTGTGCGGTCTCGAAATTGAAATCGAAGAAGGTCTTCTGTTCGTTGTTCCACAGGTAGTGGCTGATCAGCTTTTTGCGGTCCGCTGCCCGCTTGCTCCACCTCCTGGCATCGTCATTGCGCCCTAACCAGAGGCTGATCTGCTCCATATCTTTTTCCGTCTTGTAGAGCAGGCTGTTCAGGCAGACGGGAGCATAGTGATGGGTAGCGGAACCGAACGCCCCGAAGCGGAAGCTTACGTCGAATCCGGACTCGCGCATCGAGCGGTCGCCTTTGTAATAATCCTTGCTCAACTTGAACTGCCGCGCAGGCTCGCACGCCGGACGAGCCATGGTGTTGGCTGCATCGCAGACCTGCAGCGAGTACGCCGATCCTGCTACAGAGTCTTTCGCCTCCGGCCGGTTCTCATGCACATAACTGCCGGCCTGTTCCGGATGGAGGAAGAAGTATTGGGAGACTTTGCGGTAGAAGCCGGTCTCATCCTGCACCGCCTCCTGCGGCGGGCCGTCGCCGAAATCGTAGTAACGGGAGAGTCCGGTCTTGCCGGCCAGGTGCGGATCGTGCGTCCACATTTCGTAATCATGATCCAGATCCTTGTAGGCGCGCTCCAGCCACGCCCGGCTGGCTTCCTGGTCTTTCGGCGCATCTTGTTTCTGCACAGCCTGGTACACCTCCACGAACATCGAACTGACGAACGGAGGCTGGGACCGGGTGAGATAGTAAGTGCGGTTGGCATTGAGCATGGCGCCGTAATGCTCGATCTCGAAAAAGAAGTTGTTTACCATGTCGCGCGCCAACTCGACGTGTCCGGCCCGCAGCAGGCCGCGAATGATGAAGTAACTGTCCCAGCCGTACATCTCGTTGAAGCGGCCGCCGGGCACAACATACTTGCCCGGTAAATAGAGCAGGCCGGGGGGATCGATGTGGCCGCTGGTGATCTCGCCCAGGCGGTGGATTTCCTGGGGCAGATGTTCGACCCGCACCTTGCACTTGCCGCTCAACTCGCGTACCGCTGGGGGCTCGTCGAATCCTGCGGGCAGGTACAACACGGGAGTGTCGGCGATCTTGGGATCGGCAATAGTTTCGCAGTTGGTCATGGAGCGCGTGAGCGTGTCCCACGCGTTGGAGATGTAGTCCAGGATGGGCTTGAGTCCCGGCGGCCCGGCAGTATCGGCCGGCGCCGCCGCGCTATGACCGGGCGTTCCGCAGAACAGCAGGGCGAGCAGCAGGCAGCGGAAAATGCAGGAAGGCATGAAGCGCTTTTTGAAGGAGAAGGTCAGCATCGGGGTGGTCTCGAAAGCTTCGTCATCATAAACGTCGGGAGACAGGGGCCAGCAACAAAATTCGGGAAAGGCAGACGGTTTGGCGGAGGCCAGTCCAATCAGTGCTTATGGGTTATGCTATGTAGTTTCTGTTTCACGCCTGAGGGGGAACCGTGACCAACCACGCAGCGGCGGACGCATTCGCGCGGGGCCGCTCGCTTCGCTTCGCCGGGCGGACGAATGCATCCGCCGCTACGCAGCTCCGGATAGCCGTTCGGCTATTGCTGTCTTTGACGGCTCTTGTGGCCGGCGCAAGCTTCGCACAGGTTCCCGAAAATACTTATCAGGAACTGCACTGGCGCATGATAGGCCCGCTTCGCGGCGGCCGGACGCGCGCCGCTGCCGGAGTCCCCGGACAGCCCAACGTTTTCTACATCGGCCAGGTGAATGGGGGAGTCTGGAAGTCAGAGGACTATGGCCGCACCTGGAATCCGATCTTCGATCAGCAGCCTACTCAGTCGATCGGGGCGATTGCTGTCGCGCCTTCTGATCCAAACATTGTTTACGTTTCCAGCGGCGAAGGATTGCACCGGCCTGACCTTTCGGTGGGAGATGGAATCTACAAGTCGACGGATGCGGGGAAAACCTGGACCCATCTGCCCGGATTGAGAGACGGGCAGCAGATTCCGGCGGTGGCCGTGGACCCCCGCGACACCAACAAGGTTTTCGCGGCGGTGCTGGGGCATCCCTACGGGCCGAGCCAGGAGCGCGGCATTTACCGCTCCACCGACGGCGGGCAGAGCTGGCAGCGAGTCATCGCTAAGGACGAAAACACCGGCGGCTCCGATGTGCAGATCGATCCCTCGAATCCCGATGTGGTCTACGCCTCCATGTGGGAAGTGCGGGAAGGCCCGTGGGAAGACAACAACGAATTCAACGGGGCGGGCGGCGGGCTCTTCAAGTCGAGCGACGGCGGAAGCACCTGGCATCCCCTGACCGAGGGCCTGCCCAAAGACCTCTCGCAAATTTACGTGGCCATCGCACCGAGTGATCCCCGGCGGCTGTATGCGACCTTAGCTACGGCTTCCGGAAAGTTGAACGTCTACCGCTCGGACGATGCCGGCGATCACTGGGCGCAGATCACCGATGATCCCCGCCCGTCGGGCCGCATCGGTGGCGGCGATCTTCCCATCCCCAAAGTGGATCCCAGGAATCCAGACCTGGTTTACGTGGCCAGCACGGTGACGATGCGCTCCGAAGATGGGGGTAAGACCTGGTCCGGATTCCGCGGCGCGCCGGGCGGCGACGACTATCAGAATCTGTGGATCAATCCCAACAACGGCGCCATTATCCTGCTGGTCAGCGATCAGGGAGCGATCGTCACGGTAAATCGCGGCGCGACCTGGAGTTCCTGGTACAACCAGCCAACCGCTCAGCTTTATCACGCCATCGCGGACAATTCGTTTCCCTACCGGGTGTGCGCGGGACAGCAGGAGAGCGGCTCGGTGTGCATCGCCAGCCGCGGCAATGACGGCGCCATCACCTTTCGCGACTGGCATCCAGTGGGCGTGATCGAATACGGATATGTAGCGCCGGACCCGCTGAATCCGGACCTGGTGTACGGCGGCGGCCGGACCGAAGTTTCGAAATTCCGCTGGTCGACCGGCCAGGTGCAGGATGTTACGCCGATTCCGCTGCGCAATCCCAAGTACCGCGCTAACCGGACCGAGCCCTTGATGTTCTCTCCGGTGGATCCGCGCGTGCTCTATTACGCCACAAACGTCCTCTTCAAGACGACCGATGGGGGCGCTTCCTGGGAAGAGATCAGTAAGGACCTGACGCGGGAGAATCCCGGAGCGCCGCCCAGCACCGGAACTCTGATCAATAAAGGCGCGGAAAAACAGCGCGGCGTGATCTATTCACTCGCCCCTTCGTTCAAATCATTGGATAGGCTGTGGGCGGGAACCGATGACGGCCTGCTCTGGATCACCCGCGATGGCGGGAAGAACTGGACTGACATCACGCCCAAGGAACTGACTCCGTGGAGCAAGGTCACGCAGATTTCAGCTTCGCGTTTCGACGAAGAAACCGCCTACGCCTCGGTGAGCCGCTTCCGCATCAACGACACCCATCCTTACATTTACCGCACGCACGACGGCGGCAGGAATTGGAAGCTCATCACTGCGGGACTGCCGGAGTTCGGCCCCGTGGACACGGTGCGCGAAGATCCGGTGAAGAAAGGCCTGCTGTTCGCCGGGACCGAGAATGCCGTCTGCGTGTCGTTTGATGATGGGGATCACTGGCAGTCGTTGCAGCTGAACCTGCCGCACACCTCGATGCGCGATCTGTGGATCAAGGACGACGATCTGATTGTGGCGACGCACGGGAGATCGTTCTGGATTCTGGATGACATCGCGCCGCTGCGCGAGATCGCGGCCGGTGTAAGCAACTCCGTCCATCTTTATGCTCCGGCGGGCGCGTACCGCGTGCAGCGCAATACCAACACCGACACGCCGCTTCCACCCGACGAACCCGTGGCCGCCAACCCGCCGGACGGGGCGATGATCGATTACTACCTGCCCGCAGCGGCCGGTGCGGTCAGCATCGAAGTGGTCGATGGCAAGGGGCAGGTCGTCCGCAGGTACTCGAATTCCGACAAGCCGGAGGCCAGCGAAGAAGAGTTGCGGAAGCAGTTGATTCCCCTGTACTGGACTCGTCCGCGGCGCCAGCTTTCCACGGCGGCGGGCATGCACCGCTGGGTTTGGGACCTGCACTACGCCGCGCCGGAATCCATGCGGCATGACTATCCCATCGCGGCCATCGCGCACGACACGCCCCGCTACCCGCTGGGGCCGACGGCCCTGCCGGGCACGTACAGCGTTCGCCTCACGGTGGATGGGAAGACGTCGGCCGCATCGTTAACCGTCAAGATGGATCCGCGGGTAAAAACTTCCCCGACAAGCCTTCAGAAGAAATTCGACACGGAGACCCGCCTGGCGCGGACCATGAGCGAATCCACGCAAGCGCTGCTGCAGGGGGCGTCGATTCGCAAGCAGGTCGAGAAGCTGAACGCCCAGAAGAATGCAGCCATCCAGACTTCAGCCGAGGAGTTTGGCAAGAAGCTGAAGGCGCTGCTCGGGGCTCCGGGGGAATTCTTCGCGCCGCCATCGAAGGAAATTACCCTTAGCCGGGTCAATGGGCAGGCGTCTGCTCTGTACCAGCAAGTCTGGCAGGCGGATGCAGAGCCTACCTCGGCGCAACTGGAAGCGGTGAACTCCACCGATCGCGACCGCGCCGACATTTTCAAGCGCTGGAATGACTTCAAGAGCACAGACTTGCCTGCAATGAATCGTCTCCTGCGGCAGGGGAACGTGCCGGAGATCAATCCGCAGGCCGAGATTCATCAGGATGAACCGCCGGCGGACGAGGAGTAGTAGCTAGCGCTGCGCTGCGGAGAATCCTGACAGGCTGCTTGCGTGGGTGCGCAAATTCTTGCGCTGTGGTCAGGCCCGGCAAAATATTTCGGCATTTTCCCGCTCCGTCCCGTTGCGTCACGAAACAATCGGGATATAATTTACGCCCCTTTAGACTATGCGCCGACAGATGTTTTGTCTGGCATCGCCCCCCGGTCCAGGTCGCGAGTCTCGGGAATCCACTCCACTTTGAGGACACACATTTCATGAAGGTACTCCGAGGTCTCGCCTCGCTGATGCTGGCGATGGTGGCATGGTCCACTGTTGCCATCTCACAGGAACCTTTCACCGCTGGAACCTGGACGGCCACGACGAATGCCCCGCCGTCGGCGGTGGCTCACGCTTTGCTGCTCACCGATGGATCGGTGCTGGTGAATAGCTATTTATTTGGACCGGGAACGGACTTCTGGTACCGGCTGGTGCCCGACCGAACGGGCAGTTACGTTCACGGAACGTGGGTCAACGCGGGGAGCCTGCCGGCGGGATACAACCCGCTGTATTTCGCATCCGCGGTCGCGCCCACTGGGCAAGTCGCCGTGATGGGCGGCGAGTACAACAACGGAAGCGCGTCATGGACTACGCTGGGCGCGTACTACACACCTGAGACGAACACGTGGAACAAGCTGCCGGCTCCTCCGGGTTGGACGTCGATCGGGGACGCGCAGAGCATTATTCTCCCCAACGGAACTTTCATGCTGGCCAACTGCTGCACTACCCAGGAAGCCATCCTGAGCGTCAGCGCCGGCAAGCCGGTGTGGACCGCGACCGGCACGGGCAAGGCCGACTGGAATGACGAAGAGGGCTGGACCATGCTGCCGGGCGGGAAGATCCTTACCGTCAACACCTATGTGAGCGGCGGCTGCTGCGCCATGGGATACCAGATTTACGATCCCGCCACGGGCGCGTGGACCACGCCAGCCAACAACACGGTCGTGAACCTGGTGGAACCCGGTTCGCTTGAAATGGGGCCCATGGTTCTGCTGCCCAACAAAACGGTTTTCGCGGCGGGCGGGACGACGAACAATGCGATCTACAACATCGCGACCGGCACGTGGTCGCAGGCTCCGAGCTTCGGCAACGGCCTGGATATGGCGGACGGACCGGCGGCGGTTCTTCCCAACGGCAACGCGCTATTCGACACCAGCCCCGGTGTCTTCAACACTCCCAGCTCGTTCTTCGAGTGGGACGGCAGCGCCATGCATGCGGTTCCGGCGCCGCCCAACGCCACCAACGATTCCTCGTACGTGGGCAACATGGTGGTGCTGCCGACGGGGCAAATTCTGTTCACGGATTTTTCGTCGGACGTGGAGATCTACACGCCGGCGGGAAGCCCGTGCACCGGTTGCGCGCCCATCATTACCACCGTGGCCACAACCTTGACCCATGGCTCGCTGAACAATGTCATCAAGGGCAAGCAGCTGAACGGATTGGATGAGGGCTCGTATTACGGTGACGACAATCAAAGCGCGTCGAACTTTCCCCTCGTCCGCATCACCGACTCCAGCGGCGCGGTAGTTTACTGCAGGAGCCATAACTGGCCGGGGGCAGTGGCAACCGGGGCGGCGATTGTGACCGCCAAGTTCGATATTCCGTCCACCATCGCGCTGGGCCCGGCAAGCCTGGTTGTAGTGGCCAATGGAATCCCTTCCGCTCCCGTAGCGGTAACGATCAACTAGCCTGCTCGCGCATCTGCATAGGGCGCCGCGGAGTGTGCGGCGCCTTTTCCATGTGGGGAGCTTGCTTACAACGCTCTGACAGCCTGCGCGAGACGACCGGCTATTTCTTCGGGTGCGGTTCCAGGCGGAAAACGTAGCGGCGGGCCGATGCGCACCGAAATCCTGTGGGGCGGCGCAACCCTTTTCCCGGATTGCTTGATCTGGTAAAGCCCGTCGATGCGCATGGGGAGAACCGGAACCCCGAGATTCTGCGCCAGCAGGCCGATGCCAGTGCGAAAGGGATTCATTTCGCCGGTCGTCGTATGCCGGCCTTCAGGAAAGACGAGCACGCTGTATCCGCGATCGACTGCCTCGCCGGCATAAGCAAAACTGCGGCGGAATCCTCCCTCCCGCGGCAGCGGGAACAGATTGAGCAGAGACACGCCCAGGATCCACTGCAGGCGGTCATAGATTCGTCCCGGAAAGGCGCGTTGCGGCGGCGGGGTACGGAGAGCCTCCAACGCCTCGCCGCCGGCCGCGATGGCCAGGCGGTGCCGAAAGCGGGCGGGCAGGGCGGTCAGGATAAAACCGGGATCGACACCGGCAATGTGATTCGAGATGACCAGCAGCGGACCCTGTACGCCGCGCAGGTTTTCTCGGCCCAGAATGCGTGGCCAGCCCAGCAGGAAGACAGCCGGCCTTAACAGCAGGTAATGGGCGAGCAGGCGCAGCCAGGTGACCGGCCAGCGCAGGGTCCAGCGCGGATAGTGATATCCCGCGCCGGGCGTGGCTTCCCCGCGAAGGATCCGGTCCAGGTCGCCTACCGTTCGCACGGCATTGAAGTGCGATTCGCTCAGATCCAACTGGTAACGATCCTCCAGCGCGCTCATCAGTTCCACGCGATCCAGAGAACTGAGGCCGAGATCGGAGTCCAGGGCCGCACTCGGCGGCAGCGCCGCGACGGAGCGGCCAGTGATACGGGAAATTAAGCCGCTGAGCGGGTCGGCCGCTGACGAGGCGGAGACGCCCCCATCCGACATGGTGATCCGGACCTCGTCGGCGATCACGTTCCGCTTTGGCTTTTGCGTGCTGGTTCGGGGAAAGTCCTGCTGCGGCCACTCCATCCACAAGCGCATGCGCTGATATTCGGCAAGAGATTGGTTGGCGCGTTGCACCACGGATTCCAGATCGCCGGGACCGCGCAGAATCAAGACGGCGCATGCCTCGGCATTTCCGCCCCGCTCCACCCCGACCACGACGCAGTCCTTCACTTCCGGTTGCTGACGCAGGGCCGATTCCAGATCGTCCGGGTACACATTGGTTCCCCCGGGCGTGACTATGACTTCCTTCTTTCGCCCCTTGAAGAAAAGATTTCCCGCTTCATCGAAGGCGCCGATGTCGCCGGTGCGATACCAGCCGTCACTGTCCGAGACCGCGTGCGCTCCGCTGGCGTCCCAGTATCCGGAAGCGACTCCGCCGCCGCGGACGAGGATCTCGCCGTCCGGGGCAAGCCTCACCTCGCGCCCGGGCAGGACTTTTCCGATGGATCCTTTTCCCAGGCGGAACGGATGATTCACGCTGATCAACGAAGTCGTCTCCGTCAGCCCGTATCCCTGAATCACCGCGTACCCCAGGCGTCCCCAGAATTCTTCCGTTTCGCTGTCAAGCGCCGCGCCTCCCGAGATCAAGGCCCAGAACTTCCACCCGAACTGGCGGTGAACTTTGCGGAAGATCCACCAGCGGCGGAGAAAGTGTTTGCCCTTGGCGCCGGCGAAGCGCTTGCGGAAACTCTCGAACTCGCCCCGGTCCTGGAGATCGCGTTCAATCTTCTGCTTGAGCGATTGCAGCACGCGGGGCACGCTCACCAGCACGGAAACCCGCTCGCGCCGGATCGTGTTCACCACTTCGGAGGGCTTCAGTTCCTGCTGAAAGATCACTGTTCCCCCCAGCAGGGGAGGCAGGAACATTCCGAGAAACTGGCCGAAGACGTGGCTGAGAGGCAGCAGGTTCAGAAAGCGAAGAGGATGCACGAAGCGTTCATATTTGAGATAGGCCTGCATCTCGCGCGCCAGGGGCGCGATATTGGCCATCACATTGCCATGGGTAATGACGACGCCGCGAGGTTCGGCGGTGGTGCCCGAGGTGAAGACGATCTGCAGGACATCTTTGGCGGCAACGTTGATGCGAGGTGGCGCGGCAGAGGGAGCGCTCTGCAGATTCCTCAAGTCGTCGAACATCAAGGCGGGGCCGAATCCCGCTGCCGAAGCCTGGTTTGCGAGGGGCCGCGAGGCGACCAGCAGCTTTGCCTGGACCTGGGCGAATACCCGGGAAGCGAAGTCGGGGGAGGCGGCCTCGTCCATGGGCACAACTACAATCCGGCGAAGAGCGCAGCCAAAGAATGCCGCCACCCACTCGGCGCAGTTCTCGCCCCACAGCATGACGCGCTGGCCTGGGGCGACTCCCCGTACTTCGAGTTCCCCGGCGAACGCGGTGGCCAGCCGGAACAGTTCGCCGTACGTGAACGACTCCATGCGGTAGCCGCGCTTCTGCTTGTAGGCACATTCGGACGGATGCCTTGAAAAACGGTCGCGGAAGAATTCTGCCAAGGTTTCGGCCATGTGCGATGGAGCCAGCGCCCCGAGCGTCCGGCTCAAGTCCTATTGGACCACCGGGATCGCAGGGGGACTAGCCCGGAGTCTCCGAACTGCTCGATTGGCCGTCAAGGTGCTGTTCTGGAAGCTCGAAAGGTGCTTCATGGCATACCAGAACGTAGCACCGGGCCCATTGGCCCGGTGGCGCTTCTTCGGTACAGTGGCGCTGCGCTCGCTTCGCTCGCGGGGCGGACGAGGGCGTCCGCCCCTACACGGGCATTGCAAGCCAAAGGGAGCGTTCCCTAAGGAACTTGCCCGGAGTGGCTAACTATGCGACATAATGCCATGCGCATTTTCGGAGCCTGGGTGCTGGCGGTTGTGGCGGTCGTCTCCATTGCAGTGCGGGCGCAGGAGAAATCCGATGCAGACACCGTGCGCGCCTTGGAGTTGAAGTGGACCGAATCTTACAAGCAGCGCAACATCGAGATCCTGTCTTCGCTGCTTGCCGACGAGTTCGTAATCACGGTCGAAGACGGCAGCGTTTACAGCAAGGCGGGATACATCAGCCACACCGCGGATTCAGGCACCAGGGTGCACGTGGCGGAAATGAGCGATCTCAGGGTCCGGGTTCACGGGAACACGGCAGTCGTAACCGGCGCGTATCACGAGAAAGGCGAATCCAATGGCAAGCCTTATGAATATCGCGACCGGCTGACCGACTGCTGGGTCAAGACCGGCGGCAAGTGGCAGGTGCTCGCTTCCCATTACAGCGTGCCGCACAAATAGCAACGAGTGTTACTCCCGCCCTACGCCGAGCGCGTCCGCCACGCGGTTGATGTAGTTAAACCAGGCGGCAATCAGCGTGATCTGCAGAATCCCGCGATCGTCGAAGCCGGCGGCGCGCAACCGCTCGTGATCGCCTTTCCCAACCCTGGTCGCGTCTTTGGTGAGCTTCACGACATAATCCAGCATGACGCGATCCTGGTCCGGGATGGGCGCGGTCGTGTAATCCTGCTCGAGCGCGGCGACCAGAGCTTTATCCAGGGTGACCCTGCGCAGAAACTCTGCGTGCGACTCGATTCAATACACGCACCGGTTGGTCACCGAGACCAGGGTGGCGATCATCTCGTGCTGGCGGCGGCTGAGCGGCAAGTCGGGCGCCATCAGGGCGCCGAAGGTGCTGAACGCGTGGTACAGCGCGTCCGGGATGAGAGTGTGCGAGGCCACGATCGACGATGCCCCCGAGGGGTCGGGATGCACCGGATCGGCGTACTCCCTGGGATAAAGGGCCTTTTCTCCCTCGATTGCCTTCTTCAATCTTTCGTCGGCCTCAGCCAGCGAGACAGTTTTGATCCAAGCCATAGATGTGTATGTTTGTCCCCCAAATAGATGTGCGGCGAAACCTTACGCCTGGAAGCGCGTGCTTCACATAACGCATTGGTATTAGAACACTGCCAAGAGAGATGCTTGTGGGAATAACTTTGTTGAACGTGCGCGCTGCGCGCACCCCGGACGAGGGCGTCCGGGGCTACATGCTTGCGTGTGTAGGGGGACGCCTCGTCCGCTCCGGAGAGCGCGCAGAGTGTGCCTCTTCTGCAGGTTTGCGGCGCAGAGGACTCTTGTGCGTCGACCTTAAGCACCTACGGTACACTCCCTTCTGGTAACCCTTGGTAACCATGTCAGGCGCACCCTCCGGACGTACAATTGGCCTTGTCCGGTCGGCCATCTGCCGATAATGGAGATGACCCTCGCGGCCTTTACCCCGGGCAGTTTCCCTCAACTGGCATCGGGTTTCGTGTGGAAACGCGGTTAACGAAGACCAGGGTCTGGAGTTCGACGCTCTTATGGCATTGTTCGGCTTCAACAAGCAAAAGGTTTTGGCCAATGCGGAGAAGTATGTCCAGCAGGGCAAACTGCAGAATGCCATCTCCGAGTACGAGAAAATCCTCAAAAATGATGCCAAGGACCTGACGGTCACTAACACCGTCGGGGACCTCTATTCGCGGCTGGGCGAGAGCGATAAAGCGGTCGAATGTTTCAAATCGGTGGGCGATACCTACGCCGGGCAGGGGTTCACGGTGAAGGCGATCGCCATGTACAAGAAGATCTGCAAGATCAAGTCTTCGCTGGAAAGCCTGCTGAAGCTGGCCGAGCTCTATACCCAGCAGGGCCTGTTCAATGACGCCCGCGCGCAATACCTGCAGGTCGCAGAAGAATTCCTGAAGGCGGGCGAACTGGAGAATGCGGTCCGGATTTTCCAGAAGATCCTGGAGATGGATCCGGAAAACAGCGCCATGCGGATCCGGCTGGCCGAAGTTTATATCCGGCTGAACAAGAAGAGCGAAGCGTGGCAGATTTTTACCGCCGCCGCGGAAAGCCTGCGCGCGAAGGGGGCGCTGAACGAAGCCGAAGAAGTGCTGCAGCGCATGCTGAAGCTGGATCCCAACAGCACCTACGCGCTGCTGATGCGGGGCAAGAACCTGCTGGAGTCGGGCGACGCGGCGGGAGCGGCCGCGACCCTGAAGAAAGTTCCCGATATCGACTCCCATGCCGACGGCTTGCGGGATCTGCTGAAGGCCTACTTTCAGACCGGGCAGCTCTCCGAGGCGGGGGCGGTGGCCAGCAAGCTGCTCAATGTCCACAACGACCTGACGGCGATTGCGACCTTCGCCGACGCGCTCATGCAGGCCGGCCAGTACGAGAATGCCTTGCTGGTCTTCGATCAGCATGCCGAGCGGCTGCTGTCGGAAAATTCCAGCAAGGTCCTGGAGAGCCTGCACGCCATTATCGGGCATGTGCGGGACAATCCCGACTCGCTGCAGAAACTGCTCGATCTTTTCCAGAAGTCGGGAGACACCAGCCACGTCAGCGAAGTGATGGAGTTATTGGCTCACGCCAGCGTACAGTCCGGAGACCTGCCGCGGTCGCGGGATCTTTACCAGAAGCTGGCGCAGATCGAGCCGCAGAACGCGCTGCACATGCAGAACTACCAGCAGGTGGTCAGCCAGCTGGGGGGAACGTCGGGAACCAAGCTGATCAGTCCGGAAGAGGCGATCGTGCTGCTCGACGATCTGGAGACGACTGCGCCGGCGGTGCACCAGCACTATTCCGACGAGATTTCGCTGGCGGTGCGTTCCGCCCTGACCGACGCGGAGCTTTTTATCTCCTACAACATGCCGGCCAAGGCGCTGGGGCCGCTGCTGGCGGTGTTGCCGACGGCGCCAAAGGATCTGCGGGTCAACCAGCGCCTGGCGGTGCTGCACACCCGCGCGGGACGGTATCCCGAGGCCGCGGTCTGCTGCCGCGCCTTACAGAGCGTCTATTCAGAAGCGGACTACCCGGATGAGGCAACCCGCTACGGGGAACTCGCGGACCGGTACGAGGAACTCACAGCCGCCCCGTCGCCCAAGCCGGCCGAGGATGACGCTCCGATCATTTTGCAGGCTCCGGCGCCGCAAGCCGAGGCTCCGCAAGCAGCTGTTCCCGAGTTCCAGGTGGAAGAAGCGGCTGCCGAGCCGGTGGCGGAGCCGGAAGAAGAAGCAGAAACTTCCGCGGCTGCCGCCTCCCCGTGGCCGCAGCCGGCAGACGCAACTGATGAGCCGGAAATGGCGGTGGTGGAAGAGTCTGCCTCCGCGGCGTCCGAAAGCGCGGAGGAGACGGCGGAAATCGACCTGTCATCCGAGTGGGATGAAGCGCTCGCGGTCGAAACCGAGGAGCCGGCGGCTGAAGTGGAGGCCGAAGTCCAAGCTGAAATGCCGGTGGAAGCTGCCGAGGCCGCTCCCCAGGCTGCGGCGCCCGTTCCAGCTGGTTCCGATCCCAGAGTCGCAGAAAAAATTGAAGAGATTCGCTTCTACCTGGGTCATGGCATGCCGGAACAGGCTATGGCAGGCCTGGCCAAGCTTCAAACCCTGACTACCGATAAAGTGAGCATCGCCGAAATTCGGGCTGAAGTGGAAGCCGCGGTGATCGCAGCCGCGGAAGCGCAGGCGCCCTCCGCTCCCGAACCGGTATTCGAGGAAATCACCGCCGAAGACGTGCCGTCGTTCGAGGTGGCCGAGGAAGAAGCGGCCGAAGCGGAAAAGGCGCCGGAGCCCGAACCGCCAGCCGCGCAAGAAATCCCGGTAGTGGCCGAGCCGGTTGCCGAGGTCGAGATGGAGCCCGAGCCGGCGCCGGTTGTACAGAAGGCTGCGCCGCCGGCCGCGAAGGTTGCACCTCCGGTTCGACCCCCGATTGCTTCTCCTGTATCCGAACCGGGCGTGCTGGATGAGTTTGTCAGCGACCTGGAGTCGTCGCTGGGCGACAGTTTCCTTCCCGGCACAGTTTCTCAGCCTGTCGAACCGGAACCAGTCCCAGCGCCGCCCGCGGCGCATGCGGGGGCCGCTGCAGCTGCAGGCGCTCCAGTTCTGGGCAAGTTTGTCGCTGACATTGAGGCCTCGCTAGGAGAAGACTTCCTGAAAGCCGCGCCGGTGGCCAAAGCACACCCCGTGGCCGGGACCGGGCCCAAGGCGCCTGCGGTTGTTCCGCCCATGGCGGCCAGTGCGGCTGCTTCGGCGGCGCCTTCCGCGCAGATCGCTCCGCCGCAGCCTCGACCGTCCCCGAGTGTTCCAGTTGCGATGCAGGCGGCGCCAGCCGCAGCCGCGCCGGTTGCAATACCGCACGCTCCAGCGGCCGCAGCGAAAGCTTCTCCGTTCGCCGAAGAAGCGGGAATCGACCTGGCCGAAATGTTCGGTGAACTCAAGCAGGATCTGGAAGCCGACGTGGCTTCTGCGGACGAGGATCCGGAGACGCATTACAATCTCGGCATTGCATTCCGCGAGATGGGCCTGCTGGACGAGGCCATCGGGGAACTGCAGAAAGCCTGCCAATCGTTTGACCGTGGACATCCCTTCGCGCAAATCATGCAGACCTACACCTGGCTGGCCCAGTGTTTTCTGGAAAAGGGAGTTCCGGAAGCTTCCGTGCGCTGGTATGAACGGGCTCTGAAGGTTTCCACTATCGACGGCGAGACCCGTACCGCCCTCAATTACGAACTCGCCTCCGCCTACGAAGCATCAGGAGACAAGCCGTCTGCGCTGAAGCATTTCATGGATGTTTACGGCAGCAACATCGATTACCGCGATGTGGCCGAGCGCATCAAGGCCCTGAAGTCGTAAAATAACCGGATGGCCTTTGTGCCCCAAGCTTTTGACCCTGGTGCAAGTCCGCGCCTCATTGCTGACCCTTCTCCGCGCGGGAGTTGCCGGGAATGACCGATCCCGCCTTCTCCGGCACACCCCAGGGCACGCCTGAGCCGGCACGGCCGCCGGGAGACACTCGCGCCGGGCTGCTCGATCCCCCTGAGGAGAGCGTCTCTTCCCGCCCCAGCGCAAGGCAGTTGTGGATGCACCGCGTTTCGGTATTTCTTTTTGTGCTGATCAGCGCGGTGGCGGGGGTATTACTGATCATTCTTCCGTGGACGCCGGAGTGGACAGACAACTACCTGCTGCTGTCGTTCCCCTCGCTGCGCACGATCGTGGATAACGGTTTTTTCCGCGGCATCTGCAGCGGGCTGGGCTTGCTCGACATCTGGATTGGGTTCTGGGAAGCGCTCCACTATCACGAACACACTTAGGGATTTCTGCACGCCCGCGGCGACGGGTTGGCCTTGCCGTGTACGGCGCGCAACCGGAGAACGCGAGTCATTCATGAAAGATAATCTGAAAGCCGCTCCCGTCGCCTATCAAAACGAACCGTTCCTCAACAGCCCGGATGGGCGCATCCTGCGCATGCTTGCCGAATATCAGGAGCCGCTGGCGCGTTTTCGCCGGGAGCAGATCCAGGATACGGTGGTGTTCTTCGGTTCCGCCCGTTTCCAAGGCAGCACAGCCGCGGCGGAGGCCCTGGCCAGCATCCAGGAGAACCACAGCGCGTCGCCCGCACTCGAGTTGCAGCAAGACCTGAAGCGTGCCCAGGCGGCCGTGAATATGGCGCGCTACTACGAGGATGCGCGCCGGCTGGCGCACATGCTGACCAAGTGGTCGACACAGATTCCCGCCCGCCGCCACCGTTTCGTGGTAACGACCGGGGGCGGACCGGGCATCATGGAAGCGGCGAACCTCGGTGCGCACGAGGCCGGAGGCAAGAGTATCGGACTCAACATCCAACTGCCGTTCGAGCAGTATCCCAACCAGTACATCACTCCGGCGCTGAATTTTCAGTTTCACTACTTCTTCATGCGCAAGTTCTGGTTCGCATACCTGGCGAAGGGCCTGGTCATCTTCCCCGGCGGTTTCGGCACGATGGACGAACTGTTTGAAATCCTGACGCTGGCGCAAACCGACAAGCTGGCCAAGAAGATTCTGGTCATCATCTATGGCAGCGAGTACTGGAACCAGGTGATTAATTTTCAAGCCTTCGTGGATGCCGGCACGGTCTCGCCGCAGGATCTTGACTTGATCAAAGTTGTGGACAATCCGGAGGAAGCTTTCGAATTCCTGCGCGACGGCCTGACCCGATACCATCTGGGCGGGACTCCGAAGCGGCAGGGGGAGGTTTTACCGGAGATCGCGAAAACCAGACCGTGACCCGGTTCGCGGATCTTCGTTTTCTCCGCGGCTGTTGTTCTTAAGCAGATGCCCGCGAACTGTCTTCTCTACTACATCACCGATCGCAGCGCATTTCCCGGAGATGAATCCGCCCGGCGCAAGCGGCTGCTGGAAAAAATTTCCGAGGCTGCCCGGGCGGACATTGATTTCATACAGCTGCGCGAAAAGGATCTTTCCGCGCGCGAACTCGAAGGGCTGGCGCGCGCCGCCATCCGCATCCTGAGCCAGTTCAGGAATGAGAGGCCCACCCTGCGCGCGAAGCTTCTCATTAACTCCCGCACGGACGCAGCGCTTGCGGGGGGAGCGGACGGCGTCCACTTGCGCTCGGAGGATGTTCCTCCGCAAGCGGTCCGGGAGGTCTGGAGAACATCCGGCATTGACGCCAGCCAAAGACGGAGGCAGGAACCGGTGATCGGAGTGTCCTGTCACACGCCCGAGGAAGTGAAGCGAGCGGAAATCGAAGGCGCCACGTTCGCGGTCTTCGCGCCTGTGTTCGAGAAGACGGGGGCGAGTCCCGCGGGCCTGGATCGCCTTCGGAGCGCGTGCGCGGCGAACATCCCGGTTCTGGCCCTGGGGGGCGTCACCGTGGAGAATGCCCAATCTTGTTTAAACGCGGGAGCGGCCGGGGTGGCCGGCATCCGTCTTTTCCAGGAGCACGCCATGGCGGAGATCGTGGAAAGGCTGCGGCTGAATGGTTAACGCGCCAGCAATATAAAAAAGCCTCCCGCCCATGCGAGAGGCTTTTATCTTTAGCCAGGGACTGCCGGGCGAGGCGCCCGCGGGTCCCCGGAGCTTACTTGGGTTGCTGCTGCGTATCGGTGCTCATCGGGGCCGTGCCGTTGCTGGAAAGCTGCTCGAGATCGTTCTTCAGAAGGCTGATCTCGACGCGGCCGCCAGAGAGGCGCTTGGACTTCGCATTCTCATCGCTGGAAGGAAGCGGGGCATTGCCCATTCCGACGAGGTAGATGCGATAGACCGGGATGTCATGGTTGAGCACGAGGTAGCGGACAACGGACTCGGCCATCTTCTGCGAAGTCGTGATGGCAGTCTGGCCCTTGCCGGACGAGAAGCCCTGGACTTCGATGATGTAGCCGCGCTGACCCTTGACGCTGCCGGCCATCTGGTCAAGAGCGTCCTTGGCATTCTTGCTGAGGACGGTCTGGCCGGGGCGGAAGCGGATTTCGGTCTGGTTGGAGGCCTTGTACTGGTCGATGTTGCTGACCACGTTCTCGACGGTCTGAACGCGGGTGGTCACCTGCTGCGCGGACTGCTGCGCCTGGGTGGCCTTGTTGCCGGCCTCTAGGGCGTGCTGGTCGGCTTCGTTCGCCTTATCGGAAGCGAGCTTGATGCCGGCGCTGGCGCGCTGATCGACGTCCTTGATCTGCTTGCTGTTCTGCGAGGTCAACTCATCGAGTTCGTTGACGCGATCGCGGATGGGTTCGGTCTGCCGCTTGACATAATTCTTGCGGGCGAAGGGATTGATGCGTCCCCAGAAACCTTCCCGGGACGGGGCGGCAAGAGGAGCCTTGCCGGTAGCGTTGCCGCTGCCGATGTCATTCGACTGGGTCTGCTGCGCTGCGGCAGGCTGGCTCTGATCCGACGTGGTCTGCGCCAAGGCCGGCAGAGCAAGCACTGCGGCCAGAGGCAGGGCAATAACGAGACGGTGGTTCATAATGACTTCCTCCAAGTTGGGGGAGCGTTGGGGCTCCACTCCGGCACGCCTGGGCGTGCTGAATTTGCGACATGCGTCCGCTGAACAGTAAAGAAAGCCAAGCAGATTCGCTAAGCTGGCCCTCGGTGACGCTACGCAGGGCCTTAAAACTCTCGGCGCGGGAAAGCGTGCGCCACCTTCCCCTCTTACATGTGGGATGCCAAATCGAGCCTCGAGGTTGAACCGCTAAGCACTTGGAAACTATGGTCATTATAGCGGCGCTTGGACGGTAACTGCAGCCAGGCCAACGCGCGGCAGGGTAATTTTGGCAAACCTGATATAAAAACTGCGTGGAAACTGTTGGGTTTCCGGTGGTCGCTGCGCCCGGTTTGGAAAGTAAGTGAAAACAAGTGCATACCAGGGAGGAACTCTTGGGAACAGTGAGTCGTCGAGAAGTAACAGGCCTCTGGTTACTGGCAGTTTCGTTGTTAGCGCTTTGCGCGGTGAGCATGGCAGCGGATTCCGGGCTGCCCTCGTCCCGGATTTCGGCGGCGCATCAACAGCAGTATGCCGAGTTGGCGGTTCGCTGGATGCAGGAGTACCTGCGCATCGATACCACCAATCCACCGGGCAACGAGATGAAGACGGTCGCGTTCTTCAAGAGGATTCTCGACCAGGAGGGGATTGAAAACCGCGTATTCGAGTACGCGCCGGGCCGCGGGGATCTGTGGGCCCGGCTGCCTCGTACTCGGGGGGATTCGGATACACAGTCCTCCCGGGATTCCCAATCCTCCGGTGGTTCCCACTTCTCCCAAAAACAGGGAGAAATGGGGCACCCCGGTGAATCCCACTTCTCCCAAAAACAGGGAGAAGTGGGGCACCCCAGTGAATCCCACGTCTCCCAAAAACAGGGAGAAGTGGGGCACCCCAGGGCGGTTGTTTTGCTTAATCACATGGATGTGGTTACCAGTGACCCGGCGCACTGGACAGTGCCTCCGTTCAGCGGAGAGATCAAAGACGGATTCATCTGGGGACGCGGGGCGCAGGACATGAAGGATGAAGGGCTGGCGCAACTTGTCGTCATGGTGATGTTGAAACGGGAGAAGGTGGCGCTGGACCGCGACGTAATTTTTCTGGCCGTTGCCGACGAGGAGGCAGAGGGGACCGGGACGGATTGGTTCATCAAGAACCAGCGTGATCTGCTGGAGAACGCCGAGTTCCTGATCAACGAGGGAGGAGAAAATCTGCTGGAGAAGGGCAAGGTCAAGTACATCGGGGTGGACGTGGGCGAGAAGACGACGTATTGGCTGAAGGTGACGGCACATGGCCGGCCTGGACATGGCTCGCGACCGAATCCCGACTCGGCGCCGAACCGCCTGGTGCGTGCGCTGGACAAGATCATCGCCTACAAGACGCCTTTGCGAGTGTTGCCGGTGGTGGACGAATTCCTGAAGGACATGGCTGCCTACGAGCCCGCGGAACGCGCCGGGTATTACCGGGACGTGCGCAAGGCGATCACGGAACAGAAGTTCCAGGACGAGGTGGAGCGTGACGAGTCGTTGAACTTCCTGCTGCGCGATACGATCTCGTTGACCATGCTGGGCGGAGCGCAGCAGACCAACGTGATTCCTCCGGAGGCGTGGGCCAATCTGGATGTCAGGATCCTGCCCGGGGGCGACCCGAAGGCGCTGGCGGAGGATTTGCGGCGGGTGGTGAACGATCCAAACGTCAGCATCGAGCCCATTAACGCCGAGTTCCGGATTGCCAACTATTCCGGAACGGATAACGCCTTGTATGCCGCCATCAAGCAGGTTGCGGGGAAATACTTCCCGGGCACGCCGGTGGTGCCGCACATCACCAGCGGATACACGGAAAACCAGCGCTATCGGCCGCTGGGCATTGTGGCTTACGGGTTCAATCCCTACACAGCGACAGAAGAAGAGGGCAAAACTGAGCACGGAAATGATGAACGCATCCGGGTCGAAGAGGTGAAGCGGGGGCCGGAGATCTTGTTTGATGTGGTGGCCGAAGTGGCGGGAAAGTGAGCCAGGGAGTCTCCCACCCTCTTTCTATCCGCAGTATTTTTCGTGCTGCTCGAAGATGAAGGGATCCGTCATGCCTGCGATGTAGTCACAAACAATCCTGGGCAACGATTCTTCTTGCGCCTTTTCCTGATAGCTGCGGGGGAGCGACTCCGGATGGTTGATCCAGAAAGCGAAAAGGTCGCCGACGATGCGCTCTGCGTCGTCTTTCTCATCCGCCAGCGAGGAACTGAAATAGAGATTGTCGTAGAGGAACTGCTTGTTCTGCCGGCGCTCGGCTTCCACCTGGGGACTGAAGGCGGCGAGGCGCTCGCCCTGGGCACGAACGTCGTCCAGAGTCTGGATTCCGCATTCGTGTATGCGCCGCTGGGTATTTCGGATCAGGTCCTCGACGAAGCGATTGAGCACGCGCTTGAGGGCCTCGTTGAACTGCAATTTCTCGGAGACATCCGGATAAAGCTGCTCCACCTCGCGGAAGAAGCCATCGAAGACAGGGACCCCGTGGCGAATCTGCTCCAGGGAGAGCAGGCGGGCTTCGTAGCCATCGTCGAGATCGGCGGTGTTGTAAGCGATCTCGTCGGCGAGGTCGATGAGTTGGGCCTCCAGCGGAGGCCGCAGGTCCAGCAGGTAATGGTCTAACTCAGGGTGCTCTTTTACCGCGTAGTCGTGCGAGTGCTTGATGATGCCTTCACGGACCTCGAAGGTGAGATTCAGGCCGCGAAACGCGGCGTAACGCTGCTCGAAGTCTTCCACGATGCGCAAAGCATGCAGGTTGTGATCGAAGGAGAGTCCGTGCCGGCGCATGGCTGTGTCGAGAGCCTTTTCACCGGCATGGCCGAAGGGGGGATGCCCGATGTCGTGCACCAGGGCGAGGGCTTCCGCCAGATCGACATTCAGGCCAAGCGCTCCGGCGACGGTGCGCGATACCTGTGATACCTCCAGCGTATGGGTGAGGCGGTTGCGGAAATGATCGGAGTAGCGGCGGGTGAAGACCTGGGTCTTGGCCTCGAAGCGGCGGAACGCCCGGGCATGGATCACCCGATCGCGGTCACGCTGGAAATCATTCCGATAAAGGTGCTGAGGCTCGGGGAAGCGGCGTCCGCGGGATTGGGCGACGTGCACCGCGTAGGCGGCGAGCATGGAAGCAGAATAGCAGAACGGAATTTAGGAATTGGGTAATTGGGTAATTGAGTAATTGGGTAATTGGGTAATTGAGTAATTTTAAAACCGGACAAGCGCAGTAACCTGGGTTACTGCTGCTTGTTGCCGGAGTCTTCTTTTGCCAGCTTCACCTTCGCGGCGTCCAGCTTCTGCTGGACTTTGGCGAAGGCCTCGGAGTCCTGTTCGGCGGGCACGGTCTTGTTCCATTCCTGGACGGCGCGATCCCAATGGGCGGCAGCCAGCTTCAGGCGTCCGGTCTTCTGGTAGAGATCGCCCAGATGCTCCTGCACCGTGGGATCTGAGCCCATGTGAGCGGCGGCCTTGTTGAGGTTCTCTTCGGCGAGATCGTACTTGCCGAGTTTGAAATAGGCCCAGCCGAGCGAATCCAGGTAAGCGGCATTGTTGGGCTCGAAGCTCAGGGCCTGCTTGATGTAGGTCAGGGACTCGTCCAACTTCACGCCCCGATCCGCGTTCATATAACCAAGATAGTTGAGAGTGGCGGCGGCCTGGGGGTCGGTGGGCGGAGTGATGGCCAGCACCTTCTTGAAATCAGCCTCGGCCTGATCGAACAGCTTCTGGCGCTGATACAGATCACCGCGCAGGAAATACACGTAGGCCTTCTCTTCGGATTTGGCCGAGAGTTGCTCCGCCTTGGCCAGAGCCTCGAGGCCATCGTTCCATTGCTTGGCGCGGGTGTAGATGATGCCGAGACGGACGTAGACGTCGCGGTCTTCGGGCCCGCCTTTCAGCATGCTGCGGATATCGGCAACCGCCTGGTCCACCTGTCCCATGTCAGCCAGCTGGGCGTCGAGCACCATGCGCAGGTCGCGGTCGTTGGGTAACTTCTGGACGGCTTCCCGGGCAATGGCGGTGGCCTGAGGCCACTGCTTGGCTTCGCGGTAGGTATCGATCATTTCCTGGTAGCCGCTGCGGGCGTTTTCGTCGCCCAGCGTCAGCATCTTGCGGAAGGTTTCGACCGCGGCCGTGTAATTTTCCTGCTCGCGGTAGATCATGCCCAGGCGCTCGATGAAGATGGCGCGATTGTTGCGATCCTGCTGGCTTGTTCCGGTTTCGCTCTTTTCGGTTTTCCGGATGAGCTCCTGCAGCAGCTTGGCGGCTTCCTCGTAACGCCCCTGCGCCTGGTAAACCGCGGCCATGCTGTAGGGAACATCCATGGTGTCGGGGACAAGCGTTTCGGCGCGCTTGAGATTCTCCAGAGCCTGATCGTACTTGCCCTGGCGGCGATAAATTTCTGCCATGCGGACATAGGTCTGCGCATCTTCGGGATTCGAGTCGGCGATGACCTTGTATTGCTGCAGGGCGGCCTCGAACTGGCCGTCGTTCATCTCGTTTTCTGCCAGGCCGCGGATCGCGTCGAGATTGTCACGGTCGAGAACGATGGCGTGCTTGTAGGCGTCGATCGCGCTCTTGTAGTCCTTGCGCTGCTCATAGGCGGCGCCCAGCGCGGAGTACAGCTTGGCGGAGCGCGCCGAATCGGGGATCGAACTCAAGACTTTGAGGGCGCGAGCGGTGTCGCCTTCATCGGTGTACAGCATGGCGAGGGTGGTAACCGCCTCTTCCGAGTTGGGATCGAGCTTGATCGCAGTCTTCAGCTCGCCTTCCGCCTTCTGCAGGTCGTTATTCAGGCGATAAAGGCGGCCGAGAAGGAGGTGATCGTCAACGCTGTCGGGATCCAGCTTGGTGATCTCCTCATACTGATCGATGGCAAGCTTCAGGATGTTGTTGGAGCCGGAACCGCCAGGCATGTCGCCCAGGGAGCGGAGGTAGATTCGCCCCAGAAGCTTGTGAGCCTCCAGGTTTTTGGGATCGCGCTTGATGATGTCCTGGGCCTCGCGAACGGCGTCGGCAATGCGGCCGGTTTTGACGTAGAGCTCGGCGAGGGCGGAAGTCAGGAACTCAGATGAGGGGTCGGCTTCGATGGCGAGGCGGTATTCCTCCGTGGCCTTTGCCGCCAGATCGCTGCGGCCGTAGGCCGTGACCATCTCCTCGTACATGTGGGCCAGGGTGTAGTGGTAGTAAGCTGCCGATTTGTCGGGCTTGCGCGCGGAGGGCTGAGCCGCCCGGGTCTCGCTGGGCCCCGGCTGAGCCTGCGGGCTGGTTTGGGCGACAGCGACCGAGGCCACTGCGATCATCAAAAAGAGCCGTAAAAGTCTAATCATCATTGACCTGACTGTGCGATCTGATTGCGCTCACCGCGCGTTTCCGTAACGTCAGCTTATTTGGATGCAAAGCCGCCGAAGGAGAGGTGTTTTTATTCTACCGTGAAGGGCGGGACCGATGCGAAAAATCCCGGGCGACCGGAAGGACAGGGACTGGTGGAGCAGGCGGGCCGGGGGAGAACCGGAGAGAGGAGTCCGGTGCGGGAGACGGGGTGGATTTTAGATTTGAGATTTGAGATTTTAGATTTCAGATTTGAGATTACAGATTTCAGATTTTAGATTTTAGATTATCGATCTCGTGGCCTGAATCGAAGCCTTTCTCAGTGGCGGAAGTGGCGGACGCCTGTGAACAGCATCGCAAGGCCCAGGCGGTCGGCGGCTTCTATGACCTCGGGGTCCCGCTGCGAGCCTCCCGGCTGGATGATGGCCGTGGCTCCCGCTTTGGCGATCTCTTCCACGCCATCGGGGAAGGGGAAGAAGGCATCGGAGGCGGCAACGCTGCCTTTTAGAGGAAGTTGAGCTTTCATGGCTCCGATCTTGGCGGAGTCCACGCGGGACATCTGTCCGGCGCCTACGCCGACGGTCTGCCCATCGCGCGCGTACACAATGGCGTTGGATTTTACGTGCTTGCACACCTTCCAGGCGAAGAGCAAAGCCCGCGTCTCCTCGGCAGTAGGCGGGCGCCGGGTGACGACCTTGAGATCAGTGTCGGCGAGCGCCCTTGTGTCCACGTCCTGCACCAACATGCCGCCGGAAATATTCTTCAGCACCCATTTTTGATTGGCGGGGCTGACCTCGACCAGGCGGAGATTCTTTTTGGAGGCGAACTTCGACCGGGCGGCTTCGTCGAAGGACGGGGCAGCTATCACCTCCAGAAAGAGCTTGTGCATTTCTTCCGCCGCCTGGAGATCGACCGGGCGATTGACTCCGATCACGCCTCCGAAGGCGGACACGGGATCGCATTCAAGGGCACGCTTGTAGGCCTCCGCCAAAGTCCTGCCGGTGGCGGTGCCACAAGGGTTCGTGTGCTTGATGATGGCGCAGACCGGTTCCTCGAATTCCTGGGCAAGATCCCAGGCGGCTTGCAAGTCAACGATGTTGTTGTAGGAGAGCTCTTTACCCTGCAGTTGACGGGAATTGGCGACACCCGCGCCGGAGCCATCGGAGTACATGGCGGCCTTCTGGTGCGGGTTCTCGCCGTAGCGGAGGTCGAGGGTTTTGTGGAACAGGAAACGGATGGTGGGCGGGAAGGCTGCGCCGTCTAATTGCAATTCGGAAGCCTCAGGGCTGATGGTTTCGAGGGTGGAGGCAATTGCGGAGTCGTAAGCGGCAGTGGTGGCAAAAGCTTTCTGGGCCAGACGCCACCGGGTTTCCCGGGACAATGAGCCCTGTTCGCGGCGGAGTTCTTCGGAGATCGCATCGTAATCGGAGGGAGAGGTGACCACGGCCACGTCCGCAAAGTTCTTGGCGGCGGAGCGGATCATGGAGGGGCCGCCGATATCGATGTTCTCGATCAGTTCGTCGAAAGCGGCTCCCGGCCTGGCCGCGGTCTTTTCGAAGGCATAAAGATTCACCACCACCATGTCGATGGGCTGAATGCCGTGCTGCTTCACCGCGGCCACGTGGCTGGGATCTTCGCGGCGGTGCAGGATTCCGCCATGGACTTTGGGATGAAGCGTCTTGACTCGTCCATCGAGCATTTCCGGAAAACCGGTGAGGTCGGAGATGTCCCGGACCGGAATGCCGGAGTCGCGGAGCAATTTGGCGGTGCCTCCGGTGGAGATGAGTTCGATGCCCAGGGCGGAAAGGCTGCGGGCAAACTCGACCACTCCGGCTTTATCGGTGACGGAGAGGAGCGCGCGCTGAATCTTGGCTGACATGGGGTCCCTTATGAATTCGCTGCGGGGATGGTGACCGAAAATTCTATCAGCAGGGAGTGTGGCGAGCGCAATGGCAGGGCGATCCATTGCCCGATTCCGCCGCAAAAGGAAGGACTAGGTTTTCGCTTTGGCTTTCAGCTTCACTCCGCCTTCGGTAATTTCCACGGAGTATTCGACGTTCTCACACTTGTACTGCTTGCGGATCTGCTCAGTCTTCTTCTGGACGAAGGCGGTGAAGGAGTCGATGCCGCCGCTGACGTTCTCTCCGGCCTTCTTCTTAGCGGCGACCAGCGCGTTGTACAGGCGCTCGACCTGCTCGCGCTCAGTCTGGTCCACGCTGTGCAGGGTGAAGTGCGGGGACGAGGTTGCTCCCGCCGAAGCGGCGTGCCCAACGCCATACACCGGATGGTGCTGCGCTTTGTGTTCGTCCTCGGCAACGCGGACGCCCTGAACCGAGAGCAGCGCGTCCTGAGGACGGCGGTAGCCTTCTTCGCGAATGCGCGACTTCTTGCGCCACAGGTCACTGTAGACCGCGTAGCGCTGTGCCATTTCGTTGTAGCGGTAACGCTGGGAGAAGTTCATGCGTCCGCCGTCGGAAAACTTCCGCAGCAGAGCCAGCACCTTCCACTCGATGTCGGTGGGCGGGCGCTTCTGTGGATTGCTGAAGAAGATTTCGTACTCGATCTTGAGACGTCGCAACTGGGAATCGAGCACGTTGAGTTCTTCGTCGGTGGTCACAGATGTCTCCAGGCCCAGTGTAGTGAGTCGGCTGACGCAGGGGGAGGTGCCTGTTGGGCACGGAGGGGAATGGTACTTAAGTAAGGGGCAGGGGAGGTCAGATTGCAGATCTTAGATTTTAGATTTTAGATTGCAGATTTCACCTTCCTGGCACGGGCCACGGTCCGGCTGGAGGGCTCGTTCCTCTTACTCTACTGGGTATCTCAGGATCGTCCGCAGGCGCTCTTTTGGAACGCGGTTGGGGTCCGAGAGATAGATTTCGTGGTGGGGACCGCGGAATTTGGCGCCGTTACGCTCGGCCATTTCGCGCATCCTCTGGACCGTGGTTTCCTCTCCGGCATAAGGGCCGGTGTGCAGCACCTGCACGCAGCGGCCTTCCGTAAGTTGCAGCAGTTTGACTTCGCCTGCCAATGGCGCTTTGTCCCTGGCCATGACCGATTGAATGGCCGCGTCCAATTCGTGCTGTGTAATGAACTCTGGGACGCGGATCAGCAGACGCCACTCCCATTCCTGCGGGCGGCGGGCGCGGAAATCCGGCGCGTCCTCAGCCCACCACTGCCCTTCCAGGTGGCAAACCTTGAAATCGTGTCCCGCAAGCTTTTCCGCCATCTTCAGCGTGTAAGCGACGGAATAAAGAGCCGAAACATGCGCCTGGAAGTGTTGCCCTCCGGGAGCGCCGTGCCCGGTGATGGCCAGATATTTCGCCGGGCCCACGGCTACAAAGACGGGCTGCTTCGGCATGACATATTCGGACTTGTATTTCTTGTGAAGATCGAGCTTGAAGTGCTGCGCCATGGGATGCTCCTCCCGGCGGGCGCCGGTAATGGTGAAATGAGGAACCGGAAGCACAATAAGCGGGCGCGCGGAGAGTGTCAGTGACGCGTATCACAGGGGCAGAGTTGCGGGCGGGAGGGGGAACTACTTGCCGGCGTTGGAGGCCATCTTGCGCACCATGGCGAGAACCAGCTTGCGGTCGCTGTCGTTCAGATTCGTGGCATAGCGGCGGATCTGGCTGAGGAAGCGGACTTCGTCATCGGAGAGCTGGGGCAATCCTTTGGAGCCGTTACTGTGCCCGGGCTCGGAAAAAAATTGCGAGAGCGGCAACTCCATCGCGCCGGCGATCTTGGAAAGGGTGTCGAGCGAAGGGATGGTGTGCCCGTTTTCCACGCGCGACAGATAGCAACGCAGCAACCCGGTGCGTTTCTCGATATCCCCTTGTGACATGCCTTTCTGCAGCCGGTAGTTGCGGATGGTCTCGCCGATGTTCATGGTTGGGAGCATTGCAGGATGGGTCATGGTAACCAGAGCGGCAACTTCTGGCAAGGGGAAATTTGTGCCAGACATAGGACAACAGTGCCATGCCGGAAGGACATGCGCGCGCGGGAAATTCCGCGCGGATCAGCGGTTATTTTTACAGTGTGAAAGGATCCGGCGCGCTTCCAGATTCGGGATTTCGGATTGCAGATGGGCCCGAACTCAGCCTTGGGCTCTGAAATCTGCCCTGCAGGAGTTCGGTTCCATTACTTCTTCAATGTCGAGGCCAGAAAATTGATGGTGCGCTGCCAGGCGTCGGCGGCATCGGCGGGGCGGTATCCCTCTTTGTTGTTGGGATTCTCAAAGGCATGCCCGGCATCCTCGTAAATTTTGATCTCGATTTTCTTGCCCATCTGGTCGAGGGTTTGCCCGAATTTTCTTACGTCCGCCGGAGGAATGCCTTTGTCCTGCGCGCCGAACAGGCCGAGGATGGGAGCATGAATTCTCTTCAGCGCGTCGGGATCGGTGGCGAGATGGCCGTAGTTGATGACAGCGGCGGCGAGCGCGGGTTCCTGCAGCGCGACATCAAGCGAGTAGCCTCCGCCCATGCACCATCCGATGGAGCCAATGCGCTCTTTCTTCACCCCTGGCTGGGAGGAAAGGAACTCGAATGCAGCGTGAAGGTCCCGCTGGGCGCGGTCCTGCGGCACTCCGCGCATGATCTCGTGCGCTTCCTCGGGAGTGGTCGCGACCTTTCCGCGGTACAGATCGACAGCCAGAGTGACGTAGCCCTGATCGGACAACTTCGAGGCTTGCTCTTTTACCCAGTCGTTGAGACCCCACCATTCGTGAATCACGATGAGCGCGGGGAACGGGCCGCTGCCCGCCGGAGTGTAGAGCACGCCGCTGACGGTTTCGCTGCCGCTCTTGTAAGTGACGGTCTTAGCATCCGCGGCGAAAACGGAAGTTGCCAGGGCAACGGCAGCGAGAGCACAAAGAAGAATTTTGTTCATGGCGGGATCCTTTCGCGGTCTGGGCGGATATTTTGTCCGAAGCAGGCGCCGGATTACAACTGCAGTTCCATATAGAGGGCGCTGGGAATGGGGTTCGAGCAATAGGGGGCGATCTGGCGGAAGCCGATCTTGCGGTACATCGCGACGGCGTCCCGCATCGCGGATTCGACGGTGTCGAGGCGCATGCTGCGATAGCCGATCTGCCGGGCCTCGGAGATGATGCGCTCCGCCAGGGCGCGCCCCAAGCCTTTGCCACGAAACTGCGGACGAAGGTAGAGGCGCTTCATCTCGCAGATTCCGTCTTCCAGTTTGTGAAGAGCGGCGCATCCGGCCAGCTTTCCGTCGTATTCGGCCAGCAAGAGCCGGCCATCCGGAGGGCAATAGTCGCCGGGCAGATTTGCCAGCTCCTGATCGAAGTTTTGGAAGCAGAGACTGAAACCGAGGGACTGAGCATACTCGAGGAAGAGTTCGCGAGCCTGCGCGAGGTGGGCGGGCGACAGGGCGGGCACGAACTGCAGCGCGGCATTGCCGGTTTCAGACTGCCTCAGCATAGGCATCGTCCAACGCAGAAATGGCCCGCCACTCCCTCCGGGGAAGCGAAGTCCGCGACGAATGAAACTACGATTCCGCCCATGCACCACAGCAGGGTAAGCGGGATGCTGCGGTTGGCCGAGGCGTTGCGAAGTATCCAGGCGAGGATGAGCCATTCCACCATGCGGACCGGGGTGTAGATGGTCAGATATTTCCAGAGAACGTTGTCGGGCTGCGCCGGGATGGCAAAGAAGATGGCGACTCCGAAGAAGACGCCGACGGCCAGGCGCAGCACGCCAAAGCCAGTTGCCTTTCGCCAGCGCGAAGAGCCGGGTTGCCACAGTCGCAGGCCCAGCCAGCACCACGCGGTGTAGAAAGCCAGCTTGATCAGAATGTAGATTACGTATTGCATGATCGTGGGATCCGGTCTTCTGCGTCGTTCGCGTGCTCAGAGTGAAAATGCTTAGTCGAGGACTGACCGTCAAAATCCCCACCCTGTCGCACAAATCGCGACAAGGGTGGGGCACCCTCATGATGCCCTCTTGATCTTCTTAGCCCATCAGCATTCCGCCGTTTACATTTAGAACGTGGCCGGTTATGTACGAGGCTTCGTCCGAGGCCAGGAAAGCAACCGCGCCGGCGACATCTTCGGCCGCTCCCACCCGGCCTAGCGGAATCTGTTTCAGCGCGCCCTGCTTGAACTCTTCACTCAGCACGGCGGTCATCGCAGTCTCGATAAATCCTGGGGCGACGGCATTACAGGTGATGTTGCGCGAGCCGACTTCGCGGGCGATCGCCATGGTCAGGCCGATCAGTCCCGCCTTGGAAGCGGCATAGTTTGCCTGCCCGGCCTGTCCCATCTGGCCGAAGACGCTGGTGATGTTGATGATGCGGCCCCAGCGCTGCTTGAGCATGGAGGGGATGACCTGCTGGATGCAGAGGTAGGCGGAAGTGAGATTGGTCTGCAGGACGGCGTCCCAATCGGCGCGCTTCATGCGCATGACCAGCTGGTCGCGGGTGATCCCGGCATTGTTGACGAGAACGTCGATTTTGCCGAATTGGGCGATCGCGGCCTTCACTACGGATTTGACCTGCTCTTCCTCGGCAACGTCCACGGCGAAGGCTGCGGCTTTCCCGCCTGCCGTGGTGATTTCGTGGACGAGTTCGTTCAACTTTTCCTGATTCCGCGCTGCGGCGGCCACGGCGGCGCCTTCCTTCGCAAGACGGAGTGCGCAGGCACGGCCAATACCTTGAGAAGCTCCAGTGATGAAGGCGACGCGTTCTGAAAGGGACATGGGGTTCTCCGAATATCTGGCACAACGTTTACGTCATTGAGCCCCCCTCAGGGGCTAAAGCCCAGAGATTCAGGGCGATCTACGCGGCCCTCAAGGGCCGCTCTTCCCACAAAGGCCGCTCTTCCCACACAAAGGCCGGGCTTCCACACCAAATCCGGGCTTCCACACCAAGGCCGGGCTTCCACCGAGGGCCGTCTTCAACTGCTCGCTTAGAGCGCATGCGCTTCGCGAAACGCGAATTATACGCGGACGCCGGGCGGTTCCGTGCGGCGCAGGGGCCAGATCAGGACTTCCAGCCGTTTGGAAAAGTGCAACAGCGGGGGGGAACCGGGCAGCGTGATGTGGGCGGCGCGGGCGACGGTATTGCATTCGAAGTCCGCTTCCGCATCCTGCAAGGGCCAGGGCAGGTGGTGAATCTCGCAACGGCAGACGTGACCCTGGTGCACTGTGTACAGGCAGTAACGGGCGGTGAGGAAATCCTCGATCGTTCCTTGATCGCGCACGCGGACAGGACCTACGGGGCGGTAGGAGGCACGGAACTCCGCAGACGGGCGACGCCGATGAGAGGTATAGAAAATTCGGCCTGCTCGTTCCGTTGATTTCATGGACGCATGGAAATAGGGCAGATGATAGAAGGCGCGCGCCGCCCACACCGCCGGAAGGTTGGTTGCATCCAGGCTGAAGAAGTAAACACCCGGTTTGTCACCGTAGGTCACATAGGTTCGCAGATTAAGTTCCGGAAACTTGGAGAAGCCGGGCAAAGGAGGCAGCCCGCGAGCCCGGACTGCGCTCATCCAGAAAGGAACCACGCCGATCCAGCAGCGACCTTCGAATATGTCCAGCGGCAGTAGAGCGGGAACTAGCGGCCTGAGTTCCTCGAACCGGATAGGCCAGTGCGCGAACAGGAGATCGTGCCAAGTCTGCTTCATGATCCAGGGACCATGGGGCGGCGGCCACGGACGGTGGGCTGTGTGCTGCAGGAGTTGGTGCACGGAAGGAGTGTAACGCGCCAGGAGTCTAGCTCCGCTCGAAGGGACAGCCGAGCCGGCTGTTCTTGCACGTTTCTGTTCTTACAGGTTCCGTTTGCTATTCCACAAGCATGGCGGGTACGATTCGAGCACTCCCATGGCTCCTACAACCAATGTTGTGATCATGCCCAAGCCTTCCAACCCGAACCCATCCGAAGCTGAACCGGGACACCGGTCGACCCAGCGCGGGTCCGCATTAGAAAAGCCGGCGCCGCTCGATGCGGGCGAGGGCGAACGCGCCTCGTCGGCTGAACCTTCTACCGAGGTGTTCGCGGTGTTTGGGGTGGAGCCGGAGATTCAGGCTTATGCCATGGCGAAGTACTCGCGGTCGGCGTTGTCGATGAAAGAGTCGCTGCGGGAGATCAGCACCCAGAAGGCGGAGAAGTTTCTCAACACGTTCTACTTCCAGTACGGGCACCGGTCGATCGCCGACCTGGCGCATCTGGCGCTGGCCATCGAGCGCTTGTCAATTCTGGCCGCCATCGAGTTGGCCGACGAGCAGCGCTGGGATGGGCAAGAGCGTTCGACGCGCTACCAGGACTTCCGCAAGAGCGGATATTACACGCCGGATTTCGGCCCGGATGACGAAGCGCGGAGGCTTTATCGCGAGACCGTGGATTTCCTGTTCACCGAGTATGACGCGCTGTCGGCGCACATGACCCAGCACCTGATCAACATCACGCCCAAACCGGCCGAGATGAAGCAGGATGCTTATGAGCGGACGCTGAAGGCGCGGGCATTCGATATCACGCGCTACCTGCTGCCCCTGTCCACGAATACTTCGTTGGGGGAGATCGTCAATGCGCGGACGCTGGAGAACCAGGTGGCGCACCTGCTGTCGCACACCCACAGAGAGGTGCGGCAACTGGGCCTATCGCTGAAAAAGGCGGCGACCGGGGCGGCGTACAACGTGAATGCGGAGAGCCTGCAGGATCTGGTGGCGCAGATCCGGGCGGTGAGTCCGGAGTTGGGGGCGCGGGCGGAGCAGGAACTCCTGCGCGAAGTGCGGGTGGCTCCCACCCTGGTTAAGTACGCCGATCCGAATCCGTATGAAATGGAGACGCGGCGGGAGTTACGGCAGGCGGCGCGGGAACTGATGGTCTCGGAGCCCATCGCGCCCGCCAAGGCCATTGTGGATCTCCTTGATGAAGAACCGCTGGAAGTGGAGATCGCGACGACTTTGCTGTACGAACACTGCCATCATTCCTACCGGCAGATCCGGCAGGCGGTGCAGGTGGCAGGCGAGCGGCGGCGGCGGGAGATTATTGATTTAGGACTGCGGCATCGCGGCAAGCATGACGAGATGCTGCGGGGTTTCCGCGCGGGGCAGCACTTCCGCTTTGACATCCTGATGGACACCGGCGGATTCCGCGACATGCACCGGCACCGGCGGTGCATCCAGGTGATGCAGAGCTTCACCACCCGGAACGGGTACGAGATGCTGCTCGACATGGAAGACGCGGGCGTGCGCGGACGGTTCGAAGGGGCGATGCGGCGGGTGCAGATGGCGGTGGAAAAGCTGGCGGGGCGCGGCACACCCGAGGCGGAGGAAAGTTCGCAGTACGCGATTCCGCTGGCATTCCGCAAGCGAGCGTTGTTCAAGATGGATTTTGCCGAAGCGGTTTATATTTCGGAACTGCGCACGACACCGGCAGGGCACGTTTCGTATCGCAATGTGGCGTATGCCATGTACGAGGCGGTGGCCCGGAAGTATCCCGCGCTGGCGAAGTATTTCAGGGTGCACGATGTGACAGCGCCGGTGGATTTGCTGCAACGGTAGTGTGGCACGGGTGCCTCCACCCGCGAAGGCAGGGATGTCATGGTAGAAATCCGCAATGGTATTCAGGGTAAGGTTTGCAGTACGTGCAAGCAGTGGAAGCTCTTGGACGCATTCCCTACTGACCCGACTCACCCGCTCTCCCAAGGCGGAAGACATTGCCGGTGCAAGAACTGCCACCGAAAAAGAGCTGCGGAGAGAAGGTCGGTGGCACGAAATATGGCAGGCGCATTCCCCGTGTTTGTACTGCTGTTGTCTATCGCCGTTGCGGCAGCCTCTAAGGCCAAGCCTTCATACCAAGCAGGAAAGCTGATTGATTTGTCGGTCCAAGATGTCACAATGGGGTTCGGTGTGATCGGTGGAATAGCGGCGCCTATTCCTGGAAGGCTCTACGTGTTCCAAATCCAAGTAGACGACATCGTATATTTTGCGGCCTACAAAGCAGGCAAACTCAGCTACAAGCCTGAGTGGGTCGTGAACGATCCGATTGAATTCAGGGTCGGCAAAGAAGACAAAGCGTTCCTGAAACGACCCGATGGCAAGGAACTGGAGGTCGTCGTTGTGAAGAAGGTGCGGCAGCAATGATGATCAGCCGGCCGATAGCAATTCTAATCTATCCGGACCCTGCCAGTTTCCGTGGCGAGTAAGACTTACCCAAAGGGTACCCATGCAGCGTTCCGTCAAGATCGCCTCGGAAATTGGCCCCAAGATTTACGAGGAACTCGTTTCTGTCGCTAGGGATAACGGACAGTCGCAGCTGCTTGTGGTGGAACCGGCACTGGAGAGTTGCTTGCATAATGTCCCTTCGCAGCGCCATTGGGCGCAGGCAAGTTTCGGTTCGTAATCCGTCGCGCCCGGATTGCGCGGAATCCCGCCCCACTTCCTGGGATAGCTCTCGCGGTGGTGAGGGAGCCGACAAACCTGCATCGATCCAATTCGGAACCTTCCACAGGTTTATTACATGATTATTCACTTGACACAAAGTATTGACAGCGTGTCAACTGGACTGCCGTGACAGGGCAAGTATCCCTGTAAAAGCCACGAGGGGCTCTCCGCGAAGAGAGCCCCTCTGTTATTTCGTCAGCAGGGAGCCTCAAAACTCCCAGCAACGCACTGTCACTATCCAGCAGTAGAAATCAATGCTGGCGAGCATCGCAACGTTTATTCAATTTGTCTAATCACGAACGTTTATTGGCAAATCCTGCTGATTACTTTGGTGGCTGGGAAGAAGGGACTCGAACCCCCATCTCACGCAGTGACAGTGCGTTGCTTTGCCATTAAGCTACTTCCCAGTTGGGCCAATTCTAGGCTACAGATCCCTCCGCGTCAATTGCACATTTTTGTATGCAGTTGTGAATTGGCATTTTTAACGCACGCCACTTGACAATTGGCATACGCCAATTTAACTTAACAGTGCTAAGAGAGGTTCCCATGGCAGACGAATTCAAGGACTCTACTCAGCCTTATGCGGCTATGGTCGCCGAGTTGAAGGCGCGTCGAGAGCGCCTCATGATCGAGGCCCAGAAACTAGAAGCGGCAGTAGTCGCACTAGAGGCTCTGACCGGAGCAGTGGACTATGTTCCCGGTACTACTGAACAAGCATCCGGATCGCCGTCTCTCGACCCCATGATTCGCGTCGGGGAATTCCACGGCTTAGGTATTCCAAACGCAGCCCGGATGATTCTTGAAAAAACAAACCGTCACCCCCTAACCACGCAGGACATTTTGCGCCTTCTGGAAAAGAGTGGCCGAAAGATCGAGGCTAAGAATCCAACAGGGAATATCTATTCCTCCCTGAAGCGCAATCCGGATTTCACCTTGGTTGCTCCTAACACGTGGGGGCTGACTGACTGGTATCCGGGCGCAAAACGCAAGGCTCCCAAACCCACAGTTGCGGCGAAGGTCGAAGAGATTATGAAGCGCGGCACTATCTCGCTTGCAGAAGCAACGCAGCTAGCAGAGCGAGAGATCGCGGCGGAACACGAAACCGCAGACGAGCCCGATGAGGCTATCGCGCAATAAGAGGTTTAGGGATGTAAGTAAACAAATGAGAAGAGTATTAGCCTGATTCCATCCCAGGTTCACCGTGGTTTCAGGCGAAAACACAAAGGCTTCAAATCAGTCTTCCCGTCCAAGGTTCCCTGATTTGAAGCCGTGGTGACCCTACTTTGTTTGATCGGAGGGCGTCTAGTTGGTCGCTAGAACCCGCCTTATAAGCGGGAGTTCCTTCATTGGAACGGGGTCCGATCCCCCCGCCCTCCGCCATTATAGAGCAAAAACGAATGTTCAAAAAGCCCCATCGACAAGGCGCTCCATGTCCAGACCGTTGCTATTGCAGCATTAGTGCGATGCTTGAGCGCTATGAAAAGGAGCTAGTAGGGCAATATGTGTCAGATCCACTTGGGACGCGGATTTGGTTCATGGACTACAATTTTCCAAAGCTGATCCAATTGCATTACAACGGAAATAAGGCCCGTGCAAGCAAAGCTCTGGAGCACTTCCGGAGCGAAGGACGGCGCGATGAGACAGGATATTCCTACGATGAGAGCCGTTTTAGCACGCTGTTTTGGATTCCCGACATTATGACCACCCCGGACTCGATTCACACAAATAGACATGGCAGAATCTTGGGAGACGAGGTTTACGTCAAGCGTTACGCTAAAGGGGGTGCGTGTTTCAAGATTGTGTTTACGGAGATTGATGCTGCTCTTAATCAGAGGATTGTAACGACATCCTTTATGACACAATCAGACCGACTGGAAGAATTTGTAACGATGCCACCGAAATGGGAACGCAAAGAACGGCCACAGCCAAAAGAAGAACAGCTTGATCTGTCCCTTGAATCCAAAAGAAAAGAGCCGCACTAATGCGGCCCTTTCTTGCCCTTTACCCTGGGTCCAGGGAGGACGCTCAGATTCCCACTGAGCTCGTAGCTACAGACTCAGCTTTTCAGCGAAGCCCTGCGGATATGATGCTACACAACGTCGTAAAGATTCAAGAGGAAAAGAAAGCGAAAGCAATCGAAACAAGCCCATTAGACTTAAGGGTTTACGCCGGGCACACTTACTTCGGTTTGGCAAGGTCTCAAATGGTACCATTTGATACACCATGAAAAATGAAAACAGACAAGGGACAATTCGACGAGGTTCTCCGCCGGATGTTGAAGAAAGAGCCTCAGAAAACGTCCGAGATAAAGGCTCCGAAAAAACGCTCTAAGCCTTCTCGGAAGTCAGGTCGCTAAACGGCAGGGGCTTGAATCCCGCCAAACGGCGCACCGTCTCTATAAATGCGCCGTCATCATTGCGACGATTGAAGCGATAGCAAAACTCATCCAGATAGCGCTGCAAGTGCTTTATCGAAACCTTGTGGAACGATCCGGTCAATCCACGCTTGAATAGTGAAAATGCGGATTCAATGGTGTTGGTGTGGACTTCGCCGCGCACGTAGATTTTGGCCTTGTGTTTGATCGTCTCATGCTTCGATCCGTGGATTCCAGCGCCTATCATGGCCGCAGGATATGCGGTGAATTCATCCGTCATCACTTGCTTGACGTTCGGACTCACGTGCTCTTTGATCTGTGCCGAGAGGCTTTCGACGTTGTTGTTTTCGATGTGGACTAATCGCAGTGGTCCGCCACGTTCGCGCATCCCCATCACGACATCTTTGTTTTTCAGTTTGCTCTTGTGGCCGCGCTGCCGTCCGCCGATGTAGGTTTCGTCAATTTCGACGATTCCGCCGAGTGGCACTATGGAGCCTTCGGCCATGACTTCACGAATGCGATGATTCAAGTACCACGCGGTTTTGTATCCGCCGATCCCCAGGTCGCGCTGCAATTGCTTCGCGCTGATTCCTTTTTTGGCATTCAGCATGAGAACGATAGCTTGGAACCACACTATCAACGGCAGATGCGTATTGTGGAAGATCGTGCCAGAGGTAGGCGAGAACTGCTCACGGCAATCAGCATTGCGGCAGATGTACAGCCATTGCCGCTTATTCTCTTTTTGGGGATTCCGAGTCTTGGAGCGGCGCTTTTTGGGGGCCTCTGCGGGGCGTTCGTATTTCTCTACCTTGCTGTCTCCGCAGGTAGGGCAGCGCACGATGCCATCGGGCCAGCGCATTTTCTCGATATACTGCAAGCACTGCTCGTCGGTTCCGAACCTCTGATGTGCTTCTCGGATGTCCATGACACAAAGGTACGCCTAATTTATTTTTGTGTCAAGTGAATAATCATGGTTTATTATGTAGATTCGCCTTTTCTTCGCTAACCATCAAATGTATAATCCGGCATATTCAGACAGTACAAATAGTACTCATCTCTAAAGGAGCCACTCCATGGCAGACGAGCGGGGCAAGGCGATTGACCTGGCGGTATCGCAGATTGAAAAGCAGTTTGGCAAGGGCTCGATCATGCGGCTGGGCTCCAAGGAAGCGATTGTCCCGATCTCGGTGATCCCGACGGG
>DASREX010000088.1:0-15648 GCA_035651855.1 Candidatus Sulfotelmatobacter sp.
ATCTGGCGGATTGACGACTAGGTTTTCGTCGCCGTTCAGCCCGGTCAGGACTTCCACCTCGCTTCCGTAGTCGCGGCCCAGCGTGACCGGCGTAAGCTCCGCCTTGTCGTCCTTCACCACCGCAACCCGCAACCCCTCGGAACGGAACAGCAGCGTATTGACCGGGATGGTAAAGGTCGAAATGTTGCCGGGCAGTTTGAGGTGCACTTCGGCATAGGCACCCGACAGTAACTCTCCGGTCGGATTGTTCACCTCGATTTCGACCAGCAAGGTGCGGCTGGCCTGGTCGATGGCATCGGCGGTCCGAACCAGCGTACCTTCGAAGCGCCGTCCTGGATACTCCGCCAAGGTCAAATCCGCTTTCAACCCGGGTTTGGTGAGACGGGAGTAGATCTCGGGAACATTCACGTACACCCGCAGCTTGCCGGGCTGCGCGATATGGAACAGTTCACTGCGCGGCCCACCGCTGCTGCCGGAATCGATCAGCTGCCCGATGTCGGTATTACGCGCCGTGATCACACCGTCGAAGGGGGCGTAGATCTTTTCGAAGGAAACCAGCTGCTCCAGCCGTTTCAGGTTGGCCTGTGCCGATTGCACAATGGCCTTCTTGGCCGCGTAATCGCCGGCGGCGTTGTCGGCGTCCTGTTGCGATACCGAATCGGTCTTCAAAAGTCCCTGGTAGCGCGTCGCCGTGATCTCCGAGAGCTTCATGTTAGCTTCGGCGGTGTTCAGGTCGGCGCGCGCCTGGCGCAACTGCTGGTCGACTTCCGGAGAATCGATTTCGGCAAGCAACTGGCCGGTTCTCACGTGCGCCCCGATGTCGACGTACCAGCGTTTTAAATAGCCATTGGTACGAGCATAGATGGGGGCGTCGCGGAAGGCCTGGACGTTTGCCGGCAGCACGACTTCCTGTCCGGGCGAGGAGTGCTTCGGCTGCACCACGATCACCGCGGGCACGGCAAGGTGGTTGGTCTCGGCGCGCAGCGTGGCGCGGGCGCGCACCCGGGGCACAACGCCGGAAATCACGACCGCGGCGACTCCCAGAAAAACCAGCAGCGCGACCAGCCAGGGCCGGCGCACCCCTGCCGGACGCCCGGGCAATTGCGGTCCGTTTCTCGTTTCCGTCGATTCCACTGGATACTCTTGCTCTACCGGCATCCTTGCTCCCTGCATCTTACGCCCAAACCTCAAATTCCCGGCGCCTTGGCGCGCGCCAGCCTGCGGCCATGCAGCACGCTGAAAAACACCGGAACGAAGAACAACGTCGACACGGTGGCCAGCAACAGGCCCCCGATCACGGCGCGCCCGAGCGGAGCATTCTGCTCGCCCCCTTCCCCAAACCCGAACGCCATCGGCACCATGCCGATCATCATCGCCATGGCGGTCATCAGCACCGGGCGAAAGCGCGTAAAACCCGCCTGCAAGGCGGCTGAAACCGCGTCTTTGCCCTCCTCTAATTGCTCCTTGGCGAAACTGACCACCAGAATGCTGTTGGCGGTCGCCACGCCCATGCACATGATCGAACCGGTGAGGGCAGGCACGCTGAGTGTGGTATGCGTGACAAACAGGAACCACGCGATGCCGGCAAGCGCCGCCGGCAGCGCCGAGATGATGATGAACGGGTCCAGCCACGATTGGAAGTTCACCACGATCAGCAGGTACACCAGCAGGATCGAGAAGAACAATCCGCCAATCAGGCCTACGTACGAGGACCGCATCGTCTGCACCTGGCCGCGCACCACCAGCCGGGTCCCGCGGGGCAGATCCTTGCGGCTGGCGGCGAGGATCTGGTCGAGATCCCGTGCCACCGCGCCCAGGTCACGGCCCTGCACCGAGCCGAAAATATCAATCACGGGCGCAATGTCGTAATGCGACATGACCGCCGGTCCGACTCTGCGCTGGATCGTGGCCAGGCTGCCCAGGATCTGCGGTTTGGCCCCGCTCGTACCCGTGACCGGAATGTTTTCCAGCTGCTGGAGCGAATCCAGGCGATATTGCGGCGTCTGGGTCGCGATCGCATAACTCACGCCGTTCCTGGGATTCAGCCAGAACGTGGGCGTGGTCTGAAAACTGCCGCTCAGCGAGATCAGCAGGTTGGTGGCGACATCGCGCTCCGAGAATCCCACCTGGCCCGCTTTCGTGCGGTCAACGTCGATGTGCAGCTTGGGCTGGTCGAACGCCTGCTGAATGCGCATGTCAACCGTGCCCGGCACGTAGCGCACTTTCTGCAAAAGCGCATCGGCGAATTTCCGGTTGCTCTCAATATCGTTGCCCACGATCTGGATGTCGATGGGCGAGGGCAAACCAAAATTCAGGATCTGGCTGACGATGTCGGCCGGCAGGAAAGCCAGCGTCACGCCGGGATACTGGTCTGCCAGCCTCAGCCGCAGATCGTGGATGTACTTTTCTGTGGAGTGATGGTTTTCCGCAAGGCTCACCAGGATGTCCGCATCCCCTGGCCCGACCGGCGCCGACGTGCTGTACGTCAGATTGATGCCGCTGTACGGGAGCCCGATGTTGTCGATGATGCTGGAGATCTCGTCCGGGGGAATCTCCTCGCGAATGGTTCGCTCGATCAGGTCGCACAGACGGGCGGTCTCCTCAATGCGCGTCCCGGTGCGTGCCCGGATATGCAAGCGGAACTGCCCGCTGTCGACCGCCGGGAAAAAGTCCTGCCCCAGGAAAGGCACGATTAGTAGTAACGACAGCACGCAGGCGGCGAAGAACCCCATCAGAAATGTTTTCTGGTGATCGAGACACGCTTCGAGCAAAGCGTGATAGCGCTCGCGAAAGCGGTCAAACCCCACTTCGAAGTGCGCCTGCATGCGCACGAACGGGTTGGGGCTTTCCAGCGCCACTTCGCCGGCCTCGGCCTCGTGACCGCGAAGCAGGTACTTGGCCATGGTCGGCACCACGGTGCGCGACAGAAAATACGAGGCCAGCATGGCGAAGCAGACTGCTTCGGCAAGCGGCACAAACAGATAGCGCGCGACTCCCGACAGGAAGAACATGGGGACAAACACGATGCAGATCGAAATCGTGGAAACAAACGCCGGCACGGCGATCTGCTGCGCCCCGTCCAGAATTGCATGCTCGACTTCCTTGCCCAAAGCAAGGTTGCGGTTGATGTTCTCGATCTCCACCGTGGCGTCGTCGACCAGAATTCCGACAGCCAGCGCCAACCCGCCCAAGGTCATGATGTTGATGGTCTCGCCCAGCGCGCTCAGGCAGATGATGGACGTCAGAATCGCCAGCGGGATGGAAACGGCGATGATGACCGTGCTGCGCCAGCTTCCCAGGAAGACCAGGATCATCAGCCCGGTCAGGCAGGCGGCGATGAGCGCCTCCCGCACCACTCCGTCGATCGAGCCTCTGACGAACAACGACTGATCGGCTAGGTAGCGAATGTCGAGGCCGGGGGGAATGGTCTTCTTGATTTCCGGGATCAGGTTCTTGATGCCGGAAACAATGCTCAGCGTCGAGGCATTCCCCGATTTCTGAATGGAGATCAGGACCGCCCGCTGCCCGTTCACGCGCGCAATGTTGGTTTGCGGCGGAAATCCATCACGCACATGCGCCACATCCCGGATGTAGATCGTGCTGCTGCCGACCGTCCGGATGGGCAGGTTGTTCAGCTCCGCCACCGTCTGCGGGCTGGCGTTCATCTCGACGTCGTACTCGAGGGGGCCGATCTTGGTCGTGCCCGAGGGCAGAATCAGGTTCTGCGCGCTCACCGCGTTCACCACGTCCAGCGGTGACAGCCCCTTGGACTGCAAGGCCTGGGTGTTCAGATCAACTTGCACCTGCCGCTGTTTCCCGCCGTATGGATAGGGAATCGCCGCTCCCGGCACCGTGATCAGGCGCGTGCGGATGAAGTTTACGCCGGTGTCGAACAGCTGCTGCTCGGAGAGCTCCTTGCCCGACAGCGCCAGCTGCAGAATCGGAACGGTCGAAGCGCTGTAGCTGATCACCAGCGGAGGCGTCGTACCCGGTGGCAGAAGCCTCAGCTGGGTCTGGGAAATGGCGGTCACCTGCGCAATGGCCTTAGTCACGTCCGCCTTCGGCTGGAAAAACACCTTCACCACAGCAATGCCGTTCAGCGATTGCGATTCGATGTGCTCGATGTCATCGACCAGCGTCGTCAGGGCCCGCTCGGTCACCGAAGTGATTCGGTTGCCCATGTCCTCGGCCGGCAGGCCGTTGTAGTTCCACACAATGCTGACCACCGGAATGTTGATTTCTGGGAATACGTCGGTCGGCGTTCGCAGAATCACCAGCGGACCGAGGATGAGGATCAGCAGCGCGAGTACCGTAAACGTATACGGCCGCCGCAGCGCAAGTTTGACAATCCACATGAGGGCTCTCTCAAATCATGCAGGCGGGACAGACTCCCGCAGCGACCCAGGCCTTGCAGCCGGGCCCTTCATATTATTCCCTGACGCGATTCGACCCAAGACGCGCGCGCAACCGGTCGCCCGGTCGCGGCCAGCCCCCGGCTAACGGAGTTTTAGATGACCCTTCAACGGGTTAGGAAGCAAAGTCTTTTGGGCGGGAAAAACCGGCTCCTGCGCTGAACAAGCCCTCTTTGAGGATCCTGATGGGGTGCCGAGCAGTACGCCCGGAGGCTGAGTTACTTTCCCGAGGCGCGCCGGGCCAACGAATTCAACCCGGCGCGCCGAAGCACCCCTCGGCCCTCCCCCAAGGCTCAGGGTTCCATCGGGAAACCACAAAACGCCTTGCCTCTATGTCTCTCCCATCTCCCGGTAGGCCCGTCGCAAGTGCCGCTTCACCTCGGTCGTACTCAGGCCGAGCGCGTTCGCGATCTCGGCGGGGGTGTACCCGTGGATTTCCTTGAGAACATAAACATCCCGGCAACGGGGCGGCAGTAATAGCGCGTGCAGCATGGTGAGTTGAAATAATTGCGCGGGTTCGGCGCTTGCGCCCGTCGATCCGGGCTGCGATGGAATGGATCGGCTGCTGGAATCCCTTTGACGAATCATCCCCGTGCTCGCTCCCATGTGTATGGTGCGAACAGCCCGCTTTCCGTTTCAACAAATCCATCGGGCGGGAGAGTACCCCCGCACCACAGCCGCGGGAAAAGCGAAATTCGTCCCAATCCGCGGCCCAGCGCCTGACCTCATAAGGGATTTCCCTCACTTCAATGCTAAGATGTTCACCACTCTTGTGTTCCGCGAGGCAAGCCCGTGCAATTTCAGGCCTTCGATGCGCCGTACCTGGAGCGTCTTCGCGCCGGCGACTTCCGCACGCAGGAACACTTTGTTGCGTATTTCAGCGAATTGATTCAACTGAAGCTGCGTGTCCGCCTGCGTAGTCCACAAGCCATCGAAGATGTTCGCCAGGAAACGTTTGCACGCTTCTTCGCGGTCTTGCGCAGCCCGGAAGGCATTCGCCAGCCTGAGCGGCTCGGTGCCTTCGTCAATTCAATCTGCAACAATGTTTTGCTTGAGCAGTACCGCGCTTCTGCCCGCGCTGGCTCGCTTGAAGACGAGGCAGCCGACGAGATTCCCGACGCGGCAATCGACGTACTCGGTACCGTGGCGGCCAGGCAGATGGAACAGAAAGTGCGCGAGATCCTTGACGATCTGCCCGAACGCGACCGCCGCATCCTTCGCGAGGTGTTCCTGGAAGAGCGCGACAAGGACGAGGTTTGCCGCAACTTTGGCGTCGATCGCGACTACCTGCGCGTCCTCGTTCACCGCGCCAAGCAGAGCTTTAAATCGATGTATTTGAAGAGTCTGCAAAATCGCCCGCCGGGCCTTGCCTCGGCGGGAAGGCTGTGAAAGCAAGGGTCGTGAAACGGTTGGCGCCCGCCATTCACTACCTACCAGAGGTACGAAAGCAGTGATGGACCACAACCAAGCCGTTCGCATGAAGGCGACCGAGCGCTATCTGTTGAATGAACTGGACCCCGAACAGCTCGATCAGTTCGAAGAACATATGTTCGACTGTCCAGAGTGCGCCCTGGACGTCCGTACCGCCGCCATGTTCCTCGAGCAGGGCAAAGCCGTATTGTCCGAGCCTGCCGAGAGACTGGCGCCCGTGGCGCGGCCTGCGCCCACCTCAAGCTGGGCCGCATGGTTGCGCCCGGCGTTCGCCCTGCCGGTTCTGGCACTGCTGCTGGTAGCCCTTGGATATCAGAGCTTTGTGGCCATCCCAGCCATCAGACGAGCGTCGAGCCAGCCGACGATTCTCCCGTTTGCCACGCTCACCGTCGCTACCCGCAGCGCGAGTGCACCTGTGGTGCAGGCAGAATCCGGGCGACCCTTCATGCTGCTGCTGAACATCCCCGCCGAAGCCCGTTTCTCTTCATATCTTGTGGACTTGTACGATCCCTCCGGAAGGCTACAATGGTCGCTCCCGGTTTCGGCCGAGGCCGCCAATGATACGGTTCCGCTCAGAATTCCGGCCGTCGGTGAACCCGGGATCTACTCGTTGTCGGTTCGCGGAGTCGGCCCGGGCGGTCCCCCAGCTGAGATCGGCAGGCAGCCGTTTGAGTTGCGCTTTCAGTAAGGGCCCAGAACAGATCTCCATCCGCCAAAGTGAGGAGCCCCTATGACACTGCGCGCGCCCGTCAGGACCCATTACTTCCACGCCAACGCTTCCGCCATCGGCGGGTACATCGAACGTCCGTTCGTGAAAAACATCCCGGTGCAGTCTCCGACGTCTCTATCACCCTCGGGCGGCGCTGACGAAGCTGCCACTACTGCCTTCCAGTTTGAGAAAATCATCACGGCCCACGCCACCCGTTCTCGCGTCGAAGGCAGCCATCTGGCTGGGCTGCCCGTAACTCGCGCCATGGCCGCCGTCGAAGGCTTGAACGTGCTCGACACGATCCGGGCCGACGAACTGGTGGGGTATATTTCCACTGAGCATCCGGCCGAAGATCCGGATGTGCCCAAGGTCGATCTCAGCCGCACCGTGATTGACGGCCTGCGCGTGGGCGAGGCGATTCTCAGAGTTCACCTCGACACCAAGATTCTGGGCAGCGACAACAGCAAGCAATTTCCCAAGCGGCCTCACCTGTTCGAAAAGTCGCTCTGGAAGCGGGCCGACCGGAAATTTGATCCCGACAAGGGCATTCTGGTATGCACGTTGGTCGAGAAAATCGAGGTCGTCCGCGGCAAGCTGTCGGGCAAGATTGTCGACACCAACATCATCGAGATCCCCAACATCGGCCGCATGCACCTTGCCGAACTTGTGGTAACCGGCAAGTCCCTCCAATTGATCATGATGCGCCTGGAGCTGGGTTGCCCGGTCGTGGGCTCAACCAGTGCGTGCGCACCCCAAGTCAATGGCGGCGGTTATCCATAGCCCTGACCGCGCTGGCTTTGTTGGCAGTGCTTTTCACCGCGGCTTGCTCACAAGACCCTCAACGTGAATTCGATCGCGTGGAGGGTCTTCTCGTGCACGGTGATCTTGTGCGCGCCCAGGCCGCCGCCGAAGCTGCCTCCCATCAATATTCCGGTCACGATTCGTTCTGGGCTTGGAAATTCCGCCTTCTGTACGCTCAGGTTCTCGCGGCAAGAGGAATGTATTCGGAGACGTTGAAGGTCCTGGAAGCGGACGGATCCCCTGCTCCGCAAGACAGTGAGTTGAACCTTGACCGCCAAGTCTGGACCTGCATTGCCCACATCCGACTGCATCGCTATCAGGAAGCCGAAGAGGGCATCGCCAGAGCCAGCCAATCTTGTCTCAATCCCAGTCGTTTTGTGTGCGGCGAACTGTTCAACGCTCGGGGCTCGCTCGAAGTCGAGCGCGGGAACTTTGAGGTGGCGCGTCCATTCTTCTCCAAAGGCTTGTCGATCGCTCGCGATCAGCACCAGCAGTTTCTAGAGGCTTGGTCTCTGCTCAACCTCATGCATGTGGCCTTGCTGGAAGAGCACTTTGATGAAGCTATCGATTATGCCGACGACACTTACCGCGTTGCCTCAAACATCGGCGCGCAACGAATCATGCTCACCGCTCAGGGCAACCTTGGATGGGCCAGCTACAAAACTGGTGATTCCGTAAGAGCACTGGACCTGTTCCTGGATGCCCAGCGGCGCGCCCGGACACTGGGTTCCGTTGTCGATGAGATCCGCTGGCTTACGACAGCAGGGTATGTTTACCTGGACGAGGGAGATTATCGCGTTGCAGAGACCGCTTACCAGAAATCCTTAGATCTCGCCCGCGAGACCGGCAGCAAAGAGCAGATTCTCGATGCCTTAACTTCACTTGCCCTGGTTACGGAAAAAACGGGTGAGTTGGACCGGGCGAGTGCGTATAGTGACGAGGCAATCGCGATCGCGCGGGCCAGTGGCAACCGGTTAGACGAGTTGTACCCTTTGTTTGCCAAGGCACAGGTCGAAATTCAACGGAAGAACCTGGAGCAGGGCCAGAAAACTCTGACTGAGATCGTCGCTGACCCTAAGGTCACGCCCTCCCTCAAGTGGGAAGCGCAGCATCAACTGGCGAATCTCTACTCCACCCAGAAGCTTACAAACCAGGCCCTCGCCGCTTACCGGACGACCCTCGCGACCTTCGAAACTGCCCGCTCGGAGATTCAGCACGAAGGCGCAAGGCTTCCTTTTTTCTCCAATGCCAGCAGCCTCTACGACGACTATGTAAGCTTCCTGCTCTCCAATGGAAGATTCGCCGAAGCCCTCAGCGTGGCCGACCATGCCCGCGCCCGCACCCTGGCCGAGGGATTGGGACAACTCAGCAAAAAAGATCCCGCGCTGCCGTCCCCGATCGACGCCCAACGGGTGGCGCGCCAAGTCGCGGGCACCATCCTCTACTACTTTCTCGGCGCGCAGCATTCCTATCTGTGGGCCGTCACCCCGCATCAGACCAGCCTGTTCCGGTTGCCGCCCGCATCCCAAATCGATGCCGCCGTCCGCCGTTACCGCAAGGCCCTCGAAATCCCCAAGGACTTGATTGCCTCGCAGAGCAGCGATGGCGTCGATCTGTACCGGATGCTGGTCGAACCGGCGGTCCCCCTCATTAAGAACAGTCACCGCGTTTTCGTGATTCCCGATGGCAGCCTCGACGCCCTGAACTTTGAAGCCCTGATCGCCCCCGATCCCAAACCCCACTACTGGATCGAAGACGTCACCCTCGTCAATGCCAGCTCCCTCCGCTTGCTGGAACACTCCCACCCGAACGCCAGCGCCCAGAGACGGACTTTGCTCTTGGTCGGCAACCCCCTCCCAACCGCCTCCGAATATGCAACGCTCCCGCAGGCCGCCTCAGAGATGGCCAGCGTCGGCAAGAGCTTCTCTCTCCAGCAACAGCGCGTGCTCAGCCAGGCCGAGGCCACGCCGGCGGCCTACCTGGGCGCAAATCCCGAGCGCTACGCCTACATTCACTTCGTCGCCCACGGCACCGCCAGCCGCCTGAGCCCGCTCGACTCGGCGATCGTGCTCTCGCGCAGCACCACCGAGAACGATTCTTTCAAGCTTTACGCCCGCGACATCATTCAACACCCGCTGCGCGCGGAATTGGTGACGATCTCCTCCTGCTACGGCGCCGGGTCCCGCGCCTACTCCGGCGAGGGCTTGGTGGGACTTTCCTGGGCGTTCTTGCGCGCAGGCGCGCACAACGTCATCGGCGCGCTCTGGGACGTGAGCGATGCCTCCACCCCGAAGCTCATGGACCGGATGTACGCCGCCATTCAGAGCGGCAAGCCTCCGGACGAGGCCCTGCGCGCGGCCAAGCTCTCGCTGCTCCATTCCCAGGACTCCTTCAACCGCCCCTTCTACTGGGCGCCCTTCCAGCTCTACACGGGTTCGTAGAGACTCTCGACGCGGAGCGTCGGCTTTGGCCCGCGGAAACGCCTATCGCGTTCCCGGATGCAACCTGATCCTCAGCTCCGGCTCGCTCGCCTCCAACTCCATCTCGCTGCAGTTCCGAACCACCCAGTTCGCCCCGGCGGCAACTAACTTCTCCTCCGGAAACGTGGTCGGAAATGCGATCACGCGGGCCCCGGCAGCCCGCCCCGCCTGGATCCCGGCCGGCACATCTTCCACCACCACGCATTCGTCCGGGGCAAATCCAAGCGCTGCGGCCGCCTTCAGATACGGCTCGGGGTGTGGCTTGCCGTGCGTGATGTCGCTGGAAGTGACCATCTTCTCCGGAATGCTCAGTCCCGCGGCCCGCAACCGCACCTCGGCCAGCGGTCTGGTCGACGAGGTTGAGATCGTCCAGCGCTCTGGTGGCAGTGCGGCCAGCAAATCGCGCGCACCCGGCAGCGGCACAACGCCTTCGAGATCTTCCATCTCTGCGCGCTCAACGATCCGGTTCTCCGCTTGATGATCGGCGTCCGGGAGGTACTCGCGAATCGTCATGATGCTGGGGCGGCCGTGGGCGCGCGCCACGACTTCGCGCGGGTCAAAGTTGCGAGCCAGGGCCCAATCCCGCCAGACGCGGGCCACGGCGGGAGTCGAATCAATGAGGACTCCATCCATGTCGAACAGCAAGGCACTGCACTGGATTCCTATCATTGGATCTGTCTAGCCACAGTGGCCGCCTGCTCCTCGGCACACGAAGGCAGCGGCGTCCTCCCCCGGTCGAGCAAGACTCGACACTTCGCGGGCGGCGAACCCACTGCGAGACCGACAACGTAGCCTTTCACGGGGTCACGAGGATTCTCGCAATCCGCTCCGCCGCGTGACCGTCCCAAAGCGGAGGAATCGTTCCCTTCTTCGCCTTGCCTTCCAGCACCCGCGCCAGTTCGGTCTTCAGCCTCGCCGGATCGTCGCCGACCAGGACGTTGGTTCCCATCGTGACCGTGATGGGCCGCTCAGTACTGTTGCGCAGCGTGAGGCAGGGGACGCCCAGATACGTGGTTTCTTCCTGGATGCCTCCCGAGTCGGTCAGCACCACCGCCGCGTGCCGCTGCAACGCCAGGAATTCCAGGTACGGAAGCGGCTCGAGCAGATGCAGCTTGCCCGTGCCCAGCCTCCATTGTTCGATCCGCTGCCGGGTCCGCGGATGCACGGGAAAGACAATCTCGACTGCGCCTTGCATGTCGAGCAGGGCATGCAGGATGCTTTTCAGCGTGCGCTCATCATCCACGTTCGACGGCCGGTGCAGCGTAACCAGGGCGTAGCGTGAGGGGATTCCATTGCTCGCCGCCTGTGCCTCGGGCAACAGGCGCACCAGCGAGTCGATCATGACATTGCCGACGCGATGAATGCGCTCGGCCGGAATTCCTTCGCGCTGCAGGTTTCTGTCCCCGTCTTGGGAAGGCGTGAAAAGCAGGTCCGCCAGTTGATCGGTCAGCACGCGGTTGATCTCCTCCGGCATACTGCGGTCGAAAGAGCGCAACCCGGCTTCCACATGGGCGATACGAAGCGAAAGCTTCGCGCAGACCAGGGCCGCCGCCAGGGTCGAGTTCACGTCGCCATACACCAGGACGATGTCAGGCCGTCGCTCCTCGACCACCGGTTCAAAGCGCCACAGGATGGCCGCCGTCTGCGCCGCATGACTGCCGGAACCGACTTCCAGATTCACGTCGGGCGCCGGCATAGCCAGCTGCGCAAAAAATACGTCCGACATGTTGGCGTCGTAATGCTGGCCGGTGTGGACCAGGGTTTGCCGCACCCCGCATCCCTGCAGGGCCCGCAGAACCGGCGCAGCTTTCATGAAATTCGGGCGCGCCCCGACTACGTGGAGAATATGCATATTCCTGAAGAAACCAATTCTACGGGAAAGCGATCCTGCAGATGACCATCACGAGTTTTGAAAAGTTTTGCGATTCGTGACAAGATTCTATCCTTTCGAATGAGGCCTCTCCCCAGACTGGCGATCCGCCGCATCACCCTGTTCGCGGCGCTCTATGGTTTATCTTCTTTGTCCCCGTGCCAGCAGACTGCTCCGCCCAGGCCCGTGGTCGTGCAACCGGGCGTCCCCGGCGCGCCCACGAAGAAGCTGCCGGCCTCCACTCACGCGGTCCTGGTGCCGCCTGCGCCCGCTGAGGTCGCCTTCATGCAGGGCATGATTGTCCACCACGCGCAAGCCGTTGAGATGACGGCGATGATCCCCACCCATACACAAAACCGGGAGCTGCGCGCGCTCGGGGCCCGCATCAGCCGTTCGCAAGCGGACGAGATCCAGTTCATGAAGCGCTGGCTCGCCGCCCGGGGAGAGTTTCCCGCTAAACCAATGCCGGTCATGCCTGGCCCGGGCATGTCCCATGACATGACACAGCGGATGCCCGGGATGCTCACCCCGGAACAGATGCGGGCCCTGCGCGATGCACCGGATGCCGAGTTCGATCGCCTTTTTCTCAAAGGAATGATTCAGCACCACCAAGGCGCCCTGACCATGGTGAAGGATCTGTTCGACAGCGCCGGCGCCGGCCAGGACGCCGAACTGTTCGACTTCGCCACTGACGCCGACAACGCGCAGCGCGCCGAAATTCAGATCATGGAAAAAATGTTGGCCAAACTGATGCCCGAGGAGAAGCAATGAACCGTTCCATCCGTGTTGCATTGTGGGCCGTGACTGTCGCCCTTCTTTTGGCCGTGGAAGTACCCCGAATCCGGGCGCAGCAGCAGGCCGCCACTCCGCCGCAGGCTGAGCCGCAAAAAGCTTCCCCTCCCTCGGCGGCTGCCCCGGATGAGGAACAAGAAGAAGACCTGTTCGCTCCCGTGCCCGCTCCCCCGCTTCCTCCCGGCATGTCGGGTTCCGACGCCGAGGATCCCCGCGCCAGGCTGGCCCCTGGGCTTTATGACGCGGGCGAGGCCGCGATGGGCATCAAGCACCTGCTGCTGCTCAAGAAGCCGGATGCATTCCAGCTCGGCACGGCTGATCCCGACGACCCCAAGGTAGAGCGGATGGTCGGCCAGCTTGGCATCGGCCGCCGTCGCAAGCTCAGCAAGCAGGCCCAGCTGTTGATTGCCCAGCTTGCCTTCGCCAATTCCGACCTGGCGTTCCAGGGGAATTATCTGTTCCAGGGGAATTTCTATGGCGTCAGCATCTACGACATTACCAATCCCGCCAAGACGCAGTTGTTGACCTCGATGGTCTGCCCGGGAGGCCAGGGGGATGTTTCGGTCTACAGGAACCTGCTGTTCATGTCCGTCGAAATGCCCAACGGACGGCTGGATTGCGGAGTGGGAGGATTTCCCCCGGAGCCCGCCGCTCCGGCAGACGAGGAAAAAGACAAGGACAAAGAAGCGTCCAAAAAGCGCCGCGTCCCCGTGGCGCAGAAAGACCGTTTTCGGGGCGTGCGGATCTTCGACATTTCCGACATCCAGAACCCCAAGCAAGTGGCCGCCGTGCAGACTTGCCGCGGGTCGCACACCCATACGCTCGTGATCGATCCGAATGACAAGGATGATGTGTACATCTATGTCTCCGGGACCTCCTACGTGCGCCGGCCCGAGGAAATGGCCGGCTGCTCGGGCGAAAAGCCCGACAAAGACCCCAATACGTCCTTGTTCCGCATCGACGTGATCAAGGTCCCGCTAGCCGCTCCCCAGGACGCAAAGATGGTGTCGAGCCCACGCCTCTTCCTGGACGCCCGGACCGGGGCCCTCAACGGTCTGACCAGCGGCGGGAGCCACGGCAAGAAAGGCCCGACAAAACCCGAAGACACCGACCAGTGCCACGACATCACGGTGTACTCCGCGATCGGCCGGGCCGCCGGCGCCTGTTCGGGCAACGGCATCATTCTCGACATCAAAGATCCGGTCCATCCCAGGCGGCTCGACGCGGTCAACGATCCCAACTATTCCTACTGGCATTCGGCGTCGTTCTCTAACGACGGCACCAAGGTCGTCTTCACCGACGAATGGGGCGGCGGCCTGGGTGCGCGCTGCCGCGCCAATGACCCCAATAAGTGGGGCGCGGACGCCATCTTCCGCCTGAACGACGACAAGCTCACATTCGCCAGCTACTACAAGATGCCCGCCGCGCAGGGAGACTCGGAAAACTGCGTGGCCCACAACGGTTCGCTGATCCCCGTCCCGGGCCGCGACATCGAGGTGCAGGCCTGGTACCAGGGCGGCATTTCCGTCATCGACTTCACCGACGCTGCCCACCCGATCGAGATCGCCTACTTTGACCGTGGGCCCATCGACCCCAAGACCCTGATCCTCGGCGGCGAATGGTCCGCCTACTGGTACAACGGGTATATCTACGGTTCCGAGATCGCGCGCGGCCTCGATGTGTTCGAGCTCACGCCCACGAAGTTCCTCACCCAGAACGAGATCGACGCTGCCAAATCCGTTCGCGTCGCGGAGGAGAACGTGCAGAACCAGCAGAGGATCGAGTGGCCAAACACTCTGACCGTCGCCAAGGCTTACCTCGATCAGTTATCCCGCTCCCAATCCCTTCCGCCGGCGCAGCTGGGCCGCTTGCAGCAGGCCATTCAAACCGCAGAGGCCGCACATGGCAGCAAGAACTCCATCGCGAAGTTGAAAGGCCTGGCATCGTCCCTGCAAAAGAGCGCAGACGATTCCCGGAACCCCTCGGACTCGATGCGCATGCGCGCCTTGGCTAATGTGTTGGAGCACCTGGTGCCCTCCGCCTGAAGTGCGGGGCGCGCCAGGGCATTCGCGGCGATGCGGGCGTGCTCGACGAACCAAGCTGCGACGCCTTGGTGCAACGAGACAGCAGCTCGGGCCTCGTACCTACAGAGTGCCTGCGAAGCTGAGCGCACGAGGCCGACCCCGTTTTGGGCCTGAGCACCATGTTGGGACTGGAATCGTCCCCCGCGTCCCGCGTTCACCCGACCCCAGTAACCTCCCTCCGCCTCATGTTCTCAACGGAAACCGGCGATATTTCCTGTGTGCGGTCTCATCGCCGGAGGTCCTGTCGTGGCGCCAACGTGTAGCAAGGGTCGGGAGCCGGAGACAGCCGAGTCCCCCGAGTCGCGGCAGGACGCCGAGCGTTTCATCAATGCGGTCCCGTCGATCCTGATCGGCCTCGATGCCCAGGGACGCATCAGGCGCTGGAATGAAGCGGCGGCCCGGACGTTTGGCCTGAGCGACCTCGAGGTTCTGGGGCGGCCCCTGGCTCATTGTGGGATCCGATGGCTGACACCCAACCTGGAGTCCCGGATTGCCGAGCTTCTGCGCTCGGGACGGCGGGGGTCGGTGGAAGACTTTCGGTTCCAGAAGGACGGCAAGGCGCGCCTTCTGGGGCTCACTCTCAACTGGATCCGGCTCACCCACCAAGGGCGCGGCGAGTGGCTGGTCATTGGTTCCGATATCACCGAGAAGAAGCGGGCAGAGAATGAACTGCGCGCCAAGACCGCGTTCCTGGAAGCCCAGATCCAGGCCACGATCGACGGCATTCTTGTGGTCGACGAAAAGGCCCGCGTCGTCTGGCACAACCAGCGGTTTCTTGAGATCTTCACAGTTCCGCCCAGTCTGTGGCACACCCGCTCCGACCGGCTTCTCCTGCAGCATGTGCTGGAAAAGATTGTGGATGCTGACCGCTTCCTGAGTCGAGTCAAGTACCTCTACTCCCACAGGCATGAGGTCAGCCAGGAAGAAATCCAGCTGCGCAATGGAACCGTACTCGACCGTTATTCCTCGCCGGTATTCGGAAAGGACGGACACTACTACGGGCGCATTTGGACCTTCCGCGACATCACCGAACGTAAGAGGATCGAAGCGAGCCTGCGGCAGCTCTCGG
>DASREX010000089.1:0-2461 GCA_035651855.1 Candidatus Sulfotelmatobacter sp.
CCTCGCGATCCATGACTTCCGACCAGTCCTGCCCCCCGCATTTCTCCAGCTTCGGCGGCGCCGCATTGCGTATGAAGGTAAGCTGGCGCATTTGCTCCAGGTTGTACTTGGAAAAGCTCTGCAAGACCTGATCGCGCCCGATCGCAACGGCTTCGTGCACAACCCACGTCTGCGGAAACGCTTCTGAGTTCATGTAAAGCTTCAGGCCGGAAGCTCCAACGAATACCTGTTGCTGGTTTTCTCGCAGCGGCTTCTTGCCCAACCACAGGTCTACACTCAGCACCATTCGCACGCGATAATCCGCCTGAATATGGCCGATACTCTCGGTAAGCGAGGCGAGGTATCCGTTCAGGGTATCGATTCCCTGCCAATCGTTGAAGTTATATGGGATTTCCTGATCATCCAGTTCAAGTCTGACAAACCGGGGATAGTTCCGGATGAACTGCACGATATCGGAGTTGCCGGACATCCTTTGAAGGAACTCGGAGGGCCGCTCCTTGTGGTGCCAGGCGAAGCCGGTTTCCAAGCCCGCTTGCAATACAAACAGCAGCAGCGTCAAGGTGACAGCCGCATTATGGGAAATGTGGCCGCGTTTCCAGGCAAACAACAGCGCGGCCAGGAGCAGTCCGTAGAATGCCGCCGCCGCGACCCGATCGAAGTCCAAAGCCTTGAGTACCTGGGTCATGTTCAGGATCAGCTGCATTGCGAACACGCCGGCGCAAACGATGACCAGCGTCCACACCGTCCGCCGGATCCACTGATCGCTGATCGTCATGTAAGCATCTATTGCATAGGCGCTTAAAACGATAAATGCAAAGTGAAACATGAATACGGCAAAGCCGGTGCTGCGAGCCTTTTCCACCATCGGCACGACGGAGTAAATGATGCCGTGCAGTTGCGCGAACGGACCCATACAGAAGATGAGCGCGCCCAAAGCCACCGCCGCCATGACCCGCACCATACGGTCGCGCCATCCCGCCGCGATTGCCAGCAGCGCCAGCACCACGATGCTCATCGTTACGTACGCGTTCGCATTGCGGGCGATGCTCGGCAGGATCATGCCGATCAGCGTCGACGGATACACGCTGAAGTTGCTGTGGACCGTGTACGGCACAGGCGTATTCCATCCGACCGGTTCGTTCGCCCCAACCCACCGGCTCGACAGCTTGCCGTACTCGTACGCGGGGACCATCTGGGCGGCGCTCACCAGCGTCAGAAAGATGCCGAACAGCACCGCTGCCTGCAGCACGGTCTTGCGATCAGGCCGGCGGCTGAAGATGCAGTAGAGCCACACGCCGCCCGAAGCAACCGTGATGAAAATAGGAATCTGGTGATGCCCGCTCAGGAAGGCGACCCCCATAAAGGTCCCTGCCAGCGCGCCGCTCGCCAGCGTGCGCTCGCCGCGCACCACGCGCAGGAGAAACAGGAACACCAGCGGTGCCCATACCGCTCCGTTCAGCATCTGCGGCCACTCGGTGGCGCCCATCCATCCCGTCACACCGAATGCGGTTCCGGCCAGCAGGGAAGCGGCTTTGCTGTGTTTCAGGTCCCTGCACAACAGGTAACAAAACAGCCCTCCCATGTAGTGGATCAGCACGAAATACCAGTGCATGACCGACTGCCGGAGCCAGCCGTCGCGCAACGGCGAAAGGAAGAGCAACCAGTTCAGCGGATATACCACCCCGGGTTGCGCCTGACCGATCAGCGACTGCCCGCCCCATTCAAAGGGATCCCACAGCGGAAAGTGCCACTTGTGCCATTCGCCGGCCTGGAACTGAAGCCAGGGCATCACCTGGTTGGCAATGTCGGGCGAATCCATCCAGGTGAACTGGCGGGTAAGGGTCAGTTTCCAGAAAAATCCGATATAAATGACGGCCAGCAGAAGCGGGGCTGAAAGGGCCACCCACCAGCGCTGCCATCGGGAGTGGCCGACCGACTGCTGCTCGGAAACCTGCACAGATCGCCATCATAACATTGCGACGCCCGCTCCCTTACTTTGGTACACTGTCCTGACTGGCATGCCGTCGGAGGAGCCCCCGAAACCAGATTCCGTCACCACCTCCACGCTCACCATCCCGGACCTGCGCCGAAACGCCTATAAGGGACGTTACGCAATCGAGCGGGAATTGGGCAGGGGAGGGTTCGGCATCATCTATCTCGCGCGCGATCTTGATCTCCATGGAAAAACGGTTGTGGTCAAGGTGCTCCAGAAACGCACCGGCGAAGCCGCGGAATGGCTGGACAAGAAATTCCGCCAGGAATGCGAGGCCCTGGCGCGCATCGATCATCCCGGCGTCGTCGGGGTGATCGACAGAGGCCAGACGCCGGACGGGACACCCTTCCTGGTGCTCGATTTTGTGGAGGGTGTCGCGCTGGGGCAACCGATCGAAGCCGGGATGCCCCTGGACCGTATAGCCCGGCTGATCACACAGCTTGGGCAGGCCCTGAGTGCCGCGCACGA
>DASREX010000090.1:0-7967 GCA_035651855.1 Candidatus Sulfotelmatobacter sp.
AGAGGTGAAAGACGTTCTCTTCCGCTTGACACTGGCCAGCGTGATTACCGGCCGGGTCGATGACGAAGATGGCGAACCCACGGCCTTAATCCAGGTAATCGCACTGCGCAGACCGACTGAGGACGAGTTGGAGGACCAGGAAAGACTGCCAGGGCGAAGTCGAGAGTTGCAGCCTGCCGGTGTGACCCAGACCGACGACCGCGGGCAGTACAGGCTCTTCGGGCTCAAACCCGGCGAATACTACGTCAAGGCAGTAGAGCAATTGGAACCAAATTACAGGGTGCCGGAAACCGATATGGACCTGCACGAGGCGCTCGGAACCCAATATGCTCCGATCTATTACCCAGGCGTGACCCAGATGGGCCAGGCTGAAACCGTGATGCTAACGCCGGGAGAGGAAGCGCACGCGGAGTTTGTCATGCGGCGAATCAAGACCGCGGACATATCCGGGCGCGTGATTGGTCCAGACGGAAAACCCGCGGACGCGTTCCTTTACCTGGAGGAGGTGCCGGCGGCGGACTACGGCATCTTCTACGCCATCGACACGGATACGAAAGGTGAGTTCAAGATCAAGGGTGTGGCTCCTGGCAGCTATGTGTTGCATGCCGACCAACATTCCCAGGAGGACGAGCGTCATCAAGCTGCTCAAAAGATCGAGGTCGGAAGCGATAACGTCGAGTCCATCACGCTTTCGTTGGGGCGGGGGGTCAGTTTCTCCGGGCTCGTTCGAGTCTCCGCCGCGGGCAAAGTCTCATTCGAGCGGATGTATGTCATCCTAGCCTCTCCCGACGATCAAAGTGCGAATGCCTGGGCTAGAGTCAAGAAGGATGGCACCTTCCAGTTCACGGATGTCCCCGAGGGGACTTTCGCATTCTCCGTCGGCGGACTGGAAGAGAACTGGTATCTGAAGTCAGTGCAACTCGGCGCCGACGATGTCTTGGCCGGCGGCCTCGTAGTCGAAAAAGGAGAGACCCAAGGGACCCTTCAAGTTGTAGTTAGTAACGAGGGGGCGGAGGTGGCAGGATCGGTTACTCAGGACGACAAGCCGGTCATCGGGGCGCGGGTCCGAATCATGCCCGATCCGGAGACTCGCTACAATCGGCTCAGGAGGCGCACCACGAGTACGGATCAGAGCGGCCGCTTCTCCTTTGTCGTTCTCGCTCCCGGGCAATATCGGTTGGCCGCGAAAATCTCTGCCGCCGGAGAAAACCTCTCATCCGAGCCGAAAAGCGTCAGCTTGTCGGAACACGATCACAAGAGCATCGAACTGACCATTCCGTCTACTCCGGCACAGTGACTTTCACGCCCGTGTCCCGGACCTTCCGTGTCCCCGACCTTGAGAGAATTTGTCGATTCGAAAAGTAGTTTCTCAAGGTCTGCTACGGCGCTGCATTCGGAGTCGCCGTCCTTTTCACGGGCAGAACCACGGCAAACGTGCTGCCCTTGCCGACCGTGCTGGTCACGTCGATCCGCCCCTGGTGGTCTTCGACGATGCGGCGGGCCAGTGAGAGTCCCAGTCCGGTGCCGTCGCCCTTGGTCGTGTAGAACGGACGGAAGATGTTGGGCAAGTGGTCAGGCGGGATGCCGCGGCCGTTGTCGGCAACTTCGATGACTGCGTTTTTGCCTTGCAGTTCAACCGTAACCGCGATCTTTCCGTTGGCGTCGATGGCCTGCAGCGAGTTAAGCAGAAGGTTCAGCAGCACTTGATGGACCTGATCGCTGTCATGCTCGACTTCCGGCAGGGAAGGATCTTTGCGCAACGTGATCTCGATGGATTTGGACAAAGCCTGCTGGCGGCCCAGCATTACAGCGTGTTCTACCGTGGTATTTAAATCGCTCTTGCGGACTTTTGGCGGATGCGGCCGGGCGGTCTGCAGCAAATCGGTCACGATGCGGTTGATGCGCGTGATCTCCTGGCGCACGTCCTTCACCACGGAACGCGCGGGGCTGGTGGCCGGCAGATCGCGGCCAATGATTTCGATGACCCCGGCAATGCCCGCCAGCGGGTTCCTGATCTCGTGGGCCAGCCCGGTAGCCATCTCGCCCAGAGTTGCCATGTGCTCGGCGCGGGACATCTGGGTGCGGTGCAGGCGTTCGATCTCCGCCCGGCTCTCCCGCAGTTGCTCGACCATGTGGTTGAAGTTGCGGCCCAGGTCTCCGATTTCGTCATTGCGATGGGCGAAACTGACGGAAACGCTCAAATCCCCGCCGCCCAGTTGCCCGATTTTCTGCTGCAGTTCGACCATGGGGCGCTGCACCATGTAAGTGAGCACCACCAGCAGAGCGCCGCAGATTGCGACTGCTCCCGCGCCCGCCACCAGCAGAACCAGGTGGCGTTCGGGATCCCGCCAGGAGACTGTGGCCAGCAGAAACAGCAGCATGCCGCCCAGCAGCACGCAGGCGATCGGCACCAGCGCTTTGATCTCCCAGTTGATCCGGAACCACGGTAGTTCGGGATCCTGAACCGGGGCATTGCCGGCTTGCTCCGGGGCGGGCGTGGGTGTTTTGTCCTCGCCCTCGTTCCATCCCGTGCTGTAGAAACTCTTGCGCGGAGCCGGGACTGCGGCGGGCTCGAGCCCTTCAGGATGCGAGGCCGGATTCGTCATTGATTTCGCAATCTCAGGCATAGGCGTGTAGCCCGGGCAACAGGTACGTCACTCCGAAGAAAGTGAACATCACCACCGCGAATCCCAGGATGGCGAAGTAGGCAGCGCGCCGTCCGCGCCAGCCGCGGGTTATCCGCATATGCAGGTAGCCGGCATACACCAGCCAGGTAATCGCCGCCCACGTCTCTTTGGGATCCCAATTCCAGTACGAACCCCAGGCCCGGTTGGCCCAGAAGGCGCCGGCGGCGATCATCAGGGTGAGCAGGGGAAACGCGATGCAAATCGTTTTGTAAGTGATGCGGTCGAGGTTGTCGGCGCCGGGCAACAGGCGCTCCAGATCGGTGCGCCGCCACAGCAGCAACAGGTAAAGCAAATTGGCAAAGATGCCGCCCACCAACGCTGAAAGAATGAATGGACTCGCCGCCAGGCTGGTGGCGTAAAGTCCCTCGGCATCGAGCGAAGGATAATGCCCGTCGCGCGTGCGCAAGAGGAAGAAGATGAGCGCCAGCGTCTGCAGCAGAATGCTGATAAATATCGCGCGATTGGCGAGCGCAAGAAAGTTTGCGTTCTTCTTGAACGCGGACCACAGATAAAGCACCAGGGGGGCCAGCACGGCCGCGAAGACCAGCAGCATCAGCCAGCCAAGATCGGGAATCGTGACGAACAGCCGCACGCCGCGGGAGAGAAATACTTCCTGCTTATTTTCGATATCCCATGCGACCACGTTGAATCCACCCCAGCCTTCGAAGCGGGTGAGAACCGCGGTGTAAATCCCCGCGGTGAAAATGCTGGTGGCGGCCAGAAAGGCCTCGGTCTTCATTTTGTCCTGGATCAAGAACATCATTGCCAGCGCGAAGCTCAGCGCGCAGGCCGCATACGCCAGCATGGCCAGGGTCACGTGCACGTGCAGCCAGGTCGACTGTAACGCGGGAACCAGCGGCCTGACTTCGCTGCGCAGCAACTGCATCAGGACTACGCCGACGATGGCGACCGGCATGGTCACCGTGCCGATCACTTTGACTCCATAGCGCTTCTCTGCCACCAAGGTGAGCGCCGCCAGGGTCCACACGAAGCTCAACAGCATTTCATACAGGCTGGCAAAGGGCGGATGGCCCGCCTCGTACCAGCGGTGCGCCACCGCTGCTGTGTTCGCGATCAGGCCGGCCCATGTGGCCAGAGATGCAAACTTGATGTAGGAATCGGTGCCGGTAACCCCGAAGCCGAGGTACAAAGCTCCCGCGCCCGCATAGAACACCAGGGCGGCGTAGAGCAGGTTGGCTTCATTGAAGATGTTGCCCGTCTTGACCACATTCAAGAAAGCCATGAACAGCAGGAACGCGATGCTGAGCCCCACCATGACTACCAGAACTGTTCCGGTCGCGGGCTGCTGTTCCACTTTTGCGCGTGACATTTTTGCTGTTATCCTTTCTCGCGGCGTTACCGTCCCGCGACCGATGCCGTCTCCGCTTCCACAGGCACGGACACCGGATTCAATTCCTTCCTCAACTCTTCCACCAGGACTTTGAATTTTTCTTCGAAAGCATCGCGATTGCGATTGGCCGAGCCGCCCACCCAGAGCACCAGGCTCCCATTGCCGTTCTGCACCGGCACCACCCAGAGGCGCAGGTGAGCGACGTAGAAGACGAAAGTCAGGCCGATGGCCATCAGCACCACTCCAGCCCACACCGCCCACTGGCCGGGTTCGTGCGAGACTTCCAGCCCGGTGAAAACTCCCGTCTTCAAATCTTTCGGTTCGAGAAGGTAAGGCGAGGACGCATTCTCGGCGATGCCGGGAATCTCCGGCAGCCAGTAGTGCACGACCGCCATGGTCTTTTTCGAGGCTACGATCATGTGGACCGCGGGATTCACCACCTGGTTGCTGCGGGCGTAGACGTGCCCATCCTGCACCACGAAGTCGGGGATGAACTCAACCACCTGCACCGTCGTGTCCGGATCGAGCGCGACGGCCTGGTTCATGGCCAGCGAAATCTGCTGGGAAGCGCCGCCCGTCGCCGCTTTGGCTTCAAGAACCAGTTCGTCGAGCGTGCCGGTCCGGCCGTAGCTTGCCTGGTAGAAGCGCACTCCCTGGTACACCATGGGATCATTCACCACGATCTCTTTGCGCGAAACTTCCCGTCCGTTATCGACAACCGCCAGCTTCGACCAGTATTTCTTCGGCGTTCCGTCGGTGTAGGTTTCTTCCCCGGCCGCGTCGCAGCGGATCGAGAACGGCAAGCTGCGGGAGAATCCGGTTTTCATCTCGATCTGATTGCTGGCTTTGCCGGGTGTCAGCATGAGAAAGCCGCGCCAGCCCACCAGCGCGTCGATGATTCCACCCAGGAAGATCAAGAGCAGGCTGGCGTGAACGATGTAGACCGCCATTTCCGAGATGCGGTTGCGTTCCGAGAACAGGGAGAAGCTGTCGGTGCGTACAATGCGCTCGGACTTGAAGCCGTGCTTGCGCAGGACGGCTTCGGCGGCGCCCAGTCCGTGTTCTTCATCGCGGATCGGAATGCTGGCTTGCAGGGGAAGCGCCCGGCGGAAATTCTGATCGGGACTCTTGTAGGGCCGCGCGAAGTAGCGCCATGCATTGGGGAAGCGCTGCACTGACGCCGCCACAATGCTGCAGCTCACCAGAATCATGAGCGCCACGAACCAGCGCGCGTGAAAGACGTCGGTCAGACCCGCGGCGTCGAGGAAGCGCAGCATAGCCGGCGAGTAAGCCCGCGCCATGTCTTCGGGATCGGTCATCGGCCGCTGCAGAATCACGGTGCCCGCGGCCGAGAAGATTACCACCAGGATGATGAGAACTACGCCAGTCTTGATCGAACTCAGCGTCTGCCAGGTTTTGCGAACTGCGGAGCTAAGTGACGGGAGCATATCTTTCACTCTTCCTCGCATTCGGCCAATGCACTTTCAACGCCAACTCGTGGCACAACCTTCAACTTGTTTTGATTGAAGGCGTTGCGTGGGCAATGGTCTCCGCTCGTCGCGTCGCGGTTGAGCCATAACACTCAAATGACAAGGAGAGGACTTGGGATTTGACGCAGCGGCGTAACTTTGTGATTTCAATCACAAAACTGGGCAGGGCCGTGCGTTATTTCCACCAGTGTAAGTGCGGCAGAAAGCCCATTCGGACATGACCCAAGAGGTGTGGAAAAGCTCAACAAATTCGGCTCCGCATCTGAAGTGGTTATGTTGCAGATAGTTACAGGCTCCGCGTACATCGGCAAGGTTCTGCCCAAATTAGGACACCCTCGTGCAATTGCCTATGTGGCATGGTCCCAGAAGTCACAAATCGCCAGGCTTCGAAGGGTTCGCGATCGCGGCGAACTTTCCCCCAGTTCGTGCGGATAGCCTTGGTGGTCGCCATCAGCGTCATGCCGGCTCTGGCCAAGACGCATCCCGTTCCGCTGGAAAAGAATGTGGACGCGGCGAAATGCCTGGAGTGCCACGAGGAAAAGGCCAAGGGCAAGGCGGTGCACTCCGCCATCGCGACCGGCTGTCTGAGCTGCCATGAAGTCCGCGTCACCAAAGATGTCACCCGGGTCAAGTTGACGACCACGACGACGCAAGCGCTCTGCCTGAGCTGCCATGAGGAAAAGAAATTGGACCCGGCGAAGACGATGCACCCGCCGGCGGTGCGCGATTGCGTCAAGTGCCACGATCCCCATCAATCCGCGAATCCCAATCAGCTGCTGAAGGCTACTGCGGGAGCGACCCGGGACGAGAACCTCTGCCTGGCATGCCACAAGATCGGTGTGGATGTTCCCAAAGAGGGCAGCCGGCATGCCGCGCTCGACATGGGCTGCGAGACTTGCCATCTCACGCACAAGAACGGCGACAGGGGAAAGATCGAATTCGCGGCCCATCTGAAAAAAGATGTCCCGGCGCTCTGCATCGAGTGCCACGACGTGAAAGATGCGGCCCTGCAAAAGACGCATCAGGATCAGCCGTTCGGAAGCGCCAACTGCCTGCAATGCCACAACCCGCACCAGTCGGCGAAGCCGAAGTTGATGCAGACCTTCCTGCACAACCCGTTCGAGAACAAGATGTGCGACAGCTGCCACCAGCCGGCGAAGGAAGGAAAAGTTGTCCTGTCCAACAGCGACAGCCGGGCGCTCTGCCTGACCTGCCATGAAGAGCAGGGAAAGAAAATCGAGGCGGCCAAGGTGCAGCATCCGGGCGCGGCAGGCGAGTGCATCTCGTGCCACAACCCGCACGGCGGCAAGTCGCCGGGATTCATTCAACCCGATCCGGTGAACGCCTGCCTGACCTGCCACAGCGAGCAGGCCGCCCAGATGAAAAAGGCTCACCTGCATCAGCCGGCAGCGGTGCAAGGCTGCGCCACGTGTCACGAGCCCCACGGCGGCGACAATCTCCATCTCCTGCGGGCGGCAAATCCGAACCCGCTGTGCCTGGAGTGCCATGGTCCCGACGCGAGGCCCAAGAAACTCGAGAGCGAGCACCTGGTGGCAATCTTCGACGGCAAGGTAAAGCTGCCGGAAGATTACTTCGCTAAGGTGCCCGTTCTGCCCATCAAGTACGGACTCGGGCATCCGGTGGAACGTCATCCGGTGGTCGATCAGGTCGATCCCGCGAGTCCCGAGAAAGTGCGAGTGACGTTGAATTGCGCCACCTGCCACCAGCCGCACTCTTCGGCGCAGCCGAACCTGCTGGTGAAGGACCAGGCGGCGAACACCACGTTCTGTGACTCATGTCACAAGAGCGTTGGATTTCAGCCATGAGAGAGCCAGTGATGCTTGCGCTTCGCGACAACTCGATTCCCCGCAGCGTGCGATGGGCCGCCCTGATTTGCGCATTCGCGCTCTTGTTGGCGGGGGCAGGCGCGCTGCAAGCCAAGGACAAGAAGCAGAAGACGGCAGCCGCTCCCAAGAAGAATCTGCTCGAATTGCTCGATTACTCGAAGATCGTATGGCCCAATCCTCCGGCGATCACGCGCATCCGCTTCCTCAACCAGTTCTACGGAGAGAAGCGCGAAACGAAAGAGGTTCAGAAAAAGGCAGGGTGGATGGACCGTCTAGCGGGAGCAACGGTGGGTAATGCCTCGCAGAATGAAAGATTGTTCTACCAGCTGGTCCGGCCCTATGGAATCGGCGTGGACAGCAAAGGCCGCGTGTATGTCGTCGACGAGAAAGTCCTCGCGGTATTTATCTACGACACCGACACCGGCCAGGTGGAAATGATCAAGAACGGCGAGCAGGCGCGCTTCCGCCTGCCGACCGGGCTGACGCTGGATGATGGCGACCAGTTGTTTGTCTCCGACAGCGCAATGCGGCACGTGCTGGTCTTTGACAGGCAGCACAAGGCGCAGGCCAGCATCAGCGAGGGCATGGCGAG
>DASREX010000091.1:0-79323 GCA_035651855.1 Candidatus Sulfotelmatobacter sp.
CGCACTGCAGGAAACCACCCGGCGCCTTAAAGAGCGGCTGGACAGTCTGGCCCCCGGCTCCGAGTCTTCCTCTGCCGCGCCGATGCCGATGCCAGAACAGATGTCCGGTTTGCTCTCCGAACTGATGCGCGCCGGAGAGTGGCTGCGCCGGGCCGCGGACTACCGCGACGATGAGGTAGAGCACGAGTTATCCGAATACCGCCGGCAAGTGGAGCGTCTCCGCGCATTGCTTCCCCTCATGCAGCGGGCACTGCTGAACGAACGTGCTCGCCTGGAACGTGAGCGGGAGCGCGTCCATGCGGCCGCAGAATGGGCCCGCGGGTCGCAGCAGACGCTGTCTGTGAGGAATGAGCCGTCAGCGCTGAGCCGTGAGCGCTGAGCCCTGAACAACGAGGCGGGCCACGCCGCATCACTTCAGGTAATCGAACAGGTTGCTTTGCTGGGTGCGGGCCATCGCGGCCAGGGTCGCTTCGCGCGAGGTCTGCTGATTCACCAGGTCGCTGAGGACGCGGGTCAGGTCAGCTCCTCCCAGCGTGTTCTGCTGCTGCGCGAGCTGCACGGTTTCGCTGTTCAAATATTTACTCTGCGAGCTCAGCTGGTTCGAGGTGTTGCCGTAGAAAACCCGCTGGCCATTGATGTGCTCGTAGGCAGCGCTTACCTGGTCGATCGCGGTATCGATGCCGGTGCCGCTCTGCAGCCCGGTCACCAGATTCTGCAGGGCCTGGAAAACGTCGGTTCCGGGAGCGGAGAACAGTTGCGAGCCGGGCAGGTTGGTTTTCGCGGCAAAGTGGTCGCCCAGGGTAACGCTGTTGACGCCGTCGTTGCCCACGTAACGGACTCCGGAAGGGCTGGCGGCATCGAGCACGTAAGGGGCGGTCTGGGTGGCGGTGCCGGCGAAAACGAAATTGCCCTGGTAAGAGAGGTTGGCTAGACTCACCAGCTGCGACAGGATGCCTTGCACTTCATTGGCGATGGCAGCGCGGCCGGAGGCGTTCTGGGTGCCATTGGCTCCCTGGACTCCAAGCGAGATCGCGCGCTGCAGCGCTGTGACAACCGAACTCAAGGCAGAGTCGGCATTCTGCACCTCCCCCGAAATGCTGGACAGGCTGCGCTGGAACTGGTCGACTTCGGAAGTCTGGTCCGCATTGCGGACCAGCCCGGCCGCGGCCGCCGGGTCATCGCTCGGGACCCTCACTCGCTGGCCGGAAGCCACCTGCTGCAGGTCGTTATTGATTTGTTTCTCGTTTTGTGACAGGGCGGAGAGCAGATCGGGCAGCGGATTGGGATTTACTCGCATAAGGTCAGCTCTTCATGTTGATTACGACTTCCATCAGCGAGCTGATAGCCGCAATCACCTTGGCGGAGGCGGCATAGGCTTGCTGAAAACGCATGAGGTTGGCGGCTTCCTCGTCCAGCGAGACGCCGGATACCGCCGAGCGCTGGTTATTCAGCTGCTGCAGCACCAGGCTGGAAGCTTCCTGCTGCGCCGTCGAATTGGCCACGCTGTTGCCGATATTGAAGACAATGGTCGAGTAGTAGTCGGACGCGCTTTGCCCCGCGATTAACGCTTGCTTGCGCAGGGCATACATGGCTTCGGCGTTGCTGTTGCTGCCCGGCGTGCCGTCGGCGCTGGCCGCAATCAGCGCCGGATCCGTGATGGCGACGGTGAGGTTGGCGGCCGCTCCGTCGAGCGACGCCGGCGGAGGGTTGAACAGATTTACTCCCGTCGCGGGATTTCCGTTCAGATCGTATCCCGCGGTTTGAACCTGGTTGACGGCATTTGCCAGCCCGGCCGCCAGGGTATCGAGCTGCACCGCGATGCCGGGAATCTGCTGGTCGCGTGCCGCCAGAATTCCCCCCAGCTGTCCGGAAACGATGGTTGCCGTAATGTCGCTGTTCTGGGCAAAGATGTGCTGCACACCGGAAGGGCCGGTACCTGTCGACAGGGAAAAATTCTGCTGGCCCGCAACCAGCGCGGTTCCGCTGGCCGTGGTGAGCGTGATGGTGTTGTCGCTCGGGATGACCGATACGTCGACCAGCGAGGAGAGGCGGTTGATGAGCTGGCTTCGCTGGTCCAGGAACGTGCCCGCACTTTCTCCCGCATTTTCCAGGATCGCAATCTGCCCGTTCAGTTGCGCGATCTGCCCGGTCAGCTGGTTGATCTCGCCCACCGCCTGCTCCACACCCTGGTCCAGATTGGTGCGCTGCGCGATCAGATGGCCGGACGCCAGATTGAACGACGTCGCCACATTGCCCGCTGCTGTAAGAACGTTGCGGCGCAGCGACAGGTCGGACGGGCTGGTAGAGAGCTGGTTCATGCTGTCAAAGAATTTGGAAATGGCGCCGCCAATGTCGCCCGAGGTGCTGGTGAAATTGCTTTGCGTCTGGGCCAAGGCCGAGACCAGGGCGCTCAGCTCCCCTTGCGTCTGGGTTTCCTGCTGGATCTGCGATTCCAGGATGGGATTGCGGATGCTCTCCAGCGTTCGCAGCCGGACCCCGGTGCCGAAGGTTAAGGGATCGAGCACGATGGGATCCCCGGTCTCCAGGATCGGAACCTGGCGCGAGTAGCCCGGCGTGTTGATGTTGGCGACGTTGTTGGTGGTGGCCGCCAGGGCTCCCTGGGCAGCCGCCAGGCCGCTGAGGGCGGAGGCCAGGCTGGCATTCAAGCTCGACATTCCTTTTATCCCTCCTTCCCTGCGGGATGCAATTCGACGCCTGCCTCGCCTGCCATCGGCGCATAGCCCGAGTGCGGCCCGGCCAGCAGGTTGCAGACAGCGCGCAGGCATTGCTGGCTCCGTCGCAGCAGCGCGCGCTGCACCCGGCCCAGATGCAGGAGCCGCTGCTGCGCGTCAACCACCTCCGGCGGCCACGCAGGATCCGCGCCATGACCAGGTTCTGGCGGCAGGGAGACTATCTTCTGCCACAGCCGGCACTGCTCCGCGGTGCCGGCTTCGAGCCGGGCCACATCGCCGGAAACCACCGCCTGCGTGCTGGACTCGACGCGGTCGGCGAGCTCGCGCAATAACTGTAAGTACAGCCGGGAAAGTTCAAAGGGTGCGGTACGCCAAGGCTCCGGCGGGTTGGGGGGAAGCGGTGCCATAAATTTCACGCCAGCCGATCGATCTGGTGCGCTGCCGATGGATCCTCACCCTCGACTGGACTCGCATCTTCTTCGGCTGCCTCGCGGGTGCGGGCGCGGCGGCGGGACTGCCCCGGCACTTCCTTGCCTGCCGGATGTTCTTCCACCCCTTTCACCGCCGGGGTGGAGCGAATCCCCAGGCCGAGATCCGAGCTAAGATCGCCCACGCTTCGCCTCCGGGCGCCTGCTTTATCCGGCTGGCGCTTCCGCTATGTGGGAGAGCATCGCCTCGGCCACCTTGTGCGCGTCAATGCGGTAACGGCCGCCGGCCACCGCCTCGCGCAGGGCCTGCACCTTTTCCTCCCGGACTTGCTCCCGAACTTCGGGAAGCTGCGCCGCCTGCGCGACCAGCGCCCGGACTTGGGCGCGGGCGCCCGATATCAGGGCCTGATCTTCTCCACTGGCACGGGCTGGCGAAGAATGATCCGTCTGGGCTTGCGGGCTGCGGTTCCGCTCCGCTTCGGCTGCCGGTTGCGGGCTGGTCTGAAAGTCGATTCTCATCTTACTCCCCTTGTCTTGAATTCCTTGTCTTGCAATTCAAGATCGACCCCGCGTTAAAAAACTTTAATGCTATCCCGCAGATCTTCTTGCCGGGCCCGGCCCTCCGTCCTCATCTCGTTCTATCGGCAGGAGTTGAGGGAACTTTAGGCAAAGCCGCCGGGTCCCGGCTGCCGCTGGAGACCACCTCCCCCTTACCTTCGTGTGCCGGCAGGTGCCGGCCGATGAGGGCGGCAATGCCGAAGCCGCCGTGGCTGGCGATGACCTCGGCCAGAGCGCGGGTCGCGATGTAGTTGTACTCGTCGGAACCGGGCGAAGGCTCCTGGCCGGGGACGCTGGCAAAGGTTTTTTCCAGGGATTCCAGGAGATTGCCGATCAGGCTGGCCTCGAAATCGCGCGCCGCCGTCGCTCCCCGGGGGGAGACTGCGGGCGTCGCCAGAGCCGCCGGCAAGGGCCAAAGCCCGGCTACCGGGTTCATCAGATCACCTCCAGTTCGGCTTCGAGCGCCCCCGCCGCCTTGATGGCCTGCAGAATGGAAACCACGTCACGGGCGGTCGCGCCGATGGCCTGCAGACGAGTTACCAGCTCTTCCACCCGGGCTCCTTCCGCCAGCTCCACATTACGCGCCGGAGACTCGGTTGCACTCACCCGGGTATCGGGAACCACTTGCGTCTGGCCGGCGGCCATGGGGTTGGGCTGCGAGACCGAGAGGGATGTGGTCACCTCGATCGAGAAACTGCCGTGCAGGATCGAGACTGCGCCCAGGTGCACGTCCTTCCCCAGCACCACCGTGCCGGTGCGTTCGTTGACCACGACCTTGGCGCGGCGGCGCACCTCCACCTCGAGATTCTCGATGCGGGCCAGCAGGGCGGGAATGGAAGTGTCTGCGGAACGCTTCACCTCGATGCGGCGGCTGTCCAGCACGGTGGCGACCGGCTGCGGCCCGAGCTGGTTGATGACCGCAGCCACCTCTTCCGCAGTGGTGAAGTTGGCGTCATTCAACAACAGCGAAACCCGGTCCAGGGCGGCGAGACTGAGCGAGCTGTCGCGCTCCACCAGCCCTCCTCCGGGAATGCGGCCGACCGTCGGATGGTTCATCTGGCGGGAGTTGGCCGCGCTGCCCGCGCTGTATCCTCCCACTACCAGCGGCCCCTGGGCGGCGGCGAAGACCTGTCCATCGGCGGCGTACAGCGGGGTCAGCAGCAGCAACCCGCCCTCCAGACTGCGCGCATCACCGCTGGAGGAGACCATCACGTCGACGTGCATGCCCGGGCGTGCGAAGGGGGGCAGGGTGGCGGTGACAAACACCGCCGCCACGTTATTCACCCGCACCGACGCGGCCGGAATCTGCACCCCCATGCGGGCCAGGATGCTGGCCAGCGTCTGCACCGTGAAAAAAGTCTGCTGCCGGTCTCCCGTGCCCCTCAGCCCCACGACCAGCCCATACCCGACCAGGGAGTTATCGCGCACCCCTTCCACCGTGGCCACGTCGCGCAGCAGCACCTTGTGAACTTCATTGCCGGCGGCCGGCGGGGCGGCCGGCAGCAGCGACAGACACAGCCAGGGCAGGATTCGCATGATGGCAGCTCCTAGAAACCAACGATCCGCAGGATCCACTTCACAATCGGGTTAGGCGGGCGCGTGCCCTCGCTGACGATGCCCTTCCCTTTGACCTCCACCTCCAGGTCGCCGACATGATTGGAAGCCACCGTGTTGCTGGCGTCGAGATCGCCCGGCCGCACCAGGCCGCGCAGGATCACGGTCTCGTGCTGGTTGTTCATGGTGACCTGGCGCTCGGCTTCCACCACCAGCGTCCCGCTGGGCAGCACGGCCGCTACCCGCCCGGTCAGCGTGGTGCTCAGCGAGGTCTCCGAGGTCGCCTGCGCTTTGCCGGTAAGCACTTGCGTGGATCGGGGCGAAAACAGGTTGGCCACTCCGGCGGTCTTCAGCTGGCCGGGCAGGGCGGTGATGCCCGAACTGGCGGAAAAGCTCCGGTTGCTGGATACATCGCCGGTGCTCGAGGCCGACAGGTTCTGCGCCACGCTGATGGTGACCAGGTCTCCGATGCGCGAGGCCTTGTAATCGGCCACCATGTTGGCCAGCCGCCCGGAATCCTTCCACAGGCTGCCGGGCGTGTTCGAAGCGCTGTCGGGAGCGGCTGCCGACACCCGCTGGATGTACTCCGCCAGGCCATTGCGGGAAACAGAGTTCTTCTTCTCTTTCCCTTTGCCGACAGAGACACCCGGCAGAACGAGCAGAATGCCGAGAAGCAAAAACGCGATCGGGTTCTGAGCGGTCGTCATGCAGCCCCCTTTCTGGCGGGGTTCACGAAATGGCGCGCAAACCGCCATTTGCTAAGACCACAGCGCGAATGACACGCCCACTGCGGGCGAGGCGGGCTCGTACCGTCTGGCCCACGTCTCCCGATTCCAGGCAGGTTGCTGGCATTGTCAGGCGGATGCCACCCTGCTCCCAGAGCAGCGCGATGGTCTGACCTGGCCTGACGAGCGGCCTCGCGTCTTTATGCTTTGTCCTTGCGGTGCGCGCCCGGACCGGAACCTGCATCGAGATATCAGCATCGACCCGCACCACGACCCGTTCCGGCACAGCGAAGATCAGCCCTCGCTGCCGCAGGGAACTTTCATGGCGCGCCAGTGCCTGCAGCAGGGCCCGCACCTGCTCCCCTTCCAGCACGCGAGGGCTTCCCCGTAACGGCGCCGAGCCCAGGCGCACCGCCGCGGCCGCGGCCAGCAGTTCCGGACAGGATTCGGGCAACAGCAGGTCAGCCAGGGAAACCTCCGCCCTGATTGCCAGGACTTCGGCGCGCACCCCGGCGCGGCAGGGCGCCTGGCTCCACGATGGCAGCACCAGGCAGGCCGCAATCAGGCAGGTTCGAAGCAGCGCCTTGAGAAGAAGCTCGGCCAAAATTCACCCCGGCTAGCGTCCCAGCGTGTTGATGTTCTGCAGCATCTGGTCGGCGGCGTTGACCACGCGCGAATTGGCCTCGTAGGAACGCTGCGCCACGATCATCTGCACGAACTCGTCGACTACGCTGACATTGGACTGCTCCAGCATGCCTTGCTCGATCGCTCCCAGTCCTTCGCTGCCTCCCGGCGTCCCGATCACCGGATCGCCCGAGGCGGTAGTCGCCAGCAGCAGATTGCCCCCGGTGGAATTCAGTCCTCCGGGATTGTTGAACAGGGCAAGCTGGAGCGATCCCACCTGCTGCGCCTGCGGCTGGCCGGGCAGAGTGACGCTGATGGTTCCATCCCGGGCCACGGTGAACGAGGTGGCGCCGGGTGGAATCGTCACCGCCGGCTGCACCGGGTTGCCGTCCTGGGTGACCAGATTGCCCTGCGCGTCCAGGTGAAAGCTGCCGGCGCGGGTATAGGCGGTCTCGCCCGTCGGCAGGAGAACCTGAAAGAAGCCTTGCCCCTGAATGGTCAGGTCCAGCGGGTTTCCCGTCGGGCTGAAGTCGCCCTGCAATTGGATCACTTCCGAGGCGGCGGTACGTGTCCCCAGGCCTACCTGCAGCCCGGCCACCATGGTGGTCTGCTGCGAGGCGGCGGCTCCGGGCATGACCAGGTTCTGGTAGACCAGGTCTTCAAACTGGACCCGCCGCCGGCGGAAGCCGGCAGTGCTCGAGTTGGCCAGGTTGTTGGCCACGTTATCGAGATTGGTTTCCTGGGCCATCATTCCGCTGGCCGCGGTGTAAAGGGCGCGAATCATAAAAATTGCCTCCCGCTCAAACCCGCGGCAGATCCTGCGCCGCGGTCTGATTAAACTGGCTGTCGAACAGTGTCAGCGCCCGCTGCATCATCTCGGCATGGCGCTGCACGCTGATCAGTTGCACCACACTTTCCACCGAACTTACGTTGGAAGCCTCCAGCATGCCTTGCCGGATGGAGGACGAGGCGGCCGGAAGCGCGGCCCCGGCAGGAGCCGAGTAAAGTGCCTTCCCCACAGCAGTCAGGGGTGTGCTGGCGGAGAACTCGGCGACGCGCAGCTTGGCCACGACCGCTTCGCCCACCGAAATGGTTCCATCGTCGCTTACCGCGGGCGCGCCGGCGGGCAAAGTAATAAGGCCCTGCTCGCCCAGCACGGAATCCCCTTCCGCGGTGACCAGCCGCCCTTCCGGCGTGCGGTGAAACCCGCCGTCGCGGGTGTAGAAGTCACCTTTCGGCGAGCGCACGACGAAGAAGCCCTTGCCGGCCACCGCCAGGTCCAGGGGATTGCCGGTTGCCGTCAGACTGCCGGACGCAAGGTCGACCCGGCTTCCGCCGAGCACGCCAAAATCATTCATCGCCGCGTTCAGCGGATTCCACCGCGCCGGCCCCGCCGCGGCTAACAGAGAATGAAAGGTCGCCTGCTGCCCGCGATACCCGCTGGTGCCGAGGTTGGCGAGATTATTCGCGATTAATTCAAGCGCCTGGGCCTGGGCGGCTAGTCCGGCGGCGGCTGCATAGTATCCGCTATCCATGGGAGTTCCCCCGGAACGAGGATCTGCATGCCGCCTTCCATAAAAGATGAGAGATAAGCAATGCGGCGGCACCGAGGATAGCCGCCAAATCTGGGAAGATTTTAACTAAGCCGCTTCAGACTAATCCTGAGACCGAGCACCGAAGAATCGCAACGCGGAACTCAATGTCCGAAAATTTTCGGCGAAATTCCGGCATACGTACATAGTTCTCCTGATTGTCGCCCGTCGGATCCGTTTGTAGCATTCCAAACTATAGAAAGGCCACCTCGACCTATGAGGGCTTTACCTCATACCAACTCTGGTTCTCCGGCCCAAATCCTGCGCCAGGCTTGCGAACTCTGGCCTTATCTCCTCATTGCGATCTCGGTTGTGGGATTGGCGTACCGGATCTGGACTTCCCTCCTGTAACAGACAATTAAACACATCTTCCGGCAGCGGAATGCCGATGTCTAGCAGGCAGGCAGTCAAGCAAGAAGAGGGCCGGCCCCATGATCGGGTTCTCATGGACCGGCCCTGAATTCGATTTGCCGGTGCTGGCTACTGCGCCGCCGCGAACAGATCGGTCATAGTCGCGGTGTTCGCATCGCAGGCGTGATTAAGGCAAGGCAGACCCAATCCCCCCTCAATCGAGCGCAGCAGCGAGAAGTGCGTGTAGTAAGCTCCGCTTTGAACACCGTGAACCCCGTAATTCGTGTCCACGATCGCCATTACGCGGTTATTGACCGGCTGCAGCGAGTAATCATTTTCATCCCATACCACGACGATGGCATTGTTGCCGATGGTCCACGCCGGGGAGGCGTGAATGGCGGTCACGATCTTCTGAATCGCCTGATCCCCCAGCATGATCAAGGCAGGGTTCAAGCCGCTCTGGGTGCCGTTATTGTTCGGATCGTAGCCGCAGAACGCGGTGCCATTGCCACGGCCGTGCTGATCATTGCATTGGTTGGGTGCGATGAAGGCGTAACTGGGAATATTTCCCGAGCCCAAATCGCTCCACAGGCCGCCTGCCCCGTCAAAGCCGACCACGTTGGTCATGCGTAAGCCCGGCGTCGTGCTTAGTTGCACATTCTGAAAATAGACGAAAGGGTTGTGCTTCGCGGCATAGAGTTGCACGATCTCGCCGCTGTTGAGTGGAGGGTCTAATTGCGGCTTGAATGCCGCGAAATTGGTGTTATTGGTGAAGTTTCCATCGCTGTAATTCACTCGCCGCGCACCCGTCATCGGCAAATTTTCCTGGTAGCTCTTCCAAGACTTGCCTGCGGTCACCAGTTGATCGGCAATGGTGATTCCCAGCGTTGTGCTGACCGCGGAATAGGAAACTTTTCCATCGACATTGACCTCGCATGGAGGTCCTGTGACCTCATTCATGCAATCCAGGGCAGGAGTGGCCGCATCCGTGCCGTGACCCCGGATGGGGCAAACTGCCGGGCTGGAAGGATTGTCGGTATTGGGAATGCCGGTGAAGAGGTTCGGCTGGCACTGGCCGTTGTACCAGTCTGGCGGATTATCGCTCTGCACTCCGAAGTTCGATCCGCCGACCACTTCCAGGTAGTTGGTCAGGCTGGGATGCGCCACCGCGAAGTAGTTATTTGCCAGGTTCGACTGCCGGGCATATTGGTTGATGTACTGCGCGTTGGGATTATTGATAATTTCCCCATATCCGTGATTCTCCATCATGATGACAAAAACGTGGTCAAGATGAGGGATGCCGGTAGGAATCGCGCCTTCCTGAGCGGCGACGTTGCCCGTGCAAGCGGCGAGCAGAGCGATCGCCATCAAAATTCTTTTCATGCGGAATCTCCTGATCGTTGTTGAGCCAGTTGAAATTCGTGAAGCAGGCGTCATCGAGGCCGGACCTGCAACCCAGTTCCTGCGGTCATTGAGCCGGTCAAATCACTTGCAGACGCTAACTGGGCTTTGTTAAAGGCGGGTTTCGAAGAGGTGAAGATTGGGTGAATTCGCCGGCAGCAAGGCCCCTTCACGCAAATCCCGGCAATGCAGGCGGCAATTGCGCGCTTTCGCATTTCGTTCTACTATCCGGAGAAGTGGCTGCCGCCAGAAACAATCCTGATCTCGATCCCAACCGCGAGCGCCTGGTCTCCGCCGCGCCGGTGGGAGACGATTCCTCTTTTGAATTGAAGCTGCGGCCACAACGCCTGGCCGAGTTCATCGGCCAGAAGAAGGTCAAAGAGAATTTAGCGGTGGCGATCGAGGCCGCCCGTTCCCGGGGCGAAGCCATGGATCACGTGCTCCTGTATGGCCCTCCCGGCCTGGGAAAGACCACGCTGGCCAACATCATCGCCAACGAGTTGGGCGTGCACTTCCAGCCCACGGCGGCGCCCCTGCTGCAGATCAAGGGTGATCTGACCGCCATCATCACGAACCTGCAGGACAAGCAGGTCCTCTTTATTGACGAGATCCACCGCCTGCAGCCCGTGCTGGAAGAACTGCTCTACTCCGCGCTGGAAGATTACCGGCTCGACATCATCATTGGCCAGGGTCCATCGGCGCGAACCCATACCCTGGAAGTCAAGCCCTTCACCTTCATCGGCGCGACTACCCGCGCCGGACTGATTTCGGCTCCGCTGCGCGCCCGCTTCGGGATTGTCTTGCGCCTGGAGTTTTACACTCCGGAAGACCTGCAGGTGATCGTCGAGCGCTCAGCGGAAATCCTGGGCGTCGCGATCGACGACGCGGGAGCCCGCGAAATCGCCAGCCGCTCCCGCGGAACTCCCCGAATCGCCAACCGCCTCCTGCGGCGGGTTCGCGATTACGCGCAAGTCCGCGGCGCGGGAAAAATCGACGAGCCAACCGCCAAAGCTTCGCTCCAGATGCTGGAAGTTGACCAGTACGGATTTGACGAAGTCGATCGCCGCCTTCTGCTCACCATCATCGAAAAGTACCAAGGAGGCCCGGTGGGCGTGAACACCCTGGCTGCCGTTCTGGCCGAAGAACCCGACGCCATCGAAGAGATCTACGAACCCTTCCTCATGCAGATTGGCTTTCTCAACCGCACCCCTCGCGGGCGCGTGGCGACGCAGCTAGCCTACGATCACTTCGGAATCTCTCCGAATCGCCGTCAAGCCTCGCTGTTTTAGCCGGCATCATTCTTCTGAATGTAGCGACCGGTAATCGAAGGAGGCGACGCCGGAATTCTTGGCGTGAGTTGTAATCCCAGTGAATTCCGGTTTTCGCTACAGAACACTCTTTTTTGTCTCGTTGTACCCGCGATAGTGTATCTTGCTCAGTTCCGCGAAATGGGGGTCGCGGAGGAACCGGGAGTGTGCGTCTGAGTCGAGACCTGGGTCGGATCAGCCATCGCCTGTGGAAGCTCACGGCCCTCTTCGCGTTATGTGCGATGGCGGGGCCGCCGTATCGTGCGCTTGCCGGAACCCGGCAGGATGCCGGCAGCTCCCCCGGCAGTGCACAGCAATCGAGCGCTACCGGTAATAGTTCGCCGTCGTCAGTCCAGAAAACCCCGCCGAGCCCGGACAGCCCTCCCCCCGGACCTCCGCAGACGGTTGCACCTTCCAATCAGTACCCGCCCGCGTCCGCACAGGAACCCGAGCCTCCGGTCAAAGATCCCATGGTGCAGCCGGCGGCGAGGCCGGAGATTGCTCCTCCCGTTCTTTCCATTCCCCGTCTGGAACGCGCACCCGCCTTGGACGACTTCCTGAGCATGCAGCCGCAGGGAGAGATTGCTCTTCGAATGGCGAAGGTTACCGGCTTCACCCAACGCAATCCGCATGACGGCGAAGCGGTCAGCGAGCCCACCGACGCCTATCTCGGCTATGACCAGAAGAATTTCTACGCCGTATTCGTCTGTTTCGATGATCCGCGGAAAGTGCGGGCCCGCCTGTCGCGGCGCGAGGACATTTTTGATGACGACCAGGTCGAGGTCATTCTCGATACCTTCCACGATCGCCGCCGGGCTTACGCATTCCAGGCCACGCCCCTGGGCGTGCAGTGGGACGCCATCTGGACCGAGGCCTCGCGCGAGGAAGAGGCCAGCGCTCACTTTGATACATCCTTCGATACCGTCTGGGATTCGAAAGGAAAGGTCACCAGCCGGGGTTTCATCGTGTGGATGGCCATTCCCTTCAAGAGCCTCCGCTTCCCCGCCAATCGACAGCAGCAATGGGGCATCATTCTTTATCGCGGCATCACGCGTAAAACCGAGGATTCTTTCTGGCCCCACATCTCCTACACAGTCGAGGGACGGCTGGGGCAGGAAGCAACTCTCAACGGCCTGGAAGGAATTTCTCCCGGACGAGCCATCGAACTCATCCCCTATGGAGTCATGCGGGGTTTCCGCGCGCTCGATACACGCGACTTCAGCAATCCTTATTTCCAGAAAGCCACCGTGCAGGGACAGCCCGGCATGGACGCGAAGTTCGTCTTTCAGGATCACTTCACGCTCGACCTGACTGCCAATCCCGATTTCAGCCAGGTGGAATCGGAGGACCCGCAGATCACCGTCAACCAGCGCTACGCAGTGTACTTCCCGGAAAAGCGCCCGTTTTTTTTGGAGAACGAAGATTTCTTCCGCACCCCGATGAACCTGTTCTTTACCCGCAACATCGGCGACCCCTCGGCGGGAATCCGGCTCACCGGGAAAGACGGTCCCTACTCGCTCGGCGTGATGACAGCCGACGACCGCAGCCCGGGCTTGGCCATCCCGAGCTACTACCCGTTATCGGGCCTGCGCTCCTATTTCACCGTCGCCCGCGTAAGCCGCGACATCTTCCGGCAGTCCAGCGTTGGCGCTCTCTATACCGACTGGGAATGCCCCACTACCGGCGAGTACAACCGCATCGGCGGCGTGGACACTCGCCTGAAGTTCAGCCCCAACTGGACGCTCGACGGGCAGGCTGTCACCAGCTCCAGCAATATCCTGGGCGATTTTTTCAATCCGAACTACTCGTCCAACAACTGCGAGGCGAACTATTATCCGTTCAGTTCGGGCAATGTCGGCAACACCAGAAATAATCACTACGCCGGGCCCGCCGGGAAACTGCAGCTCCACCGCGATGGCCTGCACCTCACTTACGACGGGGTTTATAACGACATCTCTCCCGGGTTCGTTTCCATTCCCGGGTTCATCAATCGCGTTGACATTCGCGAGACCACGCAGGAACTGGATTACCGTTTCCGTCCCCGGCGCGGCTGGGTTGTCGATTGGGGACCGTCACTGAACGTCCGCTACGACTTCGATCACACCGGCCTGCGCCTGGACACCGACTACGTCCCTTATCTGGCGATTCAGGGCCGCGGCCAGACGCTCATCGTCCTCCGCCCGTACGAAGAAATGCGGGAACGTCTCCGTCCCCAGGACTTCTGCTTCTATGGCTTCTGTTCATTAACCCCACTGCGCAATCAGGATTATCACGAGCACTTCAGCGGAGCAGTTCTCCAGACCGGCTACTTCAAGAAGGCAACAATTCTCGCCAGCTACTTCTGGGGGAACGGCGCCAATTTCGTCGCCTTGCCCGGAGACCCGGCGTCGAATCCTTATAGCCGGCCCTACCTGGCGCGCCAGGATCTGGCGCAGGCGACCGTCGTGGTTCGTCCCATGCAGCCGCTGAAAATCGAAAATACCTACCTTTTCGAACGCCTGCGTGCCAACCAGAGCACCTATCTGTACGTGCAATCGCTGACTCCGGGCGCGGGCCGCGGCATCTTGAACGACCACATCCTGCGCAGCAAGTGGAACTGGCAGTTCACCCCCCGGCTCTCTGCCCGCGTGATCTTCCAATACAACGCGCTGCTGGCCGGAACCCCCGGGATCGGGTCGCCCTACACTTACCTGCCGACGTCGAGGCATTTCAATGCCGATTTCCTCGTCACCTACCTCATTCATCCTGGAACCGCGATCTACGTGGGCTACAACAGCGACCTGCAGAATCTGAGTGTAGTCCCGGCACTTAGCGGCACCCCCGGTTACGTCAGCAACACGGCTCGCGGCTACATCAACGATAGCCGCCAGTTCTTCGTGAAGATCAGTTACTTGTTCCGGTTTTAGCAATGAGCAATGAGCAATGAGCGGTGAGCAATTAGCGGTGAGGAACTGCTTTGACCTTGGCTTGGCTCACTGTCCACAGGTCATTGCTCATTGCTGACCGATGTCCGAGGCTGCCGCTCCGCGGTTTGCTGAATCCTGCGGAAATCCGGTAGAATCTAATGATCTGAACCGAGGTTAGGACCCCAATGAAAGCAGCTATCCATCCTTCTTATCACGAAGTACGTGTGCATTGCGCGTGCGGCAATACCTTTATGACCCGTTCGACCCATAAGGGCGATATCGGGGTTGAAATCTGCTCGAACTGCCACCCCTTCTTCACCGGCAAGCAGAAGTTGATGGACACCGCCGGCCGGGTCGAGCGCTTCCGCCGCAAGTACGCCAAGGCCGAGACCGCGAAGAAGTAAGCTACACATTGTTTGGATCCAGAGAAAATCAGGCCCTCGCGAAAGCGAGGGCTTTTGCGTGAATCTCTAATAAAATGAATTCAGGGTGCCCCCCACCCTTCTCGCGCTTTGTGCGGGATGGTGGGGACTTTGACCATGTTTCTCCGCAGTTAAAGCCGGGGCAAAGATATGCGCAAATTCTGGGACAACTCCGGACTGCCTGACGCGGCTCCCCGCGCTGAAGCGAGTCTGCAACCCGTCCCCGCAGCCCTCCAGATCGGCACAGTCAAGATCCGCCCCGCCACTGTCCTGGCTCCAATGGCCGGAGTGACCGACACCGTGTTCCGCCGCTTCATCCGCAATCTCGGCGGATGCGGGCTCATCATGACGGAGTTCACCTCCGCCGACGGCGTGCTGCGCAAGAAGGATCAGAAGGCCAAGCGCTATCTTCACTTTTATGAAGACGAGCACCCCATTTCCGCCCAGCTTTTCGGAAGCGATCCCAGGGTAATGGCGGAAGCCGCCCGGATGGTCGAAGGCTTAGGCTTCGATCTGGTCGATCTCAATCTCGGATGTCCCGCCAAGAAAGTGGTGAAGTGCAATGGCGGCTCTGGCCTCCTGCGCGATCTCCCTGCAATTGGCAAGATCTTTGAGGCGGTGCGTTCCGCGGTACAGATTCCCTTCACGGTTAAATTCCGCGCGGGGTGGAACGACGAGGAAATCGTCTGCGTGCAACTGGCCCGCATGGCCGAACAATGCGGCCTGGCCGCGGTGGCCCTTCACGCCCGTACGCGGGAACAAGGCTATAGCGGAGCCGCCCGCTGGGAGTGGATTGCCGCAGTGAAAGACGCCGTGAGGATTCCGGTAATCGGCAACGGAGATATCCGCTCGCCCGAAGACGCCTGCGCCATGGTGACGCAAACTGGATGCGATGCGGTCATGATCGGCCGCATGGCCCCCTCCAATCCCTGGATCTTCCGCCAGATCGAGCAATACAGCGCATCGATTTCTACGAACGATGGAGGGACAGCCGCCCAAGTCCGTGTAGGGGCGGACGCCCTCGTCCGCCCGGGCGAGCGCCGCCCGCCAGTTTTTGAATCCGCCTCTCTGATCGATGGGCAGTCCACATGGCCTGTGGCCACCCCGGACGAAGGCGTCCGGGGCTACACGAGCGTCCGGGGCTACACGAGCCCTTATGAACAGCCCACAGAGGCCGACCGCTACCAGATGATTCGGACCTACTTCCAGATGCTGATCGAAGAAGAACTCCCCGATGCGGTCGGTAAGATGAAGCAGTTCGCATCGTGGTTTACCCACGGGGTGCCCGGCGGCGCAGCCTTGCGCAAAGCTATCTACGAGTCCAAGAGTGCAACCGAGGTCCTGTCGCGCGTCGAAGATTTCTTCGAAGCCCGCCTGCTCTGTACTGCCAGGCTAGCCCAATAAAAACCGGAGATACGCACGTGCGAGCGCGGTGCTTTCCGGTAATTCCTCTACGACTTGCCATTCTGCGCGCCGGCAGATTTCTTGACGTTGAATGGGCCGCCATCGTCCCCCGCGCTCCAGGTTCCCGCCAGGCTATCCTCGCTTGCCTCCAGGGAAATCGTCCCGGCAGTGCCCTCAGCCTCGAACTGCAGTGTCACCGTTTTCCCCTGCCGCGAACCGCTGGTGATGGCAAAATCGCCGTGTGATGAACTGATGGTGCCCGTGATCGCGCCGTCCTTCTCAGTCAAATCCAGGGTGACTGGGATTACCTCTTCCGCCCTGTTTTTCGCCGTGCCCTCGTACCGGCCGGTCAGATCTGCTTTGCTCTTTGCCTGCTGCGCTATGGCGCTACAGACTCCCAGTAACAGCAGACCAATTGCCATCACGCTGGTGGATTTCCTTCGCTGCGCTTTCATTCAAGCCTCCTCACGGTCATCTTTCCCGCGTCATCTTTCTCGACATAGCCCCAGGGAATCTCCGGATCGTGGGTAAACACGGTAAGCCACTTCTCGGGAACCGCCTGCGCATAATACTCCTTTTTGCTCTGAATGGTTTGAAGCGGATACAGATCGAAACCCATTCCCCAGGTGAGATCAATATGCGCGGTGGTAGGAATGAGATCAGAAATGTAACAAGCAGTAGGACAGGAAAGAGAGTCCTGAGGGTGTCCCACCCTCGTCGCGTTCTGTGCGACAGGGTGGGGCCTCTGACTTCCCCGAATGATGATCCCCATCATGTGCGCCGTATGTCCGGGAAAGATCTTTACTGAGATCCCCGGCACAATCTGCTCCCCACCTTTGAGCAATGTCATCCTCCCGCTCTCGACCAGCGGATCATAATTCTCGGACATGAAGCTGATTGCATCCCGCTCGCTGGGATGCCGCGCGTACTCCCACTCTCCCCAAGGCGCGTAATACTTTGCCCGCGGAAATGTGGGCACGATCTTTCCCGCTTTGTCTCGCATCGTGTTCCACCCGCAATGATCGAAGTGCAAGTGGGAGTTGATGACGATGTCAATGTCATCGGGGGATACACCGCCGGCCGCGAGATTATCGAGCAGCTGTGCGGGCTGGCCATAAAACTTCCGCATGCGCTCCGGCAGCTTGTTCCCCATCCCTGTTTCGACCAGCACGGTCTCTGACCCGGTGCGGATCAGCAGCGAGTTCAGTCCGGCCGTACAGTAGTTTCGTTCGTCGGCCGTCACCTTCTTCGACCACATCACCTTGGGCACCACGCCGAAGAACGCGCCGCCATCCAGCGGATATTGCCCATCCGAAAAAATGTTGAGTTCAAAATTGCCCAGCGTCAGCCGATGCATGCTTTTAGTCTGCCACACGCATGTGAAGCTTGAATGCAGTCTGACGGTTACGTCTTCTACGGAAGCCCGCGGTGCTTTGGCTTTCTGCCCTCTGCTGGGGCTGACGAGCGCGGCTAGGATTACTTATTGGTAACTAGATATCCACAAGTGCGGGCTCGATCGTGTGACGTCTGACCTTGCGCAGTTTTCCGGGCATCTGTCATTCTGCAGCACGGCGACGCCGTGGCGCCGAAAGGTTCGAGCTGGAATTGGCGGGATTTTGGTCGCCAGTCCCGCGCCATCCCGGTCCGTGTCTGTGTGACTTTAGACAAACTCCCGCGTATTTCCCTGATTTGAGCGAAGCCACCGGAGAACATGGGCGTTTCTGCCCGGCTAGAATCCGCCCCTTGAAGCCTGCATCTGCCAAATCGGGGCACAAAATCGCCCCTCGGCCGCCTCTGCGCCTTCCGCTCTCTTCCCGCATCTAATGTTTATCAGTTAAATAACATATCGGGAGATCGGAGCACGGCATGATTCAAATTCGTCCGGCCAATGAACGGGGTGGAGGAAACCACGGTTGGCTTAAAACTCACCACACCTTCAGCTTCAACGATTACTGGGATCCCAAGTGGATGGGATTCCGTTCCCTGCGCGTGATCAACGAAGACTGGGTCGCGCCTAATACTGGATTTCCTACGCATCCGCACCGCGACATGGAAATCATCACGTACGTCCTCGAAGGCAAGCTCGAACACAAAGACAGCCTGGGGACCGGTTCGGTGATCCTTCCCGGCGATGGACAGCGCATGAGGGCGGGCAGCGGTATTCGCCACAGCGAATTCAACCCCTCCACCACCGAGCCGGTGCACCTGCTGCAGATCTGGATTGTTCCCGAAAAGGGGTCGCTTCCGCCCAGCTACGAGCAGAAGAGTTTTCCCGAAGCGGAGAAGCGAGGCCAGCTGCGCGTGATCGCATCGCGCGATGCCGGTCAGGGCTCGGTGAAGATCAACCAGGACGCGAAGCTCTTCGTCACGCTGCTCGAGCCAGGAGAACAAGTGACGCACGACATGGCCCCGGGACGTCACGCTTGGCTGCAAGTCGCCCGCGGCGCAGTCGAACTGAATGGGATGAAGTTAGGTCAGGGAGATGGAGCGGCGATCAGCGATGAGAGCAAGCTGGCGATCAAAGGCGTGCAAGACGCCGAAGTCCTGCTCTTTGATCTGGCGTAAAAAGCCCGCGACAGAGGTACCCACAGTTGCACAGAGCTTGACTCCGTGAAGCTGTGGGACCTCCGGGGCACTTACTCTTCGTGCAGTTCCCGAATCCAGATATTGCGATAGCGTAGGGGATCGCCGTGATCCTGCAACTGCAGCGGCATCCTGGCAGGCCCGGCCTTGTAAGGAGGGCGCTCGCCATGGGCCGTCGGCCCGGTGAGTTCCACAGTGTCCTGCACCAGCACGCCATTGTGCAGCAGGGTAACGCGAGCCGGATGCTGCAACTTGCCATTCACGAATCGCGGGCCATGGAAGATGACGTCGTAGGTCTGCCACTGCCCCGGAGGTCGCGAAGCGTTCACCAGCGGCGGATATTGTCCGTATACCGCTCCCGCCTGCCCATCGGCATAAGTTTTGTTCTCGTAGGAGTCGAGTACCTGGATCTCGTACGTGCTCATTAGAAAGACGCCGCTGTTGCCGCGCTCCTGGCTCTCTCCGTGAGCCGGAGTCGGTTCGGAAAACTCCACATGCAGCTGGCAATCGCCAAACGAATCACGCGTGGAAATGTTGCCGGTCTTGGCGACGACCTCCATGTAGCCGTTTTCTACCTTCCAACCGGCAGGTTTGCCGTCCTTGTCCACCCACTTCGACAGATCTTTTCCGTCAAACAGCACGACGGCATCGGAAGGAGGAATTCCCGGTGTGTCTTGCGTGCTCGCGGTTCCCGGAGTAATGATCGGCGGGTTTGGGCGGTTGGGATCGTGGATTTTCCATTTCATGGGAGCTTGTGCCATCGATAAGGGAATGAGGGAAACGACGAGTGAGACGAGCAGAAAAAGCTTGTTTGTCATCAGTGCGCCTCGCGGGAAACATCATACTCAAATGCTTCCGGAGCGCAAGGGCTGACCGTACTCACGCCGAGGACAGGGAGATATGCTCCTCCGTCCTCAGCGGTGAGCTCAGAGTTATCGGGGCTTGGCAGGTGCTTTTTGCCCCACTCGCTGGCTGATCTCGAACTTCATCCTGCCCGCCTTTTGATCGGCATCGACCACGACGTGATCGCCATGCAGCACCTCGCCGTCGAGGATCTTCAGCGCCAGCGGATCCTGAATCAGTTTCTGGATGGCGCGCTTCAAAGGACGCGCGCCGAAGTTCGGATCGTAGCCCTCGGTGAACAGCAGGTCTTTGGCGGCGTCCGTGAGCTCGAGTGAGATCTTGCGGTCCGCCAGCAGCCGCCGCACGTCCTCCAGCCGCAGTTCGATGATCTTCACCAGCTGCTCCTTGCCCAGCGGGCGGAAGACGATGATGTCGTCCACGCGGTTCAGAAACTCGGGCTTGAAGTGCGTGTGCAGCAGGTTCTGGACCTGCTTTGCTGCTTCCTCGAAGTCGCGGTCCGTCTTAAGCCCCTCGGCCTGCAAAAACTGCGATCCGATGTTCGACGTCATGATAATGATGGTGTTCTTGAAATCGACCACGCGGCCTTTGCCGTCGGTCAGCCGACCGTCATCCATGATCTGCAGTAGAACGTTGAACACGTCGGGATGCGCCTTTTCTATCTCGTCGAAGAGCACGACGGCATAGGGACGGCGGCGCACTTGCTCGGTAAGCTGTCCGCCTTCCTCGTAGCCCACGTATCCCGGAGGGGCGCCGATCAGGCGGGCCACGGAGTGCTTCTCCATGTATTCGGACATGTCGATGCGCAGCATGGCATGCTCGTCGTCGAAGAGGAATTCAGCCAGGGCGCGCGCCAGTTCGGTCTTGCCCACGCCGGTGGGGCCAAGGAAGATGAAGGAGCCGATGGGCCGCTTGGGATCGCTTAATCCGGCCCGCGAGCGGCGGATCGCGTTGGCAACCCGCTCCAGCGCAGGATTCTGCCCCACGACCCGGTTGCGCAGCCGATCTTCCATGTTGACCAGCTTTTTGACCTCGCCTTCGAGCATCTTGGAGACGGGAATTCCTGTCCACTTGGACACGATACCGGCCACATCTTCTTCGTCGACTTCCTCTTTCAACATGCGCGGTCCGGACTTGCCGTCCATGGCGGACGTGAGCTGTCCCAGTTCGCCTTGCAGCCGCGGAATCTCCCCGTATTGGATCTCTGAGGCGCGGTTGTAGTCGCCCTTGCGCACTGCCGCCTGCTCGTCGGTCTTGAGCCGGTCAATCTTCTCCTTGAGCTCGCGCGCGCGGGCGATCAGATCCTTTTCCTTTTTCCAGTTAGCCTTCAGCGCGTTCGACTGCTCGCGGATCCCCGCCAGTTCTTTCTCGATGATTCCCAGGCGCTCGCGCGAGTTCGGATCGTCTTCCTTCTTCAGCGCCTGTTTCTCGATTTCAAGCTGCGTCGCCTTGCGCTCCAGCTGATCGATATCGGTCGGCAGCGAATCGATCTGGATGCGCAGGGAAGCCGCCGCTTCGTCGATGAGATCGATCGCCTTGTCCGGCAGAAAGCGGTCGGAGATGTAGCGGTGCGAGAGGGTCGCGGCGGCCACGATGGCCGAATCCTTTATGCGCACGCCGTGATGCACTTCGTACTTCTCTTTCAGGCCCCGCAGAATCGAGATCGTATCCTCGACGTTCGGTTCTCCCACAAACACGATCTGGAAGCGGCGCTCCAGGGCAGCATCCTTCTCGATGTACTTGCGGTATTCATTCAGCGTAGTCGCGCCGATCGCGCGCAATTCTCCGCGGGCCAGCGCCGGCTTCAACATGTTGGAAGCATCGATCGCCCCTTCAGCCGCGCCTGCGCCCACCAGAGTGTGCAGCTCGTCGATGAACAGGATGATCTGCCCCTGCGAGTCCTCGATTTCCTTCAGAACTGCTTTGAGGCGGTCTTCGAATTCGCCGCGATACTTCGCCCCCGCCAGCATCGATCCCAGGTCGAGCGCCACCACCCGCTTATTTTTCAGGGCCTCGGGAACATCGCCGGAGATGATGCGCTGCGCCAGGCCTTCGACGATCGCCGTCTTGCCCACGCCCGGTTCGCCAATGAGCACGGGATTGTTCTTGGTGCGGCGCGATAGCACCTGCACCACGCGGCGGATTTCTTCGTCGCGTCCGATGACTGGATCGAGCTTGCCGCGGCGCGCCTGTTCGGTCAGGTCCCGCGCGTAGCGCTCCAGTGCCTGGTACTTCGCTTCCGGATTCTGGTCTGTCACCTTCTGCGAACCGCGCACTACGGTCAGCGCTTTCAGAATCGCGTCGTGGGTCGCGCCGCGCTGCGCCAGAAGCTGCTGGGCTGTGTCCCGCTTCAAATGCGTGATGGCCAGCAGCAGGTGCTCGGTGGAAACGTATTCGTCCTTGAAATTGGCAGCCTCTTTAAAGGCCTGCTCCAGCAGGTTGCTGGCTTCATTCGACAGACCGGGTTGGGCCGCCTGGCCCGACACTTTGGGCAGCTTCTCAATCTGGCTGTAGACGTCGCTCAGAACGGCTTGCGGGCCAATACCGATCTTCTCCAGCACCGGCGGAACGATGTTCTCCTTGTCTTCCAGCAGCGAGGCCAGCAAATGAATGGGCTGCAGCTCCGGATTGCCGTGCTCGGAGGCGAGCTGGCTGGCGCGCTGGACAGCCTCCTGCGCTTTCACGGTAAATTTGTCCCAACGGATGGGCATGACTATAACTCCTGTTACTTTTCGTTCCTTCTTCGGATGTGATGCAAAGCAGCAGCGCGACAGGACGAAAGCAATGCTTTTAGCTGACTCACGAGGCGCTCCCAGAGTCACTCACGAGCTGGTCTTATTAAGCCCCCGCTTTCGCCGCAGCCCGCTGGCGGCGATCTTCTCGCTGCGGTCGCGGAGTTTTTCCAGGGTCTTAACTTTCTCGGTAAAGCTGAGCGACGCCAGGCGCGTTCGCAACTTGGGCTTGCTCATTTCGCTCCTTCCAGGTATGGCGTAGAGTCGAATTACATCTTCTGCCTGCATCCGGTTAATGGCTTCGAGAGTCGCTTTCAGACCCATTGTCGGCTAACGGTGGCCGACTGCCAAGGTAAGCTCGAAACAAAATCAGGAGGCGGTCACCTCTGCCGCCTCCCGTTTTCGGGGGCTAAAGCCCGCGTGCTGTATGACCTCTTATCGCGGCGCTAAAGCACCGCTCTTTCACGGTTACTCAGCCCAGCTTAGCCCGAGTTTTGCTCAGCCTGCGCTGCTCTTGCTGCGCATCACGCCGCTTCTGCTGGGGGATCACCTGCATCTGTTGCGGATCAGGGTTTTACAGCTGTACAGCTCGGCTTCGCCTTCGCGGGGCGGACGATGGCGTCCGCCCCTACACAAGCTGGTCAGGCGGCCTTGCCGGGGCCTTTGCCTTCAAGGGTGCGCTCGCCGCTCTTTCCGGAGCCGACGTTCACCTTGATCTGCTTGGGCTTGGCTTCCGCCTTTTTCGGCAACCTGATCTTCAGCACGCCTTTATCGTAATCCGCCGCTACCTTCTCGGCGTCCACGGTCTGGGGCAGAGTGAAGGTGCGGGTGAAGCTGCCGTACTGACGCTCCACGCGGCGATAGTTCTCTTCCTTCTCTTCCTTCTCAATCTTGCGCTCGCCCTGCACCGTCAGGGTGTTGTTCTCCACCCGAACATCGATGTCCTTCTCGTCGATTCCGGGCACTTCAATCTTCAATGTGACCTGGTGCTCGTCCTCGTAGACGTCCACGGCAGGGGCAAAGTTGGAAGTGGTGAGCGACTCATCCCGGCCGGCATCATTGTAGGACTCGCGGAACAGACGGTTCATGCGGTCCTGCAGCGTGGCAAATTCACGGAACGGCTCCCATCGGGTTAATACGGTCATGACTAAATCCTCCTTCAGAGATTGGTCTGGATCAGAACTGGTTGTGTTTTCGACCGGCCCTGGCACCTGCTTCGGGCTGCGGTCACCACTTATAGACGCATCATTAGCGTGAAAGAATCATAAAAGTTGAGCGTGTTACTGTCAAGTAGTAAATTTAAACTGTTTTCTTTAACTTACGGAAGCTACAACGCACTTCAGGTAGGCGGTTTCCGGGATATTCAGCAGCACTGGGTGATCTTTAGCCTGCCCCCGGACCTCCACCAGCCGGAGCTTGCGGTGGGCATCCAGGGCGGCCGCGCCCAGCATTTCCAGAAAGCCGGACTGGCCGACATGGTAGGAACAGCTGCAGGTTACAAGAATGCCGCCGGGACGGAGCATCTTCAAGGCTCGCAGGTTGAGTTCCTTATAACCGCGCAAGGCGGAATCGAGGTCTCGCCTGGTCTTGGCGAAGGCAGGAGGGTCGAGCACGATGGTGTCGTAACGCCGGTTCGAAGCAGAGTAGTCTTTCAGCAGGTCGAAGGCGTTGGCCTCGATCCATTCGATCTCCAGGCCATTGAGCGCGGCATTCTGATCGGCAACTTCCAGCGCCGGGCGGGAACTGTCAACCCCGGTGACCCGGGTGCAGCGCGCGGCGAGATGCAGCGCGAAGCCTCCCTGGTAGCAGAATACGTCGAGCCCTTCCCCTCGTGCGTAGCTGGCAGCCGCAGCATAGTTCTCGCGCTGGTCGAGAAAGGCTCCGGTCTTCTGGCCTTCGAGAGCCTCGAAATGGAAGCGGACGCCATTCATCATAAGGGTGGTTGCGATCTTCTCTCCGCGAAGGAGGCCGGAGGCGCGAGGCGGGAGAGCTTCAAGTTCTCGGACGCGAGGATCGACGCGCTCCACGATGGAGGCGGGATCCAGTTGCTGGCTTAACTGAGAGATGACAGTTTCGCGGACAGGGTTGGCATCCATCGCCTGCGTGAGAATCTGCAGGGAGAGCACGTCGTTGTAGCGGTCGACGATGAGTCCGGGAAGAAAATCCCCCTCGCTGAAGATGATCCGGTACGCGTCGCTGCCATGGACCAGAGTCTCTCGATAGGCGATCGCGTTAGCGATGCGCTCGCGGAGCAAGGCGTGCAAGTCCCGGACGGCGTCGGGGGAGATCAGCCGGATCGCAATCTGTGAACTGCTGGAGTAGAGCGCGGTGCCCAGCGGCTTGCCGCGCTGGTCAGTCACAGCAACCAGAGAGCCGGGTGGGACGCCATCACCGGAAAGGACCTCGGAGCGATAGACCCAGACGTGGCCGGACTTAAGCCGGGTTGCGCCGCGGGGCGAGACTTTGACTTTGGGAACTGCAGATTGCTCGGAGCTCGGGGGCATGGGGACATGGTAATGCCTGCGGGTGCCGCTTGGAGATGCGGGGACGGGGCGTGCGCTCGGAGGGTCAGGAGAGCGCTGAGGGCGGTCCTGGTCGGTCAAGCCCAATCTCACAGGCAGCAGAAAGCCTGCCGTTGGCGTGACCCCTGACACAGCTATATACTGACCATCCTCTAAAAGTCTTGAAGAGGTGAATATGACATCGACTCCGACAACTCCGGTGCAACCGCGCTCGGAAGTTTCGCCATTCCGCCTGTTTCAGGCCATTAATGGATTCCAGCTGACAGAAGCTATCAGCAGCGCAATCGAGTTGGACATATTTACTGTTATCGCCGCAGGACACACTACTGCGAAGGCGTTGGCAAAACAATGCAGTATTGCAGAACGCGGGGCGCGGATTCTCTGCGACTTCTTGGTAGTGAATGGATTCCTCGAAAAGAACGGCGACCAGTATTCGTTGAGCGACGATAGCGCAAAGTTCCTTGACCGCAACTCGCCCGCATACATGGGTTCCTGCACCAAATTCCTGCTTACGGACGATATTCGACAGACTTTTCGTGATCTGACTAACTCGGTGAGAAACGGAGGCTGCCAAAAGACCTATGCCCACGCCCCCGAGTCACCGGTGTGGGTCGAGTTTGCGCGCTCCATGGCCCCCATGATGATGATGGCGTCTCAAGGGCTGGCGGGAATTGTCGTTGGCAAGGAGATTCGGTCACTGAAGGTCCTGGACATTGCGGCCGGGCATGGGCTATTCGGAATAGCGGTGCTTCGCGCCAATCCAAAAGCGGAAGTCACCGCCGTAGACTGGAACAATGTGCTGGAAGTAGCCCGGGAAAACGCAAAGAAGTTCGATGTTGCGGACCGCTACAAGACCCTTGCCGGCAGCATCTTTGATGTGGACATCGGAACGGGGTACGACTTGATTCTAGTTCCGAATTTCGTGCATCACTTTGACGCGCCCACGAATGAACAACTGCTGAAAAAGCTGCATCGTGCCCTGAATCCGGGCGGGAAGGTAGCCACTCTGGAATTTGTGCCCAACGAAGACAGGGTTAGTCCGCCAATGCCTGCGGCGTTCGCCCTGATCATGCTGGCCGAGACGCCTGCCGGCGACGCATATACGCGCTCCGAACTTGAAAATATGCTCAACCGCGCCGGCTTTTCACGGCACGAATTTCATCCGATGCCGCCGTCGCCCCACTCGGTGCTCGTGTCTACCAAGGAGTAAATCGAGAGATGGTCAACTGACCCAGAGTGCCAGAGAGCATCGGGAATAGGTGGCGTAAAATCGGCGGCACCTCAAATCCCCAGAACGATGCCGGAACAAAAGGACGGCACCGCCGAGCTACGCGCGATCTCCAGAGCCCAGGCACTTGTCCCGAGGGGAACACCAGTCAGCTAGCGGCTTGTTCGGCAGGAACGCTGGGCTTGGTGTGCGAAGCCGCTTCGTGGCGGGCAAGGTCCAGGTCGGCATTGAGAGAATCCAGAACGACCATCGGGAGTTCCGTACCGAATGCATCCAGGTCGTCTTCACTCCACAAGCCGTTGAGGCGCGTGGCTCCGTTGATGTCTTCGGGGAAAGCCTGGCGGTAATCGCCTTCGCGGAACAGGATATCGCCCATCAGGCGTCCAGTGTGCACGTCATACACACGGCGGCTGGCCTGGCCCCTGACATTGGTGAGGCAAAGGAAGACTTCGCCGTCACCGGCAAATTCGGGGCGATAGTACCAGGCTTGCGGGGCGTCGATCTTGGGATGATGGCGCTTGGGGCGATGCAGCGTGGGCTTCTGGTCGGCCAGTTCTTCCGCGGGATTGAAATACAGCACCCGCTGGCACGAATCGCAGACCACGGTCTCCTTGCCGGAGCGCACTTCGTTGTAAGTCTGCGGCCGCAACATTACCTGGCAGCCCATGCACTTGTGATCGCGGACCTCGGCGATGCCGCTGCCCCGGAACTTGGAAACGCGCTCGTAGTGTCGGAGCAGATTCTCGGCGACGCCGGAGCGCAGCTGGTCGCGTTTGCCGCGCCATTCCGCCAGAAGCTTCTCGTCTTCGGCGGTGCGCTTACGGGCCTGCTCTTTCTCTTTCTCGATCTCTGCCGTCTCTTCTTTCAGCTCGGCCTGCGCGATCTTGACTTCCTTGTCGCGAGCGTCCGCGTTGACCATCAACTCCAGAATCTTGTCCTCGTTCGCGGCGATTTCTTTCTCAGCGAACTGGATCTCGTGCAACAGCGCTTTGTACTGCTCGTTGGTTTTTACATCCAGCGACTGGTCGCGGTACTTGGAAATTTTGCCGCGCAGCTCAGTGATGTTGGCCTCGTATTTGCGGCGGGAAGCTTCGTCGGCCTTGATGGCGGTCTGCGCCTTGTCCAGCTGGGCCTTGGTTCCGGCGAGTTTCTGCTCGATCGCGGCGACGCGTCTGGGAAGCTCGGCGACTTCGTCCTGCAGGCGGCGGATTTCCTTGTCCGCATCCTGCAGTTTCAGAAGATTCTCGATTTCAGGAAGCATTGATGGTGAAACTGCATTGATTTTAGCACGCGCGGACAGCCGAAAAAGCCCCGCATTGCGCCTTTGTCCAGCGTGGGCGAGCGGCTACTTCAGCCCCTGCAGCAGGTAGAGCTCGGAAAGCTGGCGCAAGGTGTTATAGGCGAAATACTGGCCATCGGGGGTTGCCACCACTCGCGTGATCCCAAACCCGCCGGTAGGATCCTTCATTTCCAGCGTCCGGACCAGCTGGCGCTGGCCCGTGTCCACGCGTACGCGATAGATGGGCGCAGTCATGCCATTGTAATTGGTGACGAGAACTGTCTTGCCGTCTGCGCTGAGCTGGATGGGCCTGTCCTGCTGCTGAAGTCCCTTCACCGGGATGGCCGTGGATGGGGAATCGAGCGGCATGAGTTGCCCGCCACCATCGTTTGCCCGCACCGCAAGATATTTTCCGTCGGACGTGACCATCCCGCGCACACCCTCGGGAGCGAGCGGCTGCAATTTGCCGTTCGCCGGATCGAACAGATACTCGCGCGCAGGGTGGCCCGGCTCGTTGCCTGTGAGCACAATGCGGCGGCTGTCAGCCGCGAATCCCTGGAGCTGTATGTTTTCAAGGCCGGGAGGCTTCAATTGCAGGGTTTCGCCTGCTCCGGTGGGAATGACCCACAGCTTTACGGGGTTCGTCGGCGTCAGCGCCAGCACCCATTTTTGATTGGGAGAAAGCGCAACTCCATAACCGTCGCCCAAGCGCACGGCGGCAGAACCATCGGTCTTCCGCAGGAACAGGGTTCCCAGGGAGCCGCCGCCCTTTCCCCCTTCATGAAAGAGGACTTGTTTGCCATCCGGAGAGATGGCGACCAGGACCGCGCGGTCGAGCCAGGTCAGTTCCCGGTCCGCACTGTTCTTTGGGTCCGAGAAAAAGATTTTGCGTTCACGATCGTCAACGGCGATGATCGTGGTCCCGTCAGGAGAGACATCGTACACGGTGAGGTCCCCGGGAGCGGCAGCCAGAAGGCGGAACTTGCCAGAGAGAGTGACCGCCATCAGGCGCCGGGCAATGGTACTGGTCGCGGGATCGGCAGTGAACCAGATTTCGTCGTCGCCGGGCGACCAGGCAAGGCCATACAGGCTCGCGAAGTCTCCAAAGAACTTCGGATCGCTTCCGTCGGAATTCATCACCGCGACCGAACCGCGGTCGTCCCCCCGGGCAAAGTGGCGGCAGAAGGCGATTCGTTTGCCATCCCGCGAAATACGAGGCTGGCTGATCCAGCCGGGCGCCGGAAGTTTGTAGATTACCTTGCCTATGGGGTACTCGACCTGTTCCTGGTCCTCGACCTTTCGCACTACCAGCAATGCCGAGCCGTCGGGCGACCAGTCGGACCATTCCACGTCCTCGAGCACCTCGCGGGGGGCCGTGCCGCCGGTGAGCGGAGTCCGCCCCAGCGTACCCTGAGTGCCGAAGAATCCCGCCAGCAGGCGAAGCCTGAGCGATACCGCCATTTCGCCCTGAGAAGAAATGCCAAGCAGGTCCACCTGCCGCAATCCAACCGGCCGCGACTCGATGCTGTCTTGACGCGTAGAGAAGAGTTCCGGATCGCTTCCGCCCCAGGCAGCGCTGTAGATGACCGTGCGGTTGTCGGGAGCGAAGCGCGCGCTCAGCACCGTTCCCTTGCGGAAGGTGAGTTGGTGATATGTCACCTGCGAGGAGGGCTTGGCTCCATGACCGAGAAAATAGCCGAGACCGGCGGTGATCGCCAGCAGCGCGATGGCGATGGGCAGTTGAAACCGGCGCAGCCGCTGGACGGGCGTCGGCTGGGCGACGGCTCCGGCCGAGGATCCCGAGTATTGGGACAGCGCTTCCAGATCGAAGGCGAGATCGCGCGCTGACTGGAAACGCTGTTCGGGATTCTTCTCCAGGCAATGCCGCGCAATTCTTTCCAGCGCCGGCGAAATATTCTGGTTGAGCCGCGTCAGTTCCGGCGGATCCTCCTTCAGGATCGCGGTCATGGTTTCCGCGGCCGTGTCGCGGGTGAAGGCCCGCTTGCCGCTCAGCATTTCAAAGAAAATCGAGCCGAAGCTGAAGATGTCAGAACGAGAATCGACCGGCTGGCCCCGCACCTGCTCGGGCGACATGTAGCCGGCCGTGCCCAGTACCTGGCCCGCCTCGGTGAGCGCGACGTCCACCGCCGTGAGCGTCTGGGCCGAACTGGTTCCCGTCCCGCGCGCAATCTTTGCCAGCCCGAAATCGAGGATCTTAATCCGCCCGTCTCTGGTCAGAAAAATATTTTCTGGCTTCAGATCGCGGTGGATAATGCCCTTCTCGTGTGCCGCAGCCAGGCCGTTCGCAACCTGCGTCGCGTATTCGATAGCTTTGCGATTCGACAGCGCTGCGCCCTGCATGCGCTGGCGCAGAGTCTCGCCCTCCAGCAACTCGCAAACCATGTAGGGCGTGCCCTCGTGCGTTCCAATGTCGTGCACGGAGAGGATGTTGGGATGGTTGAGGGCGGCGACCGAACGCGCCTCCTGCTCGAATCGGCGCAGGCGGTCCGGATCGGAGGCGAACGAAGAAGGAAGGACCTTCACCGCCACGGTGCGGTCCAGCCGGGAGTCGCGCGCGCGATAGACTTCTCCCATCCCTCCGGCGCCGAGAGGCGACTGGATCTCATAAGGCCCGATCATCGTGCCATTGGCCAGGGACATCGCGCGCCATTATAGCCGAGGCCGCCTCGGCACCCTGAGAGTACACTCTTTCCGCTCGTTTCATTGAGGTAGCCGGAGATGAAAGGCTTGCGTGCGGTTTACAATTCCGCGCTGAATGCGTCGAAACATGAGTGAATTTGCCGCAGGCGCGTCCTCGGAAGAGCTCCTGCGTGCCGGAGCAAAATCATGAGTCTTGCCGCCGCACCGTCACCGGTGGTTGTGAGCACGGCAGCGAAATCGCGCATCGCATCCATCGACCTGATTCGGGGATCAGTAATGATCCTGATGGCGATCGATCATGTAAGAGTGTTTTCGGGCTTGCCTGCCGGCGGGCCTGCGCCCGGCGTCTTCTTCACCCGCTGGGTCACGCATTTCTGCGCGCCCGCCTTCATCTTCCTTGCCGGCACCAGCATCTTTCTCTACCGCCGCCATCACGCCGACGTGTCACGATATCTGCTGATCCGCGGCGTCTGGCTCATCGTGCTGGAACTCACGTTGCTGCGGCTGGCTTGGACCTTCAATTTCGATTTCCGGCATTACGAGATGGCTGGGGTCATCTGGGTGATCGGATGCTGCATGATCCTTATGGCGGGTCTGGTGAAGCTGCCCCTCGCCGTAGCCGGAGCTTTCGGGGTCGTTCTCATGGCCGCGCACAACTTGATGGACCCGCACATGGGCCAGTTATTGGCCGGTCTCGATCACAGCCGTTGGTCTGGGGCGTGGAAGATCTTCTATGTAGGCTTTTTCGCGGGACCCATCCAGTTCGCGCCTGACGGGCCCAACCTCATTGTGCTTTACTCCATCGTGCCCTGGATCGGTGTCATGGCCGCGGGATATGCCTTCGGCAAGGTCCTGACCGTCGACCGGCGGCAACGAATGAGACTCGGCCTGGCGATCGGCCTTTCAGCCATCGCGCTCTTCCTGGTTCTGCGGGGATTCAACCTCTATGGAGATCCGCGTCCGTGGCATTCCCCCGGGCAGAACCCCCACTCTCTTCCCGCCCTGCTGTCGTTCCTGAACACGACCAAGTATCCGGCGTCGCTTGCATTTCTGTTGATGACTCTCGGCCCGATTATTACTCTCGTTCCGCTCCTGGAGGGCCTGACCGGCGGCGTGGCCCGCTGGATCACAGTCTTCGGACGCGTGCCCTTCTTCTACTACATGCTGCACATTCCCTTGATCCACGCGCTTGCGGTGGTCGTATCGAAGATCAGGCTCGGCTTTGTCAGCCCCTGGCTCTTTGCCAACCACCCGATGGGGAACCCGGAGCCACCGGAAGGCTATGTTTGGAGTCTTGGGCTTCTTTACCTCGTTTGGGCGATCGCCATCGTGCTGCTCTATTTCGCCTGCCGGTGGTTCGCGGATTTCAAGGCTCAGAAAAACGATTGGTGGCTGCGGTATCTATAGGTGCCCGCCGCAAATCACTCGCTGCGCTTCGCGGGCCGGACGAATGCGTCCGGCGCCACGTGACTTTTGTTGTGGGTGTACACTCTTTCGTTCGCCTGCTCTGGTTCGTCACTTCAGCTCGTGAGGTCCGCTTGAAAAGAACGGTTCGCTCCCTTGCATGTCTCTGCTTACCGGCATTGCTTTGCGCCTTTGTTCCCAGTTCAGCCGGCGCCCAAAACACTCCCAGCCAGCCCTTGACCATCGAAGCCCTGTTCCAGCCTGGAGGCTTGTCCGGGCGAGGGCCGGAAACGACGGAGTGGAGTCCGGACGGAGCGAAGCTTTCCTTCGTGCAGCGCGATGAAAAGGGAGAAAAGGGGGAGTTGTGGTACGTGGACACCGCGACCGGCGAGAAGAAGATCCTGGTCAGCGCGGCGAAGTTGGCCTCGCTCGATCCCGACGTGAATAAGGTCAAGAACGAGCGCGAAAAGGAACGGCTGACGCGCTATCACGTGGCGGCCTATATCTGGGCTCCCGACTCGAAGCATCTGCTGTTCGATTCGCAGGGGCAGCTTTGGCTCTACGACCTGGGCAGCCAGACCGCGGTGCAGTTCACCTCCGCGCCTGATCCCAGCGGCTATCCGCAGTTTTCTCCCGACGGCAACCGCGTGGCTTACGTTCGCAAGCACAATCTCTACGTTCGCAACGTGAAGAGCAATGACGAGAAGCAGCTTACCAGGGATAACGGTGACGACCTGCTGAACGGGGATATCGACTGGGTATATGCGGAAGAGTTGGCCGTCCGCAGCAATTACTTCTGGTCGCCTGACAGTAAAGACATCGTCTTCCTGCACATGGACGAGACGAAGGTGCCGACCTATCCCATCACCGATTGGATACCCACCCATCCCCTGGTCGATCAACAAAAGTACCCCAAGGTGGGCGATCCCAATCCGGTGGTGAAACTGGGCGTCGTGGATGCCGAAAGGGGTAAGGTCAGGTGGATTGCCTTGACCAGCGATCCCGAGACTTACATCCCGCGGTTCGGCTGGGTGCGGGATGGCATCATTTGGGCCGAAGTGCTGAACCGCACCGAAGACAAGATGGACTTGTATTTCGTGGATGCGAAGTCGGGCAAGTCGCGCCTTATGCTCACCGAGGCAACTCCGGGGGCCTGGATGAGCTTCGATCAGGTGGAGGTCCGCTTCCTCAAATCCAGCGCGCAGTTCCTGTGGCCGAGCTGGCGCGATGGGAACATGCATGTTTATCTCTATAGCTTCGACAAACAAAATCCCATGTTGGCCGAGGCGAAGCTGGAGCGGCAGCTCGAAAAGGGCGACTACGAGGTCACAGGAATTCTGGGAGCCGACGAAAGCAGCGGGATCGTGTTCCTGGCGGCGAACAAAGATGACCCGCGGCAAACGCAGATTTTTTCCGTCAAGCTGGACGCATCCGATTTCAAGGCGCTTACCAGTGAAGAAGGAGAACACCGCGCCGACTTCAGCGACGACGGCAAGCATTACACCGACCTCTATTCCGGCCCGCATGCCTCGCCACGAATGACCCTGCGCGCCGTGGGCGGGCCCTCCCGTCCGGTGTGGAATGGGAAGGATGAGATCCAGGACTATGGCCTGCGAGCGCCGCAATATCTGGAGTTCAAAGCTGACGACGGCACGACACTCTACGGGCGTCTGCTGCTACCGCCGGATTCCGCCGCAGGCGCCAGGATCCCGCTGATCATCAACATCTACGGCGGCCCCGCCGCTCAGATGGTGCGAAAAGACGTGCCTAGCGCCTTCGATGAAATTCTGGCGCGTAAGGGCTTCGCGATCTTTGCGGTGGACAATCGCGGTACGCCGGGGCGGGACCGCAAGTTCCAGACCGCCATCCGCCACGGATTCGGCGCTGTGGAACTGAAGGATCAGCTCTCTGCCTTGGATCAACTCCTCGCTCAATATCCGCAGCTCGATAAGGACCGGATCGCGATCTGGGGATGGTCCAATGGCGGATCGATGACGCTCTACGCCATGACGCATTCCGAGCGCTTCCGCGCGGGAGTGGCGGTCGCTCCCGTCACCAATCAGGTCAATTACGACTCCATTTACACCGAACGCTACATGGGCCTGCTTAAAGACGACAAGGCGGGCTATGAGCAGTCGGATGTCACCAGGACAGCCGACAAACTGCATGGTGCCCTGCTGCTCGTACACGGCACCAGCGACGACAATGTCCATTTCCAGAACAGCATCCAAATGATCAGCGCTCTTATCAATGCAGGCAAGCAGTTCCGCTTGATGATCTATCCCAATAAGACGCATAGCATCTCCGGTAAAGATGCGAGGGTGCACCTGTTTACCATGATTGAGGAGCACTTCGAACGGGAGTTAAAGGGTAAATAGCCGGGGGAGTGTCAACTTAAGCAGGGGAAGGCCGCCGCTCGGTCTTGAGGCCTTTGCAGGATGACGCGGCGTCAGCTACTTGTGCTTGTCAGCCTTCTTGCTCGTGCTTTCCTTGGAAGAGCTCTCCGTCTTCTTCTCGTCCTTCTTACTTTCCTTCGAGTCCTTGCCGCCATCGGACGACGAAGAGGGGGCCTGCGACTTTTTGGCATAGTCGGTGACGTACCAGCCTGAGCCCTTGAACTGCACCGCGGGGGCGGAGATGGTCTGTTCCACCGGGCCGCCGCACTCGGGACACTTTTTCATCGGCTTGTCGGAAAACTTCTGGATCTTTTCGAAGCGGTGACCGCACTTCTTGCACTGATATTCGTAAAGGGGCATGAGTTTGAGAGTATCGCGAGGAACTGCGATTGGCAGATTGATTTTAGGGGTGGGAGTTGGTACGCGTCAATTTCCGCTGCGGGGCGGAGGCTGGAAGCCGTTGCCGCGCGGAGCCAGGTTCTCAGATGCCGCCATGCGATCCCTGGTTCCCGGGAACTCTTCTTCAATCCGGGCGTCGAGCCAGTGCTCGAGCCGATTCTGGATCTCCTTCGGAACCTCATGAAAGCGGAATCCTGCCAGCCCTTTGCCGTCGGCCCAGGCCACCTCGGCTTCCACTTCGATCGGTACATCGGTATGAGGCAGGCAGAACTTCAGGCTGGGCTTGGCTCCCTTGGGCAGGGCTTCCCGCAGCAACAGTGCCATGCCCCCCTCGCTGATGTTCGTGCTGGTCGCGCTCAGGATCTTGCTCTGGGCACTAACCTGCACCTGCATCTTCACCGGCTGCCGGAAGTAGCGGCGGCGTTCTTTCAGCATGAAGTTCAGGGCAGCGTGGAAACACCGGGACGCGTTCAGGCTGGTGATGGGTTTCTGCAACACGAAGTTCGCGCCCATGCCAAAGGCTTCCTGGGTGGTCGTTCGTTTCCCGTTGAGAATGGCGAAGGCTACCGAGTTTTTGTTGCTTGGATTCTGCCTGAGCCCCTGCAGCAGGGCCAGCCCGCCAGTCAGATCATCGCAATCGACGATGACTGCATCGAATTTGTCTGCCCTGAGCATATCGGCGCCCGCCCGCGCCTCTTGGCAGATCTCCACGTCAATCGAGAGACTCTCGAGCGTGGGCCGGATCACCGACACTAATTCGGCGTCCTGGCTCAGGAGCAAAGACTCCAAGGTCATGCGCTCGATTCTAAAGACGACTTTAGATCCGGCATAGTGACCAAGGTGTCGGACCTTAGGTTGGCGCGCAACCTCTACGCTATCTTGCACCTGCACGCGACTCCGCAAGGCTACAATTCCTTGGACCGTCCGCCGACTCATGAGCGAGATCGCATACCTTTCGTTGGGATCCAATCTGGGGGACCGCGAGACCAATCTGCGCCGGGCGATCCGTGACCTCGGCGCTATGGGCCGAGTAATATCCGCTTCTTCGTTCTATGAAACCGAGCCGGTGGAGTTTACCGGCCAGGGATGGTTCTTGAACTGCGCCGTGGCGCTGGAAACTGCGGCCGCATCCGCTGAACTCATGCGCGGCTTGCTGGGTATCGAACGGGAAATGGGGCGGCAACGCATTCAGAAAAAGGGACCGCGCATCATCGATATCGACATCCTGCTGTTTGGAATGGCGGTGGTGAATGAGCCCGAGTTGATCATCCCGCATCCCGCCATGGCAAAACGCCGCTTCGTCCTGGAACCTTTGGCTGAGATAGCGCCCAGCCTGATGCATCCCGTGCTCAACAAGACAATCCGGGAACTATTGCTGGAACTTCCTCCCGGGCAATTGGTCAAGAAAAAATAGCGGTGCGTCTCCGCGCATTGGCGCGGATCGATGCTGCCGCTTGAGACCGGTGGCGCCGGACTATTTCTAAGGCAGAATGATCCGGCTGCCCGCCTCTTGCGGCGTGAGTACGGTTGATTCCTTCTCCGGGAATTGGGCGAACAGGAATTCCACAAACGCCCTGGACTTCGGACGCCCTGACGTCCTGCCTTGCCCCAGGCGGGTCAGGAAGACCAGCGCCTTCAGCACGTCGGAATCGCGCAGGGTTGAGTATCCCGCGTGTTTCTGCTCAGCCTCGCGATATTCGCGGACCATGGTTTCCACTTCGTTCGCCGCCCTGCGCTGCGAATCGCTGGTCAGTGGCTGCTCGTAGTGAAGTCCTGAGTTCACTCGCCGCTCGTAGCTCTTCGCCAGCATTGTTAGCGCGGCGATCACATCCTGATCGTGAAGGACGCGGTCAGCGCGCGCCGCTTTGGCCAGCGCGTAAGTCAATCCCATCAGCAGATGTTCCTTCTCGTACATGAACTGGTCCGGGACCGCGATGTGCAGGAACAATCCTGCGGGATCGATCTGGTCGGCCGAGCGCGGCTTTTCATGCTCGCGCGCCTGGATCAGGTAGGGACAATCGCTGGGACACTCCAGGCTCACCTCGCGCTGCTCGCCGCAACACTGGGGGCAGATGCGCCCGTGCACGGCGGGGCAAAAACGCTTTTCTTTCCGAATCTCGCAAAGAATGCAGCTCAATTGCGCTCCTGCACCCATTATGGCATTCCGGCCGGATGTTCAGCACGCAGGCACGGAGCGCTACCGGCCACGTCCGGATGGACCCACGCTGCTGGCGGAGCATGCATAAAAGGCCCATTTTGGAACTATGAACCGCCGGAACGCCTGTAAAGACGCGCTCCGCCGCGTGTATGAATTAGAAAACCCCCGTGAAATAAGGTGTTTTTCCACAGGCCGCGGGTATAAGATACCCGCGCTGGTATTAAACTGATTTTTGTCGAGGAGGAAGAATGGCTGCAGGTCTGACCAAAACCCAATTGATTCGGCAACTCGCCGAAAAGAACGAGATTCCGAATAAAACCGCGGCGGCGTTCCTGGAGAGTCTCGCGGATACCGCTATTAAAGAAACCAAAAAGAACGGCATCTTCGTGGTGCCCGGCCTGGGACGCCTGGTGAAGGCGCACCGCAAGGCTCGCGTTGGCCGCAATCCGCAGACCGGCGAACCGATCCAGATCAAGGCGAAGACGGTGGTGAAATTCCGCGTCGCCAAGGCCGCCAAGGACGCCATCGCTCCCAAGAAGTAGTTCCTGATTTCCTTTATAGTGGAAGGCCGGCGCGCGCCCGGCCTTTGTTGTTTTCCCTTCAAACACTGCCATGCTGAACTGGATTGTTGTCGGAATCGGGGATATCACCATGCGCCGCGTCATTCCGGCAATTCAGGCCGAGCCTCGCAGCACTTTGTACGGCGTGGTCACGCGCGATCCGGCGAAGGCCGCCCGTTACGGCGTGCGCGCCTGGGAAACTCTGGACGAAGCGCTCAGCGATCCTGCCGTCGACGCCATCTATGTGGCTACCCCGGTCTTCCTGCACGCGCCGCAGACGGTTCAGGCATTGCGCTCCGGAAGGCACGTCATCTGCGAAAAGCCCATGGCGATGAATGAGGCCGAGGCCCGCAGCATGGTTCAGACTGCGGAAGCGAGCGGGCGGATCTTCGGGGTCGCGTACTACCGCCGCTGCTATCCGAAGGTGCAGCGTGCCCGGCAGTTGTTGCAGGAGGGCGCGATCGGCAAGCCCGTAGTCGCGGAACTCACCAACCACATGTGGTTCGACGGCACCGGCAACCGCGGTTGGCTGTTCGATCCGGCCAAAGCCGGAGGCGGGCCCCTGTTCGACATCGCTTCCCACCGCATCGATGTGCTGAACTTCTGGTTTGGAAAGCCGGTGCGAGTCACCGCTCAATTATCGAACGTTGTTCATCACTATCTGGTCGAGGACAACGCGACGCTGATGATCGAATATGAAAGCGGCGCGCGCGGAATGGTCGATGTTCGTTGGCATTCCAGAATTTCTCGCGACGAGTGCCGTATTCGTGGCACCGACGGCGAGATGGAGATGTCACCCCTGAACGGCCCGGATCTGGTCTGGCCCGGTGGACGGGAAAACTTGCCGGCGCATGCCAATCTGCACTATCCCATGATCGAGAATTTCGTAGATGCGGTAGAAGCAAAGGCCCCGCTGCTGGCCAGCGGCGCCTCCTCGTACTGGACAGATTGGGTAACCGAGCAAGCCAGTCGCGCGAATCGCCTAAAGTAGCGCAGCCTTAGAAGGTCCATCCCAACAGCCACGTAGGGACGGACCCCTTGGTCCGTCCGCGAAGCGAAGCGAGCGAGTTCAAATTGAGCCTTCCGCGTCTGTTCGGCTCAGTGCAAGACGCCTGCATGCGCCGGGGCAATCAGCCCTATCGGTAGGAACTGGAAATCACCGAGTCATCCGATGAATTTGAATATCTCTATGAACATCACCCAAACTTCGTAACCACGCAAGTCAGATCATCCTGCACAGCGACTTCCCCCAAAAAGGCCCGCACCGTGGAAAGAATCGAATTGCGAATTTCCTCTGGACTCGCCGTGGGCGACTGCGACAGCAATGCCTGCAGGCGTGACTCCCCAAATTCTTCCCCCTCCGCGTTGGTTGCCTCTAAAAGCCCGTCGGAATAAAGCACCAGTACGTCCCCGGGCTGGATTTCGGCGCAACCCTGGGTGTAGGTAACTTCCGGCAGGAGTCCGAGCACAGGGCCCCCTACATCAAGTCGCGTAATTTCGACTTTGCCGTTCCGCGGGGAAATTAACATGGGAGCGCAATGGCCAGCATTCACATAGCGCACCAGGGTATTCCCCACGTCACAGTAGCTCCAGAACATGCTGGCGAACCGCTCACCGGAAGTGCGCTCGCAAAGAAGCCGGTTGAGTTCGGCGGTTTCATGCTCGTGGCGTGCACGGGACTCTGTCCACATACCTGATCGCACAGCCCCGTGGATCACTCCCATCAATAGCGCCGCGGGAATGCCTTTGCCCGAGACATCTCCAATCACTAGCGCAAGCTCTCCACTGGTGTGGAATGCGTCGTAAAAATCGCCCGCAACTTCCTCTGCCGGTTGATATGCCGCGACCACCTGAACTCCGCCGCCGAGGTCCGCGATCCTCGGCAACAGGTTCGCTTGCACTTGTCGGGCAATCTCGACTTGCTGCTCAAGCTGCTTGCCACGCACGTATGAGCTGAATCCCCAGGCCGTCAAACCGACGGTCAGCAAAAGCCCGAGGGCCGACGTAACATTGATCATGAGGTTGCGGCGAATCGGCCATAACGTCGCTGGGTCTGCGGCGCTCAACGGCATCGCCACTTCGGTAGCGATCACGAATGGTCCCCGGCCGTTTCCGATTCCTGCGCTCGGGGTCGAGGGATTCGGACTACCCGCGTAGACCGGGAACACTTCCACCACGGCTTCCCCTTGGCGGCTGGGGATGACTGCAAACAACGATTCGCGGTTGCGAAAGTGGCTGATCTCCTGATCGTGTGTGAACACCTGACGTTCGGGCGTACCCGCCTGTTCCAGGACGTGCCCATCCGGATCGCGCAGCACAACCCATAATGGTTGTTGTGATCCAGCGGCCATCTCATCCATCAGTAGTTTGAGCCGCGACGTCTCGGGCTTGCGGGCCTCCCGTAAATCGCGCTCAAATGCCGCGACGCGTTGAGTCACTTGGTGGCGGAGTTGCTGCGTAGAGAGGATGCGGGCGACAAAGAAGTAGTCACGCAGGGAGTTAGCCAGCAATAGCAGGGCGAGCAGAACGCCAACTCCCAGCCAGATTCGAACCCATCGATAGCTTCGTGCGGAGTTTTTCTCAATCAAAGGAGTGCCCACCCATTGGCTATCCTTCCACCTCTGTTCGGCTCAGTGCAAGACGCCTGCATGCGCCGGGGTAATCTGCCGTACCGGTAGGAATTGGAAATCACCGAGTCATCCGATGAATTCGAATATCTCTATGAACATCACCCAAACTTCGTAACCACGTGCCGACGCCGCCACCCCTCATCGATTCGCACCTTTAAAACCATTCGCTGCGGTAAGCTACCCACCAGGCGATGAACAGAATCGGAATGGTTGCCGCGCAAGCCCACCAGAATGGAAGCAGAAAATCAGCGACCAGCCCGAGAAGCGCAAACACAACCCAGAATATCCTTTTCTCCATGGACGCAGAATTGTACGCCGAACTACAGCAGCAGAGCAGTTTGCGCTAAGCTTCCTAGTTCGCGGCGTGCGCAACATTCTTTCGCGGTGATCAAAATGTCGAAATCAACGAGACGTCAGTTCATCCTGCGCAGTGCGGCTCAAACAGCGAGCCTCGGGCTCGTCCTGAATGGGAAGCTAATCACCTTTCCTCCCTCTGTCCTGCCGAAACCTGCAGGCCCGAATGAGCGCTTGAGCCTTGGGTTCATCGGCTTCGGGATTCGCGGAAACATTTTGCTCGAGGCCGCCAAGGAGACCCAGCAGGCAAACCTGGTGGAAGTCTGCGATTGCTACCAGGGTCACCTCGAACGCGCAAAGGAGCGCACCGACGGTAAGATCGCGACGAATTTCGCACAGTACAGGAAACTGCTTGACCGGAAAGACATCGACGCCGTCGTTGTGGCGACCCCCGATCATTGGCATAAGCACATCGTGCTCGATGCACTCAGCGCGGGCAAGGACGTCTATATCGAAAAGCCGATGACTTACAGAATTGAAGATGGCCCGGCAATTATTAAAGCGGCGCGGGAACACAAGCGCGTCGTGCAGGTGGGCAGCCAATGGGTGTCGTCCGAGCAACACAAGAAAGCGCGCGAAATCGTGATGTCGGGAAAACTCGGCAAGGTCACCAAGGTGACCGCGTCCTACAACCGCAACAGTTCCACAGGTTCGTGGAACTACCCCATTCCTGCGGACCTGCAGGAGGGCGTCAACTTCAATTGGCAGGAATGGCTCGGTCCGGCGCCAAAGGTGGCCTACAATCCCCAGCGCGTGTTTCGCTATCGCAAATATTGGGACTATTCCGGCGGGATCTCCACGGACCTGTTCGTTCACCTCATCACTTCCATTCACTTCATCGTGGACGCGGAAATGCCGAAAACCGTAGCCGCCAGTGGGGGGATTCTCCACCGGAACGACGGGCGGGAAGTGCCGGACACGCTCGACGCCCTGTTCGACTACGGCAACTTCTGTGTCAACATGGCCGGCACATTCAACAGCGCCAGCACTGCAGGTCAGGGAATCCAATTCCTGGGAACGGAAGGCTCACTCTCCCTTCTCCTTGGCGCGGGCATGGTCGAGCAGCCAGAGTACAAACGCGAAAGCTACGGATACTCGATCGACAGCTGGCCAAAAGCAATGCAGGAAGCCTTCCTGAATCAAGACAACCACCGTGCGGAATCACAGGGAACAGGAACCAAACCGGCGCCAGAGAATCTGGATTTTGCAGACAAGCCGGACGCGACTGTTCTGCATCTCGGGAACTTCATCGATGCGGTTCGCACCCGACAGCCGAGCTACGAGACCGCGGAAGTCGGCCACCACGCCGCTGCGGCGGGCCACATGGTGAACCTGTCCTATCGCAGTGGAAAAAGAATGCTGTGGGACGCCAACAAGGGCATCGCTTCAGAACGCTAGCTCAGATCAGCGAACAGATGATTGGGAGAGAGGCCAAGAGTCAGCTTTTCTCAACGGGTTTTGAGCGTAATGGGGATGCTTCGCTAGCTACTCTTCGCAGGCCCTAGCCTCCAAGGCAGAAACTCGGTGTAGAATGGCGCCCGACGCGCTCGCCGAGGACTTCAAATGGCGGTGCGCTTCCCGGGGGGGAAGTTCCGTGGCCACTGGAAATGCAGTGCTCGCTGCTCCTATTGACAAACAAGCAAGTACAACGAAGCCTCTGAAGACGTTGTTGGGCCAGTATTTCTACTTGTGCATGTCGGTGGTGATGGCGGTGCTGGTCGTGTGGGGCTTCAGCCGAACTGTCGGCGCCAACCTCATCCATGCCAACCCGCCGAGGCCGTGGCTCTTGTGGGTACATGGTGCTGCCTTCTCAGCCTGGGTGGTCTTCTTCATCGCTCAGTCGGCCTTGGTGCGCGTGCGACAGGTGAGCGTGCACCGGTTTCTGGGATGGTTTGGAGCCGGACTCGCCACGCTGATGGTTGGATTGGGTTTCATGATTGCGGTGGTGATGGCTCGCTTCGATGGCGAAGTACTCCATCAATCCGGCGTTGAAGCTTTCATGTCGATTCCGTTCTGCGACATGATCGTCTTCGGCCTGTGCATCGCACTCGCGATTTATTGGAGGAAGAGGCCGGAATATCATCGGCGCCTGCTCTTCATCGCGAGTTGCCATCTCATGGACGCTGCCGTTGGCCGATTTGATTTCGTGTTCAACCACAACCTGTTCTACCCCGCCCTGGACTTTCTGATCGTGCTCGGCATGGTGCGCGATCGCGTGGTGGACGGGCGCGTGCACAAGCTGTATCTGTCTGCGCTGCCGCCAATGATCGTGCTCCAGAGTCTCGCAGTGTACGCATGGCGGGTCAATCCGGTGTGGTGGCAGAGGATCACACACGCGATCCTGGCATTATGAGCGGGGCATGATTCCGATGTTACCGCTTCAGGAATGCTGAAAAAGCAGGCTGCACTCCTGCTCGCGCTTTTCGGTCAATGGGTGCAATCGCGGATGGTCAAGCTCTACTCAATGATTGGAATCGAGTCAAGGCGCGGATCTATCTTCATCCGCATCGTTGTTGAAACATCTGATGTTACACCAGGAGGAAACCGAACGAATGCTTTAATTAGAGCTGTCGCTATAGCGGCCAACAGCGACACAATTGTGGCATTTCTGAACGGGTGGTATGGCCGCAAGTTCGGAGGAAAAATAAACTTTTGTTAGTGTTTTATCCAGCTTCGACATGTTCACAAGCGCAATAATCAGCCCCCCTATTATCGCCTTTAAGTCGACAGTCGTTAACAGGCCATGTCACATGCATGTTTCGAGGCATTGTGAGCGTTATGGGGATTTTGCAACAGTTACCCTTTTTAGATCATCACCCTTCCCTCTGCCTTGGGGGGACTCTTAGCGGTTGTTTCGATCATCTTTGGCTGTAGTCGAAGTGAAAGCGCAGAGCGAGAAACGATCCCGTAAATTCGCTTGGCAGTGCCGGAAAAGGGTTCGACTTTGTGATGCTGGACCAAGCCATACGGACCAGAGCCTCACCGTCAGGTCCGACAGGTCTCGAAACAAGCCACATATCCGCCAGCTTGCCGTCCTTCGTGATAGCAAACTCAATTGCGAGTTTCCCCTTTCGCGTCTCAGATGCTGGAATCCGGTCATGCCAATTGCGGTTAATGTTTCGAACCACAACTCGCAAGTACGGAGCCAATTCCACACCCGGGGTATTTGACAGAATCTCAACCCCCTCGACAGTGCGCCCTATGGTCCCAAGCCCAAGCCCATACTGATGGGCTGGCTTCTGCTTCGGGGGATTAGCAGGAGCAGCATCTTGACCGCATGCAAAGGCACAGCAGAAAAGCAGTATTAGCAGTTTCATAAACTCGTTTGTCCGACACTAGCCTCGCACACCCCGCCAGTTGCTAAACAGGCCGTTGCACTCAAACCCCTGCCGAGCGATCTTTAGCTAATGGCAATGTTTCGCCGACCACACTCACACTTCACTCAGGCAGAAAAACCTATCCCGTAGTCTTGCGGAAGATAGCGTCGCGTCTACAGCCGATTACTTGGCATACTCGTTCTTGACCACCTCGCCGCCCTTCATGACGAACTTCACTCGTTCCAGGGTCGTGATGTCCTTCAGCGGATCGCCATCGACGGCGATCATATCCGCCCAGGCTCCGGGCTCCAGCGTCCCCACTTTGGCTGACCAGCCCAGCAAATCCGCGGCATTGACCGTTCCGGCCTGAATCGATTGCAGCGGCGTCAGACCCAACTTCACCATCACGGCAAACTCGTGGCCGTTGAGACCGTGCGGATACACGGCGGCGTCGGTGCCCAAAGCAACCTTCACTCCGGCCGCAAACGCGCGGGCAATATTCTTGCGTGCCGCCGGAATCACTTCCTTCGCCTTCGCGAGCAGCGGAGCAGGAAGGCGGGTTAATCCGGCGTTGTCGATCATCCAGTCGCCCAGATACAGCGTGGGTACGAGGTACGTACCGTGCTCTTTCATGGCCGCGATGCCGGCATCGTCAATATACGAGCCATGCTCGATCGAATCCACGCCCGCTTCGGCCGCCCAGCGGATCCCTTCGGCTCCATGCGCATGCGCGGCGACCTTGCGTCCCAGTCGATGAGCGTCGGCAACGATCGCCTTCATCTCCTCCAGCGTGTACTGCGAATGCTGTGGATTGTCCCCCAGCGACAGCACTCCACCCGTGGCGCAGACTTTGATGAGATCGGCTCCGTACTTGATGTTCTCGCGTACTTTATGCTGAACGGCTGCGATTCCGTCCGCGACGCCATCGCTGGCCGCGTGATACTCGAAGGGCAGCATATTGTTGTCGCAATGGCCGCCCGTGATGCTTAAAGCCGGGCCGCTGACCAGCATGCGCGGCCCGGGAACGTCGCCCGCGTTAATCGCATCGCGAAGCGCAACGTCGCTGAAGTCTTTCGCTCCGACATTGCGGATCGTAGTGAACCCCGCGAGCAGCGTCAGTCGCGCGTTTTTGGCCCCGGTCAGCGCCTGCCGCGAGGTGGAGAGCGCCAGCGTCTCATACCCGAACTTCGGATCCATGGTGACGTGGGTGTGCGCGTCGATGAGTCCCGGCAGCACCGTGGTATTGGGCAACTCGATCCTGGCCGCATCGGGCGGAACCTTGGCATCCGCCGATGCACCGCTGCTGACGACCTTGCCATCTTCAATGACCAGAGTCTGATCCCTCAACATCCTGCCGGTTCTAACGTCGAGCACTTGGCCGGCATGAACCGCAACGTGCCGGGAGTTTTGAGCCAGGGCGGTTGCCACCAGCATCAGCGGCAGCACGAAACGTGCAGTTTTCAGGCGCATCAGGCCATCGTCTCCTTATGTGAGGGGCTCGAGAATCAAAATCAGCGATCGGCGATCATGCATGACGGTGACGTATTCCGTCCAAGCCCCAGGTCTGTCCCGCATCCACCGCAAAGAAAATCACCAGCAGCAGGAGCAGCGGCAGCGTGTCCAGGCGCGCGCCGAAGTAGCGCCACAGCGGCGCTCCATGCCCCGCGTCCCACCAGGACGCCAAGGTCAGATTAAGCAGAAAAAGCACGCCGGCAACGCAGGCGGGGCGCACCCACAGCCCCAGCAGCAGAGAGATCCCAATGAGCAATTCGAGAACGCCGACGGCGTAGCCGAAGAAGACGGCGTGGGGCAGAATAAGATGCGACAGCACGGGCCGGTAAAAGCTCACCGCGGTGCTTCCAATGTAGTCGTGGAGATAAGTCTGAAAGCCGCCACGGGCAAATCCGGGCCCGGCGACCTTGTATTCACCGAACAGCAAGAAGAAAATTGACGTGGCGATGCGTACAACCGCGATCGTCCGGCAAGGGAAGTTGGGCTCGTGCATTCGGTTGAACTGAGGTCCCCGGTATCCCCTGGGTTGAATTCAGGAACTCCTCAACCCAGCCTATCCGCAGGGACAAAGGGCAAAGCGACTAGCCTCCAGGCCCATCGTTGGAGACGTACTGCTCGAGCGAATCCAGTTCCCGGCTGAGTTGATCTACGCGCCACTCCAGCAGGTTCCGGATGGAGAGAATTCCCAGCAACTTGCCGTTATCGTCGGCCACCGGCAAATGCCGGAAGTGCCGCTCCAGCATGATGCTCAGCGCTTCGCCGGCCCCGGTCTCCCGCGTCGCCATCTCGACCGGAGTAGTCATGAGATCGCGAATCGACGCGGTGTGAGGATCGAGGCGGGTGAGCGACATCTTGCGCAGCACATCGCGCTCGGTAAAAATGCCCGCCACCCGGTACTCACTGTCCACCACCGCAACAGCGCCCACATGGTAATCCAGCATCTTGTGGATGGCGTCCGCGACGGTCGCTTCCATGGGAACCGCCGCGATTTCCCGGTCACAAAGGTCTAGCACGGTCATAGGAACCTCCCTCCAGCCCAGGCGCGAGGCCAGATCGCTCAAACTGGATTGAGGCATTATGCTCGCGAGGATAAGCTTGTCAAGAAAATTGCAACGTCAGGATCGCAATCGCTAGGACCCAAGGGGATGGGCCCAAGACCCGAAGACCCAAGGCCTAACTTACTTTCCCGCGAACACCCACCCATCCTTCATGACGAAATCGACCTTCTCTAACAGCTTGATGTCGCGCAGGGGATCGCCACTCACCCCGATCACGTCCGCGAATGCGCCTGGCGCGATCACCCCAATCTTTCCCTCCATGTCGAGCATGACCGCCGCGCGCGACGTGGCGCTCTGGATGGCGTCCATCGGCGACATTCCGAATTCCACCATGCGCGGGAAGTCCTGGGCCACAGGCTCAGTCCAGGGGATCCCTCCCATGTCGGTGCCATATACGATCTTCACGCCGGCCTTCAGGGCCTTCTTGAAGGAGATTTCATGGGCGGAGGCGCGCAGGCGATCGCGCTTGCCTTCCGGGGTATCCTCCGGCGCCCAGTCGGCGTAATAGACGTTCAGCGTGGGAACATACCATGTGCCCTGCTTCAGCATCTGCGCAATAGCGGCATCGTCGAGATCGAGCCCATGCTCGATGGAGTCGCAGCCTCCGTCCAGCGCCCGGTGCAGTCCGATGCCACTGTAGGCATGACAGGCCACCTTCTTTCCCCAGCCGTGGGTTTCGTCCACAATGGCCCGCAGTTCCTCGACCGTGAGGGTGGGCTGCGATGCTAACTCGCCATTCCTGCCTACCCACGAGCGGTGCGTCATGTAGACTTTGATCCAGTCGGCGCCATGATCGAGTTGTTCGCGGGCCGCCTTACGCGCCTCAACCGGACCGTCCACAATCTGGGCTCCCTTCGGCATCTCGAGCTCGGGCGCATAGCCTTCGAGCATGTAGCCGCCCGTGGTCGAAATGGCGCGCGTGGAGATCAAAAGGCGCGGGCCGGGAACATAGCCGAGATTGATGGCCTGCTTGATGCCGACATCGCCATAGCCGGCGCCCTCGGTTTCAACGTCGCGCAAGGTTGTGAAGCCTTGCTCCAGCGCACGGCGCGCCGCAACCCCCGCACGGACTGCCCGCAGGGAAAGCGGCTGCGACAGAATGTTGGCGTCATACCCGCCCTTGGCGGGCTCCTCTCCCTGCAGGAAAATGTGGGTGTGGGAGTCGATCAGGCCGGGGAGCACGGTTTCTTTGGAGAGATCAATCAACGCCGCGCCCGGCGGAACCTTTGCGGCGGAAGCCTCGGAGACGCTTTCGATGCGGTTGCCGCGAATGATGATGACCTGATTCGGCCGCGGCTTATCGGACTTGCCGTCAATGAGGGTGCCTGCGCGGATCACAGTCACGTCGGCAGTGCCGCTCTGCCCGAACACTGCCACGCTCCAGAAAAGAAAACCCACGACTGCAAATCTCAAGCCTCTGGTCATAGCCGCCCTTTGCGCAGCGCGGCGGTTCCCCGCGCCCTCTGCTCTTGATGTGTTTGAAAATTCCAGCGACAGCAAGCATAGCGCATCAACCGCCGATCACGGCATCGGCTTCGATTTCCACCAGAATCTCCGGCGAGATCAGCGCGCTGACTTGAACCATCGAGGTTGCCGGGCGGATGTCGCGAAAAAATTCGCCGTGCGCCTTCCCGACCTTCTCCCATTCCCCGATGTTTGTGACATACATGCGCGTGCGCACGACGTCTTTCAAACTGGCGCCGGCTTTCTTCAGGGCGCTTTCGATGTTCTTCAACGTCTGTACAGTTTGCGCATAAACATCGTCTGCGCCGACGATCTTGCCATCGGCGCCAGTGGCGGTGGTGCCCGAGACGTGCACGTGCGATCCCACTTTCACCGCACGAGAGTAACCAACAACGGGCTCCCAGGCTGTGCCACTCGAAATCAGCTGCCGTTCCATGAAGTTCCTCCGGGAGGAGATTCTACCGCTCCGCGCGCTCTTCTTGGCAGCCGATGGATTCGAGTGCCAGCAGAGTACAGCGAAAACTTGCAGGAGCTTACTTGGATGCTCCCCCTCCTTCTAAGGAATGGATCGCACAACGCATTTCCATACCACTCCGTCTAATCCATCAGGGAAACGAATCGTGCCGATAAACAAAAGTCACTTGCGTGAATCTCGAAAGTAAGTTATTTACTCACGCAAGCGGTTGAGAACTGGTGAATGGGCACGGGTTCAAGGGGGTTCAATCGATGATTCCGGAATCGCATCCGTTGCAGCAGTTGTTCCAGGACCTGGTTGAGCAACATTATGCAGATGAGATCGGGATTCGCGATCCGCAAGTCGTAGCCTACGTTTCGCATCTGCTGGCCGAATTCTGCGAGGCTGATCAGTTGTTCAAGGTGAAGGATGCCTGTAATCGCCCGCTCTCCGACGTGGGCGAGATGCTGCTGGAATCGGATCCGGTGTACGGGCCGGCGCCCTCGTTCGATCGCGAGCGCCAGGTTCGCAAGCATATCGGAGACTTCACATTGTTCTTTGCCGGGATGTTTCCCGAGAGCATCAATCACCTGCGGCTGCGCCGCCAGCGCCTGGAAAACTTTGTCGAGTGGGTGAAGGCGGGCAAGGAGAGCTACTACATTGTCTCCAAATTCGAACATTTCGAATACGCCAAGGTTGCGCCCCTGTTCGCCTGCCTATCGCAGAACTTCGAAGGATGCGTCTACGGCCTGAATATGGTGAAGAACGACTTACAGGAGATGCAACACCCCATAGTGCGCCGAACTGATGAACTGATAATGTGAAGCAAAGATTCCAGATCCGAGATTGAAATCTGACTTCTGACTTCTGACTTCTGAAATCTGAATTCTGAAATCTAACTTCTGAAATCTAACTTCCGACTTCTGACTTCCCCCCGTTCCCCATGCGGTAAAAGCTGAGCGCCGCGCTGCCCTGCACCAGAAGCCGAAACCTGCGCAGCGGCCCAAATTCTTCTCCCGGATCGAACTTCTTTTCGTGCTCCGCAATCACCACCGACATGGCCCAGATCAGGGAAGAATCGGCCAGCGCCCGCAGTGTGCTGCTGTAAGCATCCTTCATGCGATAGGGCGGATCCATGAATACGACGTCGGCCGCCACCTTTTGCCGCTCCATGCGCCAGAAGGCGCGGGGCAAATCGTCTAGTACCACGTGAGCTCCCTGGGAGATGTGCAGGCTATGAAGATTGGCGCGGATTGCTTCCGCCGCAGAGTGGGAGTTTTCGACGAAGTGTACTTCCTTGGCCCCCCGGCTCAGGGCTTCGATGCCGACTGCGCCCGTGCCCGCGAACAGGTCGAGCCACACGCTGCCCTGCAGCGCCGTAGGGTTGCCCGACGTCAGCACGTTAAAAAGCGTTTCCCGCATGCGATCTGAGGTGGGACGGATGTTCATCCCGGGCAGCGATCGCAACGGGCGGCTGCGATATTTTCCCGCGATCACCCGCATGGCTCTGTACCGCCGAGTACCGCAAGCCCCAGATTCATGCATGTAGAATAAAAGGAGCGGAGAATTATGCGAAGCTGGTCTATTTCGGCGGGACGTCTGTTCGGGGTCGAGGTCCGCCTCCACCTGACGTTTTTGATCCTGCCCATGTTCATTTATTGGACCGATTACGCCGCCAATAAAGGATCTGTGAGCGGGTCGCGCGATCTGGCGTTGGTTGCCATTGTCCTGCTGGCGGTCGCTGCCCACGAGTTAGGGCACATGCTGGCTGCGCGCCGCTACGGCATGACTCCCAAGGCGGTCATCCTGCTTCCGCTTACCGGCGTGGCGCTCTATGACGAACCCCGGACGGAGAAAGCGGCAGGTGTCCGCTGGCAACGTGAGGTTCGACTCGCGCGGGTCGGGCCGCTGATCAATTTTGTTTTCGCCGCCTTCGCGGTGGGCTTCATCGTGGCCAGTGGCCGCGGCATCGATCTGTGGAGTTGGCCGTTCCTGTACGCGAAGAATCTGCCGCGCAGCGTGGTGTGGGCGAACCTATACATCGCCTTGTGGAACCTTGTCCCGGCCTATCCCCTGGACGGGGGCCGCATTCTGCGCGCCTTGCTCTGCCGTGCGATGGACCTCAGCTCCGCCACACGCCGCGCGGTTTCCATCAGCACCGCGATTGCGATGGTGCTCATCCTTGCCGGACTGTTCAGCGACAGCTGGCTGACCATGGTGGGAGTGATCATCTTCTCCGCCGCACAATTGGAGGAGCGCGCCCTGGTCTTTCAGTCGGTGCTGGAGAATGTTCGCCTGGACGAAGTCATGCTCACCGACTTCGCGACGCTCTCTCCGGCCGACACTCTGCAGGATGCGCTCGACAAGGCGGTCCATTCCCTGCAGGATGATTTTCCCGTGGTACGCGGCAGCGACATGGTGGGCGTCATTTCGCGGCAGCGGATCCTGGAGGCGCTACGCTCCGAAGGCAACGGCTACGTCCAGGCCGTGATGAACAAGATCTTTGATGTTTCCCTGCGGAATGATTCGCTGGGTTCGGCCTTCCGTAAACTCACCGCCCGCAGCTCCAGCATCATTCCGGTGGTAGAGGATCAGCACCTGGTAGGCATCGTGACCCTGCAGAACCTGATGCATTCGATGTCCCTGCTCGCCGAGAGCCGCAAGCTCCGCCGGGACGAGATGGATTCGTGAAATGAGTATGAAGTCAGAAGTAAGAAGTCAGAAGTGTGAAGTAAGAAGTAAGACGAAATCACTTTCTGACGTGTTCTGATTTCTAACTTCTAACTTCTGACTTCTTACTTCACCCTTCTGACTTCTGACTTCTTACTTCTAACTTCAAAACAGCCTTACCGCTTTGGCCTGCTGCACCGCCGGAATTTCTCTTAATCGTTTCAGCACTGCGTCCGATATTTGTCCGTCCACGTGGACCACCGCAATGGCCTCACGCTGATCTGAATCTTTCTCGAGTGCCCGCCTGCCCAAAGAAAAATCGGCGATGTTGATCGACTCCTCGCCCAGGATGGTCCCCACTTTGCCGATTACGCCGGGCACATCGCGGTTCCGCATGTAGATCAGGTTCCGCTCCAGCGGCGCTTCCACATCGATGCCGTCGACATGCAGGAGCCGCGGAGCTTCGCCATGCAGCACGGCGCCCTTTACCATGTGCTCTTCGGTCGCGGTCTTCAGGAAGATGGACAGGACGCTGCCCGCTCCCCCGGTTGAAGCCTTGGCTTTGTGCGACTCCAGCACGCGCAACCCGCGTTCCTGGGCGATGGTCGCGGCGTTCACCAGGTTGGCCTTTTCTTCCAGCGCCTGGTTCAGAATGCCCTTGATCGCGCCGTTGCGGATCAAATCCGTCTTCCACTCGGCGATATGCCCGCTGTAGCGGATGGAAATTTCCTCGATCGATCCTTCCGAAACCTGGGCGAGAAAGCCCCCGATGCGCTCCGCCAGCACGATGTAAGGCTGCATGGCGGCATACTCCTCCGCCGACACCGACGGAACATTGACCGCGTTCTGGATAACTCCGTGCTTCAAATATTCTTTGACTTGCTGCGCGATCTGCACTCCCACCGCCTCCTGCGCCTCGGCGGTCGAGCCGCCAACGTGAGGCGTGAGCACGACATTCGGCAGCGCCAGGAGCGGCGAATTCTTCGGAGGCTCCTCAGCGAAAACGTCGAGGGCGGCCGCCGCGACTTGTCCCTGCTGCAGCGCTTGCGCCAGATCCGCTTCGCGGACCAGTTCGCCGCGGGCGCAATTGACCAGCCGCACTCCCTTTTTCATCCGGGCAATGGAAGCCTGGTTGATCATCCCTGTGGTCTGCGGCGTCAGGCCCACATGCAGGGTGATGTAGTCGGCGACCGCATATACCTCATCGAGCTCCGCCAGCCGGATTCCGTGCTCCTTGGCCACCGATACAGAAACGAACGGATCGTGCCCCACCAGATCCATCCCAAACGCCTTGGCGCGGCGCGCGACCTCCATGCCGATCCTTCCCAGCCCGATGATCCCCAGAGTCTTGCCGCGCAGCTCGGTTCCCTGCAGCGACTTTTTCTCCCATTTGCCCGCGTGCATGAGGGCATCCGCGCGGCACAGATGCCGCGCCATGGCCAGCATCATCCCCAGCGTTTGCTCGGCGACGGCGACGGCATTCGCCCCCGGCGTATTCATCACCGCGATGCCCTTGTGCGTAGCCGCTTCCAGGTCGATGTTGTCCACGCCTACTCCGGCCCGCCCGATGACACGCAGCTTCCGGGCATGCGCCAGCAGCTTGGAATCGGCCTGAACTGCCGAGCGCACGATGAGCGCGTCCGCTGTCTGCAGGTGCTCCGGCAGATTGCCATCCAGCTGGTCGGCCGTTAGCACGGTCCATCCCGGCTCCTGCAACTGCGCCACCGCTGCCGGGGAAATCTTCTCCGCCACGATAATTTTCAACTCGCCCTCAGTCCTTTATGCGCTTTTGCTGTTTTGAGATATCGCGCCTCAGCAATACGTTGACACGAAAAAGACAGCCGCCTGACACGCCCCATCCTGCCGTTCACTACGCTCTATCTGGGTGAAACTTTACCCTTGGGGACATTGTGAAAATCTCATACAAGACATTACTTCTGCTGAGCGTTACAGCCCTTGGCCTGGGATGCGGGTATTCCAAACCGAAGGCCTCTTCCCCGGCCATTTCCCAACTAAGTCCCGCCAGCATGACGGCCGGCTCCGCCGGGTTCCAGCTGGAAGTCGAGGGCACGAACTTCGTATCCGGCGCCGTCGTCAACTTCAACGGCGTGCCTGAGCAAACCAGTTTCGTCAGTTCCTCGAAGCTCGAGGCCACTATTCCTGGATCCGCCATCGCCACTCCGGCTACCGTTCCGGTGACCGTCACCGATCCGGCTAAGGGCAGCATCTACGGCGGCATGGGATCAATTACTTCCCCGCCCATGAATTTCTCCGTGAACTAGCGGCGTTGCTCAGGCTCCGACCAGTTGCCGTCTCTCCGCGTGGCTGCGGGCATACACTTCCTGCGCCGCTTTTACCGCCGCCCCGTATTCCACGCGCCGGTCGGCGACCCGCGCCAACACATGTTCGAGCGCGCCCAGAATTCCAATGGTGTCGAGGTAGTCGTAATAGCCGATGTGCGCAATGCGGAAGAGCTTGCCTTTCATCTCGCCTTGCCCATTGGCTACCACGGCATCAAATGATTCGCGGAATTCCTTCACGATTCGGCCGGAATCGACTCCCTCGGGCGAAGAGATCGCGGTAAGCGCCGCCGCCGGTGTGGAGGCGTAGAGCTTCAGCCCCAACGCTTTGGCGCCGGCGCGGGTCATCTCGGCGCAGAGTTCCGCATTGTTGACCAATTCTTCCCGGCCTTTTGCCAGATCTCCCTTGCCCATCCCGCGAATGAATTCGAGCGCCGCTCCCAGGGCTGCGAACAAAGAGGTCGCCGGCGTGTACGCCGTCTCTCCCTTGGCTGCAGACTTGCGCTCTTTGCGCAGATCGAAGTAGTAGCGGGGCGAAGTTGTCTTCTCCATTTGCTTCCACGCCCGCTCGCTCACCGCACAATAGGCCAGTCCGGGAGGCATCATCAGGGCTTTTTGCGATCCGCCGATGATGAAGTCCACGCCCCAGCCATCCACATCGAGATGGGTTGTGCCCAGGCCGGTGATGGCATCCACCACCAGCAACGTCTCCTCCCCGTGCGCCCGGACGATCTTCGCGATTCCCTCGACGTCATGGCGGGCGCCGGTGGAACTCTCGGTCGCCTGCACAAAGACGGCGCGCACCGGCTTGTTCAGCCGCGCCCGAACCTCATCGAGCGAAAACGTCTGCCCATAAGGAACCTCGAGAACCTCCACTTTGCAGCCGAAAGCCTTGGCCAGACCTGTCCAGCGCTCCCCGAATTTTCCGGCTGTCAGCACCAGGACCGTGTCGCCGGGGGAGGTCAGGTTGGAAACCGAAGCTTCCATGACGCCTGTGCCGGACGAGGCCAGTACCAGCACGTCATTCCTGGTGCCGATGAACTCCTTCATGTCGGCCAGCACGCGCTGAAACAGAGCCCGGAAGTCGGCAGTGCGATGATGCGCCGTAAACGAGGCCATGGCCGTCTGGGCGGCAGGCAACAGGGGCGTTGGTCCGGGGGTAAAAAGACGATTCTTGTGCAACATACAGGGAGTCCTTATGAAATGGGATGGCTTCTAGTATACGAGGGTGCCCCCGGCGTTGTCCTGCCGCTGGCCTCGCGGGGCGGGTGGGGATTTTGACTCTCCCATCTATAATCGCCTCATGCCTTTAGTCGACCAGATTCAGAAAGACATCGTGACCGCCATGAAGGCGAAAGACGAAGCCCGCCTCTCCACCCTGCGCATGGTCAAGAGTGCGCTGCAGCTGCGTACGGTAGAGAAAATGTCGCCGCTCGACGACAAGGAATCCCAAGCCGTGCTCGCCATGCTGATCAAGCAGCGCAAAGATTCCGTTGAGCAGTTCACCAAGGGCGGACGCCAGGAAATGGCGGACAAAGAAGCCGCCGAGATTACGGTCATCGAATCTTACTTGCCCAAGGCTGCCAGCGAAGCCGATATCGCCGCCGGAGTGAAGGCCGTAATCGCCGAGATGGGCACGCCTACCATGAAAGACATGGGCACGGTGATGAAGAACGCGATGGCAAGATTCAACGCCGCCGGCATGCGCGTGGACGGCAAGGTGGTAAGCGACCTGGTGAAAAAAGAATTGGCAGCCAAGTAAGAACCACGGAGCGAAAGGCCCTCGGGTTGTCCAGCCGAGTTGCAAGATGGATCTAGATGAACCGGGCGTCGCCAGTCGGTCAAAGCGTTACCTGCTCTTCTGCATCTCCCTGTAGGCCTCGCTCTTCGAAATCCCGCGTTCCTTGGCGGCCTTTTTTAATGCGGTCTTCTCATCGGCTTTCTCTTCCGCCATGATCTGCTGAACCCGCTCGCGCACCGAGGGGCGTCCTGCGGGTGATGCTGCCGCATCATCTCGCTCGGCCTTTCCGATCAGCAGCGTGATCTCGCCTTTCACGGCGTCCCGCGCCTTCAACGTTGCCAGCACCTCGCCGGCCCGGCCGCGAATAAATTCCTCATGCAACTTGGTCACTTCCCGGGCGACCACCACATTTCGACCCGCTCCCAGAATCTCAACCGCGTCGGCTAGCGTCTCAACAATGCGGTGAGGGGCTTCGTAGAACACCTGGGTGCGGGGAGAACTCTTCACCGCTTCCAGTTCCGCCCGGCGCTGCCCGCGCTTCGCCGCCAGAAATCCGCTGAAGCGGAATGAATCTGTAGGCAAGCCGCTGGCCACCAGGGCGGCCAGAAATGCCGATGCCCCCGGAACCGGCACCACCGGCACCTGATGCCGAATGGCCAGCGTAATCAGGCGGTATCCCGGGTCGGAGATGCCCGGCATGCCGGCATCTGTGACCAGCGCCACGCTCGCTCCCTCCTGCATCTCCTTCACCAGCTCCGCCGAACGCGTCATTTCATTGTGTTCGTGATAGGCCGTAGTGCGCGTCTGGATGGCGTAGTGATTCAGCAGCTTTTGGGTTTGCCGCGTATCCTCGCAGGCGATGACATCCACCTGTTTCAGTACCCGCAGGGCGCGCAGCGTGATGTCCTCCAGGTTTCCAATGGGCGTCCCGACCAGATAGAGCGCCGGGACCGCAGCCGCAGTGGAACGAAGTTGCGCCTCTCCCCGGCGTTCTGCCTCCGGCGGAGAGTCCTCCCGTTCCGGTTCCAAGTGCTTCATGGGCCGAAGTCTACCACCGGGTATCTGCCTTTGAACTTGTGCGGCGGCGCAGGGCTGGGCAAGCTCATAGTTCTGGAGAATCCCATGCCGACCCACGACTTCCGCATTGCGAAGGTACAGAGAACGCTGCGCTGGTTCGAGGATGACATTCCGCTGCTTGATATGCGCGTAAAAATGCTCTCAAAAGAGCGCCAGGAATCAGCCCGCAAGTTTGCCGCAGCGGTGATCAACGAGACCCGCGCCGAGCTGGAACGCCTGCTTCGGGAGACTCCGCAGGAATCGCCCGACGTGGCTGGCGCGCCCTGCGAGCCCGCGGACTAAGAGAAGAGAGCCACGGCTGCACAAAATCGGGGACAGACGGAACTGACCCCAATTATTTGTTTCAATCTGGGAATACCGAAGCAACAAATCCGGTTTGCATCAGCAATGCCGTACCCATCTCTGATATTTTCTCGTCATGGCTCGCTTCCCGCGTGTGGTCGTGGTGGATGTTCCTCATCATGTTACGCAGCGCGGCAATGCACGCCAAGTCATCTTCGCCACCGATACTGACCGGCTGACCTACATGGCGCTGCTGCGTGAGTATGCGCAGCTGTATGGTCTCTCGGTGCTGGGTTACTGTCTGATGTCGAATCACGTGCATCTGATCGCTGTACCGCACCGCCAAGCGGCTCTTTCCCACTCGCTGAAGCAGGCGCACGGGCGCTACGCCGCCTATTGGAATGGGCGGCAGTCCTCGTCGGGGCACGTCTGGCAAGGACGTTTTTATTCCTGTCCGCTGGACGAGAAGCATTTATGGTAGGCTCTGCGGTATGTTGAGTTGAATCCAGTGCGCGCGGGAATCGTAGAAAAGGCGGAGGGCTGGCAGTGGTCGAGTGCTGCCGCCCACTGCGGATTCGCAAGTCCTGACTCGATACTGGAGATGAAGTGTTGGAGTAAGCGATGGAGTGCATGCGAGTGGCGTTCGTTCTGGCGGAGGCGGAGTCGCCGATAGAAGTCGCAGCGCTGCGACAGTTCACGCACACCGGCCGGCCGCTGGGAACGCGGGACTTCGTGCGCGCATTGGAAGCTTCGATCCTGCGTCCTTTGGCGGCGAGGAAACGAGGCCGCCCGAACAAAGCTGCTCCCGACCCGCACCAGCTCAGCCTTACCTCAGTTGCTTGATCAAAAAGGAATGGGGTCAGTCCCGTCTGTCCCCGCTTTTACGGCTGCGGAAATCCGGCGCTAAGATTGGCGACGCGATCATCAAAATCAAACCAAAATCCAAATCGGCTGCCTTCGTGCTTTCCCTCTCTTTTCCCATCTTTAGAGTTACAAGGTGCACACACTAGCCCCTCATTACTATTCTATTGTGGGTATGTTGTATAATCGCGCGCCTCAGATGCGCCAATGGTTGCGGAGGTGAGAGATGAAGCGCCACTCAGTCACCTGTATGGTAGTGATGATTTCGGCATGTCTCCTGAGCGCCACTTCGTCTCAGGCAGCAACCACCATTCACGTTCCTGCGGACCAACCGACAATCCAGGCGGGGATTAATGCAGCCAGCAACGGGGATACTGTTCTAGTTTCTCCCGGCACATACTACGAACAGATAAATTTTGGTGGCAAAGCTATAGTCGTGCGAAGTCAAAGCGGAAACAAAGTCACTATCATTGACGGGACAGGTCTTGTGGGGCCAGTGGTCACGTTCGGCAGTGGAGAAACCACGAGTTCCGTGTTGCAGGGCTTCACGATACAGAACGGAAGCCTGAATTCTTCTACGTTCGAAGGTGGTGGAATCGCTGTCATCGTCGCTTCGCCATCTATCATCGGCAACGTTATCCGTAATAACGTTGGTGCAAGTGGTGGCGGGGGGATCAATGTCTACCAAGGGTCGCCTTTGGTGAAGGGCAATACCATCACCGGCAATACGGTCGCGTTCACGGGTGGAACAGAGGGCGGCGGCATTGATGTGCTCAGTGCGTCTTCAGCCCAAATCGTTGACAACATCATCCAGAATAACTTCGGTGTTGGTTTCGGGTGCGGGATCGGGCTTAATGGTGCTGGAAATGTAGTCGTCCTCAATAACACGATCGTTAACAATGCGGCCGAGAGTGAGGGCGGCGGCATTTGGATTGTCAACGAAGCAGACGAAATCATTGTCCAAAACCTGATCACTAGGAATTCGGCTCCCGAAGGAGCGGGAATTTACAGTTTGATTCCGCAAAGCACTACTGGTTATCGACTTGTGAACAATACGATTGCCGGTAACGGTGCCAGCAACGCAGCGGTCGTCGCGGACGGTTTCAATCAGAACGCAGAGATCATAAACAACCTGATCATCGCACCTGCTGGCCAATCCGCATTGCTATGTAACCCGTTATACAAGGATGGCCCACCGCTTGTTCAGTTCAACGATGCCTTTACGCCGCAAGGAAATTCCTTTGATGGTATGTGTGCTGGCTTTTCGGGAATCCACGGCAACATCTCGGGGAATCCACAATTCGTCGGCACAACCAATCTTCGATTGAGAGACGGTTCCCCTGCGATCGATGCAGGTGACAATTCTGCTCCCGATCTGCCCAGTAAGGACTTCGCAGGTAACCCGCGAATCATCAATGGCAACGGCGGCACGACTGCAATCGTGGACACCGGGGCGTACGAGTTCGTACCTGTAGTCCTCGCCCCAAAGAGCCTCGCCTTCGGCTTGCAAGCCATTGGCAGCACCTCCAGCAAAGTCGTAAAACTGACCAATGCCCAAAATAAGACTCTCAGTATCTCTGGTTTCTCCGTTCCGAAGGGTTATTCCGTGAGTGGTTGCGGTAGTAGCGTTGCAGCATTGGCGAGTTGCAATTTGACCGTCACCTTCCACCCTTTGACGAGCGGTTCGTTTAAAGGAACGTTAAGTATCAAGGACGATGCTGGCAACAGCCCGCAGACAGTTGGTCTTTCCGGTAGTGCTCAATAACAAACTCAATTTAGACTGCGCGTAATCCGTCTGGTCGTTGGATCCGCTTCAGGGATCTGGCCCAGCTTTGCTACGCCATGGATTGCCAAAAAAGCGGCTGCTCCACGCTTCGCGGGTTTCAAAGCATGGGCACCCGTGCTGCCCACTTCTGAGAGTTTCCGGACTCGGATATCTCTCTCGGCCGCTCGTTCACGAAAACCAATCCAGCCCCGCCATACGCATAGCGCCGGCTCCTGCTCCACGCCCACTGCTCCGCTGAGACGAATGAACGTAAGGTCAACGTCCGTGGCACCCAACCTTTTCCGGCAGGACGGTGCCGTGATAGCCGCTAAACCCGACCCGACTGGGCGGCTTCGGGAGTTGGCCTACCACGACCCGGCTGCGGCTTCGGAACGCGGGGAAACTTCGTGCTCCTCCCGGTCCTGCTGGGACAGGGTAACTTCTTCCCACAGGGTCTTGTCGCGCAGAATGCGCGAAACCAGGGCGGTGTGCATGGCGTGCCCGGCCCGGTCGGCGACAACTTTTCCCAATAATTGTTTTCCCAGTAAAGCCAGGTCGCCTACCAGGTCCAGAACTTTGTGGCGCACGAATTCGTCGGAAAAACGAAGGGGCCCGTTCTCGATTCCATCCCGGGTCAGCACAATGCAGTTCTCGCGCGATGCGCCCCGGATCAGTCCCATATTGCGCATGGCCTGCTCGTCCTGTCGCGATCCAAAGGTGCGCGCCGCCGCGATCTGCCGCAGGTAGCTGCCATTGGTCAGTTCCACCTGGAACGTTTCTTTCCCGATCAGCGGGTGGGGAAAATTAATGGAATACGACACCGAATAGGTCTGCGAGGGATACACCGCGATGAACTTGTCGCCCTCCCGAAGCTCCACCTCGCGGCGGATCTTCAGGTATTTGCGGGCTCGCCGCTGCTTGCGGATCCCGGCCTTCTGGATCATCTCTACAAACGGCTTGGCGCTGCCGTCCAGAATGGGCAACTCGAGATTGTCGAGCTCGACGATCGCATTATCGATTCCCAGTCCGATGAAGGCGGACAGCACGTGCTCCGTCGTGGAGATGAACACGCCCTTCTTCATCAGACTGGTCGCATAGCTGACGCGAGCCACGTTGCGGCTGACCGCTTCGATCTCAAACCCGTCCAGATCGGCCCGGCGAAACACAATTCCCGTGCCCGACGCAGCCGGCAGAATGCGCATCGAAACCGGCGCTCCGCTGTGCAGGCCTACGCCGCTGCATTCCACGGCCGCGCGGATTGTCTGCTCGTAGGTCAAAACGGGAATGGATGAGTGAGCCACTAGGGTATCGCTTGCCGCGAAAACTCGTCTGTGGCAAAAAAGCCACACTACGTGGCATGCACAACGGCCCACTTGCCCGCGAGACACAGGCGCTTTTCCTTTAGATTGAATATCTTAATGCGCGAATTGAAGGGCCCACCCTCGAGCCCCGGACTCCGGCCTATTTCTTGCCTTTGCCCGGCTTATTTGGGTTATAGCCCGAATTGGGATCGAACATGGCTGGATCGAGCCCCTGATTGATAGCCACAGAATTGAAGAAACGCTGGCTGGCCATGTCCCCGTTGAAGTAACGGGTCACATTGTAGGGCGCGGAAATTCCGGACACTGCGCGGTAATTCTCGTAGACCTCTTCCTCCAGATTCTTCTGGCGGTCGACCGGATCGCGCCACTCGAATGACTTCTTGACCGGAAGATGGGTGTCGTTATCGAAGAAGAGGGTGACGCTCTCATTCTGCGCATTGATGAGGGTTACGCGCTGCGCGGGATGCTGCGCTGCAATGGCATTGCCTTCGTACAGCAGCACGACGCCGGGTTCATTGATCCAGGTCCGAAGCACCGCGTCCAGGGAGAAATGCCGCCGGCGGAGATACTGGTCGAGATCCTTCGGGTCGATGGGATGCGGCCCTTTAAAAGTGATCTCCCAGGCCTTATTCCCGACATATAGTTGCGCAATATCGCGCTCCTTGGTGATCTCAACCCGCTCTTTGTCGGGAAACTCGATGAAATCCCAGAATAGATTTCCGCCGCCTTCGGCGCGGCCGTGATGGAAACCGTAGCCCCGCCCCTGCTGCACGCGGTCGCGGATGGTGAGATAGGTCGGTCCCCCCAGGGCGGTGATGGCCTGGTCGATCAACTCCCTGGCCTTGCGGCTATTTTCATCCGCGGGATTCGGCGCTTGCGCAGGAGTGGCCGCAGCGGCAGGCGCAGTCTGCGATTGGTCCCCTGCCTGGGCCCAGGCGCAGCCCACCAAAACCAGAATCGGGAGAAACAGTCTCATTCGGCGTAAGGGATGGATCTTCAGCAATCAGAATTGTAGCGTCTTTCGTGGATTTTCTGCCTGCGGCAAAAAGGATGCTCCTATGCCGATTGGATGCACGAAATGGGCGGAACGCAAGCTGCCGCGGGCGCCATATTCTATGACCTTATCCGGCCAGTACCGCTCCCCCATTCACATTAAAGACCTCGCCGGTGATGAAACTGGCGTATTCACTGCACAAGAACAAGATGGGTCCGGCGATCTCCTCCGGCCTGCCCACCCGGCCCATGGGGATGGTGCGGCGAATTTCTTCCCCGCTTTTAGGATCCTGCAGCGCTTCGGTGGTCATGTCCGTATCCACCCATCCGGGAGCCACCGAATTCACGTAAATACCCGCTGAGGCCAGTTCGGTGGACAGTCCCTTCACCAGGCTGATGAGCGCGCCCTTGGTCGCGGCGTAATCGCCGTGAAACGCTTCCCCGCGCTGCCCGCTGGTCGAGCTGATTAGAACAATGTGTCCTGCCGCCCCTCGGGACCGGGGCTGCGACTTCATCTGCGCCACGGCGTGCTTTACCAACCCGAACACCCCGTCGAGGTTGATGGAGATCGTCGAACGCCATTGCTCGTCGGTCATACGCTCGATGGGCACATCCGCGACCGGCCACACTCCGTGGTTCGCCACCAGGATATCGAGCCGGCCGAAACGCTTTACCGTCTCCGCCACCAGCGCGCGCCCCGCCTCTGGATTATTCAGATCGGAAGCAACTGCATGGCAGACAGACTCGCCGCATTCTTTGGCCAAAGCTTCCGCCTGCGGCCGGGCACTCCGGTAGCTGAAAACAACTTGCGCGCCGGCGGCGGTAAACATGCGAACCGTGGCCGCGCCAATACCGCGCGAGCCTCCGGAGACGAGGGCAACTCGACCTTTGAGGGAAAGAGGAATCGACATGGCGCAATCAGTTTCCAGCTTCCACTGCGCTTATGGCAAGTCGATCAGGTGGAGGAGATTCCCGGGTTCGACGCCGCCCGTTCTGACTTCAATCCCCGTAGCAGCACGCGCACCAGCATGCCATCGAAGCGGGTGCCGCTCATATTCACCACTTCATCCAGTGCCTGCTCGGGCGTGCGCGAGGTCGAGAACGAGTGCTCAGTCACCATGTTGGCGTAGGAGTCGGTCAAGGCGATGATGCGGGCCCAAAGCGGAATCTGCTCGCCCCGCCGGCCCTCGGGATAGCCCGACCCGTCAAAACGCTCATGGTGGTGCTCAATGGCCTCACGCATCATATTCGAATGCGGGATGATGGAAACAATTTCCGCCCCGATTCGCGGATGCATTCTGATCTCGGCGAATTCTTCGTCGCTCAACGGCCCAGGCTTATTGAGAATGTTCTCGGCGACAAACATTTTTCCCACATCGTGGACGCGCGCCGCATACACCAGGTCGGCGGTCTCATCGGAAGATAGCCCCAGGCCGCGGGCCACGACCTCGCTGTAGCGCGCCACCAGGTCCCCGTGGCCGCTGCTCTGCATCTCCCTGGATTCAGCGGCGCGGCTGAGCGACTCGATCGCCTCTTTCAGCAAACCCACGTTGCAGGAGTCTTCTCCGCCGCACAGCTTGTACAGCGTGGAGCGCAGCTCTTCCAAACCCTCCGGTCCATTGTGCTCGCGCTGCAGGAAACCTTCGATGTAAGAGGAAATCTGCTGCCGCTGCCGGGCGAAGTCCTGGCCTTCGACAAATTCCTGCGCCGTCGAGACCAGGTTGCCGCCCGACCGCTTGGAAACATACATCCCGGCGTCGGCCACGCGGATAATGTCCTCGACGGTAAAGCCGTGCATGGGAAAGCTGGCCACCCCGAAACTTCCCGTGATGTTGTGTTCGGCCAGCATGGGATCGCCCGCCAGCCATTGACGAAGCCGTTCGGCCAGCACTTGCGCCTGCTCGGCTCCAGTCTCCGGCATCAGCACGATGAACTCATCGCCGCCATAGCGCGCGACGACGTTTGATTGCCGCGATTTCTGCTCCAGCAACCGCCCCACCCGCGCCAGTACCAGGTCGCCCTCGAAGTGTCCCAGGTGGTCATTCACTTCCTTGAACTTGTCCAGGTCGATTAGAACCACCGAGAAGGGACGGCCGGAACGCGAGGCCCGCTTCCACTCGGCCGTGAGCGCTTCCCAGAAAAAGCGGCGCGTCTTGATTCCGGTCAGGCCATCCGTGATCGACTGCTGCTGCAACTTCTGGAAGACGAAGGCGTTGTGCAGCGCGGTCGCCAGCAGGTCCGCCAGGGTGTTGAGAATGAGCACGTCCTGCGGCGAGAATGCGTTCTCGTTCCGGCTTTCCACATTCAGCGCGCCCAGCAGCGATTCGCCGTAGGTGATGGGAATGCACAGGATGGCGCGGGAGTCGGGCAGAATTCCGCTCAGATTGCCGGGCAGCGCGTTCTGCACCAGGGCTCGCTCCCCGGTTCGCGCCACCCGCCCCAGAATGCCCGTGCCCAGGGGAATCTTCTTGCCCATCGCATGGGCGGTAGTTCCCGCCTCGGCTTTGATCTCGACCTCTTTGGTGCCGTAGTCGAGCAGCCCGATCCCGATGTGGTCAAAGCTGAAGTTCTTCTGAATCTCGCTGGCAATCTGGCTGAGCATGTGGACCGGATCGTCGCTGGAGATGGCAGTCTTGGAAACATTGTTCAGGAATGCCAGCTGCCGCGAGCGGCGCTGCTCGTCCGCAAAGAGCCGCGCATTTTCCACCGCCACCGAAACCTGCCCGGCCGCCGTGACCAGAACGTCGAGATCGCGCTTTTCAAACACGTACTCCCGGTCAGGATTCATAGCGACCATGACCCCGGTGGCCCGGGTGCCGAGGAAGACTGGAGCAGCGATCAGGCACTTTGCCGGACGCTTGGGCACGTGCGTGATACCCAGGCGCCTGCGTGCTGCCTCCAGGTCGGAGCGGATGAGCAGAGGTTCGCCGGTGCGGATTACGTATTCGGTAAAGGCGTCCCGCGCTTCTCGAGTGCGTTTGGGGAGCACCCGCCCGTCCCGCACCTCGAGTTCAAAGCGGATCTCCTCGCCCTCCTGAAATGCGATATAGAAGTTGCTGGTGTCGAAGATCTGTCCTAACTCAATCTGCAGGGTGCGCAGGATCTCGTCCTGGTCGAGCCGCGAACTGATGGCCTTTCCAATGTCGGTCAGCAGTTCATATTCTTTGGTGCGCCGGTGCGCATCGTGGCTGACTACGTAGTTCTCCAGCGTGAGCCCAAGTTGCAGCGCCAGCCCTACCATCAGCCGCGGGCCGGAAGCGCCGAAAGCCCGCCGCTCGGCGTGGGGAAACAGAATGATCCCGAAGTTGTTTTCCCGGGTCTGCAAATTCACCGCCGTCAGATTGCGGATTTCAGCCTTGACCAGGATGCGCTTAAACTCCGCAAACGTCCCGATGGACCCGACGGGGAGAGGCTGGGTCATGTGCTCGACATCGTGCACCGTGAAGATTCCGCTGTTCCGGTAAGCCAGATCACTCAGATAGTCTCCCGCCCCGCTGCTTTCCAGGGCTTCCAGGAAACCTTCGCTGAATCCCTGCTGCACTGAGGGCAGCAGGCTTCGCCAGCGCTCTCCGATGACGATGGCAGCGCAATCCATGTGCAGGGCCATACGCAGGCGCTCCAGCGCCGCTTCCATGTTGGGCACCAGATCGTCGGCGAACAGCAGACTGCCCGGATCGACTCCCAGGGTTGAAAGAGCCAGCGTGTTTTCCTGCACCGCGTTCCGCTGATTCTCGAACAGCACCATCACCATGGCGATGCCCAACAGCATCTGCGGCGCCGGGCCGAAAAGGCGCAGGGCATTCCCGAAGGAATTGATCAGCGGGTTCTCCAGTTGACCGACGCCCATCAGCACGCCCCAAAGGGTCAGGGCGATCGCCAGCACCTGAAAACCGAGGGACCGCCGGCGATGCCCGTGCAGCAGAAATACCGCCGAGCAATACAACAGGATGGCGGCCAGGCCTACTCCCAGTCGAACTGCTGGCTGCACATCAGGACGGAATTTGCCGTTCACGATATGCCCGTGCAGAGTCAGGAGGGCGAGCACGACTCCCACCGCGCCGACCGCGGCGTCGTACCAGCGGAACTGCGAAGGCCCCCGCATCATACGGGTCGAAACAAAGATGCATAATGCCATCGCAACCAGGAAAAGTTCGCTTACGAAAAACGCGACCGAGGAATCGGGAAATGCGTCCAGGATGTAATGCAGTGAATACGCCGCCCAGGCCAGTTGCCAGGCGCGAAAATACTGCTGCCGGCTCTGCTCATACAAATAGGTAAAGACCAGAAACAGCAGCAGAGAGACAAATCCTGGTACCAGGATTGTCGTGATGACGACATCATTCATAGCGGGGGTGCAGACACCTCAGCCCGAACCGACTGGCTTTGTTTCGGGAGGAAAACCCAACATAATGGTTTCATAGCCCATAGCCGAAAGACAATAAGATTTAAGTACAATCGCCCCTTCTCGATTCAGGTGTCGAGGAAGCTGAGAAATCCATTCCAGAACGATTTGGGCTCCTTCAGCCGCTCTGCTAAGGGCGCTGGAACCAATCCCTCCCCGGCCGCCTTGACGGTGCTTTAAAAGCGCCCGTACCATCAATGGTTTAGCCAGATCATGATGAACCTGCCGAATCCCGTCTCGTCCCCGAAACCAAGAGTCCGGTTCGCGCCTTCCCCCACGGGATTCCTTCACGTAGGGAGCGCGCGCACTTTTATCTTCAATTGGCTGTATGCCCGCCGCACCGGCGGAACCATGATTCTGCGCCTCGACGATACCGACGTGGAGCGCAATACCGACGCTTCAGTGCAATCCATTTTCGAGGGCCTGGAGTGGTTGGACCTGGGCTGGGACGAGGAGTACAAGCAGTCGGCTCGCGGAGCCCTGCACCGCCAGATGGCGGACGCGATCTTGCGGAAGGGTTTGGCATACCGGGATTTCACCCCAGCCCATACCGGCGACAGCGAAAAGTCCGGCGCACAGGGCACGTGGCTGTTCAATCCCGGCATGCGAGAGATGTCCCGGGACGAGAGCGATCGCCGCGCTGCTGCCGGAGAGCCCTTTGCCCTTCGTTTCCGCGTGCCACGCGAAGCCGGTACGGTCGTCCGTTTTACCGATGCCGTCTATGGCGAGCAGGTGAAGGCCGGAGCCGATATCGAGGACTTCGCTCTGTTGCGTTCCGACGGCATGCCGACTTATCACCTGGCTTCGTGCGCCGACGATGCCGACCTGCGCATCAGCCATATCATCCGCGGCCAGGACCATCTCTCGAACACGTTTAAGCATGTTCTGATCTTCCAGGCGGCCGGCTACACGCCGCCGCAATTCGCCCACTTGCCACTCCTGGTCGCGCCCGACGGAACCAAGCTGTCCAAGCGCCGTCACGGCCCCGTGGTCAGCGTGACCACATACCGCGACGCGGGCTTCTTGCCGGAAGCCTTCATCAATTTCTTGTGCCTGCTGGGCTGGTCGCCAAAAAACGATCGCGAACACATGAGCCGCGAGGAACTGGTCGGCGCTTTCTCGCTGGAAGGTATCAATCGCGCCAACGCGGTGGTGAATTTCAAAGAGCCCGCCACCACGGCGGAGGAAACTTTCGACCCCAAGGCCATCTGGCTGAATGCGGAACACATCCGCGGGCTGGCCATCGCAGACCTGAGTCAACGGCTGCTGCCGGTCGTGCGCCAGGCTGGATTTGCGGTCGCGCCGGAACGCATGCTGCAAATCACCCCGCTGATTCGCGAACGAATCAAGCTGCTGCGCGATGTGCTCACCGCGGCAGACTTCTTCTTCGTGGATCAGTTGCCGCCCTACGATCCCGCGGAACTGATCCCGCAAAAGGGCGATCCCGCCATGGCCTTGAAAGTCTTGCAGAAAGCGCAAGCCGTGCTGCCCAATGTGGAGTTCAGGCACGATCCGCTGGATCAAGCTCTCCGCGCAGCCGCGCAGGAGCTCGGAGTGAAGGCCGGACAGATGTTCCAGCCCATCCGTGTTGCTGTCTGCGGCCGCAAGAATGCGCCGCCATTGTTCGAGACCTTGGAGGTTCTGGGGAAAGAAACGACACTGCGCCGAATTGAGCAAGCGCTCGAAAACCTCAGTTAACCCTCCCAGCCCCTGCCCGCGAACAATTCCTGCAACTCCAAACCACGCTGGACGATCTATAGCTCGCAAGCTGCTCCGTCTTGTGTAGAGACGTTGCTTGCAACGTCTCTTTCTCACTCATCATCCTCATTGAAAGAAGGTCTCCTATGAAAGCCGTTCAAATCAGCAAGCCCGGTGGAAATTTCGAACTCGTTGAGCGCCCGATTCCCGAGCCCGGTCGCGGGGAGGTTCGCATCAAAGTGGAAGCATGCGGGATCTGCCACAGCGACGCTCTGGTGAAGGAAGGACACTGGCCGGGCATTCAATATCCCCGGGTTCCCGGCCACGAGATTGCCGGGAGCGTCGACAAGGTCGGGCCCGACGTCACGCTCTGGAAGTCGGGCCAGCGCGTGGGAGTCGGCTGGCACGGAGGTCATTGCTTCCAATGCGAGCCTTGCCGGCGCGGCGATTTCATCAATTGTAAGTTCGAGAAAATCACCGCCATTCACTTCGATGGCGGTTACCAGGAGTACATGGTCGCTCCTGCCGAAGCCGTGGCTCTGATCCCGGAGAACTTGCCCGCCGACGAAGCCGCCCCGCTGCTATGCGCCGGCATTACCGTTTACAACGCGCTGCGCAATTCCGGAGCGAGCGCCGGCAACCTGGTCGCTGTGCAGGGCATTGGCGGCCTGGGCCATCTCGGAATCCAGTACGCCCGCCGGATGGGCTTCTGCACTGTAGCCATAGGACGCGGCGATGACAAGCGGACTCTAGCCGAGAAATTGGGCGCTCACTATTATGTCGATACCAATGCCGGCTCGCCCGCCGAGGCGTTGCAGAAAATGGGTGGCGCTCACGTCATTCTGGCCACCGCGCCCGACTCCAAATCCATGTCCGCTCTGGTGGACGGCCTCGGGCCCAATGGCACTCTGATGATCGCCGGCGCGGGATTTGACTCCCTGACCGTTACCCCGATTCAGCTCATCGCAGGCCGCAAATCGATTCGCGGCTGGGCCTCGGGCACCGCAAGAGACTCGCAGGATACCCTCGAATTCAGCGCCTTCAGCGGGGTTCGTCCCATGATCGAACGCTACCCGCTGGAAGAAGCTGCCGAGGCTTACAACCAGATGATTACCGGCAAAGCTCGGTTTCGCGTCGTTCTTACGACAGGAAGATAGTGCCGTCTGGATCCGGGCAGCCGCCAGAGGCTGGCCGGGTTTATAATCATTCTCATTCAATAATCAGCTTGCCTCGTCGACAGAGAGAGAGACGATCATGCGCCTGACCCACGCGCAATTCCGCGAATTGGCCTGGAAGCACGGACTGGCTGCCACCCATCAGCGGCAGGTCGTCTACGAAGCCGTGATCGCTTCTCACGGCCATCACTCTCCGGAGCAAATTTACGCAACCGTGCGCCTGCGTCTGCCTTCGATTTCGCTGGCTACTGTCTACAACAACCTGCGCCTTTTCGTCGAATGCGGCCTCCTGCGCGAGGTCAGTCCCCATGCCTCCACGCTTCGCGTGGACGGCAATCTCAGACCCCACCACCATCTCGTTTGCTCGCGCTGTAAGTCGGTGCAGGACATCGAGGGTGATTTCTTTGATCTCAAGCGAATTTCCCGGCAGATTCCAGCAGGCTTCGACCTGACCCAATCGATGGTCGAGGTCTTCGGTGTCTGTCGCCGCTGCCGCGCCAAACGAAGTTCGCGGACGAACTAAATAATCGAGGTTCGCGGCAAGCTTTTAACGAATTTTAAGGAAGGCAAATTTATGGACAACATAATCAGTGCCCCGGCGCAAACTGTTGTTGATACTCAGGAACATCACAACGCAACCGAATCCAAATGCCCAGTCGCGCACGGCCCCCGCAAGTTTCACAGGAACGCGGACTGGTGGCCGAATCAACTGGACTTGAAAGTCCTGCACCAGCCCTCTCCGCTCTCCGATCCCATGGGCAAGGAGTTCAACTACGCAGAGGAATTCAAAACTCTGGATCTGAACTCCGTGATCAAGGATCTTCACGCCCTGATGACCGACTCGCAGCCGTGGTGGCCCGCCGACTTTGGCCATTACGGGCCGCTGTTGATACGTATGGCGTGGCACAGCGCGGGCACGTATCGCATCGGTGACGGCCGCGGCGGGGCCGGCGCCGGGCAGCAACGCTTTGCACCGCTGAACAGCTGGCCGGATAACGTCAACCTTGACAAGGCGCGCCGGCTGCTGTGGCCGATTAAGCAGAAATATGGCCGCAAGATCTCCTGGGCTGACCTCATGGTTCTCGCCGGAAACGTCGCACTGGAATCGATGGGCTTCAAGACTTTCGGCTTCGGCGGGGGACGTGAAGATACCTGGGAACCGGAAGGAGATATCTTCTGGGGCCCGGAAGGCAAGTGGCTGGAAGACGAGCGCTACAGCGGGAATCGCGAGCTGCAGGATCCGCTCGGTGCAGTGCAAATGGGCTTGATCTACGTGAATCCGGAAGGGCCCAATGGAAACCCCGACCCCATGGCGGCGGCCCGGGACATTCGGGAGACCTTCGGCCGCATGGCCATGAACGACGAGGAGACAGTCGCCCTGATCGCTGGCGGCCATACCTTCGGCAAGACTCACGGTGCTGCGCTGCCCGCACAGTATGTTGGCCCTGAACCGGAAGGGGCCGACGTCGAGGAGCAGGGCTTCGGTTGGAAGAGCAAGTTTGGCGCGGGCAAAGCGGGTGACACCATCAGCAGCGGCCTGGAGGTTATCTGGACCACCACGCCGACCAAGTGGAGCAACAACTTCTTCGAGAACCTCTTCAAATACGACTGGGAACTGACCAAGAGCCCGGCGGGCGCGCATCAGTGGAAACCAAAAAATGGCGCTGGTGACGGCAGCATTCCCGATCCATTCGATCCCGCGAAGCATCGCGCTCCAGCCATGCTGACCACGGATCTCGCGCTGCGCTTTGATCCGGTTTACGAAAAGATTTCCCGCCGCTTCTACGAACATCCGGATCAGTTCGCGGATGCTTTCGCGCGGGCCTGGTTCAAGCTCACGCACCGCGACATGGGACCCATCCAGCGTTATCTCGGCCCGCTAGTCCCGCAGGAGACCTTGATCTGGCAAGATCCGATTCCCGCGGTGGATCATCCCCTGATCGACGACCAGGACATCGCCGCTCTGAAGGGGAAGATTCTCGCGTCCGGGCTGACCGTTGCCCAACTGGTCTCGACTGCATGGGCGTCAGCATCCACCTTCCGCGGCTCGGACAAGCGCGGCGGAGCCAACGGCGCGCGCATTCGCCTGGCGCCGCAAAAGGATTGGGCAGTCAATCAGCCCTCGCAGTTGGCGAAAGTGCTGCAGGTTCTGGAAGCAATTCAAAAGGAATTCAACAGTGCCCACACCAACGGCAATAAGGGGAAGAAGGTTTCGCTGGCTGACCTGATCGTCCTCGGCGGCTGCGCTGCGATCGAGAAGGCTGCGAAGGGCGCCGGCTCCGACGTCAAAGTTCCGTTCACCCCGGGGCGCATGGACGCCTCGCAGGAACAGACCGACGTCGAATCCTTCGCGCCGCTCGAACCGAAGGCCGACGGGTTCCGCAATTATTTCAGCGTGAAGCAGGGGTTGTTGCCCGAGGAGATGCTGCTCGACAAGGCCCAACTGCTGAAGCTGACCGCGCCTGAGATGACCGTTCTCGTGGGTGGCTTGCGCGTCCTCGGAGCAAATGTTGGCAACTCCAAACACGGGGTCTTCACCCGGCGTCCGGAGACGTTGACCAACGACTTCTTCGTCAACCTGCTCGATATGGGCACGCAGTGGCAGCCCTCCACCCAGTCCAACGGCTCTGGAGCGGTGTACGAGGGACGCGATCGGAAGACGAACGAACTCAAGTGGACGGCCAGCCGCGTCGACCTGATCTTCGGTTCGCATTCCCAACTGCGCGCGCTTGCCGAAGTCTATGGCTCTGCCGATGCGAAGGAGAAGTTCGCCAAAGACTTCGTGGCTGCGTGGAACAAGGTGATGAACGCGGACCGCTTCGACCTGGCCTGAGCCAATGGGAGCCCCGGACGCCTCATCCGCGAAAAACGGCGGAGGGGGCGTCCGCCGCTCCATGGCCGGAGTGCGTTAAGATCGAAGTTTATGAATCCTTCGACAACTGAGGCAAAAATGGCCGAACCCACTGCGCCCGAGCCTCGTCCGTCCAATTTCATTCGCGAGCGTTTCCTCGAAGACCTCAAGACCAACAAGTACAACGGGCGCGTGCAAACCCGCTTCCCGCCTGAGCCGAACGGGTATCTCCATATCGGCCATGCCAAGGCCATCTGCCTTGACTTCGGCCTGGCTGACGAATTCGGCGGCCATACCAACCTGCGCTTCGACGACACCAATCCTGAAAAGGAAGACGTCGAGTACGTGGACTCGATCATGGAAGACGTGAAGTGGCTCGGCTTCCACTGGGACGGCCTGTTCTACGCCTCGGATTATTTCGGGCAGCTGTACGAGTGGGCGGTCAAGCTGATCAAGGATGGCAAGGCTTACGTGGACGATCTTTCCGCGGAAGAAATTCGAAAACACCGCGGCACGCTCACTGAGCCCGGCAAGGACAGCCCGTATCGCAATCGTTCAGTGGAAGAGAACCTGAACCTCTTCGAGCGCATGCGCGCCGGGGAGTTCCCCGACGGCTCGCGGGTGCTGCGCGCCAAAATTGATATGGCATCGCCCAATCTGAACATGCGCGATCCGGTGATGTACCGCATCCTGCACGCCGAGCATCACCGCACCGGCAGCCAGTGGTGCATCTATCCCATGTACGACTACGCGCACGGGCAATCGGACTCGCTGGAAAAGGTGACGCATTCGATGTGCTCGCTCGAATTCGCCGATCACCAGCCGCTCTACAACTGGTTCATCGAGCAACTCGGAATCTTTCCCTCCCAACAGATTGAATTCGACCGGCTCAGCCTGACCTACACGCTGATGAGCAAGCGCAAGCTGCGCCAGCTGGTGGAGCAAGGGACGGTGCGCGGCTGGGATGACCCGCGCATGCCCACGCTTTCCGGCTTGCGCCGCCGCGGTTACACTCCCGAGGCCATTCGGAATTTCGTGACCGCCGCGGGAGTCTCGCGCACCAACGGAATCGTCGAACTGGCGATGCTCGAGCATTTCGTCCGCGAAGACCTGAACCAGCGTGCCCCGCGCGTCATGGCGGTGCTGCGCCCTTTGAAGGTTGTGATCGACAACTATCCCGAGGGGCAGGTTGAGGAGATGGACGCGCACAACAACCCTGAAGATGAGAGCGCAGGCTCGCGCAAAGTTCCCTTTTCGCGGGTGCTCTATATCGAGCAGGACGACTTCCGCGAAGTGCCTCCGCCGAAATATTTCCGGCTGACTCCGGGGCGCGAGGTGCGCCTGCGCTACGGATACTTCATTACCGCGCAGAGCGTCGTAAAGAACGACAAGGGCGAAGTGATCGAAGTGCACTGCACCTACGATCCCGCAACCCGCGGCGGCAATGCTCCCGACGGACGCAAGGTGAAGTCCACGATCCATTGGGTCTCCGCGCAGCACGCCGTCGATGCCGAGGTGCGCGTGTATGAGAATCTCTTTACCAAAGAAAATCTCGCCGATATCGAAGAGGGACAGGATGTGCTCGACTTCCTGAATCCCAATTCCCTGGAAGTAATTCCCCACGCCAAGCTGGAACCATCGCTCGCCAACGCCGCTTCGGGCAGCCGCTACCAGTTCGAGCGCCTGGGATATTTCTGCGCCGATCCAGATTCGAAACCCGGAGCGCCGGTGTTCAACCGCACCGTCGCGCTGAAGGATACCTGGGCCAAAGTGGAGAAGAAGCAGGGCGGAAAAAACCAGGGTTAGGCGACGGAAATAAAAGACTTATACGCGAGCCCACTGCTACGAGTGTTCCTGCAGGAACACTTCCATGTAGAAACTTGTATGTACATGTGCGGCTAAGAAAACAAAACCCCGAGCGGAGATTCAACTCGGGGTAGCACATCAGCCTGTCAAGCTCAGTACGATTATCGGAAGCCACGAACCAGAAGTCAAGGTTACTTGAGGAGTCCGCCTGTCACAGACCCCTCGTCAGGATTCCCTACCGAACCAGGGAATGCTGTGGACCCGACGGGATTCGAACCCGCACCTTCGAGCTTGACAGGCAGATATGCTGCCAATTACACCACGGGCCCTGCCCTCAGCTTATTGCTGTCTTGCGCAGCGTCGATGTGCTCCCGCTCACAAGATGTGGGACTCGTTCCCAAATCGGAACTAAGTCCTTTGTCTCATTTCGCTGCCGCTGCTTTTTCCACTCTCACCAGCATTTTGTCCAAATCGCTCCGCGACAGATAGCGTCCGTTCACCACCACTCCCGCAATCTTCTGCGTGTTGCGAATGTCGTCCAATGGATTCGCATCCAGCAGCACCAGATCGGCGAGCTTTCCTTTCTCGACCGAGCCCAAGCGGTCTTCCATGCCGAGAAACTTTGCGGGATTCAGGGTTGCGGTCTCTAGCGCTTCCAGCGGAGTGAAGCCGGCGGCGACGAACCGCTGCAATTCCTCATGCAGGCTGAAGCCGGGCAAAACATCAACCCCTGGTGGCGTGTCGGTGCCGGCAAGGAACGGAATGCCCGCCTTGTGCATGGCGTTCACGACCTCGAGTTCCTTATCGACGAAGCGCCGGCGCGTTAGCAGATCGTCGGTATTGTCGCGCATGATCTCGCTGGTGAAACGTTTCCAGGTGACATCTTTCCAGTACGCAGGAACATACTTCGCGCGCGGATCGTGGCCGAAATCGCTCAGTTCGATCAGGTTTCCGCCCCGTTCCCACACCAACGTTGGGCATTGCCAGGTCTGATCCTTCGCCAGCAGCGCAAATAGAGCTTCGGCGCGTTGGGGATCGTAGGTCGAAAGAAATTTGCTTTCCGTCCTGCCGCCCTTGAGGAAGTCGTCTTCCAGCGGCGAACTGGCTTCGAAGATTCCAATCAGGTGTTCGAAGCTTTTCTGCCCTGCCTTGGAGGCTTCCGAGGCGCGCACGGAATCGGGCACATGTCCCACGAACGTGATTCCCTCTTTGGCCGCCTCATCGGCAATGGCAAAGACCGCATCGCGGGGGATCAGCGACTGCAGCTTGATAAAGTCGGCGCCTCGCCGCTTGAGATCGGCTACGGCTCGCCGCCCATCCTCCGCAGTCTTGATCGCAACCGAACTGGGAAAGCGCGGTTGAGGACCATCGAGCATCGGCCCGGACATCACGATTCGCGGCCCGATCAGTTCGCCGGATGAAATTTCCTGACGCCATTGCTGCAGCACTTCCAACTCGCCGCCCATATCACGCACGCCAGTAATTCCATTCGCAATGAACAGCGGCACGGTGACTTCCTTGCCGCGCGGGAACCAGTCCCCAAACACCATGTGGACGTGCATGTCCCACAGTCCGGGGATCAGGAACTTGCCGGTACCGTTTACTTCCGTAGCGTGCTTGTCGGCTTTGGGAAGCATCGAGTCGCGGATGTCTTCGATCACGCCGTCGCGCACGGTCACGTTGCGATGCGACAACAACCGCCCTCCCACGGTGTCGATCAAAGTGACGTTGACGATAGTGAGAACGGATGCTTGAGGAGATTGGGCGCAACAGAGGGCAGGAATCAGAAGGAAAGGAATGCAGAGACAAACGCGTTTCATCGCAAGGAATCTTAGGTCAGCAAGCAGGCTGCGTCAAAAGCTGAACGTGTAGGGGCGGACGCCCTCGTCCGCCCGGAAAGCCCAAGGGGCTGTCCCTACGCGGTTCTTGCTCACCGCTAGGGAAGCCCTGATTAAGTATCGTTAAGAGAAGACAGAAGGTCCCTCGACTGCGCAGAATTGCCGAAAAACGGCAATTCTGCTTCGCTCGGGATGACAGTATAGAGCTTAATCAGAGATTCCCTAGTTGTGTACGTGAGGGCTTTGGGCGGGATTGCGCCGGCCCTGGGCGGGCTGCCTGGTTACTTTCACGTCGAAATTGATGGGCAGGGTCTTCGGCGGGAAGCATTGCGCGTTGTCGCAAGCCTGATAGCGGAGCGTGCCCCGCATTGCGTATCTCCCGGGCACGACCGAACTGAGCGGATGCACCGCCACCTTGATCGTGAAGTCGCCGCTATAAACATTCAGCTTTTCATCCGGCGAGAAGGGGAATGCCACGTCCTTGCCTTGGGGATACTGAATCTTTCCCAGGACGATATCGGTGGGCGGCTCCATCTTCAATGAGGTCGGAATCAGGAACTCCGACCTGGGCGTATTGGAATTGATGTGGAATCCGGGGGCGACGCGAAAATCCAATTCGACCATCGTCTGCTTGGTGCGCTGAGCGGTTACGGGACCGACTGGCGCCATGGATACAGAAGGCGTCTTGCCCGCCTGCGCAAACCCGGCGGTCGCGAGCCCTACGAAGCACCATAGCGCGACTCGAGCATGCCTTGGCGATAGCATCGTTCCCCTCATGGTAGAAGCAATGCGGACGCAGCGCTATTGTCAGTTCTGAGACGCCAGCCCGGCATGAGCCGTGTTCGCCGCCGTTCCCGGGTCGGTGTTCAGCGCCTTCTTGATGGCGTCCTCGATCTCGCCCCGGCCTTTCAGGCCAATGATCCGGTCCACGATCTTGCCATTGCGTCCGATGAAAAAGCTTTCGGGAAGCGCGGGAACCCCGCCGTAAGCCTCGCCCACCGCTTCCTTGCCCAGCAGCACGGGGTAGTTGACGCCCATGTCTTTGGCGAACCTGGCGATATCGTCTTTGCCCGAATCATCCATGGCAATGCCGATTACCTGCAGGCCCTGCGAGCCATACTGCTTCTGCAATTCGACCAGCCAGGGCGTCTCGATCTTGCACGGACCGCACCACGTAGCCCAGAAATTCAACAGAACAGCTTTCCCGCGCAGTTCGGACAGCCGCACGTTCTTGCCGTCGAGAGTTTCCAGCGTGAAATCAGGAGCTACACCGGACTTGCCCATGAAGGCCGAAGGTTCCGATCCGGCACGGCGCGCCATGTGAAAACCGAAATACAGCATCGCCGCCGCCACCACCGCCACGAGCACCAGCGCGAGCGGATTGCGCCCGCCTCCGCGCGCGGGCGGCGGAACTTGAGCATTCAAATCTGGATTGCCGCCACGAACGTCCCGTTCGTCAGGAACCGGACCATCCGGTTGTTCAGGAATAGACATAAATCTCAATCCTCATCACAGAGCAAATCGGTTCAAGAATGATAGCCAGCTCGAGATCAGGGTGAATCTGCCTATGACGAGCAGAATCCCGAGAGCAATCAGCAAACCGCCCGAAGCCACCTCGAGGGCGTGCATGTGCGAGCGAAACCGGCTGTAAAACTTCAGAAAACGTTCCATGAGCAGCGAGGTCAGCAGGAATGGGACCGCCAGGCCGAGCGAATATACGCCGAGCAAAGCGATTCCCTTGACCAGGGTGTCCTGTTCGCTGGCCAGAGCCAAAATGGCGGTAAGGATCGGGCCCAGGCAGGGAGTCCAGCCGAAGGCGAAGGCAAATCCGATTACGAACGCACCCACCGGAGTGCTGCTGCCCTTCAACCCGTGCAGCCGGGTGTCCTGCAGCAGCCACTTGATCTGAAAAATGCCGGTCAGGTGGAGCCCGAAAATGATGATGACCACGCCGGCGACGATCGACAAGCTGTGCTTGTATTGCGCGGCCAGTTGCCCGATCTCGGTAGAGATCGCGCCCAGGGTCACGAACACGACGCTGAACCCCAGGATGAACCCGATGGAATTGACCATGACACGCCGCATCAGCTGCGACTGCGGCGATTTCAGCTCTTCCACCCCGACGCCAGAAATAAGGGAAACGTATCCTGGCACCAGCGGCAGCACGCAGGGCGAGAGAAACGAGATCAGGCCGGCGACAAAGGCTGCGATCGGCAGTGGAAGGCTCGACATCGTCCTTATTGTACCTTTTGGCTGCTGCTTACCCATAAGACGATTGGGAGAGGAATTAGTTGCAGACGCGCGCTAATGCTTCCGGGGCCGGGTGGACTCAGCGGGGGGCGGCGTTGCCAAGCCGGGGAGTTGGTCAGAGGAATCGACGAGCTTGCGGAATACGCCGGTCGGGACCGTCGCAACCAGCACCGCCCTGCTGTCTTCCTGGCGGACGTGCAGGCTGTCAAACAGGATCTTCAGTTCGGCATCCGAGGCTGGGGATCCCACCGATTCCTCGGCACTGTGAAACATAGAAAGAAAGACGCTCAGCTTCTCGGCAATGGTTTGCGCATCTTCTTTGCTGTCGCTGGAAGCTTCCGCCCGCAGATGCAACACCCCGGTGCGCAGGGGAAGATGCAGGGGATTGTAGCTTGCGGAAATGACCACGTCCGTGGTCTTGGGAAACACGGTTGACCAGCCCTCAAACTGCGGGGCCCTGGGTTCAACTCGAGCAATCAGCCAGACGGGGCTGGCTAACTGGACCCGCTTGTAGTAGCGGCGCAGAAATGCGGGACCGCCGAAGGGAGAAGCCAACCGCCGGGAACGGTCGACAATGCCGCGAATCACGTTGGGGTCGTCGTGGTTGGAGGCCGCCACGATGTCCACGCCAAGAATGGCGATGCGGAAGGTTCGGCCTGCCAAGGGGATCGAATAGATGTCGACCGAGCGGTAATTTTCGACCGACGTGGCCGTGTGCTTGAGGTAGGCGGCGCACCTGGTGCCATCGAAGCGCGCGAGGAAGACTTCGGAGAACCGCGGCTCGGGCGCGCTGCCGCCAGTTCCTCCCCCCGGCCAATTCTGGGGATAATGCATGGCGAACGCCACCGATTCCAGATCGCGCTCATAATCGAAGCCGGTTTCCTGGATGAAGCGTTCGTACTCGGGATCGTGGGGCACAGGAAGCAGCGACTTCTCGCTGCTGGTTTTCCGAGCCCACCCGAGATTGGCGTAGAGGAAGGCATCGGCCCCGGGCAGCAGGCGGGCCGGTTCGGGCGGAGCCTGTTTGCGCAGTTCGACGGTAAGCGTCACGGCCGCGGCCACGATCACAACCGCCAGAACGATGGGGAGGGTGCGTCTAATTCGCATGAAATGCGGTCAGGAATGACATAATAGCACTCCACCGGCTCCGGCAGCCGCGGCGGGAAGTGATGATGCGCCGCTTGCTTGCACGCGCAGTTCCCATTGTGATACCTTTTAAAATTGTCCCGGACATGCGGAAGGGATCAGAGGGATTAGTTTGCGCGACAGCGCGGCTATCTCTAGAATTTGCTGGCGTAGCTCAGCCGGTAGAGCATCTGATTTGTAATCAGAGGGTCGGGGGTTCGAATCCCTTCGCCAGCTCCAGAGAACAGATCTTCGGAAGAAGATTAAGAATTGTCCGGCAGGCGGCGGATTCGGTAAGCGGCGAACAGGTTTTTCCAACGCACTCCATTCGGAACTTTTCCGGGTTGTAGAGGCCAACGAGCAGTGATCTTCGCGATGGTCTTTGTGCGCGACCTTGGTTTCCCTGTTTTGCGGTATTGAAGTCTAACTGTGCTGCGTTTGGTCTGCGGATTTCGCGCATGGAAATCAGCAGATGAGAAACGCGGTCTGCCGGACGACGCGACGGCCGCATCGCCCGAAGGTTTTTTGCACAGGTGGGTGAGTGGTTAAAGCCGACAGACTGTAAATCTGTTCCTCCTAGCGAGGTACGGAGGTTCGAATCCTCCCCTGTGCACCAGGATTTATCGTGAATCGCCTAGCAGCAGCCCTGATCGCCTACGTCATTCTTGGAATCCTGACGTGGATGACGATCACGGACACGAAGTTGCGGGCCGGCACGCTGGTGATTCTCGGGGTCTTCGCGGTCAAAAGCTGGGTGCGCAGAAAAGATGTGATGCACCCGGGCAGCGGAAGCCGCGGGGATGACGCAGAGCTGAAGGCGGATCGCTGATCTGAGTTTCAGGGCCGATGTAGCTCAGTTGGTAGAGCACTCCCTTGGTAAGGGAGAGGTCACCAGTTCAATCCTGGTCATCGGCTCCAGAATTTAGATTGTAGAGGCGTAGCTGGCTACGTCTTGGCGGGCCTGAAGACGCAGCCAGCTGCGTCTCTACGGGAGTGCAGGGCGGGAGTAACTCAGTGGTAGAGTCACAGCCTTCCAAGCTGTTGGTCGCGGGTTCGATTCCCGTCTCCCGCTCCAGAGATCGATTCAGGGGATGACAGTGGCTTTTGAACAAGCTGCCATCAAGGTTGAGAAGGCGCAAGAGTTCGCCAGGCTGCAAGCCGCCATCGAGCAGGCATTCCTGCCCGAAAAAGTTGAGCAATTCCTGAAGCAGCTGGACCGCAAGGGAATTCGCATCCGGGACGTGGATGCGGTGCTGGCGCAGAAAGTGCTCGACGGCGCCGGACTGAATTCGCAGCAGCTGTACCAGGCGCTCGTGCTTTCCGACCAGGCGCAGATGCGGGAGTTTTACCTGTCGAAGGTGGAAAAGGTCGACACCGCCCTGCGACACAAATTTAAAAAGTTGTACCAGTACTACTAGATGCGACATTCCGTAGAGACGTAGCTGGCTACGTCTCTAGCTGGGCAGATGGGCCGGATACTCAAGGTAACAAAGAGACGTTGCAAGCAACGTCTCTACGGAGAAAAGTAGAAATGGCGAAAGAGAAATTTGAACGGACAAAGCCGCACTGCAATGTGGGGACGATCGGGCACATCGATCATGGCAAGACCACGTTGACGGCGGCGATCACC
>DASREX010000092.1:0-72080 GCA_035651855.1 Candidatus Sulfotelmatobacter sp.
GACATCCACGAGTCGTCCCGGGCCACGGGGTAACATTCGCGGGTGATGGTCTTGATAAGCGTGGACTTGCCGCAGCCGTTGGGGCCCAGGATGGCCACATGCTCGTCCGCGCCGATCCGCAGACTGAAGTCATCCAGCGCAATCTTCTCTCCCCGCATCACACGCAGGTTATGAAAATCCAGCAGAGGTGGTTTCAAATGGGTCGTCACCGCATCCCGAGTGTAGATGAGGCTGAACTTGCCGACAAATTGGTGCCGGCGAGGGGAAGGACATGACTCTGAAGCGCACAGAGGGCAGGCGCGAACGTGCCGCCGCAAACCTGCCCCGAATATCGATCCCTGAGTACTCGGTACTGTTTTAGTACACTGAACCCAGATGCCGCTGCCCGTTTATCGTTTACGGCGCCTGCTGGTTGCTACCGCAATCCTGCTCACCGCGATTGTGGCAGGGATGTATTTCTACGCGCGCTCGAAGGCCACCAACGTCTTGAAGTCGATCCCAAACAAGATAGGCGTGGACATCAAGCAGACTGCCAGCGGTTTTCAGATCTCGAAGTCCGACGGTAAGCGGACCTTGTTCACGGTGCAGGCTAGGAGCGTGAAGCAGTTCAAGCTGGATGGAAACGCTGAACTGCACGATGTCAGCATTATCCTATACGGGCGGGACTCTACCCGTTTCGATCAGATTTATGGGGAAAACTTTGCCTACAACCAGAAGACGGGGAACGTAACTGCCAGCGGCGAGGTCCAAATCGACCTGGTCGCGAATCCCGCCGGGATCGCCAGTCCCGATCAAGCCACTCCCAAGGAGCTCAAGAACCCCATTCACCTCAGGACCCGCGATCTGGTGTTCAACAAGGACACGGGGAATGCCTACACCAACGCGCGAGTTGCAGTCGTAACGCCGCAAGCCAGCGGGTGGGCAATGGGGGTGAATTACGCGGCCCCGAGCCACACCCTGAGGCTGGGATCCCAAATTCACCTCACGTTCACCGGACCACAGTCTGCGGTCATCGAGGCACAAAGCGGCGTCATTACGAATGATCCCCGAGAAATCGTGCTGGAGCACCCGCGGGTCTCCCGCGCCGACGGAACTCTTGCGGCAGACCGAGCCAGTTTCCATCTGAGCCCGGAGAATCACGTGGAGCGAGCGGTGGCCGAGGGGAACGTCCGGATGGACGCGCGGCTGGCTGCGAAGACGCCGGCCATGCCGAGAAGCAAGTCTATCGCTTCCTTCGACGAGGTTCAGGGAACAGCGCAACGAGCTGAGTTCGTTTTCGTCCCGAATGAAGACGCGCTTCACACTGCGACTCTCAGCGGCCAAGTGCATATTGAGCAGAAAGGGGCGCAACCCATGGTTGCCGACGCGGGACGGTTGATTTTGGATTTTGCGGACGCTAACCGGCTGCAGAAGGTTCGAGCGGCAGATGGCGCTCACCTGAAACAGGGTGGCAGCGCGAAGGGGGAACGAACTGCCAACCCGCAGGATTTTGACTTGACTGCGCCCGTGATTGAGTTCGCCATGATAGACGGTCACATTTTGCGCCACGCAAACACCTCTGGTCCGGCGCAAATCATCATCGTGCAGGGGCAGAAAAATGTTTCGGATAACCCCTCGGCGCAGCAAACTGTGGTGACTGCCGGCAGGTTCGATGCTGAGTTCACAACGGCGGGAGGCCGGAACCACCTTGCCAGCATTCACGGAGCTCCCAATGCCCGCCTCGTCAATTCCATGCCTGGGCAACCGGACCGGATCAGCACCAGCGATTCCATCGACGCCTCTTTTCTGCCGCAAGGCGGACTCGACCTTCTGACACAAACCGGCGCCGTGCATTACACCGATAGCCAAAGTCCCGTCAAACAGATGCAAGCCTGGGCAACCTCGGCCCGCTACACTCCGGGCGACCAGATGCTGTTTCTGGAAGGCAATCCCAGGATCGAAAACGGCGGGACGGCGACGACTGCCAGGCGTATGCGCATTAACCGTTCCACCGGAGATGCGTTCGCTGAAGGGGACGTAAAAAGCACGTACAGCGACTTAAAGGAACAACCATCAGGGGCGCTTTTGGCGTCTTCTTCCCCGATCCACGTCACGTCGGCCAGCATGAGCGCGCACAGCAGCCCGGCAGGAGTGGCCCGGTACACAGGGGACGCGCGCCTCTGGCAGGACGCGAACCTGATCGAGGCCCCGAGCATCCAGTTCGATCGCGATCAAAGAGCAGTCATTGCCCAGGGAACAGTCCAGCAGCCGGTTAGAACCACGCTGGTCCAGGCGCAGCAGCAAGGCCCGGTAGCCGGCCCGGAGAGCGGAACAGACTCCCAGAAGCCCTTTGGACCAGTGGGCTCGATACCGATCCTGCTTACGGCCCAGAGGCTCACCTACACAGATTCAGAGCGCAGGATTCGCTACGAAGGCGGTGTAACAGCCAAGACGAGCGAGTTTATGGCATCGGCGAATACGGTGGAGGCTTACCTCCTGCCGAGAAGCCAAACCTCGGCGAATCAAAGTGTTGCAGGGCCAGGACAGCTGGACCGCATGGTGGCGGAGGGCAACGTGGCGATCCGGCAGCCGAACCGCCGGGCCGAGGGTGAGAAGCTGGTTTATACGCCAGGAGACGACAAGTTCGTTCTGACCGGCGGGCCTCCTAGCATTTTTGATGCCGAACAGGGCAAGATTACCGGGGTTTCGTTGACTTTCTTTAGACGCGATGATAGGGTGCTCATAGAAGGCGAAGCAAGCAATCCTGTGGTAACGCGGACGCGAGTGGCACGATAAATGCGTACTCTGGCCACCGAAGAAATCGGAAAGTCGTATCGTGGCCGGAGAGTCGTAAACGGTGTCAGCCTGCAAGTGCATCAGGGCGAAGTTGTTGGTTTATTAGGCCCTAACGGCGCAGGCAAGACCACCACATTCTATGCCATTGTCGGCCTGATCCCCCCTGATTCCGGCCGGGTGTTGTACGACGGCCGCGACATCACCGACGTTCCCATGTATCTCCGGGCACGTCAGTACGGCATCAGTTATCTCCCACAAGAAGCCTCGGTCTTTCGCAAATTAACCGTGGAAGAAAACATCCTCGCGGTGTTGGAGGCGCAGCCGATTTCCTGGCACGAGCGCCGCGAGAAGATGGAAAAGTTCATTGACGAGCTGGGACTGGAGCATATCCGCCAGAATCGCGGATACGCCCTTTCCGGTGGGGAACGCAGGCGTGTGGAGATTGCCCGTTGCCTCTGTATTAACCCGACGTTCATTTTGCTCGACGAACCGTTTTCCGGGATCGATCCCATTGCCGTTCTCGACCTGCAGAAGATCATCAGCAGCCTGAGGGCCAGCGGAATTGGGGTTCTGATCACCGATCACAACGTTCGGGAAACGCTTTCGGTCACCGACCGGGCCTACATCATCGATGACGGCCGGATTTTCCGTCAGGGGCAGCCCGGACAATTGGCCAATGATCCAGAAGTGCGCAGAGTTTACTTAGGGGAGAGCTTCTCGCTGGTGTAAGGAAAGTTTCCAGTTTCGAGATTCAAAAACATCGGACTCGAAACCTGAAACTCGAAGCTTGAAACTATGGTTTTGCTACAGCACAAATTAAGCGTAAAGCTGTCCCAGCGCCAGATCCTCACTCCTGGCCTGGTGCAGATGGTTTCCGTCCTCGCGCTCAACAAGCTGGAGCTCAAGGACATGATCAACACGGAGATGGTCGAGAATCCCGTGCTGGAGGAACTCGAAGATTCCGTTCCCCTGCTCGACGAAGTCGGAAAAAAGGAAGAAGACCGCGAGCGCGCCGCAACTGCCGCCACCGAGGAAAATCCCATCGCAGCGGTCGAGAAGAAGGATCCGTTCGAGGAGATTGATTTTGGGTCTTTCTTCCAGGATTATCTCGACCCTGGCTACCGCACGCACAGTGAAATGGAGGATATCGAGCGCCCGTCATTCGAGAATTTCCTCTCCAAGCCGTCGAACCTCACGGACCACCTTACATGGCAGCTAGGCGCCTTGAGCCTGCGGCCCGAGGTGCGTGAAGCGGCCGATCTGATTGTGGGCAACTTGAACGAAGACGGGTATTTGATCGCCAGCGATGACGAGCTTCTAGGAGTGGCGCCTCCCGCCAGCCCAGAGGCTGATGCCGAGACTGCAAAGAGCATCGTGCATGAAGCCCAGGCTCTCGGGTTGGCTGATATTTCCGCCGGACCATCGGCCGAGGCCGAGGAACTTCCCGGCGTGCTTTCGGAGGCCAGCGATCCCGCCGAGGCCGCGCTGACAAGCGACAATGGGAATTCCGCATCTGCGCCCGCGCATCACGCGGAGGCATCGTCTCGTTCCAGTTCTCCGGGTCCGGGCAACGGAGCCGCCGCGGCGGCGCCCGCGCAAGATCCGGCGTTACGCGCGGCTCCTGTCTTCCAGCCAAGATTCACCGCCGCCGATCTGCAGGAGGCCTTGCAGGTCGTACAGCAACTGGATCCTCCGGGAGTCGGGGCGCGTGACCTGCGGGAGTGCCTGCTCAACCAGCTTCGTTTTCACCAGGCTCAGCTTGCGCAACAAAAGAATGGCAATGGCACGGCGCATGTTCTGCAAGACGCCATCGCCGTGGTTGACCAGCATCTGCGCGGTCTGCAGAACAAGCAGCACAAGGAAATCGCCAAGGCGATTGGCCGCCCGGTGGAGGCCGTACAGCAGGCGCTCGATTACATTCGCACTCTCGATCCGCGCCCCGGCCTCCGGTATAACAAGGTCCAGGCACGGCTGATCGAGCCCGACGTGGCCTTCGTCAAGCACGGCGATGAGTGGCTAGTAATCATGAACGACGAAGACCTGCCGCAACTTCGCCTGAATCCGGCATACAAGAAGCTGGTCACCCGCGATGGGTCCAACGACAAGAGCACCCGCGACTACGTCAAGGAGCGTTACAAGAGCGCCATCCAGCTGATCAAGAACATCGAGCAGCGAAAGCAGACCATCACGAAGGTCTGCTACTCGATTGTCGCGCGCCAGCAAGAGTTCCTGGAAAAAGGTATCGATCATTTAAAACCCATGATGATCAAGGAGGTGGCCGAAGAGATCGGCGTGCATCCTTCCACGGTAAGCCGTGCAGTGGCCAACAAATATGCCCACACACCCCAGGGTGTATTCGAGTTGCGATACTTCTTCAGCGAGAGCGTGCAGGGGCCGGAGGGCGGCGGTACGTCGCTCCTGATCCTCAAACGCCGTGTCAAGAAACTCATCGAGGAAGAAGATCCTGCCCGCCCGTTGACCGACGAGCAGATCACCCGCATCCTGCAATCGCAGGGCATCCAGGTGACGCGCCGCACGGTAGCCAAATACCGGGAAGACATGCGCATCCCGAGCACGCATCAGCGCCGGGTCAAAAAATAATGCAGAAGTAAGAAGTCAGAAGGAAGAAGTTGCGACTGCGACGATTTTACTTCTGCACTCTGACTTCTCAATTCTAATTTTTTTCCAATGCAGTGCCCGATTTAACTCGAAATGAATTCTTAGGAGGGGCGCTCATGAACGTGGACTATACCGGAAGACACTACGAAGTTACCTCCGCCATCCGCAAAGAAGTAGAAACCGGCCTCACGAAGATCCGCAAAATTCTTGGCGACAAATTCGAAACCAAAGTCATTCTTGCTGTCGAGAAACACCGCCATAAAGCTGAAATCACAATAAATCCGCGGAACGGCCCGCTGGTTGGTCTGGCGCAAGCCAAGGACATGACCATCGCCGTGAACGAGGCCCTGGACCATCTCGAAAAGCAGGCGATCAAGTACAAGACGCGGTGGCAAGCTAAGAAGCGGTCTGCCCGCAAGAACGAGGAAACCAACAAGTGGAACGGGCATTCCTCCCAGGAGGATGTGCAGCCTTCAGTCGGACTGTCGGAGAAAACCGCGGTTCCTGTGCTTGTGCACAAGTATCCGGCAATAGCCAAGACGACGGATGTTCACGTGGTTCGCTCTGACGAATCCGTTGCCATGCGCCCCATGACGCTGGAAGAGGCTATCAAGGAAGCGCACTTCAAAGACCGCGACGTCTTTGTCTTTCGAGACCCCAAGGGGAAAGTGATGGTCCTGCACCGTGCCAAAGACGGCAAAATGCAGTTGATCGAAGTCCCATAAAAAAATTCAAACCGGATGCCCCGCCCTTGTCCCTCCGAAGTTTGGAGGGACAGAGTGGGGATTTTGATGTTCACCTTACGTCTCTCTTCGGCTTCACGCCTTGATGATCCCCATCCCGGATTAAACGCCCGTATTAATACGTTTTAATGGCGTTATCCGCATGCTAGAATTCGCCGCCGGAGGGAGATTGAATCATGTTCCTGCGCGTTGATCTCAAATCCTCATTCCTATTTTGCCTGATGGTTGCCGGTGTACCGGTATCCGCCCGTGCACAAACGCCATCCGCCAGGCTATCGGTCCACTGGGAAGAACTCACCGCCGGCGACTTCCGTGAAGGTATCCGGCGCTCGCAGGGAACTTGCCTGCTGCCATTCGGAATTCTGGAAAAGCACGGACCTCATTTGCCGTTAGGCACGGATCTGCTGGACGTTCGCCACGCCAGCCTGCATGCGGCCGAGCAGGAATATGCCGTCGTTTTCCCGGAATATTATTTCGGCCAGATTGCGGAGGCTAAGCACGAGCCCGGAACCATGGCGTACAGTCGCGGCATTCAACTGGCGCTCCTGCAGGAAACCACCGATGAGATGGCGCGCAACGGCTGCAAAAAGGTTCTGATCGTAAACGGCCATGGGGGGAACAATAGCCTGTTGCCATACTTTGCCCAAACGCAACTCGACAAGCCTCACGATTACGTAGTCTATGTCTTTAATGAACTCGAACCGAGCCAGGGAGGCCCTCCGCTGAAAACCAGCATGGACATGCATGGCGGAGAACGTGAAACTTCGAACATGCTGATTTCGCGCCCCGATCTCGTGCACATGGACCGCGCCAACAGCGAATCCGGCGCCGATCAGGCCCGCCAGAAGCTTCCTGAGAATATCTACACCGGCATTTGGTGGTACACGCGGTTCCCGTTTCACTATTCGGGGGACGCCGCGCCGGCCAACAAAGAATTGGGCCAGTACCAGATGAATTGGTGGATCGATTCCGTGGCCAAAGCGATCAAGGCGGTCAAGGCCGACGACGTGAGCCCGAAGCTGCAGAAAGAGTTTTACGAGAAGAGCGCGCACCCGCTGGACACGCAACCGTAGGAGATGTCGGATTTCAGTCTCCGATCCTACGAGCTCCCAATCAGGACGCCGGTAACGAACACCAGCGCGCCGCCCAGGCCGACCTGCAATGCGGCCGTGACCCAGGGCGTGTCCATATACGTGCGGCGAATCCAGGTGATGACACCCAGTTCGGCGAGCACCACTGCGCCCGCCGCCCAAAGGGCCAGGCGGAAATCTTTAATCAGGAAGGGAAGAGTGTGCCCAACCCCTCCGAGCGCGGTCATCAGCCCGCAAATCAATCCCCGTACCCAGGGGTGCCCGCGGCCGGTCAAGCTGCCGTCATCGGATAACGCTTCCGCGAATCCCATGCTGATACCCGCGCCGGCCGACGCCGCCAGGCCGACCAAAAAGGCGTCCCAGCTTTTCTGGGTCGCAAAAGCGGCGGCAAACACGGGAGCGAGGGTCGACACCGAGCCATCCATCAATCCGGCGAGTCCCGGTTGCACGATCTGCAGCACGAAGAGGCGGCGCTGCGCGATTTCCTCGTCTGCCTTTACATTCGCGGGGAGCTTCTGCTTGTCGAGTTCCTGAGCGCGTTCCTCGTGTTCACGTTCTTCGGTCGCCAGGTCATCCAGCAACTGCCGGATGCTCGCATCCTGGGTGCGTGCCGCCGCCTTCTCATAAAAGCGCCGCGTCTCCACCTCCATGGTCGAGGCTTCTTTGCGCACCGCTTCGATGCGCAATGGACGGACCAGCCACAAAGCCGGACGCTCTACGAACCCGCGCACATCCTGGCGCCGGATCAGCGGAATGTGCTCCCCAAATTTCGTCTTATAAAGTTCCAGCAGGCGCCGCCGGTGCCCGGATTCTTCCTCGCGCATACCCTCGAACATCGACGCGGTGGCGGGATAGTCCTGCCGCAATCCTTCAGCGAAATCGGAGTACACCCGTTCGTCTTCCTCTTCCAAAGCGATGGCTAGTGCCAGTACTTCGCGTTCGGTGAGCTCTTCGAACTTTTTCATGACGCCATAGAGTAAATGCCCCGGCACGAAAGACACAATTGTGATCTTGCCAAAAATAAATCGGTCGATGTTCCCGGCACTGTGTAGGTCCTGGGCCGGCCGGTATCAGACTGGGCAATTGCGGGCGACGGCGGCTCTGCTGCTTCGATGCTACTATCCAACTTATGAAGCCCCGCCGCCTGGCTGGCCGAAAAACGCCCAAAAGAGGCAGGAAAGGGCCTGATCGAAGGCGCCAGCGCTCGCCCGAACTGGTCATCATTACGGGCATGAGCGGCTCCGGCAAGGCCTCGGTTCTGAAAGCCTTTGAAGACCTCGGCTACTACTGCGTGGACAATCTGCCGGTCGAACTGATTCCGCAATTCGCGGAACTTGCGGTGCAATCCAGTGAGATTCGCCGCACTGCCCTGGTGGTGGATGTTCGCGAAGGCTCCAAGTTCGACAAACTGCCGGGGATCTTGAAGTCCGTACGCCGCATGATCCCGACCAAGGTGGTTTTCCTGGAGGCCTCGGATGCGGTGCTGCTGCGCCGTTTCAGTGAAACGCGCCGCCCGCACCCTTTGGGAATGGATTCCTCTGTGAAGTCGGCACTCAAGGCCGAGCGGCAACATCTCGGCGCAATCCGGAGCCTGGCTGATTTTGTCCTCGACACTTCCAGGTTCAACGTGCACGAACTGCGGGCGCTGGTGACGCAGCGCTTTCAGGAGCAATCATCGCAAAAGAGCCTTCTGATTTCCTGCGTCAGTTTCGGATTTCGCCAGGGAGTGCCCGAGGACGCTGACCTGGTCTTTGACGTCCGTTTCCTGCCCAATCCGCACTTCGTCCCCGAGTTCCGAGCTCTCACAGGCCGGGACAAGCGGGTGGCGAAATACATCCGCTCGTTTCCCCAGACACGCGAGTTCATTGCGCGCATCTCTGAGTTGCTCGTCTACCTGATCCCGCACTACATCCGCGAAGGCAAGAGCTACCTGACCATCGCGTTCGGTTGCACCGGCGGCCAACACCGCTCTGTAATGATCGCCGAGGATGTCGCCAAGCGCCTCCGCGGCTCCGATTACCGCGTCAAGGTCGTGCACCGGGACAGCCCGGGATAGCTGCGCCATGCCCGCAGGAGGCACCGCAAACGCCATTCTCCCCGGCCGGAACTCAAGTAAAATAAGGCCTTGCGCTATCTATCCTCTTCACCGGCAATCAGCGATTTCGGCCTTCGCCGCCCGGGTGTCCGATGCGGCAGGTAATTCGCCTAATCCGCTACGTGCTGCCGTTCCTGCCGCAACTGGTGCCGGGAGTATGTCTGCTGGCTGCAGTCGGTCTTCTCGAAGCCTTCCGCCTGGTGCTGCTCAAGCCCGTGCTCGATCGCGTTCTGAATCCTTCCTCGGGCTCCGACAACATCATCCTGTTCACCTTGCCGCAAACCGGCCAGCCCATCTATCTGCAACGCTTCGTTCCCACCCACTTTCACAATGCATGGACCATCGTGGCCTTCGCGCTGGTCGCCTCGACCGTACTGAAGGGATGTTTCGACTATCTAGGGACCTACCTGGTGAACCATGCCGGTTTCGGCATGATCACAAATTTGCGCAACGACCTGTATGACACGGTCTTACGCCGTTCGGCGGCATTTTTCCAGAAGCACACTACGGGCACGCTGATTTCGACCATCATCAACGACATCGAGCGCGTGCAGTTCGCCATGTCCAGCATTCTGGCTGAGTTCCTGCAACAGTTCTTCACGTTTCTGTTCACCGCGGGATTAGTCATCGTTCTGGGAAAGCAACTGGCCTGGGTTCTGCTCATCTTCATCCCGATCATCATCTTCTCCGCCGTGCGCATCGGCCGCCGCGTGCGCTCCACCACCCGCACCGGCCAAGACCAGTTGGCGGACGTGCAGAACATCCTTCATGAGACCATCACCGGCAACCGAATCGTCAAAGCGTTCGGGATGGAATCGTGGGAGGTGGCGCGATTCCGCAAGGCTGCCCAACGCTTGTTCCGCGCCAACCTGCGTTCCGTTGCCGCCGCGGCCATCAGTTCTCCCCTGATGGATATTTTCGGTGCGGTCGCGATCGCAATGCTGCTGCTGCTGGGTCGGGAACAAATCGCACACAACCAACTCACGCTGGGCGCCTTTATCGCATTCGTGGCCGCGGTGTTGAGCATGTACAACCCGGTGCGCAAGTTCGCGGTCTTCAATAACGGTTTTCAGCAGGCCCTGGGCGCGTCTTCCCAGCTCTTCAAGTTCATGGACACACAGGATCTCGTGGTCGAGAGACCAGGAGCCAGAGCCCTCCCCCGGTTTTCACAAGGGATCCGTTTCGACGACGTTTCGTTCTCTTATCAATCGGATGGAGAGGACTCCCGCGAGATCCTGCACAACATCAACCTGGAAGTGAAACGTGGAGAGATCCTGGCAATCGTGGGTTCCAGCGGCGCCGGCAAGAGCACGCTGGTCCACCTGCTGCCGCGATTCTTCGACGTGTCCGCCGGAAGCATCCGGGTCGACGGTTCCGATGTTCGTGACCTGACCCTGTCATCCTTGCGCTCTCAGATAGGTATCGTCACGCAGGATACAGTCCTGTTTAATGACACCGTGCGGAACAACATCGCGTACGGCCAGCCGCATGTGCCCATGAAGGAAGTGGAAGCGGCCGCTCGCGCAGCGTTAGCCCATGATTTCATCCAGGCGCTGCCGGCGGGGTACGATACCGTCATCGGAGAGCGCGGTGTGCGGCTGTCCGGCGGGGAGCGGCAGCGGCTCGCGATCGCCAGGGCCCTGCTGAAGAATGCGCCTGTGCTGATTCTCGATGAAGCGACGTCTGCGCTCGATAGCGAGTCCGAGGCGCTGGTTCAGTCTGCTCTGCACAATCTGATGAGCGGGCGCACCGTCTTTGTCATCGCACACCGGCTGTCCACCATACGGCGGGCGGATCGAATCGTGGTGATCGAAAACGGCACCATCGCGGATATTGGCACGCACGAGCAGTTGATGCACAAGCTCGGCACCTATCGCCGGCTGTACGAATTGCAATTTGCCAATTCAGATTTATCCAAAGCGGTGGCGGAAACGTGAAGACGCAGCCCAACATGCCGATTCGGTCCATGACCGGCTTTGCCCAGGTGAGGGGTGAAGTCCAGCCCAGCAACGGAAGCTCGGCCACGCCCGTTTCCTCCAACGGGAGGCTGGCGTTTGCCTTGTCCCTCAAATCCGTCAACCATCGTTTTCTCGATTTGCATTTCCGTTTGCCTTCCGGGACCGATTCCCTGGAGATGCAGCTCCGCCGCCTATTGAAAGAGAAGATCGCGCGCGGGCACATCGAGGTATCTCTAAGCCTGGAGCGCACCAGTAGCGAGACTTTTACCCTGAACCGGGAGCTGGTGGGGGGATATATCGCCGCGTTTCGCGCCGCCGCGGCCGAATTTTCCCTGGCGACGGTTCCCGATCTCAACGCGATCCTGAGGATTCCCGGCGCGCTCGATTCATCGGCCGCAGCCGGAGACACGGAAATCGAGCCGGCGGTGATGGCAAAAGTCGGGGACGCACTGGACCGCCTCAACCAGATGCGGGAAGAGGAAGGCCGCGGCATCGTGCGCGAGCTGCGTGAACGCATGACGCACCTGACGGAGGCGGCCAGGAGTGTGCAACAGCATCGCCGTACCGTGCTGCACAATTACACCGAGCGACTGCACGCGCGCCTACAGGAACTGATAGGTTCCAGCGTCGATAAGGAGCGCCTGTTACAGGAAGCCGCGCTCCTGGTTGACCGCAGCGACATCCAGGAAGAGATCGTCCGTCTCGAGACCCATATCCAGCATTTCCTGGGGTTGCTGGACGAAGGCGGGGAGATTGGCAAGAAACTCGACTTCCTCCTGCAGGAGATGAATCGCGAGGCCAATACGCTGCTGTCGAAAACCTCCGGGCTGGCCGGCGAAGCGTTGAGGATCACGGAAGCGGGACTGGCTATGAAGGCAGAGATAGAAAAATCGCGCGAGCAGGTACAAAACCTGGAATGACACAGAAGCCCCTGGTCTTCATCATCTCCGCGCCGTCCGGCTCGGGAAAATCCACCCTCACCAACGAACTGCTGAAGCTCGTGCCCCACCTCGATTTTTCGATCTCCTACACCACGCGCACTCCCCGGGGCAGCGAGCGGAACGGCAAACAGTATCACTTCGTTACTCTCGAAGAATTTGAAAACATGATTCAGCGGGGGGAGTTCCTCGAGCACGCCAATGTACATGGCAACTGCTATGGCACGGCCCGGCAGTATTTGCGGGAGGCGGGAAAGAACGGGCATGACCTTCTGTTGGACATCGACATTCAGGGCGCGGCCCAGATCAAGCGGACCCTGACCGATGCCATCAGCATCTTCGTATTGCCTCCGGATCGCCAGACGCTGGAATGGCGCTTGCGCAACCGCAGCGAAGATTCCGAGGACGTCATCCAACGCCGCTTGCTCACAGCCAGCCGCGAGATTGCCGAGTATTACAAGTACGACTACATCCTGATCAATGACAGGCTGGAAGAGGCCTGCGAGAAGCTGCGGGCGATTGTTCTGTCGGAACGGATGCGACGGTCCGGTCCCGCATCTCCGGACGAATGGAAGAGAAACTCTGAGCTGGCGGACCGCTGCCGGTTGGAAAACGCGCGGGAAAGAGTGCAGCCCATTTTATCGTCCTTCGGCGACCCTCCCCCCGCAGCACACTTGTAGGTTTCGCGGTATCATTAATGGGCGCCCAGGAAAGCATTCATAGGCGGGACAAGCCCGATCGCTGGTTATGTTCTGCAGTACGCAACGTTCGAACGCTCGGCACTGATTGCATGTAAGAATCAGGTTTCAAGGGGGACGTCCCAATGAAGTTGATCGAAGGCTTCGACAGTAACTACCGGTACATCTTGGTCGCGGCTCGCCGCGCGCGGCAACTGCAGTCCGGCGCACCGCCAGTGGTCGACACTAATTCCCGCAAGCCGTGCCGTATTGCGCAAGATGAAATCCGCGCGGGCAAGGTCAAATGGGAAATTCCCGAGACTCGCAGCGCCGCCGAACAGGCTGCGGATTCGCTCGACAAGGCGCTCGGCCAGGATTAAGTACGATCTGGTTGGATTTGTGATGGTGGATGGTTGAATGCAGCATCCGATCAACCATCTGAAATCGTCGATCAGCCCTATGAAGATCGCTCTTGGCGTCACCGGCGGAATCGCGGCTTACAAGGCAGCCGAGATTGTTCGCCTCTTGCAGGACCGCGGCATCGACGTGCAGGTCGTCATGACCCGCGCCGCGCAGGAGTTCGTAAGGCCCCTCACCTTTGCCGCCCTTTCCGGGGAAAAAGTCATCACGGGCATGTTCGCTTCCGGCCAGGAGCATGAAGCCAACATTGATTCCGCCATCGAGCACATCGCGGTGGCACAATCCATTGATGCATTGCTCGTGGCTCCGGCCACAGCGGATGTTCTCGCCCAGTTCGCGCAGGGAATTGCCTCCGATTTTCTGACCACGTTGTATCTCGCCACCACGGCCCCCGTTGTTGTGGCGCCCGCGATGAATGTCAACATGTGGAACCATCCTGCCACCCAGGCCAACCTGGAAATACTCCGCAAACGGGGGGTGAAGGTGGTGGAACCCGGCTCGGGCTACCTGGCATGCGGAATGACCGGCGCCGGACGGCTGGCGGAGAACGAGGCCATCGTTGCGGCGTCGCTGGAGGTTCTTGGCTCGGCACAGGACTTGAGTGGCGAGACCCTGCTGATCACCGCCGGTCCCACCCGCGAGAAGATCGACCCGGTTCGCTATCTTACAAACCGCTCCAGCGGGCGCATGGGTTATGCGCTGGCCGAGGCTGCGCTGCGCCGCGGCGCTCGTGTACTTCTGGTCAGCGGTCCGACGGCGCTTGCGGCTCCCGGCGCCGCCGAACTCACGCGGGTTGAATCTACTCAGGAAATGCGGGATGCAGTGCTCGCGTTGCTTCCGCAGGCAACGATTGTGATCAAGACTGCCGCGGTTTCTGATTACCGCCCCAAGTTGCCCGCGGGCCAGAAGATCAAGCGCAAAGGCCCGATGACGCTGGAACTGGAAGCGACGCCGGATATTCTCAGGGATATTGCGGCGAGAAAGAGTGGGCAGATCCTGGTGGGCTTCGCCGCCGAGACCGAGAATGTGCTCGAAAACGCCCGCCAGAAGCTGGTTTCCAAGAACCTCGACGCGATCGTCGTGAATGACGTTTCCCGCGAGGGCGTGGGCTTCGATTCAGACCGAAACGCGGTTACCATCATCACACGCGACGAAGTCGTCGAAGTCCCGGAAAGTTCGAAGCGGGAAGTCGCACAGCGGGTGCTCAAGCAGATCGTTCAGATCCGCAACCATCGCAGAACCGCTGTCAAAGCCTGATTCCACTCATCCTGAGCGCGGACGAAGGATCTCAACACCGCGTGCCGGCGCCAAAGTATAATTTCCGCACAAGTCTCCTTGCCAACTATCTCAAATCCCGACCTGCGCCGGGCGCTCGCCGAGCGCATTCGTTATTACAATGAACTCGGCATCTACGATTTCTATCAACGCGAGCCGCAACCCCTGAGCGCCGCCGCGGTGGCGGACTGGGCATCCGAAACTCAAGACTCCCAAACCGAAACGCGAGAGGAAATGCCGGCAAAAAAATCCGCTGTAGTCGCGAAACCCGCTGTACAAGACTCGCTTCAGGGGGCAGATGCCAGGCCCGAGCAGGACGTTGCGGATCCGATTGCCGCGCTGAAACTGATCCGCGAAGACCTTGGCGATTGCACCCGCTGCAAGCTTCACCAGCAGGGCCGCAAGCAGATCGTGTTCGGGGTAGGGAATGCTCATGCCGATCTGATGTTCGTGGGCGAGGGCCCGGGCGCCGATGAGGACGCGCAAGGCGAACCGTTCGTGGGCCGCGCCGGGCAATTACTGAACAATATGATCAAAGCCATGGGGTTGCGCCGCGAAGAGGTTTACATCGCGAATGTGGTGAAATGCCGTCCCCCGGGCAATCGAACGCCGGAGCGCGACGAGTGTGAGACCTGCTCGCCCTTTCTGATGCGCCAGATCGCGGCGATCAAGCCGAAGGTAATCGTCGCGCTTGGAGCGGTGGCGGCAAAGAATCTGCTCGCGATCAACGCGCCCATGTCCGAACTTCGCGGCCGATTCTACGATTTCATGCCCTCAGGCGCCCGCGGCGATTCCGAATGGCAAGGTGCAAAGCTGGCGGTCACGTATCACCCCGCATTTCTGCTCCGCGATCCTCGCCAGAAGGGCGAAGCCTGGAAAGATCTGCAGATGGTCATGAAGTATTTAGGCCTCAAGCCTCCAAGTCCGAACATGTAGGGACGGACGCCTTCGTCCGTCCCGCGTGCGAAGCACGCGTTCTGCGCACGGACGGTATGACAAGGAGTCAACACATTCGGTAACACCCAGCGGGTTTTGTTGACCTGCTCTATTCCAAAACAAAATCCGCATTCCAAAACAAAATCCGCATCGGACATTTACACTGGTTTTCGTCCCGCATGCCCGAATTCTGCGACGTAGCCCTAGCGGTTCCGCTCGACATGGTCTTCACCTACCGTGTCCCCGCGGACGCAGCGCCAGTCGTGGGAGGACGGGTGCTGGTGCCGTTCCGGCAACAGCGCATGACGGGCGTGGTCGTTGAATTACACGATCACGAGCCCTCAGTAGCCACAAAAAAGCTCATCAGCGTTCTTGATTCGGCCCCCGTGCTGGATCAGGTGTTGCTGCGCCTCGCCCGCTGGATCGCCAATTATTATCTTGCGCCGCTGGGAGAAGTCTGCCGCTCCATGCTGCCGCTGATGGCCGAGTTCAAACGAGCCGTGGGATACCGTATCGGCGAAGCCGGGGAGATGGCGCTGCACCTGGCGGGCATGTCGGGATCCTCCGCACGCTCTCGCCGTAGTCCCCAGGAGCAGGCTGTGGAGTTTCAAGTGCTCGACTATATGGCCGGGACGTCGGGGGAACTGGTGCGTGAAACGACGCTGCGGTCCGCAACCCATGCGTCCCGGAAGATATTGCAGGGCATGGTTCGCAAGAAGTGGCTGGTCCGCGAAGATCTGTCGGCACCTCAAGAGGCGAATCGCACGGTCAAAGTTGCGCTGCTGAAGTCGGTGGACAGAAAACTTAACCAGAACCAGCGCACGCTGGTCGAAAGCTTAGCCGGATGTGGCGGCAAGCTTCCCATCGAACACTTGCAGGGACTAGCGGTCCCCCGGACCACGCTGGGGACACTGGTCAAGCGTGGCCTGGTTGAAATCGCTGAAGAACCTGCGGACTTCAAAGTCTCCGGGGCCAGGCCGCGCCCGTCGCCTTTCGACTTCGATTTCACGCCGGCGCAGCAGTCCGCGCTGGCGCGTCTGCGGCAGGCGGTCGAGGCGCGCAGCTTCTCCGGCATGCTGATGCATGGCGTCACGGGCTCGGGAAAGACCGCCGTCTATCTCGCCGGCATGCGCGCCGTTCTGGAAGCAGGACGCTCTGCCATTCTTCTGGTGCCGGAGATTGGCCTGACTCCGGCCGTAGCGGCCGACCTGCACCAGATCTTCGGGGATGAAGTCGCGATCCTTCATTCTGCGCTCACAGACCGGGAACGTGCCGAGCAATGGCACCGGATTAAGAGCGGCGATGCGCGCATCGTGGTGGGTACAAGGTCGGCGGTGTTCGCGCCGGTGGGCGACCTGGCGCTCATCATCGTCGATGAAGAGCACGACTCCTCCTACAAGCAGGAAGAAACCCCCCGCTATCATGCCCGTGACATCGCGGTCATGCGCGCCAAGATGTGCAATGCCGTTGTCGTGCTCGGATCGGCCACGCCCTCGCTGGAATCCTATTTCAACGCAAGGCAGAGCAAGTACGCGCTCATCGAATTGCCGGATCGCGTGGAGAAACGTCCCCTGCCTGAGGTCGCGATTGTCGACATGCGCCTGGAGTTCCAGGAAACCGGTCATGAGCAGGTGATCTCCCGCACGCTGGCTTCGGAAATCAAGGACCGGATCGAGCGCCGCGAGCAAGTCATGGTGCTGCTTAACCGGCGCGGATACTCGCCCGTCGTTCTGTGCAGGACTTGCGGCAAAAAGCTGGAGTGCAACAACTGCGCCATCGCCCTAACCCATCACAAGCGCGAGCACAGGATGATTTGCCACTATTGCGGATACACGGCGGCGGTGCCGAATGCGTGCGCCCACTGCGGAAGTGAATACGTCTACTTTCTGGGCACCGGATCCGAGAAGCTGGAGGAGTTGTTGCACGGCATGTTTCCGCAGGCGCGTATTGCCCGGCTTGATCGCGATACGGTGCGGGGTCACCAGGATTTCGAGCGCACGCTCAGCGCCCTGAACGAGGGCGAACTGGATGTTCTGGTGGGCACGCAGATGATCGCCAAAGGCCATGACATCCACGGCGTCACTCTCGTGGGTGTGGTTGGAGCCGATGTCGCTCTCGGACTTCCTGACTTCCGCGCCGCGGAACGCACCTTCCAACTGCTGACCCAGGTCGCCGGGCGCGCCGGACGCGGCCAGTCTCCTGGGAAGGTCATTCTGCAGACCTATTTTCAGGACCATTATGCCGTGCAGTACGCCGCGCGTCACGATTTCATCGGCTTCTATGAAAAGGAATTGCAGTTCCGCAGTTGGATGCACTACCCGCCGTATTCGGCGCTGGCCAACGTACTGGTCCGCAGCGACCAGCTCGATGATGCATTGGAATGGTCGGGCCGGCTGGGAAAATGGTTCAATCAAACGCGGCATGAAGGGGTCCGCGTGCTCGGTCCCGCCGCCGCGCCTATCATGCGTCTCAAGCGCGATTACCGGTATCACTTTGTCCTGAAGTCGCCCAGCCGCGAAAAACTCAATACCACCCTGCGCTCCATGCTGGCGTACGCCGCGCAGCAAAAAATCCCGCGCACGCAGGTCATCGTCGACATGGACGCGCTGTGGCTGATGTAAGTGACGCCGCCTATTTCCAGGCCATCTCGAACGGTGCAATCGTGAAGGTCAGCGCCAGCATGATCCCGGCCAGAAGAGCCCACGGCCAGCGGTTGGCAGGAAGGTCGGGGAAGGTAGGGGCCTGCCGCTGACGTTGCGTGAAAATATTCATGACAAACAGCAGGCCGGCCCAAACCCACCAGTTCGTGTAAATCCTGCCGAGCAAAACCAGCATCAGTACGGTAAGCCAGGAAATCAAACGGTGGGCGCGAGGGGCCAGCGCATATACGATGTGCCCGCCGTCGAGTTGTCCGCTGGGCAGCAGATTCAACGCAGTCGCAAACATTCCCACCCACGCCGCAATCGCAGTGGGATGCAGGTACACGCTGTTGAGCGGCAGATTCGCCACCGCATGTCCGGGCAAGAAGTTCCGCAGCGCGTGCTGAACGACGTAGAAAATCGCGGGGAATCCCAGCCGCAGATCCGATCCCGCGGCTCCCGCCACCAGCGGTTTTGACAATGTCATGGCGGCTGCCAGCGTGATTATCGCCACAACGAATCCTGCGATGGGCCCGGCGATGCCTATGTCAAATAACGCCGCCCGCGAGCGGATGGGAGCTCGGATCCGGATTACTGCTCCCAAAGTCCCGATCAGCGTAGGCGCGGGAATAAAAAACGGCAGCGTGGCTCGCACCCCGTAGTAGCGGCAGAAAAGGTAATGACCCATTTCGTGCGCCAGAAGAATCGTCAGCAGCGTGGCCGCGAACGGAATCCCTAGGAGAAGTCTTGAGGGCTGCTGCAGAATCCAGCCCAGCTTAAAAAACGGGACTACCTCGTTTCCGAAGGCAAAAGGGGGCAAGTTGTTCAAAAAGTTGAACTCCATGCGGGCGCCGACCACCAGAGTAGTGAAGCAGGTAGCCAGGAACAGCAGCGCGTGCAGCCAATACCGTGGCCGCGGGCTTTCCTGCGGACTCGCCAGAGCTCGGCAGTACTCGAGGGTGGAACTGGGGATTGGGGAGTTAAGTTCCGACATGCAGTTCTTCAGTCAGGGCGAATGCTTCTTTGATGCTACTATGCCGCCGCTGGACTGCGGGCGGAGCTTCAAAGCCTGGAAGCACTGCAAGTGGGCACACGGAAGCGTTGGGGTGAAGAAGCAGAGATGTTAGTTCGGGATATCAATCGATCGACTGCAACTCTTTGCCGGGCTTGAAGCGCACCGCGCGTCCCGGCGGAATTGAAACCTCTGCGCCGGTCCGCGGGTTGCGCCCGATACCGGTCTTGCGGGGCCGAACGTTGAACACGCCAAACCCCCGCAATTCAATGCGATTGCCGCCGGCCAGCGCCTTCTTCATGCTTTCGAAGACAGTCTCCACCGCCAGCTCGGCCTTGGTCTTGGTGATCCCGGTCTTGGCCACCACTTCGTTGATAATGTCCAGCTTGATCACAGAACGCTCCCCGCGTGCAGGTTAAGGTGCTGCTTCAAGTTATTGATGCTATGGAAGATAAGGGAGATTGTCAACCGGAGCATCCATCCCGTAAACTGGCCCAGCACCCAGCCAAAGAAATTGAGTAATCGCCTGATCGGGTAAGGTGCCACTTTGCGTCGCCCGATGGACTTTGAATTGCTCAATTACAAAATAATCCGATGATCCAATTCTTCAAGGAGTGGCATGCTCAAGAGCGACCGCTGGATCCGCAAGATGTCCAAAGAACACGACATGATCAATCCCTTTTCCGAGAAGCAGGTGCGGGAGGGAGTGATCTCCTACGGCTTGTCTTCTTACGGCTATGACCTGCGAGTGGCAGACGAATTCAAGATTTTTACCAACGTCAATAATGCTCTGGTGGATCCCAAGCGCTTCGACGAGAAGTCATTCGTCACGGTACAGACGGACATCTGCATCGTACCGCCGAACTCGTTTGCCCTGGCGCGGTCAGTGGAGTACTTCAAGATTCCCCGCAGTGTGCTGACGATCTGCGTGGGGAAGAGCACCTATGCCCGCTGCGGGATCATCGTGAACGTGACGCCGTTCGAGCCCGAGTGGGAAGGCTTTGTCACCCTGGAAATCTCCAACACCACGCCGCTGCCGGCGCGAATCTACGCGAATGAGGGCCTTTGCCAGATCATCTTTTTCGAATCCGATGAAATCTGCGAGACCAGTTACGCCGACCGGAAGGGTAAGTACCAGGCCCAGAAGGGAATCGTACTGCCCAAACTGTAGCGGGCATACTCTGGGACGGCCCGCCGGAGAGCCAGCCCGGGCGTCCGGGCAGCCCGCCTGAGGAAAATTGCGGCCTGCCCTCTGTAAACTGCTGATGTACAGGCTTTTCCCGATTGGTCTTGAGCCGCCGGGTTCCTATCGTAGACGCTAATGAGCCCCGCACCCGTAGCTCGGCTCGTCGTCTAGTTATGAATACCGGCCACAGTGCGACGGCGCCCACACTCGCCAAGTCATCACATCCCTCCTCTCAGGACAGTGGAGCGCACCTGTGCCGGCATAGCGTGCAGTTTTATTACGACGATCATTTCCTGATCGCGTCGCTCTCAGATTTTTTGCGAAGCGCGCTGAATGCCGGCCGCTCGGCACTAGTTGTGGCGACCCGGGAACATCGATTTGACTGTGCCGAAAGCTTGCGTGAAAAAGGCATCGACTTGCGGCTCGCCATTGAAGAGGGTCGCTACCAGGCCCTGGATGCCGCGGAGACCCTCGAGCAGTTTCTGGTGGATGGTACCCCGGATGAGAGTCTTTTCCGGGAGGTGGTCGGAGAGATCATCTCCAACGCAACCGGTTGCAGCACTGCCGAATGCCATCCACCGAAGGTCGCCATTTTTGGCGAGATGGTCGCGCTTCTCCTGCAACGGGGGGATATCCAAGCGGCGCTAAAACTGGAGCGAATGTGGAACGAACTTTCGGGGGCTTATTCCTTCGAACTATTGTGTGGCTATCGAATCTCCAGCTTTGACCGCCCTGCCCACAGGGAATTCTTCCACCGCATCTGTTCAGAACATGACCTCGTGATGCCGGCGGAGGGTTATCCCGAGCGTGGGGACGAGAAAGATCGGTTGCGCACCATCGCTCTGTTGCAGCAGACCGAGCAGGTCCTGAAAACCGAAGTCGTGGAACGGCAATTGGCCGAGGCGCAAAACCGCGAGGCGGAACATCAGAAGCAGCAATTGCTCAAGGAGATTCGCAAGCACGAAGCGGTCGAAGAGGAATTGAGAAAGTTCACGCGCTGCTTGCTGACCGCGCGCGACGAAGAGCAACGCCGCATCGCATCCGAACTCCACGAGAATATGGCGCAGCTGGTCGCGGCGCTGTCCCTTTACTTTGGCGTGCTACACCAGGAAAAGGCGTCTCTTAATCCCAGGCTGGCCCGCGCAGTCGCCAGCAGCCGGTCGGTTTCTGACAGCCTGCTCAATGAGATCCGCAAGTTGTCGCGCCTGCTGCACCCGCCTACGCTCGATGATATGGGTATTGGCATCGCACTCAAAGAATACGTGGAGCACATGAACCGCCACGGCGGCCGGATCGAACTGGAAGTGTCTCCCGAAATTGGCAGATTCAATCGCGAGCTGGAGATCACCGTTTACCGGATCGTCGAAGAGGCGTTGGATCGAATCGACTCGCGCTCGCACGACTCCGTCACTACCGTCCGTCTCATGCGATCCCCATCCTCATTGCTTCTTGAAATCGAGACTCCGCAGAGCGCTAACGGCAGCGGGGAGGCATCGCATCGCCGGGGCACGCGATTTACGGGAATTCACGAACGGGTCATGGAACACCGCGGCAGCGTCCACTTCACTTCGACCCCTTCGGGGACCCTGATTTCCGTGACCCTGCCGCTCGAACCCAGCGCGCCACGCTCACCCGCCAGGCCGATCACGCCGTTACTGCAGAAGATTGCCAGCTAAGGATGTCCCACCCTTCTCGGGAGAGGGTGGCGGGCTCTGACTTCTGTGATCCGAGGAAAGCGCTGACCCGGGTAGGCGGACCGTTACCGCTGATTCTCCCCTTCTTTGAACATGTACTTGATGGCAGGCTTGTAGATCATCAGATTGGGCTCGCCGTTATCACGGTTGACCTTGATGCAATTCCGGTCATACCACTCGATGACGCCGTGCACCTCCTCGCCGTCGCGCAGAACAATCACCATCGGGGTGCGTGATTGCATCTGCTTCTGATAGTAAAAATTCTCGGCGTTGGTCTGTTCGGGCGGCGATGCTTTCTTGAGAGTGCCACCCGGTCCGCGGTCTCCGCGGTCATTTCGATGATCCATGCGCTCCCCGCGATCATGACGCTCCGGGCGCTCGCGCCTCTCCGCTACCAAGGCCGGCGCCGCATTATGGCTCCCATGATTACCATGGTTGTCGCCGCGCGGCAGCGTTGGCCGGATCAGCTTCCGGTTCCCGTAGTTTTCTTTATCAGCCGATGTCCCGGCTGGAGCGGAGTCCATCATAATCTCTTTCATAGTGGGCGCAACCTCAGATACACGCATTCGAGCAAGACCTCAATGCTGCTGGGACCCTATGAGTGCAATCGACGAAGGCGTGGAATTTACCTAAAAACCTACCACAGGAACCCGGGCCTGACAATTACTCGTTTGTGCCATATGCGGTTCGCAACATTCTGCACAGGCGCTACAATATCGATTCATCTAGCGACCCGTGCCGGACAGGTCTGCGCCCCGCTGCTCGCGCCCGCCCGCGGTCACGACCGCAACCAGGGCCGCCACCAGCAGCACCGTCCACGCCAGTACAGGGGGAAAACTGCCTCCATACCTTCTTTCCACCAATCGCGCCTGAACCACCGCATTCCACGAGGCCAGCAGGTTCCCCAGTTGATACGCGAAGCCGGGGAATGTGCCTCGCACCTCCGGGGGCGACAACTCGTTCAAATGTGCCGGGATCACGCCCCACGCGCCCTGTACCATGAACTGCATCAGAAAGCCTCCGAGGGCCAGCAGGGGCAGACTATGCGAATAAGCCCACAGCGGGATCATGGGAATGGCCAGAACGGCGGCCATGACGATCGCGCGCCGCCGCCCGACTCGCTCGGAGAGTGTCCCGAAGAGAATCCCGCCCAAAAGCGCTCCCAGGCTGGCAATGACCGAAACGGTTCTGACTTGCTGGGGCGAGAACAGATGATTTCTCTCCAGAAATGTCGGATACAGATCCTGCGTCCCGTGGCTGAATGAGTTAAATCCGAACATTAAGATAACCAGAAATAAAAAGGTGCCCCAGTGCGCCGCAATGTTCCGCCCCACCCCGCCTTCAGTTTGCTTGGCTAAGCGCCCCTGCAGCCAGGCTGGAGACTCTTCCACGTTTCTGCGAATGTAGATCACCAGGAATGCCGGGAGGGCGCCGACCACGAACATTCCCCGCCATCCCACGAGGGGAAACAAAGTGCCATATACGAGCGCTGCGAAAAGATATCCAACGACATATCCTTCCTGCAGTAGTCCCGAGAAGAAACCGCGCCCCTCGGCAGGCAGGGTTTCAAAGGTGAGCGCGGCTCCTACTCCCCATTCGCCGCCCATAGCGACTCCGAAAAGCCCCCGGGTCACGAGAAATACCTTGAGGCTGGGCGCGAACGCAGAGGCCAGTTCAAAGACGGAGTACGCGATGATGTCCAGCATCAACGCCGGACGCCGGCCGAAGCGGTCAGCCATCCGCCCGAACAAAAACGCTCCAATGGGTCGCATGGCGAGCGTCAGGAAGATGGCCTCGCTGATTGCCGAAACCTTGGTTTGAAACTGCGTCGCCAGCGCATTCACGCAGAACACAAGGATGAAGAAGTCGAACGCGTCCAGGGCCCAGCCCAGGAAGCAAGCGATGAACGTATTCCGCTGAACCGCAGTCAGGCGCCGAAAATGCGCGATAAATCCCATTGCTCAGAGATTCCTTCGTGCCCCTGACGAGCCTGCTTTCCGCCCGGGGGAGCGACAGCGGATGCTAGCATAGTGGTTTCGATCGACAGTCGACAATCGCCGGCCGTCGATATCTCTATGCCCGAACTCGATCTGCCACAACGCCAGGCCACCGATGCGCTCATGCTCGCCGGATTCTGGTACCGTGCCTTACCCTCCGATCGCGTGCACCGCAATCGACTGCACAAGGCCACGCTGCTGGAGATTCCTCTGGTTATTGGACGAGATCGCATGGGAAAGCCATTTGCCTTGCGCGATGCCTGCCCGCACCGGGGTATGCCACTGAATTGCGGCCGCTTTGACGGGGAAACCTTAGAGTGCGGATACCACGGCTGGCAGTTCGATGTTCACAACGGTCAGTGTCAACTCATCCCCTCTCTTACCGCCGACCAGAAGATGAAGGTCGAGCGCATCTACGCCGGCAGCTATCGGTGCGAAGAGCAGGATTGCTTTATCTGGGTGTTCATACCCGACCCGGCCCCGGCGGGCGCCGGATTCGGTCCGGCGGTCGAGGCCTCGGAACCTTCGCCGGAAATCCAGAAATTCTCCAGCAAGTACAGGCTGGCCTACCTGCAAGCGGAAATGCCGGTGAACATCGATCACGGGATTATCGGATTGATGGATCCGGCGCATGGGCCCTTTGTGCATCAGGCATGGTGGTGGCGTTCCCGCCATAGCATTCACGAAAAGGAGAAGCACTTCGAGCCGATTCCCAACGGGTTTCGCATGAGCGCGCACACTCCCAGCTCAAACTCGGCGCCCTACAAGCTTTTGCGCCTCTACGCCGACGCCGACTCGATTACCACTACGATCGATTTCGTTCTGCCGAATGTCCGCACGGAGACCATTCGGGCGGGGAAATACTGGTTCTCCAGTTTGACTACGGTGACGCCGGTTACGCGCAGCCATTGCCGCATCGACGTGGTTGCGGCCTGGAACCTGTTCCGTTGGGTTCCGTTCGTTCCACAGTTGCTCAAGTATGTTTTTGCGAAGTTTGTGGAGCAGGACCGCCGCACCATGGAACTGCAGGCGGAAGGCCTGAAATACAATCCCCACCTGATGCTGATCGACGACGCGGACCGGCCGGCAAAGTGGTATTTCCAATTGAAAGCAGCTCATCTCGAGGCCAAACGAAGCCGCGAGCCGATGAAGCACCCGATGCAGGGGCCGATCACGCTGAAGTGGAGGAGTTAGAGGCCATTTTGGCGCGTTTGGCCGTGCTGGAAGCAGCCCTGTCGTGATTTTCAACATCGAACCGCCGTGACTACCCGGCGCAGGAAGAAGAATTTTCTCCACCAACACTCACTCAGTCTGGTGACGGGCGCGATCCTGGCAGCCTGGATTATCCTTTACAGCCGCTCGAACCCCGCGACCCATCTCGGTTCGTTTTTCGGCAACGCCATTGCCGACTGGACAGGACTCCTGGTCACCATCCTGGCCACCAAATTCTTTTACGAGGCGGGTTCGGCGGAAAGCCGCAAGCCTCCCCATCATTGGCTCAGTCCTGTCGTAGAAGCCCTTCAGGAGCATTCGCTGACAATCTTTCTCGTCATTACCGGCGCGGGATGGATCTGGTTGTTTGCCGTCTCGGATCCTGATTCGAAATGGGGGCAGGTTATAGGCAACATCGTTTCGGAATGGACTCAGATTTTTGGAATGGTCCTGCTGACCAAGCGGCTGATCGAAGCGCACTCCAAAGAGAGCCGTTAAAGAGCGCTGACGGCCGCCGGGTCGACGTTATTTGCCGGCGGGTTGGACCAGCCAATCCATGGCTTCTTCGCGAGTCTTGAAGGTAGGAATATCGCGCTGGGAGAAACTCTTAATATTTTCGTAGAAGACGTGCGGCACGCTCTCGGCGTGTACCCAGGCAGATCGCTTGACATAGGGGCGGTCGAGGGTCAGGACCTCCTTCATCCGGGTCGCGACCTTCTTGTCGATTTCCGCGCCGTTGAAGTCGGCCAGAGTCAGCATCGATCCCGGCGCGTGTCGTGCCACGATTGTACGGATCTGTTCCATCAGCAATATCATTTCTTTCGCCGAGCAGTTGCTGAAATCGATCACAAAGATGGTCTGCCCCTTGTGCTCGATGAAACTGAGCCGCTCCCCTGAAACGTTGGTGGCCGTGTCGTCCGGGTTCATGCGAGCAAGCCCTCCACTACGGTGTAGGCCTCGTCAAGGGCGGCATCCAGGGCAGAGGCATCTTTCCCGCCGGCCTCGGCCAAATCGGGGCGGCCTCCGCCTTTGCCGCCGACCTTTTGCGCCACCGGCGCGATGACTTTACCGGCCTGTACGCGTGCCGTCAAATCCTTGGTGACGCCGACGATCAATGCCACATTCCCGTTAGACGCGGATCCGAGCACCACAACGCCGGATCCGATCTTGTCGCGCAGTTGATCCACCAGGGTGCGAAGCTGCGCCCGCTCCAGATTGTCCACCCGATGCGCCAGCACCTTCACCCCTTTGATCTCTTTTATTTTTTCGCCGGCGTTCGCAGTCGAAGACGAAGCTGATTTCATCCGCGCCTGGTCCAGTTCCCGCGTCAGCCGTTTGATCTCTGCGTCTTTCTTTTCCAGTTCAGCCTTCAGCGCATCCGCTGGAGAGAACATCTTCTCGTCGGAAGCCATCTCGGACGCCGCCGCGCCATCCTTGCGCGACTTGTGCGCCAGGGTGGGTGAAACAAAACTCGACACCACGTTCTCGAGCTGGTGATCCCTGCGGAAATGCTGCAACGATCCCTCGCCCGTGATTGCCTCCACCCGGCGCACGCCCGACGATACGCTGCCTTCTTTCAGAATCTTGATCAGCCCGATCTCTCCCGTAGCCCCGGTGTGAGTTCCGCCGCAAAGCTCGGTCGAAAAATCGCCGATCTTGATGACGCGCACCTTGTCCCCGTACTTCTCGCCGAACAAAGCCATCGCGTGGTACTCGTTGATAGCCACATCGATGGGGACATCGGCAATGGTCTCGACCTTGCGGTTGCGCAGGACTACTTTGTTGACGATGTCCTCGATGTCCTGTAATTCCTCATCAGCGACCGCGGTGAAGTGCGAGAAATCAAAGCGCAGGTGGTTCGGGGCCACCAGCGATCCGGCCTGCTTCACGTGCTTCCCCAGCACCTCGCGCAGCCCGGCGTGAAGCAGATGGGTGGCCGTATGATTGCGCATAGTCGCCTCGCGGATATCCGTATTCACAACCGCGTCCACGCTGTCGCCGACCTTAAGGGTGGATTTTACGACGACTTGATGTGCTCGTACGCCCTGAATCGGGTAATAACATCCCTTCACCTCCGCGACCACCGTGTTGTGATCGTCCGAGTAAAGCCAACCGCGATCTCCCACTTGCCCACCGGCCTCGGCGTAAAACGGAGTGTGATCGAGAATCACCTCTCCTTTTTCGCCCGCTTTGAGTTCCTTGACTCCCTGCCCGTTGTGAATGATCGCCAGCACTTCGCAGTCTTCGGAACGAGTCTGCCGGTATCCTTCAAACTCGGACTTGGGCAACTGCTGGTAGGCGGGATTGGCCGTCTGCTTGGCCGCCCCTTTCCACGAGGCGCGGGCGCGAGCCTTCTGCTCTTCCATGGCGCGGTCGAAGCCTGCCCGGTCGAATGCGATACCCTGATCCCGAGCCGCGTCCTGCATGAAATCGAGCGGCATTCCGAAGGTGTCGTACAACTTGAAAGCATCTTCGCCGGCTAGCCTTTCAGCGGACGCTTTGAGCAGCGTCTCAAGCTTCTCTAGTCCGACTTCCATAGTGTGAGCAAACCGCGTCTCTTCCGCCTGCACGGATTTCGAGACCCGATCGGCAGTCTCGTTCAATTCCGGATACGCATCCTTCATCAGATCGCGCACCGCATACACCATCTGGTACAGAAACGGCATGGTTTGCCCCAGCAACCGTCCGTGAGTAATCGCGCGGCGGAGAATCTTCCGCAGCACGTACCCGCGCCCTTCGTTGGAAGGCAGCACGCCATCGGACATGAGAAAAGTCGCGGCTCTGGAGTGATCGGCAATTACGCGCAGCGACGCCGCCGACTTGTGGCTGAGGGATGGCGACGAGACGACTGACCCATCACCGCCGGTGTAGGGGCGGACGCCTTCGTCCGCCCCGCGAAGCGAAGCTTGGCGTGCAGAGTGCGAATCGCGTCCGGCAACTCCCGTCAACTCCGCCGCCCGCTTGATCAGCGGCGTGAACAAATCGGTCTCGTAATTCGAGATCACTCCCTGCAGCACGGCCGCCACGCGCTCCAGGCCCATGCCCGTATCGATGGAGGGCTTCGGCAGAGGCGTCAACTTGCCCGACGCATCCCGATCGAACTGCATAAACACCAGGTTCCAGATCTCGACGTAGCGGCCGCAATCGCACCCGAACTGGCAATCCGTGTGGCCCTGGTCCGACGCGATCCCGCCCATGTCGTAATGAATTTCGCTGCACGGCCCGCAGGGTCCGGTATCGCCCATCTGCCAGAAGTTATCCTTCAGCCCCATCTCGTAGATGCGATCCTGCGGAACGCCTTGCCCCACCCACAAGTCATAGGCCTCGGCGTCGCGCGCCACGCCGTTTTCGCCCTTGAAGATGGTTACGTACAACTTGTCTTTCGCGATTCCGAACCATTGAGGCGAAGTGATCAGCTCCCAGGCGTAGGCAATGGCATCCTTCTTGAAGTAATCCCCAAACGAGAAATTCCCCAGCATCTCGAAGAACGTGTGGTGGCGGTTGGTGAATCCTACATTCTCCAGGTCGTTATGCTTGCCGCCCGCGCGCACGCATTTCTGCGAGGTGGTAGCCCGTGAATAGTCGCGCTTCTCCAGGCCGAGAAAGACGTCCTTGAACTGGTTCATCCCCGCGTTGGTGAACAGCAGCGTGGGGTCATTCGCCGGGACGAGCGAGGACGAGTGCACTTCCTTGTGCCCCTTTTGCACGAAGAAGTCCAGAAATTTTCTGCGTATTTCAGAGCCCGTTAGCATGGAAAACTAATTCTAAATGATAACCAGATCCAGCCCCGGTGGAGGCACGAAGTGATGGAGTTCTCCGGCGTCCCAAGCCGGAAGAAGCGAACTAAAGCTCAGGAAGGCTCCTCTTCCAGCGCGCTCAGCGTCTCATCGTCGACGTCCCACTTCTTCAAGATGGTGAAAATGGTTTTGCTGCCGAACCCCGCGCGCACGAGTTGCCGGAAGATGCGGGCTGCCTGCTTCTGATCCTTGGGTTTGTCCAGCCGTTTCTTGCGAAGATATTCGCGGGCCTGCTTCTCCTCGCTCACGCCTTCGTAAGCGGCCTCCACTGCGGTGTCAATTACTGACCCGTGGACTCCGCGAGTTTTCAGCTCTGTGATTACTCGCCTGCGCCCAACTTTCTGGTTGTCCCGGCGCATCGAGGAGTAGCAAGCCGCGTACTGCGAATCGTTCAGATATCCCTGATCCTTCAATCGCCGGATCACCAGTTCGACCAGGGTCTCGCCATACTCCGATTCGGGCTCCTCTATGCGAGCCCGCATCAGCCGCTTCAACTCCGCTACCGTCCGCATCCTCCGGGCCAGCGCGGCCACTGCATATTCGTACAGCTCAGCCTCGGAATAGGTTCTTCGTTTGGGACGAGGGAACGCCATGGAGTTAACGATAGCGCATAAAGGCGCCTAGTACCCAGCATTCAGTCGCGGCCTCAGCGCCCCGCGTGGGCACCTTCGCCCAAAAAAGGGGGCGCGATCGCTCGCGCCCATCTAAGGAGACAACCGTGAAAGAAGCAAAAGCCCGAGGCCTATCGCCCTCCAAAACCCGCGGTCTGCATGGATTGCCGCGAGATGTCCGAGGTGGAAGCAATGCCCTGCATGCGCAGTTTGAAGTCGTCTGCGTTGGAGGCGTTCTCCAGGGCCGTTTCGTAATTTACCAGCCCTGCCTGGAACAGGTCCCAAAGCGACTGGTCGAAGGTCTGCATGCCGTATTGCGAGGTGCCCGCCGCAATCGCGTCGCGAATCGACCTGGTCTTTTCCGGCACCAGGACGCACTCGCGGATATAAGCCGTGTTGATCATGACCTCGACGGCAGGGACGCGCCCTTCCGCGTCGCAGCGTCTCACCAGCCGTTGGCTGATGATGGCCCTGAGCACAGCCGCCAACTGCATGCGAATCTGCTTTTGTTCCGGCGGCGGGAAGATCGAGATCACGCGGTTGATGGTTTCCACGGCGTCCAGGGTGTGCAAGGTCGAGAACACCATGTGGCCCGTTTCCGCGGCGTGCAACGCCGTCGAGATGGTCTCGAGGTCGCGCATTTCGCCCACCAGGATCACGTCCGGATCCTGACGCAACGAGGCTCGGAGCGCGGCTCCGAAGGAGGGGGTATCCACACCCACTTCGCGCTGGTTGACGTATCCCTTTTTGTCGCGATGCAGAAATTCGATGGGGTCTTCGATGGTGACGATATGCTCGGCGCGTGACGAGTTGACGCGATCGACCATGGCCGCCAGGGTGGTGGATTTACCCGAACCGGTCACGCCCGTGACCAGCACCAGCCCGCGCGGCATGTCGCAAATCTGCTCGACTACCTTGGGCAGAAACAGCTCATCCAAGGCGCGAATCTTGGTGGGAATGACGCGCAGCACCAGTCCAACGTTGCCGCGCTGCTGGAAGATATTTACACGGAAGCGGCCCAGCCCGGCGACGCCGTAGGCCATATCGATTTCCGTGGTCTCTTTGAATTTCTGTTTTTGCCGCGCCGACATCATGCTGAACGCCATATTCAGCATGTCTTCCGCGCTGATGCGGGGCTGGTCGGTCAGCGGCGCCAGGTCGCCGTCGACGCGCAAGTGGGGATAATTTCCCACCTTCAAATGCAAGTCCGAAGCCTTCCGTTCTGTCGCAATGCGAAGCAGGTCATCAATATTCATGCGGAATTTATCCCAGGCGCCTGAAGCTGAGGCCGGTCAGGCGTCTCCAACATGATCGCGCGAATCGTCACCTCGCCCAAGATGACCTAGGTAATGCGAATTTTCAGCAATCGGCCACAGCCTAAAGTTCATGGAACGGCGGCTCTGGGTCATCTCTGCTGCCGGGGAGGCTATAATGGCGCGAACTCATGCGTCTAACCTCCGGTACCAGGCTTGGGCCTTATGAAGTTCAGTCGCCGCTCGGCGCGGGCGGCATGGGAGAGGTCTATCGCGCGCTCGATACACGCCTGAGCCGTACCGTAGCCGTCAAGGTTCTTGCCGCGAATCTGTCCTCATCTCCAGAACTGAAGCAGAGGATGGAGCGTGAAGCGCGCGCGATCTCATCGCTGAGCCATCCCCACATTTGCCAGCTCTATGACATCGGTTCGCACGATGGCGCGGACTTCCTGGTGATGGAGTTCCTGGAAGGAGAGACCCTGGCCGAGCGCCTGCGCAAAGGGCCTATCGCGCTCCCCGAAATGTACAAGATCGGCATCGCGATCGCCGAAGCCCTGGCCGCGGCGCATGCCCGCGGGATCGTGCATCGCGATCTAAAGCCGGGAAACATCATGCTCACCCAGGGCGGCGCCAAGCTCATGGACTTCGGATTGGCCAAGCCTCTGGGATTGCAGAGCACGATGTCAGGTTCTGTTGCGGCCCCGTCGTTTACCGCGGCGGCAACCTTGAGCGGACCGAGCCCTCTCAGCCCGCTGACGACCGCCGGAACAATCATAGGCACGATTCAATACATGTCGCCCGAGCAGATCGAAGGGAAGGAAGCCGATGCCCGTTCCGATATATTCGCCTTCGGGGCGGTATTGTACGAGATGGCGGCCGGGAAGCGTCCCTTCGAAGGGAAAAGCCAACTGTCGCTGGCTTCCTCCATTCTGGAAAAGGATCCCGACCCCATCTGCACTCTGAAGCCGCAGACGCCGGCCGCCTTTGAGCATGTCATCACCACCTGTCTGCGAAAGAATCCCGAGGAGCGGTATTTCGCGGCGCACGATATCAAGCTGGAGCTGCAATTCCTTGCCGCCGAGCGCACGCCGACAGATGCAGCCGGGCCTGCCCCTCCCCCGCGCGGAGCCGAACGGGGTGCATGGCTGGCGGCCGTGCTCTTTGCCGTTCTACTAGGCATAGCTGCCGGGCTTCTCATGCGTCGTCCTGCACAAACGGCCCAATCCATCCGCACCATGATCGATGCGCCGTTGAACACTGTGCTAAGCCTGAGTGGTGACTTTGCCGGGCCGCCGGTTCTTTCTCCAGATGGAAACACAATCGCTTTTACCGCGACCGCGACCGGCGGCAAACCCACGATCTGGGTACGCCCGCTTGGCGTACTGGAAGCCCGTGCGCTCCCTGGAACGGAGGGCGCAATCTTTCCTTTTTGGTCGTGGGACAGCCGGGCTCTGGGATTTTTCACCGAAGGCAAGCTGGAAACCATTGATCTCGACGGAGGTTCTCCCCAACTTATTTGCGATGCTCCGTTCGCGCGTGGCGGCGCTTGGACTCGGGACGGAAACATCATATTTTCGCCCAATACCCAGATGCCTCTCATGCGCGTCAGTATCAACGGGGGGACTCCGACGCCGCTCACCGTCATCAATACTTCGCAACATACGTCGCACCGCTGGCCATTCTTACTTCCCGATGGCAAGCACTTTCTTTATCTGGCGATTCACCACGACACTACGAAAGCCGCGAACAACACGGTCTATTACGCTTCCCTTGACGGCAAGGAGAACCGGCCCCTGCTCCGTTCTCAAACGAACGCCGTGTACGCGGCCGGCTTTATCTTAATCGCACGCGGAGACCAACTGATGGCTCAGCCGTTCGACCCCGACAAAGGAGCGCTCAGCGGCGAGTCGCGGATTCTGGCTCGCGGCGTCATGAATGACGTGACCACCTGGCACATGGACGCGTCCGCTAATGAAAACGGGTTGATCGTCTATGGCAGCGGCGGAAATGCGGATCTGCAGTTAGTCTGGTTTGACCGTTCCGGCAAGAAAATTGGCACCATCGCCGACAAGTTCACCAGCCTGATGGGTGCTCGCATTTCTCCCCAAGGGGATCGGGTCGCCTTGCAGATCGACGTGGGAATTAATGACATCTGGGTTTTAGATTTGGCGCGGGGTGTTCGAACACGACTCACGTTTGGCCCGGTGCAGAACACCGGTCCGGTATGGTCACCGGATGGAAAATGGATCGCCTACGCCTCGGTCCGCAACGGCCATTCCAACCTTTACCGAACCCGTTCTGATGGCAGCGGTACGGAGGAAGTTCTGTTGTCCAACGATGAGGCGGACGAGGCGCAAGACTGGTCGCGCGATGGGAAATATCTTCTCTATTCGCGTGGTGGAATGGGGATGGACGCGCAGTTGTGGGCCGTGCCTCTCGAAGGCGAGCACAAACCGTGGCTGGTGGTTCCGCACGCCGCCGTTCTGTACGGTGCTCGACTTTCTCCCGACGGTCACTGGCTCGCTTATGAATCCAATGAGTCTGGCACGGTCCAGTTATACATCGTTCCTTTTCGCGGCGGACAGGGGAAATGGCAGGTGACCTCCAGCGGGTCGAGCATACCCGCCTGGTCTGCAGACGGCAAGGAACTCTTTTACATGGATCCCGGTTTCAATCTCTACGTGCTCACGTTCAAGGAAGTGGACGGTGTTCCCCAACTTGGCGCCCCTCAGCAAATCCCGGTCACCCCATCCGCGCCAACCGTGTTCTATGACATCTCTCCCGACGGCAAGAAGATCCTCATTGATAATGTCGCGCAGCAGGTGAGTCCTTCAGTGACGGTAGTGACGAACTTCACGGCCGCCCTGAAGAAGTAGTTGGGAGTCCGCCCGAGGCTCCTAGTGAAATTCCTCTCGACAGGAGAGATTCCCGTCGTGAATCGAGTAGCTGCAACTCCAGCGGAATCCGTTCACGTCCCGAGCGCCGTAGCCCCAGACTCGGAGATAAAGCGCATCCCCCTGCACCCGGGATCCTTCGATGAACACGTGATCGTTACCCCGTAGCATGTCTCGCGAATCTGGGGGGAGGAGTTGAATCAGGGTGGGCGTGTCCAGCACGACCACGGCATCCGGATTCGCCGCCGAGAACAGGAAAGTGCGCGATGTTTTCTTGCTCATGTACTGCGTGACAATTAGAAAGTCTTCACCGGACCATCCCGCCATGGTGGTGCCCCAATAATCGCAGAGCTTGCGCGCCCGGCCGGTCGCCACTTCTACCAGCCAGAGGGAGCGGAAGGAACCAACAAAATCCCCCGCCGTTCGGTCATGCTCGGCAGTGCGCACTACAAAGCGTCCGTCCGGCGAGACCAGTTGCCCAGCTTTCGGAAACGCCACAAGCGGGCTTGCAAAGCTTGAACATGCGAGCAACAAACTCAACGCAGAGAGACAAACGCGTCGCATTACCTCATTAGAATTCTCGAATCTTCAACAGAATGTGATTCTGCACACACCGGGATTACTTTGGTTTGTAAATGATGCAGTCCGTCATATTCATGAAAATGTCTTGGTGCGCGCAAAAGGCCGCCTTTGCAGGCGGCCTTCTGGAATTCACTGATCAGGACTATGCGGCTGTCTCTGCGGGAACGGGAGGCACGAACGGCTCATCGTAGCTGCCGCCATAGATCGAAGGAACCTTCGATCCCATGGGCCGCAGATAAGTGGTCAGCTCGCCGCGGTGATGGACGCTGTGATTATTCAGGAAGCCAAGATAGGCCACGGCCGGCAGATTGAAGACCCCGAAGAACTCGATCGGAGTGAGCAGTTGCTCCGGAGACATGGCGGCCACGCGAGCGATGCCGCGCTTCATGTTTTCGTCATACCATTTCACGACTTCGGCTGAGCTCTCAGGCTTGTGTTCGGGGGAGTCCATTTTGAAGTTGAGATCGGCGATGCCGTCTAGAAACTGCACATCGGTATTGGCAATGTGCCAAGCCAGTTCTTTGGCGGTGCGGGCGTTGGGATCGGGACGATAGTCGGACTTGTTGTCGGGAACCGCGGCGATTACGCGCTTGGTGCATTCCACTTCGCGCTGGATGCCGTCCAGCATCATGGCGCACAAGCCGGCGGCAAATTCGGGAGTCATTCCTTGAGACATATTCGCTCCTTCTTAGATGAAACTGTTTTGTTTCTTTCCGGGCTGAGAAGCCGAAAGGGGCGCACGCGGCGCCCCTTGGCTCGAATTGACGGTCTGAATTATACCCCGACAGGTTGCTTGCTGCGCACCGGAACGGGGGTGAGCCAGTTGTGCCGGTCATTCTTCTCTCCCCGCACGATGGCGTAGAACTCCTTCTGCAGCGCCTTGGTAACCGGGCCCATGGCGCCGTTGCCGACCTTGATCTTGTCGACCGATCGGATTGCGGTGACCTCGGCTGCCGTCCCGGTGAAAAAGGCTTCATCGGCAATGTACAGCATCTCGCGGGGAATCATCTGCTCGACGATCGGGATATTCAGGTCTCGAGCGATCTGCAGAACCGAGTCGCGCGTGATGCCGGGCAGCACCGAGTTGCCCAAAGGCGCCGTGATCAGCTTGTCACGGTGCACCAGGAAAAGGTTTTCGCCCGACCCCTCGCTGACGAACCCACTCTTGTCCAGCGCAATGCCTTCCACGTAACCGTTGGCAATAGCCTCCATCTTGATCAGCTGGGAATTCATGTAATTGGCGCCGGCCTTGGCCATGGCAGGCAGCGTGTTAGGGGCCAGGCGGGTCCAGGAGGAGACGCACACATCGACGCCGTCGCCCTCGCCGCTTAGATACTTTCCCCAGGGATAATTGACGATATAAGTCTCGACCGGGCAGTGCAGCGGGTTGACCCCGGCATCACCGTATCCGCGGAACACGATGGGCCGGATGTAGCAGGGCCAAGCCCCGTTGTGCCCCACCGTCTCCAGCATGGCCTTGACCAGTTCGTCGCGGGTGAAAGGGATCTCCATGCGATACACCTTGGCCGAGTCGACCAGGCGCTGCATGTGTTCCACCGCGCGGAAAATCGCAGGCCCCCCGGGCAGGTCGTAACAACGGATGCCTTCGAAGACCGAAGAGCCGTAATGCAAGACGTGCGACATCACGTGGACAGTCGCGTCGTCCCAGTTGATGAGTTTGCCATTGTGCCAGATCTTGTCGGTCTTCTGGATTGCCATTCGAGCTCCTTCACTCCCCATTATAGCCGGAGGAACGAAGCGACAGACAGGCTCCACGAACCTGGCTGCCCTGGAATCCTGGGGACTTTTCGGGGGAGCGTACCGTTAAATGGTTTCGAAGATCGGTATGGTCGCTTGTACAAGAGTTCCGGGCTCTGCTCTGGAGATCCTCATCTCGCCGTGGAGATGTTTCACGCGCTCTCTCATCCCGCTGATCCCCACACCCCGGGCCACTGCTAATCCAAAGTCGCTTTCCGGGATGCCTTTCCCGAAATCCCGAACCCTTACGGTCACGGACTCACGCTCCTGGATGAGATCAATGCGCGCGTCCTGGGTGCCGGCATGACGGTAGACATTGGTAAGCGATTCCTGGATGACGCGGAAGATAGCGGTCTCAATATCCCGCGACAGGCGAGGGAACACTACGGGCTTGTAATCAAAGGTGATGCGGAGCTGCCCCCGGTTCTGCAGGCCTTCGAAAAACCAGTGAAGGGCGGGCAGAAGGCCTGACTCATCGAGCAGAGGAGGGTGCAGCAGATAAGACATGTTGCGCACCTTCTTCAAGGCACTGTTAGCCAGCTCCACCGCCTGTAGCAGGTTCTTGCTTTGCCTGTCTTGCGAGTTGCCCAGATTTTCCAGTTCGAGCTTCAGTGCGACGAGTTCCTGCCCCAGTTCATCATGCAGGGTGCGGGCCATGCGGCGGCGCTCATCGTCCTGCGCGCGCAGCAGCTCGCCGGAGAGCTTCTGCAGTTCCAAGGTACGCAATTCGACCTGGCGCTGCGATTCAAGAAGCTCGGAGACACGGGCACGCAGTTCCTTGTTGAGTTGGCGGGCGCGCTCTTCCAGGGCGCGGCGTTCGCTCAAATCGCGGGTTACCTTGGAGAATCCACGCAGTTCTCCCTTCTTATCGCGAAGCGCGGTAATGACAACCGAAGCCCAGAACGTGGAACCGTCGCTCCTTACCCGTAAGCCTTCGTCGCCAAAGCGGCCCTCTTTCTCGGCAATTTCCAGTTCCCGCTGGGGCCACCGGCTTTCGCGCGCTTCCTTGGGATAAAAGCGGGAGAAATGTTGGCCTATGATCTCGTTCGCCTTATAACCCTTGATTCGTTCAGCACCCTGGTTCCAGGTGGCGACTCTGCCCTCGACATCCAGCAGGAAAATGGCATAGTCCTTTACGCTATCCACCAGGAGACGGAAAATCTCATCGCTCTGTTGCAGACGAGTTTCGGCCTGCTTGACAGTGGGGGCCTCGGATGAAATGAAACTAATGCCTTTGTGCTCCGGGATAGGTAGGCCCCATTTCCGTGGAAAATTGGCGAGAAGACGCCCTCGCGGGATCTTACGCCCGCAGACGTAAACTTACATACATCGTTCCCTGTAGGCCTGCCGCTTTTCGGAGTTCAGACGAACTCCCAACAGGGCTCTAGTTACTTTACCGCCCCGGATCAGGCCGATTTTCTTATAGTCTCGCCGGCATCGGCCTCGAACGTCACGTCAACTCTCGCGCCCTGCTTGAGAGATACGGTATCGCCCTCGGGGCTAGCGAACACGTTCTCTATGCGAACCTCGCGGAACAGATAGTCAGCCGGGGTGATTGATATTTCCGCTTTTTCAGGCTGGCGAGCTACGCCGGTTTTAATGATCTTGTTGACCACGCCGGGGACTGTCTTCCATGGCCGGTTCCGGTGCCATACCAGCCTGGGATGGTTATTAAAGCGGCGTTGTTCTTTGCGCGCAATAAGGTCACTTAATTCGAGCAACTGTGCGGCAAATTTCTCGTAATCGCTTTCCTGCTGGATCTCGACGCATAATTCGTTCATGCGCTCGCGTTCTTCGGGCGTCATGAGGCTCCCCCGGGGGTGTTCGGTTGGGATTTGGCAGAACGAACGCAGGGATACTAATTGAAGTTGAGGGACGATGACAAGGCGGAATACAGAACTCAAAGCGCGGCCGCAGACTTCGCAGCCGGATGGACCAATCCCATTGTCGCGCTCCATACGTTCGTTCCAAGCACGCTAACGGGTCGGTGCCAAGGCAGCCTGCACGGTCGGGCCGGGGAGTTCGTCGCCTCTGAAGTACTTCGGGTTGGTTTTGGAGCCTTCCTTGTAGTTGGCCGCCTTCATTTCGGGCATTGCTATGAAGGGTTTGGAATAGTCATTTGCGGCATTCCAGAACAGGAATCCGATCCCACCCTTCGTTCTGGCGGTTTCCACCTGTATCTTGATGTATTCAGGTGAATACGTCTTCGTACGCCAGTGGAAGGCTTGCAGCCAGGGGCGGATCACCACGCCGCTGCCCCGCGTGATCAGTTCGAAGCGGTCCATGGATTCGCCAATGAAGTGAGCCGGTTCGTCACCGGGGTGGGCGATTTTGTCCATTCCGAAGAAGTGCGAAGGATAAATCATCGGACTCAGCACGTCGCAGTATCGGGCCATCTGCACGATGTCCTGCCCGGTGTGCGACAAGTCGACGGAGCGTTGCCACGCCATCACCCCGAACACATCAAGCGAGAGCAGCACGCCGGTGGGGTGGAGCTCGGAATAGGCCTTCTTCAGGAACGCAGCGATCACGTCCGAGCGCTGCGGGCCACGGGGCGCCGGTTTGTCAGTGACCGGACAGGCCCTCTTCTGCGGTTCCGGAGACAGGCTAACCGCTCCCTTCTTGCTACGATACCGCGGAGCCGGAACCAGGCAAGTGGCATCCGCTCTCACAGTCGGCGTGCTTTCAGCCTGGGGGGCTTCCTGCGCTCCGTTCTGAAAGGCGAAGGCCGCATCTTTCTGGTCGCCTTCAGCGGGGAAACGCACGTAGTCAAACTGGACCTCGTCCACTCCCAGTTGGGCTACATGCCTGGCAAGGGAGATGTTGTATTCCTGAACCTTGGGATTAGAAGGGTCGGTCCAGACCAACTTGCCGTTTTCGCGCCAGGCGGCGTGATTCCGGCGCGACTGGACCGCCAGCTCAGAATGCTCTTTGACCAGGCGCTCGTCGCGGAAGATGGCTATGCGCGCAATGGCATGCATATTCTGCTGGTGCAGGAAATGGACCAGTTTAGGGACGTCGTGGATATAAACCTTGTGCTCGCCCAGCAGCGGGTGCTGGAAGGGAATGTTCACGCTGCCGTCGGAGTCTTTGATATCGAATACCACCGCATTGCCGCCGACTTCACGCCAGTGGCGGATAATGCGGAGTCCGCGGTCGCTGGCGGCCATCACCCCTGTCAAGTAGACGGCGCGCACTTCGAAGTCTTTGGCAACCGCAATCGTCTTTTCGGAGATCGGGGAGGGAAGAATTCCCGGGATCACGATCGTCTCGTTGGCTTTAAGAATATTGCTGGCGTCGGATTTGTGGTTTACCGAGCGGATCGCGGCGGCCAGTTCGGAGGAGGTCAGGTAGGAGGTGCGTCCCAGGTAGCGGCGGGAGATGGTCGGGATGGCTTCTCCCCGCTTGGCGGTGTAGAGCTCAGTGCCGGGAGCGGCTGTCAGCTGGGGATCCGGAACCGGGGACGACGTAGTCGCGATGCTGGCAGTGTGTAACTGGGCGGCGGACTTGCTCCGTAGGGCGGGCTTGGCCTGCGAAGTTTGCGCCTCTGCTGTAATGCCGGAATCGGACGGCGGAGCGACTACCCAGGCAGCGATGGCGAAAAAGAGACAGAGAATCCCTGTGACAATACGATGTGCCCAGTGGCGCAAGCTTCCCTCCGAACCTACCTGGGACCGATAGTAGCTTCGGGGTTTATGCGTCGCTAGTTACGGCGGGAGTACTACGTCAGTTTGGGCTCAAGTACTCGGACTCAATGCTCCTTGCCCGCGGTGAATTGAGGCGTTCTGGCCGCACGGCTGCGCCTTTATGGAAGAGCGAAGCGCCCTTCGCTAAATCGCCGGTTCATCTAGGCGGGCAGGGCTCCCCGCCTATAGGGCACTGAGTACTGTGCCAAGTTCAGCCTCATTACCGGTTACTAGTAGGTTCCTTCCGTGGGGAGTGCAAAGGTTTTCCCTTGTGCTGCGCACGGGTGCGGCGGGGGGCGCACGGAATTAATCTCGGCCACCGCTAACTGCTGTGGGACGCGGCACTTGCATCTATTCTAAGAGGCTGCTGAGGCGTGGTCTCATGGTTGCTCATCTTGAAGCGTCGGATGGAACGGCTGTTGGAGTAGAATCTGGCCACTCCCAGAAACCGGTTAGAAGACGGCAGGGGCCTGAGACGTCCGGCAACAACTACAGGAGAGCCGAAGAAAACGGCCGAAAGGGAATGTCCGGAGCCCCGGGCAATATCTTATGAGAACGAACCTCGCCACAGTGCTCGATCCAAACCGTCGCAGCAACGATGCCGGAGAGTTTGAATCCGCCCTGCGCCGCCGTATTGTGGGGCAGGACCAGGCGGTCGAGAAGGTCGTCGAGATCTACCAGATGTTTCTGGCCGGACTGAACGCGCCGGGACGCCCGGTGGGCAACCTGCTGTTTCTGGGGCCGACGGGATCAGGGAAGACCCGGGTGGTCGAGGCTATGGCCGAGGCCCTGTTCGGGGACGCGCGGGCCTGTATCAAGATCGATTGCGCCGAGTTCCAGCATTCCCACGAGATTGCCAAGCTGATCGGTTCGCCTCCGGGATATCTGGGCCATCGGGAGACCCATCCCTTGCTTACCCAGGAAGCGCTGAATCAGTGGTTCACTGAGAAGCTGAAGCTCTCCATCCTGCTGTTTGATGAGATTGAGAAGGCGTCGGACTCCCTGTGGCAACTGCTGCTGGGCATCCTGGACAAGGCGACTTTGACTTTGGGCGACAACCGCCGGGTGGACCTTTCCCAATGCATCATCATCATGACCTCGAACCTGGGAGCCGGGGAGATGATGAACCTGGTGGATGGCGGGTTCGGGTTTGCCCCCAAGGTGGTCGAAGTTGACGAGTCTTTCGATGACAAGATTCAGCGAACCGCGGTCGAAGCCGCTCGGCGGAAGTTTACGCCGGAGTTCATGAACCGCATCGACAAGACCGTGGTCTTCAAAACCTTGCGCGATGAGCACCTGGTGCAGATCCTCGAGATTGAGCTGGGCATGGTGCAACAGCGGGTCCTGATGGCTGCGGGTACCAACCAGTTCGTGTTTAACTGCACTTCGGCGGTAAAGGAATATTTGCTCAAGGAAGGTACCGACCCGCGCTATGGAGCGCGGCATCTGAAGCGGGCGATCGAGCGCAATCTGGTATTCCCGCTGGCCAACCTGGTCGCGACCGGGCAAGTGAAGCTGGGGGATTTCGTCCGCGTGGATATGGCTTCCGAGAACAAGATGATTTTCGTGAAGGAAGCCGAGAACGCGATGGCTCCGATCATGCTCGAAAGGTATGGAGCGGCGGCAGTGAACCAGCAGTCCGCCCGCGCCGCCCGCACGGCCGCCAACAACCGGCGCGACTTCGGAGCGAGCCCGTCGGTGGCTGAGAGCAAGTAAGAGTTTTGGTATTGATTAAGTTTTGTCTTCTCGCTGGAACCGCATCTCGCGAGTCGTATCTCATAGGCGCCGGGTCTTCCGGCGCCTTTTTTATGTACGAAATGGGGATATCGGCGACGCGATCAACTGTCCTGCTTCTCGCGCACGAGGTAGATGGAGCCTCATTTCCTTGCAGGTAACAACGAGTTCTTAATCAGCGACATCATACCTGCGTCTGTGATAGGAACATTGACGTGAAGCTCGCGTTCCTTTTGCTCGGCAGTGTGGGGCTTTCCGCAGGGCTCGGCTGGGCCCAGGATGCGGACACGGCGCCTCGCCCGGGCGCGATTTCCGTCCAGGGAAATCCCTCGCAGGCCCCATTGCCGCCTCTCCGGACGACCCGCGAAAAGTGGAACAATTTTGCCCAGGAGACCGTTGGCCCTCTGACCTGGGGAGGAGGCGCTTTCAACGCACTGTTCTCGCAGGTGACCAACACAGATCCGAAGTATGGAAGGGATCGCGCGGCCTTGGGTAAAAGGTTTGGAGCCTCTCTGGCCGATATCGCCAGCCAGAATTTCTTTGGCGATTTTGCCGTCGCTTCGGCCTTTCACGAAGATCCCCGCTACCACCGGAAAGGGGAGGGATTCTCGTTCTGGTATCGCTTGGGATACGCGATCAGCCGGGCGGCAGTGATCCGCAAAGATAACGGCGGCAATACCTTCAACTTCGACAACGTTCTGGGAAGTGCGGCCAGCAGCGCATTTTCGAATATCTATTACCCGGCGGCCAGCCGTAACCGGGAGGCGATGCTCACGCATTTCTGGACGGACGTGGCGGACAATGGCTTCGTGAACTTGGCGCCAGAGTTCTGGCCGGACTTCAAGAGGAAGGTGTTTGGGCGGTGGACGAGGCATTCGCCGGGAGTGGCGAATCGGTGATTCTGCCCCGGACGATTGGGCTGCGTGGCCGCTGCTACGGACGCTCAGTAACTTGTGGCGGGAATGTCTAAGAACGAGGTATTCACGGTTCGCTCGCGAAGCGGCGCAACGTTGGAGGGAGACAGCACGTCGGAATCATTCTCAGGATGGCGGCGCAGGACTGGCCCTTTGCTGTCTTCATCTCCCTGCGCAGCATGGTGCCGCAGGGTCGGCATCTGCGACGCGAGGAGTCGTGCTTTCATTTCCTGAAATTCATCGGTGTCCAGAATATAGTCTTTTCGTCCGGGCAGGAATTCTGCCATCGCGGACTCGAGGCGTCCGATGCGTTCCTCGGTCAGCGGGTAGTTGGCGAAGCTTTTGGCAATCTTGGAGTGGAAGGGGATCCGGGTTGCCAAATGGTATCCGGGAATCTTCGCCAGTTCGGCTTTCCGGTGTTCCTCAATGGCGTGGAGCTTTTCGAGCGCGTCGAGCAAGGCTTGGGGATCGTAGCCTGCAGCGTACGCGTATTCAATGCCCAGCAGATCGGCCTCGTATTCGGCATCGCGGCTGAACTTCTTCACCGACAGCGGCCCGGCGAGACCGCCGATATCCGCCGCGCCGGCACCGGCAGGACCGGCTACGTAAGCGAGGGAATCGATTATCCGGCATACGTCTCTGCGAGTCATGGCACGGGTGGCGTGGCGGGCCGCAACGTGGGCGATTTCGTGCGCCATTACGGCGGCTAGTTCGGCTTCGTCGTCCGCCGAGAGAATCAGCGCACTGTCGACATACAGGAAGCCTCCGGGAAGACCGTAGGCGCGGGGAATATCACCCGAGTCGATGACCTTAACGGTGAAGGGAATGTCGGCGTCCGAGTACCGCACGATCTTCTGCGCGAGGCGGTTGACATACGCATTCACGGCATCGTCGTGGATGGCCTTGGTGGAGCGATCGAAACCTGCCGCCATGTTCCGCCCCAGTTCGAATTCGCGCTTGACCGAATACAGATTGAAGCCGTGGCCGATGCCCCGCTGGCCAATGTGATCAATATCGTACTTCTGATTCTTTTTCGACTCCTTGAGATTTTCAGGCTTGGGCGCTTCCACATTCGGCACGGTGGGCGGTTCGGCCGCATCGGATGCGGGCCTCCCCATCATCATCGAAGGCACGAGAAGGATACCCAAGGCGCATGCCGGCCAGCGCGCAGCAGAATTAAGCTTGGACTTCCGGGAGTCATCGAGGCGGGATGAAACTCGCATGGGGCCACCTACTGAAGTGTCGAGAATTCTACAACGGATTTGACTTCCTGCAGCACAAAAATAATTTGAGCCAATGCCTCCAAAACCCTTGCTGGATGCCACTTTTGGGCCATTGCGGATTTTTGACGCGAGGCGGAGGAATTTGTGATTTCGGATCCGAGGCGAGGAAGCGTGGGTCTTGGGGGAGCGCGCAGGCCCTGGGGGTGGGTCTTGGGTGTTAGGTCTTGGGCCTTAGGTTTCGAGCCGAGGCACGCGGAACATTCTTCCCAGCCCGAAGTCCGAAGCCCCAAGACCTAAGACCCCACACCTATACCGGATCAGTCGTCGGATCACGCAGTCCCAAGTCGCAGGCCGCGCAGGTTACCCGATGTTACCTGGCGTGATAGACGGTCTTTCCGGCGACCATCGTCCACAACACTTTTGTTTCCCGCATTTCCTCGGGCGTGACGGTCAGCACATCCCGGTCCAGCAAGACCAGGTCTGCGCGCTTGCCTGGAGAGATCATGCCCAGGGTGGTGAGGTTCATGGCTTTGGCTGAGTTGCGAGTGTAGGCGTAGAACATAGCCTCGCGCGGCATGGCCTGGGAAGCATCGAGAATCCCTTCCTTGCCCTTGCGCGTTTCCGCCTGGTAAATCGCGTGGAAAACATTGGCTGTGGATACCGGCCAGTCGCTGGCGCCAGAGATCACCGCGCCATTATCCAGCAGAGACCGCGCGGGGTACTGCCACCGGTAGATGCCGGGGTCGACGTAGGGCTTGAGGATGTCGATGGTGTCGTTGGCGGCTTCCGCCCAATACAACTGGAGAGCGCTGATGACCCCCAGTTCGCGGAAGCGGGGAAAATCTTCTGGCTGGATAAACTGTTCATGCGTCAGCGAGTGCGGCAGGTGGGAGTCCCCATTGGCCGCGCGGGCAGCCGCGATGCCGTCGAGCGCGGCCTTGACCGCGCCATCCCCAATGGCGTGAACATGAACGATGAGCCCTCGTTTATCGGCGTTAATGCAAAGCTCGGCGAACTTTTTGGGGTCGAAAAGCAGATCGCCGTTGTGCCCGGAATTCTTGTAAGCCTTGGTAAGATGCGCCGTCTGCGAAGGAAATTCGGCAACTCCATCGGCGAAGATCTTGATTCCGGTGACATGGAGGTGGGGAACGCCTTGATACCGTTCCCGAGTCGCTTGGACTGAGGCTAACTCCGTAGCCGGATCTTTGGAGAGCACCTGCGGGAAGGCCACAATTTCCGAGTTCAGCTCGCCGCGGTCGGCCAGCATCTTGTAGGCACTGAGAACGGAGTCGGTAGCAAGCGGGTCGAGCCAGGCCGTGATGCCGAGGCTGTAGTTGTAATTGAGGGCGGCGTGCCCGGCGGCCAGCAACTTCTCGGGAGTCGGCTTCGGAAGCAGCGGTTCAATCTTTGCGAGTCCGGCGTCGACCAGGAATCCGTTGGGCCGGCCATTCTTATCGATGCCATAGTAGGCACGTTCGTCGGGGGTCAGACCCTTGAGGAATTCGGCGGTGATGCCGGCGCGCTGCAGCAGGGCATGGTTGGCCCACGCGGTGTGGCCGTCCATGCCGCGGAGCAGCAGACCCTGGCTCTGGTAGGCGCCAGTGCTGAAATCCTGATTGAGGACTTCAGGGTGGGACCAGAATGCCAGCGGCAAGCCTTGAATTTCGACGATATCGCCGCGCATCCCGCGTCCGGATTTGCGGGCTTCTTCGACGAACGGAGGGAGTTGGTCGAGCGAGGAGACTTTATCGGTGGCATCGGCAGCGATCAGGCTTAGTCCTCCATCAATCGAGTGACTGTGCGAGTCGATGAAGCCGGGGAACAGGCTCTTGCCATCGAGATCCACACGCTCGGCATTTGGGGAAACTGCTTTCAGAACTTCCGGCAGGTTGCCCACTGCGATGATGTTGTCCCCGCGGATGGCTATGGCTTCAGCGTAGGGGTTTGCCGGGTCGGCGGTGAAAATCTTGGCATTGTAGAGGACGCGCTCTTCCCCCGTGCCCTGCGCCCAGCCCGGTTGTAGAGCGAGAGATACTGCGGTGAACAGAATAACGCGCAAACACCCCGAGAATCGTCCCATGGATCGGCCTTCCTGTTCGTTAGTGACTGCTGCTGCAGACGGAAGAGACACTATACACAAAATACCTGGATCAGCATCACACGGACGGAACTCCACGGAGTGAACTTCATTTCAGCGACGAAGGGCGGGTGGAGGCTCGGGTTCGGCGGAGCCATCCGTTCTTGCATCGGAGGCGGTATAGTTCAGGCGAGTTCTCATGTTGTGGCCTATGGCCTGACCGCGACCCATGTACAGGGAGAAATCTCCTCGCAGTTCGAGCTGGTGGCCCAGGCTGGTGAGTTGCTGGCGAACTTCGGCGGGCACCCGGTCTTCGATCAGGAGGTCGCAGCTTAGGTCGAAATTGCTGCGAACGGTAAAGCGGGCCGTTTCCAGGGCCGCCTGCAGGGTCATGCCATAGTCCACTACGTTGGAAACGAATTGAGCGTGGGCGAGCGGCTGGTTCGCGCCTCCCATGATGCCGAATCCGATGTGATCGTCCCCGTGTTCCATGAATGCCGGGATGATGGTATGAAAGGGGCGCTTCCGGGGAGCCAGTGCGTCCGGCTTGCCCGGGTCGAGCATGAAAAGGGCCCCGCGATTTTGCAGCAGGAAGCCCATGCCGCGCACGGTGATCCCTGAGCCGAAACTGGAGAAGTTGCTCTGAATCAGGGAGACGATATTGCCCTCTTTATCGACCGCGGTGAGATAGGTGGTATCGCTGCCCGGGGGCATGCCGGCCTGCGGATTGCAGTTGGCTTTCTGCGGGTTGATTTCCTGCGCGCGTGTCCTGGCATACTCCTTCGAGATGAGCCCTTGCACCGGGACTTTGGCCAGCCGGGGATCGGCGTTGTAGCGGGCCAGGTCGGCGTAGGCCAGCTTCATCGCTTCTACCCGCTTGTGAATCTCTTCGGTGCTGAGGGGGCCGGACTTCGAGGGCTGGAATTGCTCCATGATGTTCAACATTTCCAGAGCGGCCATGCCTTGAACGTTGGGAGGCAGTTCGTAGACCTTCCAGCCTCGATAGGTGGTGGAGATCGGTTCGACCCACTCGGCGGAGAATTCCTTCAGATCATCGGCAGACATCGTGCCGCCTAGTTCGTGCTCGGTGGCGAGGATCGCGTCTGCGATTTCCCCGGTGTAGTAAGCTCTCGGACCTCGATCGGCGAGCAGTCGCAGCGTCTTGGCGATATCCGGATTCCTGAAAAGTTCCCCCATGCGCGGAGCTTGGTCGTGGACCAGGAAGACGCGGCGGGTTTCGGGATCCTGCTTCAGCTTCTCGGTTTCGTCCTGCCAGTCCATGCCCATCAGTTCTTGAACGGGGAATCCGTGTTCGGCATAGAAGATGGCGGGGGTGAAGAGATCCTTCCATGGCAGTCGTCCAAATCGCTCCTGCAGCTTGTGCCAGCCATCGACGGCGCCAGGAACGGTGACACTATCGATGCCTTCGCCGGGCATTTTGGTGGCACCTTTCTTCTTCAGGTAATCGATGGTGAGCGCTTTGGGAGCCCAGCCGCTGGCGTTGAGGCCGTAAAGCTTGCCGGATTTGGCGTCCCAGTAAATGGCAAACAGATCGCCACCAATTCCGTTCATGTTGGGTTCCATGACGCCTAGAGTGGCATTGGCAGCAATGGCGGCATCGACGGCGGAGCCGCCGCGGGAGAGGATTTCGGCTCCAGCTTGCGAGGCGAGGGTCTGGCTCGTGGCTACGATGCCGTATTGGCTCATGACCATGCTGCGGGCGTTGGTGCGGTCTTGAGAGTAGGCTGCGAAGGAAAGAATGAAAGAAAGCATCGCAGCCAGCGAGAGGCGTATCATTGCGGCTCCTTAGCGTGGAAGGGCATTGTCGGTGGAAGGGCGGGAACGTGTCAATTGAGGAGTGCAGCCTGTGCGCGTAGGCAATTCAGGCGCACGAGGCTAGGACTCGTATACCCATTTTCCGCCTGCCATGGTCCGTTCCACGTGCACCGTGGTCAAGGCTGACGGGTCGGTTTTGAAAGGATCCTGGGACAGCACGATCAGGTCGGCAAGCTTGCCCGCGATTAGCGATCCTTTGAGATGTTCTTCGAATGAAGCGTAAGCCCCGTTGACAGTACCGCAGCGGATCGCTTCGTCCAACTTGATGCGCTGGTTTGCTCCCCAGACGTTTCCTTTGGGATCCGTGCGGGTCAATTGCGACTGCAGCCACATCATCGGATCGGAGGGGCTGGCGGTGTAGTCGGAGGCGTCGGTAGGACGGAGTCCGGCATCAAGAAAAGAGCGCATCGGAAACATGTTTCTGGTGCGCTCCTCGCCGTAGAAGTGCATCACGTCGCCGTGGAAATACACGTAACCGGAGAAGGGCGCCGGAATTACCTTCAGACGCGACATGCGCCGGATCAGCGAGTCGTTTAACAGGGTGCAGTGTTCAATCCGGAAGCGCGGGTCTGCGCGGGGATTCTCCTTCTGCACCTGCTCGTAGACGCCGAGAATTTCATCAATGGCGAGATCTCCATTGGCGTGCGTCGCGAGTTGCCATCCTGCAGCGTGGGCTTTGCGCGACGTTTCGAGTAATTCGTCCCTCGGCGTCACTTGCAGGCCCCGGTAGTCGGGAATGCCGGTGTAGGGTTGGGAGAGCCAGGCGGTGCGCTCGGAAATGGAACCGTCGGCGTACTGCTTGACGCCCCCGATGCGCAGCCACTCATCGCCAAATCCGGAATGGATGCCGGCATCCATGAAATGCTGCAGGTCGGCGGCGTGGACCAGGCAATACGTCCGAAAGCGGAGGTCTCCTGAATCACGGGCATCCTGGTAGCCTTGCACGGCGTCGGGTCCGGCATCGGCGTCGCAGACCGAGGTTACTCCCTTCGCCGTGAACATTCGCGCGATGAGTGCGGCGCCCTGGCGCAGATCTTCGCGCGTCATCTTCTCGGGCGCCAGCTTGCGGAACTTTTCTGTGGCGGCGTCGGCCACAAATCCCGTCAACTTTCCTGAACTGTCGCGCTCGTAGCGCCCGCCGGCGGGATCGGGCGTGTGTTCGTCCACTCGCGCAAGCCTCAGCGCGGCGGAATTGACAAACATGGTGTGGCCTCCGCGGTGGCCAATGAGCACCGGGTGCTGCGGGGCCGCTTCGTCGAGATCGTGCCGATTGATCGGGCGCGGAGTTTTTCCATCATCGTAAAGAAAGCCGACGACCCACTCGCCGGGAGGAGTGCGCTGGGCACGCTCGTGAATGGCCTGCTGGATGGCTTCGATGCTGTCCTTATCGCAGGCGACTTTCTTCAGGTGATTCACGCCGGAGTAGATGGGGTGGCTGTGGGCATCGTTGAATCCGGGGAGCACGGTTTTCCACCCCAGGTCATATTTGCGGGTGTTTGCGGTTGCCAGGGGGAGCACTTCGTGGTTGGAACCGATCGCGAAGATTCGGCTCTCGCTGATCGCCATGGCTTGCGCGCGCGGGAGTTCTTCGTCAACGGTCCAGATGTTGCCGTTGTAGAGGATGATGTCGGGTTCGATGTGGGTTCGCGGGAGCAGGGGGACAACGGCGAATGCGCCGAGGGTTCCAAGAAATGAGCGGCGGGTGCTGGGCATGGGTCGGGGGAATCATACAAGAAGGCGGGAATCAGGGCGCGGAAACAAAAATTCACGATCGTGGTGGTCAGGAGCGTAGTGGAAGAGACGTCAGCTTCCCACAATGTCGCGACAAGGGTGAAACATCCTGCGGGTTGCAAAATCTTTTTCAGTTGCGGATTTTCACCCAAGAGGGCGGCAGTTTTCACCCAGGTTCCAAGGGCAGGCGTTACGGGCGGAACGCTTCGCTCCTGGCGGGTTCCGGTACTTTTGATATCTGTGACGATCCCGGGCATTTCGGTACTTTACTTGCTGTTCCCAGACAGACCGGGCCTTGCGAGGAATCCCAGCGCTGAAGATTGCGTCCTCGACGGGCCGGAGATCGAAGCAAGATCCCAGCTTACTTCTCTCTCGAGGACTGATGCGCAGTACAAAATTTGTGTCGATTCTGCTGCTCTGCGTGGCAGCGGTGGGGTGTGGTGCGAATCCGGGATTGCCGGGCAAGAGCTTCTCGACTTCCACCACCAGCGTCAACTCTTTAACCATCAATAACACCAGTGCCGCGAACAGCTTTTTGAGCCAGTCGAACGGCAACCTGGGCGCGAACAACGTGAGCAAGATGAATGTGCACTCCTTGCTGTATCCGGGAGCCACGACGAAGGTGTTCGCGCACCTGATGCTGTGGTTCGGATCATCGAACCATATGAATGTGGGCTACAAATCGAACGATCCGGCGCAAGTGCAGCGCCAGATCTCGGACATGATCAGCCGAGGCATCGATGGTGTCGTCATCGATTGGTATGGACCCAACACCGTGGTGGATCAAGCCACGAAGCTGGTCATGCACGAGGCCGAGAAGCATGCCGGATTCACTTTTGCAATCATGATTGATGCGGGCGCGATGGCCAATGCCTGCTCGGGGTGCCCGCCGCAGCAGGCGCTGACGCAATTGCTGCAGTACGTGGAAAAGACTTATTTCGAGTCTCCGGCCTACTTCACCATACAAGGGCAGCCGGTGGTGACCAACTTCAATGTCGATCGGGCGTCGGTCAACTGGCAGGCTGCCAATGGGGCGCTGAAGGTTCCTCCCCGATTTCTCTTTCAGGACCAGGGGGGATTCACCCATGCGATGAGTGATGGAAGCTTCTCCTGGGTGATGCCGCAGATGCCCAACTACGGCTTCGACTACCTGGCAAGCTTTTACAACACAGGACTCTCTTTTCCGAACACGGAGACCGTGGGTGCAGCCTACAAAGGCTTCAACGATGCGCTCGCTGCTTGGGGATCGGGGCGCGCCATGGATCAGCAGTGTGGGCGGACATGGCTGCAAACCTTTGATCAGATCAACAGCTTTTACAGTTCCGGAAGACAGCTGCCTTATCTCCAACTCGTAACCTGGAACGATTACGAGGAGGGAACCGAAATCGAAACCGGGATCGACAGCTGCTTTTCACTGGAAGCTTCGGTGTCCGGAAACACGCTGGAGTGGAGCATCAACGGAGACGAGAACACCGTGGATCACTATGAGGTCTACCGCAGCCAGGACGGGAGCAGCCTGACTCCGTTGACGCAGACCGAGACGGAAGTACATTCCGTCGATTTGTGCAGCCTGTCGATTCCCGCGGGAAATACCTCGTTGTACGTGCAGGCCGTGGGCAAGCCGATGCTGGCCAATCGCATGCCGGCGCCGGTGAGTTATACAGCTTCCTGCGGCGGGTAACGCAGGGGCCGTTTTAGACCAGAAAAAGACTACAAGTCAAAAGCCCCACCCTGCCGCAAACTTCGCGACAAGGGTGGGGCACCCGGTTTTGGTTCACTCCAGAGAGTTGCTGCTTCTTGTCAGGCGCGGGAGCAGTATCAGGATCAAGCCGTAGAACACGAACGAGACGACCAGAGATGCCGGATTGCCGTAGCGAAGGTCTTCAAGCGCGAGTTTAAGCGTGCCCAGACCTAATGCGGTGTAGGCAATCCAGCGCAGTTCGATGTGGCGCCGTCGTGACGCGAGTCCCAGGGCCAGAGCAACCAGGCAGATCACGATCGTGCGGATCATCGACAGATGCGAGGCACCCAGTTCGATATGTCCCGCCAGCCGAACGATAGCGGTGACGGTCCAGGCGGCAATAGTAAAGGCGACCAGACCGGCAGGAACCAGCCAGAGCAAGCGCCGCCGCCCTTCATCCACCGAACCGCGGGCTTCCACCGCATAACAGACAGCAGCAGCCAATGCGACCGTCGCGGCGCGCCAGTCCGGCCCGGTGGGAACGGCTCCGGCGAGTGCGCTCCAGACATAAGTCGCGAGAGGAGACACCCCGGCTGCCGTTGCCAGATAGAACGACGCGTGCAAGCCAAGGCTGAGCTTCGCCGTGCGGGTATAGACGATGGCGGACAGCAGGGCCGCCACGCACAGGAACGCCACCTGAAGGTTGCTGGGCAGCAGGAGGAAGGTTCCAGCCAGCAGAAGGGCGGCCGCCCAGGTCGCCGCAACTCTGCGGTTGCGAGTGTGAGCATCCGCGGCGAATCGCGACAGCGTTCCCCAATAACAGATGCCGGCGAGCAGGAGGAATACCGTGCCGAGCGCCGGGGATGCCGCCTGGTGCGACGCCCCGACGATCCCAAAGGTGCCCAGGGCGAACGCGGCAGCGGCTTGGATAATGTCGAATGCCGTCCAGCAGCGCCGTTGAGCAAAGCCGCGGAGCGCAATGCCTGCACCGTAGATTGCCGGTAGGGCAGCGATGAGCGCGATCAGGGTGGCGGGAGCGGCCGCGCGATATCCCTCGGGCACGCTCTCCGATCCCAATATGTAAATCAAGAGCCAGACGCTGAAGTCGGCAGCCACGGCAGGTATGGCCCGGAAAGTGACTTCATGTCCCAGGCAGGCGCTGATCTCGGTTGCCGCGGCAATCCCCAGCAGAGCGGCGGTCAGCGGAATGAGTTCTCGTGTTGCCATGATGAGCGCGATCGCCGTGCCGGCGGTTGCCAGGGTGGCGACCCACGGAATGAGTTGCAGTTCATGACCGGCCGCCAGTATCAGCGTCAGAATGATGAACGCGACCAGGACTGCAGCGCTGGCGGAGGCCGACATCGCATGGAAGCGCACTGTTGCTTCCCAAAGCAGGGGGGAGAGGATGAGCGCGGAGGTGATGGTGTAGGTCACGCTCGCGAAGCGGTCCCGCGTATGCGTGCTCCAGATCATCCAGAAACAGGCATAGAGAATGGCGACGACCAGCACCGGCAGTTTGGGAACGGAGCCAGACTCGGCGAGTGCGCGCAACAGGAAGGCTCCGGCAAATCCGAGAACGGCTTTGCCCACTGTAGAAAAAATGCCCGCTGAAGATTCGAGCGGATGGAATCCGCTGGAGGAGGCGGAACGCCCTCCTCGCTGGATCAGGGAAACAGATAACCGGGAGTCTTGGTTAGCAGCCGGTGAAATCTTCGACTCGGAACGAAGCGCCTCACTTCGCGAAGCTCTTCTCCCGCTCACAAGGGCAGACTCTAGTCCGGCCACGCGGGCTTCCAGTTCGCTCAGGCGTCCGCTGAGTTGTTCCAACGCTGTACTAAGGCTGTCGACAGCTGGCGGCATGGGCTGCTCCGCACTTGCCCCGCGCGGGGGCTAGCTGGTTCCGGGCGCCGGAATTGCAGCGGAGGCGGAAATGGTATCCGCGTCCGTCCAGGGCGGCAGAAGTTTGACCAAGACCCAAAGAATGATGAACGGAAGGATCATCAGGACGATTGCGGTAAGCAGGCCTTCTCGAGTGGCAAATGCCATCTTGTAGGTCGTGTATCCCAGAAAGCTCTTGGAAAACAATTGGCCTCCGATCACGACGTTCCAGCGCATGGCAAATATTCCAATGACGGTGAGAGACCCGGCCACGGCGTAAATGCGCTTGCGGCGTGTCTCCGTGAACTTCACGAACTGGGTCAGGCCGAGCAGGGCAATGGGCGTTACTGTGCCCAGCAGGATCTGCACGATCACCTGCGAGGTCCAAAGCCGCGTGTGAACCATGAAATCCAGGCTGCGGAAGGATTCATCGGCCTCGTAAATGCGCTGCAGCAGGTCGAGCATTTCAAGGCTGAAGTCGATGATGAAGGTGTACATCAGGTACTGCGCGATTTTGTCCAGGCAGTGAATGTCAATTTGTTTCCCGCGCAGGCGAGTCGTGAGCATGTAGAGCAACATCACGGCCGCGATGCCGGAGACCATGGCCGAGAAGATGAATACGATGGGCATCAGGGGCGAGGACCACCACGGGTTGGCTTTGACCGAGCCGAAGATGAAGCCGACGTATCCGTGCAGCAGGAACGCCGAAGGAATTCCGATCAGGGTGATGAAATATCCCAGTCGCTCGTCGATGCGCAACGAGCGCTCGCTGATCACGTCAGATCCGAGCGTAAGAACTCTGTAGATGACTCGCGCCAGCCCGGTTTCGGTTTTAGATTTCAGCACGATGTCGCGCCGGTAGTCCAGCCAGATCTCCAGCAACAGGACTGCCATCAGGTACCAGAGATACACGAAGCCAAACATCGCCATGGCGGAGGAGCGGTGCGGCGTCAGGTACATCTCGAGCGAACGCTCAGGATGCCCGAGGTGCAGTTGCAGCGGCAGCGGGGCAACTAACAGGAACGCCAATGCCGTGAGTAACGCGAGGCGGTACGTGGGCTTGACGGCTTGCACCCGGAACACGCGCTCCAGGGAGGCCAGAATGAAGGCGCCGGCGACCAGTCCCGTGATGAAGGGATAAAGGACGATGAGGACGCTCCATTGGAGCTCAACTTCGTTGGGATACATGAAGCCTTCGACCGGAATTTGCAACGAGTCCTCCTAGTGCTACTCGGCTTGCATAGCGCCGCGATTCAGCCCTGTACTGCACAGGTCGCGAACACTGCCGCAGTCGTCGCGGAGAATTGCCGCGTGCAGCGAGCCTGCCGGCCTTCGTCGATTCATCGAACTGAACCATCCATGCCGTAGTAAAAGACCTTTGCCCCTGTCGCCATGTGCGGTTTCAGGATCTGCACCGAATGGGAGCGCAGGAATTCATGAATGGGATCGTTCGGGTTCTTCAGGTCCGCGAGTTGCCTCGCGCCCGTGGGGCACACCTCGCAGCACGCGGTGGTCAATCCCTTGGTGATGCGGTGATAGCAGAGCGAGCATTTCTCCGCCGTGTTGGTCTTGGGATTGATGAAGCGGCATCCGTAGGGGCAGGCTTGCACGCAGTAGCGGCAGCCCAGGCAGTAATTCTTGTCCACCAGGACGACTCCATCGGGACTGACGAATGTGGCGCCCACCGGGCAGACCTGCGTGCACGGGGAATCGGCGCAATGGTTGCAGAGCTTGGGAACGAAAAAGTTCTTGCCGCCCTCGTCCTCGCCCGCAGGGAATCCCTGCTTCCCGCCATCGGGAGATTCGACCTGGGGGCGCTCGATCCCGTAGTCGGTGACGTGGTAGCGCTCGATCCAGGTGCGGTAGTAGCCGTCGGGAACATCGTTTTCTTGCGCGCAGGCGCGGACGCAATTGCCGCAGCCGATGCATTCCGGGATGTCAATCAGCATGCCCCACCAGTGTTCGGCAATTTTGTAGTTGGGGGCGGCTTCCGGAGTTCCAGCTTGAATGAATTTCCAGGCCACGGCGGCGGCGGGGAGGAGTACGAGGAGGCGGCGGCGAGTGATGTCCATTATCTTTTCGCTCCCGCCGCGGATTTGGCTTGCTCTTCAATCTTGGGGCGATGCGGTTGATGACACGTGTTGCAGGCTAAGCCGCCAGAGTGATCGGCGCCGACCACTTGCGGGAAGTTCTTTGGCTTTGCCGAATTCGCTTCGTGGCATCGAGCGCAGAGCACGACTGTGTCGGGTTTGGGCGGCTTTACCGAAGCTGGATCGTCCGCGTGCTTTGCCTGCGGGCCATGGCAAACCTCGCAATGCAGCCCGGCATGCCGGCCTGACTTCTTCTGGTCGACCACCTCCGTGTGGCAGGCTTCGCAGGCCTCATGACCCGCGTAGGCGATGGGGTGGACGGCGATTTCCGTGATGGCATCCCCGCGGTAATGGCCATACTCCCCGAAGGAATGAGGCACGACGGCGGCGCGCAGGACCACAAATGCGACCACCGCGATGACTATGACGGCGGCGAGTCGTATGAGGTGTTCTGTGTCCTTGAACAAGACCTCACCTTTGGCGCGCGAATTGCCTTCGCTACACCCTGCGCGGGAAAAGCGCAATGATCTTCGATACCGGGAATCGGTTTAGCGAACGATGATTGAAGTCACAGGAGGAAGTGATGAGAGTCACGGGGCGTTCCCTGCACTATGGGGCCCACCCGTGCCTTAGAGCTTTGAATTCGCCCCAATTACATGCAAGCGAAGGGGTTAGTGACCATGGCGCTGGCCTCGCTATAGGAAGTGATTGAGAGCACTGAAGGGAGGGCTCGGTTGTGCTGGAATCTGGATGTTACCTTCGCTTCCCGCAGTCCTCTCACACGTCGTCAAAAAACTCAACTCGACCTGCTTCTTTTTTGAACATTCCCAGGCAGCAAAGAAAATGGAGACCGAACATGAAAAGGTGCAAGTGGATTTTCGTTACGTTGTTGATCTTCTCGCTCGGAGCCGTTGCGCAGACATCCGTATTCAATCTCAAGCCGATGATTCTGACGAACGGATGGAAGGTGACTGGCACGATCACCACGGACGGGGCAGTGGGATCGCTGAGCGCCGCCAATATTCTGGATTGGAACCTGAGGGTCGTGCAGACGACCGACATCACCTGGACGGAGAAGGACAGCAACGATTTGAATATATCCGGAGTAGGTACAGATGGTACCCGAATCCTCGTAAAGACCTCGCCCGACGGCGTGCTCGATGGGGGAGCGCTTTTTTTTGCACGGCCCGGTGGTGTGGGTGGCATAGGAACGAATGCCGTAATTGCGGACTTCACGCAATTGGGCGTCAACCTGGGATACGTCGGAGGGATTGCGGGCTGGCAGGACGAGATCTGGGGCTTGAATTTCGTGGGACTGAACCAGAGAAACAACAGCCGCTATCGGGCGGCCTTAGCGGTGGCGGGGCAGGCGAACGTGTTTCGCATTACCGTGCCCCTGATCTCCAGTGCGCCGCTGCTGATGACCATGTTCGGCACCATTACCACCGACGGAACGATTGGGATGCTGCAGCCGCAGAATATCCTTGCCTGGAATATCACAGCACGAAACCAGGACATCACGAATTACACCAAGGCAAACAGTTCGGTGATGTCTGTGACTGGCGTGGTGAGCAACGGAACCGCCATCGGGGTGCGGCATGCGGGCGGGCAATTCCAGATCGGCATTCCGGGCATGCGTCCCACGTTCGTCACCCTGGCTGATTTCACCGATCCGGCCTATCCCGACGGATTTATAAACTATTACCGCGGGAACTATGGAGTGATGGGCGACCGGTCTCCGCTGGTGCTGCCCGCGACAAAGTTCTATCTCGTGGCGAAGAAATGAGGGCGGTTGATTTCGGGAAAGGAGCGCTTCGCGCTCCTTGTTTAACTTTGCGCCGAAGATTTGGCAGGCTTTTCCCGCCAGGGCTCGAGCGGGGGCTAATATCAGCCAGTATGAACGCCTGCTCAAGCGATTTCGCGATTGATAGGGCGCTGGCTGTGCGTGTTGGCCTTCGCTTCCCTGGGAAGCGCGCGTAGAACCCACGCGCGGCCTCGATATTTTCTCGCAGGACGAAGAAATCCAACTCGGAGAGCAGAATGCCGCGAAGTGGTGAAGCAGTGGCCGGGGGAGTTACGGTCGGAAGCCTCCCACATCCGTTCAAGCAGTCTAGCGTCTTGGCTTGCGGATTGTCCTGGAAGACCGAGCCCTGCCGCGATTCTTGCTCTTGGCGGAGGATGCCGCGGGATTGCTGACAATTTTTCTTAAGGACGCCATCTCGATTGCTGCCAGCGCCGCCTCGAATCCCTTGTTCCCCATCTTCAACCCGGCCCGGTCAATGGCCTGCTGCAGCGTGTCGCAGGTCAGTACGCCAAACGCATGCGGCACGCCAGTTTCCTGCGCCGACTGTCCGATTCCGCGGGTGACTTCGTTGACGATTACGTCGTAATGCGCCGTATCCCCGCGCAACAGGCATCCGATGCAAATAATCGCGTCATACCGCCCGTTCGAGGCCAGACTCCGCGCCGCCAGGGGAATTTCAAACGCGCCCGGCACCCGCACCACGTCGATATCCTTTCGGTGAACCCCGGCCCGCAACAGCCCGTCGCAGGCACTCAGCAATAGCCGCTCCGTGATGAAAGAATTAAAGCGGGCAACCACTACCGCAAACCGCTTGCCCGAGCCATCAAGCTTTCCCTCAAGCGCAGAGACTGCGTCGGGGACAGGCTCAACCTTGAATTTTCCGGCGCGCGCTTTGATCTTTGTGCCCTCGGTGAACGTGTTCTTATCGAAGATCCGTACAACCCACGGGAAGCAGCTACTTCCCTTTGAACTGCGCGGCCCTTTTTTCCAGGAACGCGCGGGTGCCCTCCGTCTTATCTTCTGTCGCGCAGCACACCCCGAACAAAGTCGCTTCCAGATACAGTCCCTCCGCCAGCGTCATTTCCATACCCTTGTTGACTGCTTCCATGGCGTACTGGACAGCCAGCGGAGCGTTCGCAATGATCTTGGCCGCAATGGCTTCGGCGCGTGGGATCAATTCCGCGGGAGAAACGACTTCATTGACCAGTCCGATGCGGTACGCCTCCTGGGCTGAGATCATCTCTCCGGCCAGCACCATCTGCATTGCCAGCCCTTTGCCCACAAGCCGCGGCAGCCGCTGCGACCCGCCGTATCCCGGGATGATCCCCAACTTCACCTCCGGCTGCCCCAATTTTGCATTGTCGCTGGCCACTCGCATGGTGCAGGCCATGGCAATCTCGCACCCTCCGCCCAGCGCAAAGCCATTGATGCAGGCAATGACGGGCTTGCCAAGGTTTTCAATCAGATTCAGAACGTTCTGCCCGCGATGCGTGTATTCCTTTCCCGACACCGCATCGTGCCTGGCCAGTTCCGCGATGTCCGCTCCGGCGATGAACGCTTTTTCCCCCGCGCCCGTAAAGATCACTACGCGCATGCCCGGGTCGTTCTTAATATCGTGAAAGGCTGCCCGCAGCTCTTCCATTGTGGCCATATTGAGGGCGTTGAGCACCCTCGGCCGGTTCACTGTGACATAAGCGATCGCGTTCTTCTTTTCGACAATGATGTTTTCGAAAATCATAGGTTTCGTCCTAGATCATAACGTAGTCGGGAAGAATTCCCGTTTTGACACCCAAAGACAGGTTTATTATCGCCCGCTCTTGACCCGCGCCCGGGAAGGGACATACTCAGGCTATGGCAGCGAAATTGTTGCTCCTGATTCTCGTTGGTACTATCACCGCTGTTGCTCAGAGTACGCCGACTCCCTACAGCGTGAAAGCGGACAAACTCGGCGAAACCGTGGTGGAGTGGGAGGCCAACAACCCGCGTTCTGCCAGATGCGATGACACTGTACTCGAGGATTTCCACTACTCGGGCGCGGGTGCCTGGATTGCATATTGTCTCAGCCGCGATTTGCACAGTGACCACAGCTTCACCTACGGGGCTGCCCCGCTACTTACGCAGACGGCCTGGTTCTACAACGGCAGCCTGCAGAAGCTCGACCTGACCTTGGTGAGCAGCGATGCGCTTTCCGATATCATCGCGGGCCTCAAGGCAAAATTCGGGAAGCCGGCGTCCAAACAGACAGTCCGTCTGCAGAATGGGTTTGGATCACGTTTCGAGCAGAAAAGATGGACTTGGACAAACAGGCTTTCCGTCCTGGATTTCATCTACTCGAGCGTACCGGGGGACCGCCCCCGAATCACGTTTACCCTCACGGCTCCCGGAAATGAGACCCAGTCCAGGCAGGACCAAAGAGCCAAGGCATGTGCGGATATGTAGCAGAGCTGTGAGGACAGCAGAAAATCTCTTCGTGTGCCGCCCCGGTCATCGCGGGTCTTGTTCCCTGCAGAGCGCTGTCCCTGCGGCTAAAGCTTATTTGGCTTGGGATTATTTGGATCCGCGTAATCATAAAAGCCCCGGCCCGATTTCCGCCCATACCAGCCCGCCATGACCATGCGCTTAAGCAGCGGTGGGGACGCGAACCGGCGCTCTTTGAATTCGTCGTACATTACGTGGGTGATGTAGTAAGTCGTATCGAGGCCGACGAAATCCAGTAACGTAAACGGTCCCATGGGATACCCGCAGCCCAGCTTCATCGCCTGGTCAATATCCTCGATTGAGCCCACTCCCTCCTCGTACGCGCGGATCGCATCCAGCAGGTATGGCACCAGCAGCCGGTTGACGATGAACCCAGTCTTGTCCGAGGTGCGCACCGGGACTTTGCCCAGTTTCTTCGCGAAACCGTACGCCGTTTCGTAGACGTCGTCGCCAGTAGCGATTGTTCGCACTACTTCCACCAGCTTCATCAACGGAACGGGATTGAAGAAGTGCAGCCCAATGAATCTTTCCGGCCGCTTTGTCGCAGTTAAGAGCTCGGTGATCGAAATGGAAGAAGTATTAGAGGCCAGGATCGCATCTGTTTTCACGATGCCTTCCAGCGATGCGTACATCTTCTTCTTCTCTTCCAGATTTTCAATGATGGCTTCGATGATGATGTCGCAGTCCGCGAGATCAGCGCGGACCGTGGTTCCCTTGAGCCGCGCGCGTATGGCCTCCTTCTGCTCGGCGGTAATGCCTCCCTTGTCCACGGGACGTTCCGCAAACTTCGCCAAAGATTTCTCAATGCCGGCGAAGCCCTTATCCAGGAACCGCTGTTCCACCTCGAGCACGCTGACGTCGAACCCGGCCATAGCGCAGACCTGTGCAATACCAGATCCCATCAGCCCGCAACCGAGAACTCCAACTTTCTTGATTTCCATCGAGTCACCTGTTCAGTCACGCGTTGTGTGTACGTTAGCTTCGGCGGCGGTGCCGGATACGAAGTTTTCAGCTGTAGCGGACCAGATTGCCGCCTAGAAATTGATCAAGCTCTCCACCACCATCGCGATCCCCTGGCCGCCGCCAATGCACGCCGTAGCCAGGCCATACTTCTTCTTCCGCCGCCGCAGCTCATAGAGCAGGGTAAGGACCAACCGAGTCCCGGTCGCGCCCAGCGGATGTCCCAGCGCGATGGCCCCGCCATTGACGTTCACCTTCTCGCGATCCAGGCCCAACTCCTTCTCCACCGCCAGATACTGCGCTGCGAAAGCTTCGTTCACTTCGATAAGGTCCATGTAGTCCAGAGACATTCCCGCCTTTTGCAGCGCAATCTGGGATGCTGGAACGGGACCGCGTCCCATCACTTTGGGCTCGACGCCCGCGTACCCCCAGCTGACAATTCTGCCGAGCGGCACCAGATTGCGCTTGCGGGCTTCATCCAGCGACATCATGACAACCGCCGCCGCCCCGTCGACAATCCCGCTGGCATTGCCGGCGGTAACTGTGCCGTTCTTGCCGAATGCCGGGCGGAGCTTGGCCAAGCCTTCGAGAGTGGTCTGGGGACGCCGGTGATCATCTTCCGTCAGCGACTCCCCTGTCGGCTCTCCCTTGTGATTGCGCAGCGGCACCGGTACCAGCTCTTCCTGCAGTCGCCCCGCCTGGTACGCCTCATCCGCGCACTTCTGCGAGCGCAGCGCAAACTCATCCTGCATTTCGCGTGTGATCCCCTGCTGCGATCCGTACAGCTCGGCGGTATTCGCCATATACGACCCGCAGTACGAATCCAGCAGCGCCACCATTAACGAGTCTTCCAGCTTCCCGCCCGGCGCCAGGGTAAATCCATCGCGCCCCCGAATCACGAACGGAGCCTGCGACATCGCTTCCATCCCGCCGGCGAGCACAACCTTCGCCTCGTCCGTCTGGATCATCTGGGCCGCGCTCACCAGGGATTGCATTCCCGATCCGCACAAGCGGTTGACGGTGAGGGCCGGTACCTCGATCGGAATTCCGGCCCGCAATCCTACGTGCCGCGCCCCGTACAAAGCATCGCCGGAGGTTTGCTGCGCGTTGCCAAACACGACATGATCGAATTCCTTGGGATCAATCCCCGAGCGTTCAATGGCGCCCTTGGCCGCAACCGCTCCAAGTTCCTGCGCGGTGAAATCTTTCAGTTTTCCGCAATACCGCCCAAAAGGGGTGCGCGCCCCAGTGACAATCGCAATATCCCCGGCTTTTAACATGATGATCTCGCAGAACTCCGCCGGACCCGGCTGAAGTTATCTCGCAAACTTTTTAGTGTAGCAGTGCAGAATGGAATTCACCACAGAGCCAGCGGAGAGCCCGGACGACCTTAGATGGAAATTCCGGCCGGGAAATCGAGACCGCAGCGAAGAATTCTTACGCCACCGCTCCCGAGGCCAATACCGCCGGACCCTGGGCGACAACCCGTCCCGGCCCCTGTGCCATCGCCAGCGCCAGCGCGTGCTCAGCTCGGTTTATGATTTCTGTGACCACGTCGACCGGATCATACTCCGCCCGAATCACGGCCTCGGCAATCCCGGCCGAGAAGTTGGCCGGAGCACCCTGCGCAACTCCGTCCTTCGCGGGGAATCGTACCTGGGCCACAATCTTCCGCAGTTTCTCGATGGCCAACATCGCTTCCTTCTCCGCCGTTTCGCCCAGCAGAATCGCGATCGTGGAGGTGTCATAGCGAAACGCGAGATCATTGGAGCGGATGTTTGCCGCAAATAATTGTCCGGCCCGCTCCATAACCGCCTGCACCTCAGCCTCGCCGTATTCCCTGATCAGCTCCGATCGCTTGCCGAACTGCATAAGAACGACCGACAACGCCGACGCATTCTGAATGGCCCGCTTGCTCTCGGCCAGCAGCAAATCAATGTACGAAGCCCTCTTCAGCAGCCCGGATTTTTCATCGGTCACGGACAGATTTTTGACCAACCGCCGCAATCCGGCGTTATTGAGCGCAATCACCATCTGGTCGGCCAGTGTCTTGAGGACGACCGTGTCGGCCGGTTGCCAGACTCGTCCGCGATTGTGCAATACCACCAGAATCCCGACCGTTTCCTCTCCATCGCTCAAGGGAACGGCCAGGACGGTGGAGGCTCCCAGGTCGCCGATGATCTTTTTCACCGGCTGCAACTCGGCCGCCCGCGGAGCATCCTGAATGGCCCGCGGTTCGTGTCCCTTCACCGCCTGTTGCAGGCAGGCAACCAACTCGCCGAGCGCAAGCAGCGGAGTCTTTTTGTATCCTTCGGCGCAGAACTCGTCGATTGCGGTGGGTGGCAAGCCTGGCTTCACCATTGCAGCTACGCACCGCGTTGCTTCCCAGTGCGCTCCAATCTCTCGTACCGCGGTACCCAACACCGCCGCCGCCGTCGGCTGGCTATAAAGTTTTCGAGTGATTTCCGCGACACGGGTGAAACTGCGAACATCGGCCGCCGGGTCTGGAGCCGGGGCGGACACCGCCGGAGCGGCCACCGGCGCCGCCGAGGCAGCCGCGGGCACGGTGGGCGGCGCCGGCGCTGCCCCCGCGTATCGGGGAGTCACGCCCGCGGACAGATACAGCCTCTGCAGATCCTCGTTCCGCTCTTCTTCCCGCGGGAACAATTCCTGGATTCTCTGCAGCCGCTCCACCGCCTTGTTCCGCATTCCGTATTGCACCAGAATTTCCGCTTGTAGCATCAGGTCCTGCAGGGTCGAAGCCCCTAACGTGGGCTCCTGCGCCTGCACCGGTTCTTCCGTGGGCTTGGAAACATTCGTGAACCGCGAGGCAATGACTTTGTAGCGCGTGTCATCGATCTTGCCCTTCAGCATTTCCAGCCGCTTCAAGTGTCCCGGTTCGTACGGATCCACCTCCGCCGCCCGATCCAGGCACTCTGCTGACTTGGCAAACTCGCCCGTGCTGCAGTAAAGATCGAACAGTTTCAGCAGGGTCGTGCAGTAATCGTTCTCACGGTTGGAGGCGTTATACAGTTCGCTGAGAAATTCGAGCGTCTGGGAAGACGCCCGGTGCGACGCTGTGATGTCCTCCATGATGGCGATAAACTGCCGCCGTTCGCCGCGCCGGCGCTGGAACTGCTCCAACTTCCGGGCAAGTGCAACCGCCGCATCGTCGGCGTTTGCATCCAGCAGGCTGCCGATTAGAGCGATCACCTGCTGCACCCGCCCCGGATTGGCCTCGAACAGTTGCCAGACCAACGGTTCCGCGTCGGTGAAGCGCCCCGCAGCGACTAAAACATCCGCGTAAGTTTCACGGAACTCCGGGGTCGCTTGCCCAGCATTCATCTGGGCTTCCAGAATGAAGATGGCTGCGCCCACCTGCCCCTGCGCCAGCAAGCTCTTGCCATAGGCCAGCGCGATTTCTGGATTGGAGGAGTCTTCCTGGTACGCTTTCTCGTACCACTGAGATGCATCGCTGCCTTCGGCCGCGGCTAATTGCGCAACTTTTTGAAATGCTCCCGCAGCGGCCTTCCGGTTGCCGAGCTCCGAGGCTAGTTCGGCTACACGCATAAGATTCTGCTGCGTGGGATCAATCGCAACAATGCGGTCCAGAATCTCCGCCAATTCCTTCTTGCGCCCCAGTTTGGCCACGTCTGCCAGCGCCGATTCGTAGGTGCCCAGTGCCAGCTTTTTATTGGTCGCCTCCAGCAGTTGCCCAAAACGGAATTTCTGCTGCCAGGTGGGACTGCCATGCCGGGCCAACTTCTTGTAAGTGAGGCTTGCCCTGGTTGCATCCCCGGCGGTCACTTGCTTTTCAAACAGATCTCCCAGCAGTTTGACCGCTTCCACGTTGCGATTGAGAGACAAACACAAGTCTGCCGAAAGCTGCCGCACCACATCGTTGTCTGGATCGTCGCGCAGGACAAGGAGATACTCTTCCAGCGCTTCGGCAGTCTTTCCCTTCTGGAGGAGCTTCTCCGCCCGTTCCACACGTTTCCCTATTTCGGCTCGGTCCAGTCGTCTTGTGATCTCAGGCATGCGAATTTCGGGCGGAGTGAACCCTGCTCCGATTTTAGGAGCCGCTTCCCAGACCCAGCAATGCGGGAAGAGAAGGGAACGATTACGAAGGTCACGCCGGAATGTGGGTTCCGCGGTTAGAGCTGCGCACCTTTAACCCTTGGAACAGGCGGGCAGCCATTGGTTCAGAAACTCACAGTGATTCCTGACCTTTGCGTGTGCCCCGGAACTCAAAGTCTTGTCAGTTCGAGCTCGGGCTTAGAACCGGTAGCACCCCGGCGGAGTCGACAGGCATCTTGAGTGAGGGCTGTCGTCAGGAAATGCTTCCGTCGTCGTTGAGGACGCGCACCCGTCTCACGCTTTCAAGGCTTCTTTCGCCTTCAGAGATGACTCAGCCGCGGGGTTCAGGAGCGCTTTCTTGATCCGGCTGTGAATCTTGCTCAGCTCCCAGAAAATCAGAAATAGGAGAATAGTCATTAGATACAGCAAGAACTGAACGGCCATTGATTGCCCCCTGGCGCGGCGGAGATTGGAAACTCCCGGGCATTCTACTACCACTTACAGCTTTCGCGGCAACAGGCTGCCTTCAACTGGTAAATGCCAGAGGGTAAGGGAGCCTTCCGGGCCTGGGTTCAGCTTGTGGAAGGCGGCAGAACGCCGAGTCAAAGTTCCGGGAGTTCTCTCCACAAATCAGGCTGCTGTAGACTGATGAGGCTCGTCTTCTGGATTTGCCGAGGATAAAGGGCTCGCTGGCATGGGTACACGACGCAAATCACGGGAATTGGCTTTGCAGATGCTGTTTCAGTCCGATATGGGGAAACAGGACGCGGAACAGGTGCGCCAAACCTTCTGGGCCGAGCATGGGACGGCCAGTGCCGAAGTGCGCGGGTTTGCCGATGATTTGTTTCGCGTGGCCACCGACCGTATGCATGACATCGACGCGCTGATAGAGAAGCACGCGGAGCATTGGCGCATGGAACGCATGGCTGCCGTGGATCGCAATTTGTTGCGGGCCGCGGTGGCGGAATTACTTGCCTACCCGGAGACCCCACGCGCCGTCGTGATCAATGAGGCTTTGGAGATTGCGCGCAAGTTTTCTTCCCCGGAGTCGGTGCATTTCGTGAATGGAGTGCTGGACAGTATAGGAAAGCATTTGGAACTCAGCAGCGCTCGGTAGTCAGCACTTCTCCGCTGGTGGCAGGCCGGCTGCGACGCCCGGGGAATCCCACTTCGATCACCCCGCCTGGCAAGTCCTGATCCGCTCAGAATCGACTCTCCCGCTCAGATCCGCTAAGGCTTCACCAGCACCGTGTCCAGGATGCAGGGGACGCCCGACGGCGGCGTGGCGCTGCAGAACGCATTAAAGAAATTAGGAAGATTGGGAAAGGAAAGCTGGACCAGGTCGCTGCCGCCCAGTTGAGTGCTGACCTGGTGAAGCATGCCGTCGCTGCCGGCCACCGCGATGGTGCCGCCGTCGGCGCTCATATCAGCGCTCAAGGGGGTCACTCCTCCGGCGAGTTCAATGCCCCCCACTACGGATCCCGAGATGAAGCTATAGATCAGAATCGAACTGCTGCTGCCATTCGCCAGATAGATCTGGGTTCCGTCCGGGGAAGCAAAAAAGTTGACGGGATTCAGTGTCCCCTGGCCGAGTTCGATTCGCTGCACCGGACGGAGAGGATCACCGCTGATGAAACTCAAAGTCTGTGGACAGAGCGTTCCTGCTGCCGGGGGAGAGATGGTGGAGGTGATGATGTCGAAGCCGGTCGAGTCCAGGACGAGAATGTGAATGCCGTCGGGAATCAGATTGCCGTATGAGTCCCTGCCATCGATATGCAGGTTTGGCAGGACTCTCATCTTCAGATTGGGGAGCGACTGCGGAGGAAGGGGAAATGGCGGCAGAGGCAACGTTCCGACAGCTTGATTGTTGCATGTGGCGAAGGCCGTAAGGTTAGCACTGCTGCCGTCGGCGGCAGATTCGACAATGTAGGCAAAGGCGCCGTTGGGTGAGAATTCAATTGCATACCCTGTTTGGGCAAGAGGCGGAAGCTGCTGCAGCGCCTGCAGCGTGGAATACGCGTAGAGGGAAGTCCCGGAGCTTCCTCCGATGATGTACCCTTTCAGCGTATCGGGGGAGAATGCCGCCACGGTGGCTGCGGCAATGTTCAGAGGCGTGACTGAGATGGAGCCCGCACTGGCGGAGTTGACGATGTAGACCTGATTCGGAGAATGGAGGGTGTCCGAGAGAGCTGAAATGCTTCCGTTGTGGGTCGTGGCGAGGGCCTTGCCGGTTACTGCACCCAGCGAAGTGAAGGCGCTGCTGGAGCCTCCGAAACTTGAGGGCGTGATGATTTGCGCGCTGAAGTCGCTGCCCATGACGACTCGGTCGCCGGCTAGATCGAACAGCAGGGAATTGGGAGCGGCGGGCGTGGGATTTTCGTTTCCCACCGACGTCTTGGAGGAAGAGAGGTAGTAAACCGCGGAAGAACAGTAGGCCGGAGGCTGGTGCGCGCATCCCGTGCTTGCCGCCAGGATGGACGCTCCGCCCGGGCTTCCGCTGACCACTCCAGAAATGGCGCCGCTGGGAGAAAGTTGGGTTGGGGCATTCGGAGGGTTCACGAACACATTCGACGCGTAGACGGGAACCGGAATTAACTCCTGGCAGCCGCCGAATTGGGGGTATTGCGCCTGGAAAAAGTTGCTGCAAGCCGTGATTTGCGCGCTTGTCGAGAGAGATTGCGGGACCTCGGGAAATCCCACATTGCAGGTGGGAGGGGAGCACGAGGCCGAGATGCTAGCTGCACCCGGCGAATTCAGCGTGAGCTGGCACTGTTCCGTGCAGCTCGAACCCACCCCGATAGCGCCAGGCTGCGACGACAACCAAGTCAGCGGGATTTTGCTCAGTACGATATTTCCATTCGTGTTCGGCAGGGAGGAGTTCCCCATCACATCAGTCACGCTGGCGACGACGGTTTGAGAACTTGCGCTGCTTCCTTTCGTTAGCGCGAAACTCGTCTGTCCGGAGCCGATTGCTCCTACTTCCAGCGCGATGTTCTGGATCGGGCATGTGGCGAAAAAGTCGAGGACTGGCGATACCTGCGCACTACCGCCGACGGTCTGCTGGTACGTTGGCTGTTGAAACGAGCTGCTGGTAACTCCCGACGCGGAAGCAAAGATGCGGGTAATACCGGGCACTGCTGCGGTCGCTGTAACCCGGTTGGTGGCGAACTTGTACGCGCCATTCACTACCGGCGTGAGGGTTGCCACCGAGGAGTGCGAGGCGGACCAGGTGAACGGACCGACCGAGGCGGTGACGTCCGTGCCATGGCTGAAAGCATGCGCTTCCAGTGTCATCGACTGGCTCTGCGACAGGCAGGGCTCCTGGACCGGCACTCCGTCGAGCAGCACTCCGGTTACCGTGATCGAATCGATGGGCGGGTGTACGAAGACGTATGTCGGGATACTGGCGGAACCCAGCGCGGTCGCGGTAACCTGCACGACCCCGGTAGCGCCCGGGTTGCAGGTGCTGAAAGTCGCATCCCAATGTCCGGCGCACGCCACTCCATTGGAGGCAATGTTCAGGATGGAGGTGTCGCTGGAGGAGAAGGTGACCGCGGTATTCAGAGTTGTGCCCGAGGCCGTCTGTACTGTAGAGGTGAAATTCAGGGTTCCGCCCAAGACCAGGGACGTGTTGGTGGAGGGATTGAGCGTCACCTTGCCGGCAAATAGCGGAGGTCCGGACTTCCTGCCGCCGCCGCAGGCTGAGAGGCCCCAAAAACAAAGGATCGCAACTGCCCAATATCGACCGCCACAGCGAAACCTACCCATGTACTCCTCTTCGAACCTCGCCGTCATCCTGCGTAACCGGAGCAGGACAAACTATTCAATGGATTGGAAAACTTGTAGTTTAGAGGCTGGAGCCGGAATCAGGCAAGCACGCGCTTGAATCTAACAACCTGCAGCGAGCCCGACCATCCGAAAGTGGGATGCAAAAAGACGGGTTGACGATGTTTCTGCGCAGTTGTTATAGTAATCAGGTTCCGCGAGTTCATCCAAGCTTGCTGTGTGCTGCGGGTTTTCTGCGGCAGTGCGCGTGGAAGATCGGCAGTTGAGCTGTAGAGAAACGCGTTTCCGAAGGCGAATCTGGTTCGGAAACTTTCCTCGCTGAAACGTTCCTGCGGCGCCTTTCGCCCTTATGCGGGAGGATATGCAGGGCAAGGCTGACGAAACGGAGTGCCCCCGCAATTTGGCCGGGCGCCACCGTCGGCAGCGAAAGCCTGAACGGGAATCCAGAATCTCTCTCTGCGTTGGCCTGCACTTGACCGGGCTGCGCGGTGAGAAGCAATGGCCGGCGATGGCGGCCATGCCACGGATACGCGTCTAGAGCAGAGGATTTGATTGTCCGCGACTGCGCCGGAGAACAGGCCAGTGTGCGGCTAAGGAGCGGCGACAGTGCCTACGTTTAACCAGTTGGTGGCCAGCGGCCGTAAGCGGCCTCGTTACAAGACGGCGAGTCCTGCGCTGCAGGGATGTCCGCAGAAGCGCGGTGTTTGCACCCGTGTGTACACGCAGACCCCGAAGAAGCCGAATTCGGCTTTGCGCAAAGTGGCGCGTGTGCGGCTGACTAACGGCATTGAAGTGACGACCTATATCCCCGGAGTAGGCCACAACTTGCAGGAGCACTCGATCGTGCTCATCCGCGGTGGCCGCGTGAAGGATCTCCCCGGAGTGCGCTATCACGTGATCCGCGGGACGCTGGATGCAGTGGGCGTCGCCGGACGGCAGCAGGGCCGTTCGAAATACGGTGCCAAGCGCGCGAAGAAGGGATAAGGGATAAAGAGTTACGAGTTTCAAGTTTCGAGTAACCAGTTGTGAAACTCGAAACTTGAAACTGAAGTTGAGGAGCTGAGAGCTTACATGCCTCGTAAAGGACATATCGCAAAGCGGACTGTGCCGGCCGATGCAGTGTACGGGTCGGACCTGGTGACCAAGTTTATCAACTCAATGATGTGGCAGGGCAAGCGGTCGACAGCTGAGGGCATCTTCTACGAAGCTCTCACCAAGCTGGAGTCGAAGGGCGGCGACGAAGCTCTGAAGCTGTTCAAGAAAGCCGTCGAGAACACGAAGCCCCTGCTTGAAGTGAAGACCCGCCGCGTGGGTGGCGCGAACTACCAGGTGCCGGTCGAGGTGAATGCCGACCGCCGCACCTCGCTGGCCATCCGCTGGATTATCAGCTATGCGCGGGGACGCGGCGAAAAGGGAATGGTCGACAAGTTGAGCAATGAATTGCTGGACGCGGCTAACAGTCGCGGCGCCGCCATCAAGAAGAAAGAAGACGTCCATCGCATGGCGGAAGCGAATAAAGCATTTGCGCATTACCGCTGGTAAAGCGATTGAGTAATTGGGAGATTTGGGAATTGGGTAATTTGCTGGGCTGTTTGGTTTTTCAATTACCAAATTACTCAATTTCCCAATTGCCAAATCAAAATGGAAGAGTCCAGAAAGAGCAGAGATACAGGTCGTGCCTAGAACAGTCCCATTAGAGCGTTGCAGGAATATCGGCATCATGGCCCACATTGATGCCGGGAAGACCACTACGACGGAGCGCATCCTGTTTTATACGGGACGGACGCACCGCATCGGAGAGGTGCACGAAGGCACTGCCACCATGGACTGGATGGAGCAGGAGCAGGAGCGCGGCATTACGATTACGTCTGCGGCCACGACCTGCACCTGGCGCGACATTCGCATCAACATTATTGATACTCCCGGCCACGTCGATTTCACGGCCGAGGTAGAGCGGTCCCTGCGTGTGCTCGACGGCGCGGTTGCGGTCTTTGACGCAGTTCACGGCGTGCAGCCGCAGTCGGAAAAAGTCTGGCGCCAGGCCGACAAGTACGGGGTCCCCCGCATTTGCTTCATCAACAAGATCGACAAGATGGGCGCGGATTTCGAGCACGCCGTTGATACCATCCGCAAGCGCCTCAGCGCCAAGCCTGTCGCCATTCAGATTCCCATCGGACAAGAAGCGAAGTTTCTCGGGGTCATCGACCTGATTGCCATGAAGGCCATCATCTGGAAAGACGAGACCATGGGCGCGGAGTATGAGACTGAAGAAATCCCCGCCGATCTGAAGAAGAAGGCGGAAGCCTTCCACGCGCAGCTGGTCGAGAGCATCGCCGAGAACGACGACGAGATCCTGCACAAGTTCCTGGAAGGCGAAGAGATTACCGCGGAAGAGTTGCGCGCATCCCTGCGCAAATCGACGATCGCGTTAAAGGTCTTCCCGGTGGTAGTGGGGACGGCGTTCAAGAACAAGGGCGTGCAGCCGCTGCTGGATGCGGTGGTGGATTACCTGCCTTCGCCGCTGGACGTAGGCGAGACGCACGGAACGAATCCGGATAACGGGCAGCCGATTACGCGCAAAGCGGACGACAAAGAAGCATTTTCCGCGCTGGCGTTCAAAATCATGGCTGATCCCTTTGTCGGACAGCTCACATTTATTCGTGTTTATTCGGGACAACTGAAGACGGGCGACAGCGTGCTGAATGTGCGCACCGGCAAGACCGAGCGTATCGGGCGTTTGCTGAAGATGCACGCCAACAAGCGCGAAGAGATCAGTGAGATTCTGGCGGGCGACATTTGCGCCGCCGTGGGCCTCAAGAACGTTTCAACCGGCGACACCATTTGCAGCCAGGATCATCCCATCGCGCTCGAAACCATTACGTTTGCAACGCCGGTAATCTCGGTTGCAGTCGAGCCCAAGACCAAGGCAGACCAGGAAAAGATGGGGATGGCGCTTGGGCGGTTGGCCCAGGAAGACCCCACCTTTAAGGTTCACACCGATCCCGACAGCGGACAGACCATCATCAGCGGCATGGGCGAGCTGCATCTGGAGATCATTGTCGACCGGATGATGCGCGAGTACAAGGTTGAAGCCAACGTCGGCAAGCCGCAGGTGGCATACCGCGAAACCATTCGCAGACCCTCTGAAGCGGAAGGCAAGTACATCCGGCAGACGGGCGGTCGTGGCCAGTACGGACACGCGAAAATTCGCATCGAGCCCAACGAGCCAGGCAAGGGCTACGAGTTTATCAATGACATCGTGGGCGGGTCGGTGCCGAAGGAATTCATCAAGCCGATCGATCAGGGAATGCAGGAGGCCATGGAGGGCGGCGTGTTGGCCGGCTATCCCATGGTCGATGTGAAGGCGACGCTTTACGACGGCAGCTATCACGAAGTCGACTCCAACGAAATGGCGTTCAAGATTGCCGGGTCGATGGCGTTCAAAGAGGCGGCCCGCAAGGCTTCCCCGGTGCTGTTGGAGCCGGTGATGGCGGTGGAAGTTGTCACGCCCGAAGATTACGCCGGAACGATCATGGGCGATCTGAGTTCGCGGCGCGGGCGGATTGAGGGCATGGAGCATCGCGCGGGTTCGCAGGTAATCAAGGCCATCGTTCCGCTGGCCGAGATGTTCGGCTATGCAACCCACATGCGTTCTTCCACGCAGGGGCGCGCGGAATACTCGATGCACTTTGCGCGTTATGAGGAGGCTCCGCGGTCGGTAGCGGAGGAAATCATCGCCAAGGTGCAGGGCACAACAAAATAGTTTCTGTAGAGACGTAGCTTGCTACGTCTCTCTGCCGGCGTAGGCCGGCACCTGACGAGAAAGAGACGTTGCAAGCAACGTCTCTACGGAGAAAAGTAGAAATGGCGAAAGAGAAATTTGAACGGACAAAGCCGCACTGCAATGTGGGGACGATCGGGCACATCGATCATGGCAAGACCACGTTGACGGCGGCGATCACC
>DASREX010000093.1:0-47548 GCA_035651855.1 Candidatus Sulfotelmatobacter sp.
CGCCACGCGCGTCACTTCCGAGGCAAACGCGTTGAGCTGGTCCACCATCGTATTGATGGTGTTCTTCAGCTCGAGAATCTCGCCCTTCACGTCCACCGTGATCTTGCGGCTCAAGTCGCCGCGCGCCACGGCTGTGGTGACTTCGGCGATGTTTCGCACCTGGCCGGTCAGGTTGCCGGCCATCGAGTTCACCGAGTCCGTCAAGTCGGCCCAGGTGCCCGCGACGCCCGGCACCACCGCCTGGCCGCCGAGGCGTCCGTCGGTGCCGACCTCGCGCGCCACGCGCGTCACTTCGGCCGCGAAGGCGCGGAGCTGCTCGACCATGGTGTTGAGCGTGTCCTTCAGCAGAAGAATCTCGCCGCGCACGTCCACGGTGATCTTCTTGGACAGGTCGCCGCCGGCGATGGCGGTTGCCACTTCGGCGATGTTTCGCACCTGAGCGGTCAGGTTCGACGCCATGAAGTTCACGTTGTCGGTCAGGTCTTTCCACGTGCCGGCGACGCCGGGCACCTGCGCCTGTCCGCCGAGCTTTCCTTCGGTGCCCACTTCGCGCGCCACGCGCGTCACTTCGGCGGCAAACGCGTTGAGCTGGTCCACCATCGTGTTGATGGTGTTCTTGAGTTCGAGAATTTCGCCTTTCACATCCACCGTGATCTTGCGGGACAAGTCGCCGCGGGCCACGGCGGTGGTCACTTCTGCAATGTTTCGCACCTGGCCGGTGAGGTTTCCGGCCATGGAGTTCACCGAGTCCGTCAAGTCCTTCCACGTTCCAGCGACTCCGGGCACCTGTGCCTGTCCGCCGAGCTTGCCTTCGGTACCGACTTCGCGGGCCACGCGGGTCACTTCGGCGGCAAACGCGTTGAGCTGGTCCACCATCGTGTTGATGGTTTCCTTCAGCAGCAGGATTTCGCCGCTGACGTTGACGGTGATCTTCTTGGATAAGTCACCGCTGGCAATCGCCGTCGACACTTCCGCGATGTTCCGCACCTGGCCGGTGAGGTTGCTGGCCATGGAGTTTACCGAGTCTGTCAGATCCTTCCAGGTACCAGCGACTCCGGGCACGAGAGCCTGGCCGCCGAGCTTGCCGTCAGTTCCGACTTCGCGGGCCACGCGCGTCACTTCCGATGCGAACGAGCGCAGCTGGTCCACCATGGTGTTGATGGTGTCTTTGAGCTCGAGAATTTCGCCCTTCACGTCGACGGTGATCTTGCGGGACAAGTCGCCGCGAGCCACGGCGGTAGCGACTTCGGCGATGTTCCGCACCTGGCCGGTGAGGTTGCTGGCCATGAAGTTCACGTTGTCGGTGAGATCTTTCCAGGTGCCGGCCACGCCCGGCACTTGAGCCTGTCCGCCCAGTTTGCCTTCCGTGCCGACTTCGCGGGCCACGCGCGTCACTTCGCCGGCGAACGCGTTCAACTGATCCACCATCGTGTTGATGGTGTTCTTGAGTTCGAGAATTTCGCCTTTGACGTCGACCGTGATCTTGCGCGACAAGTCGCCGCGAGCCACGGCGGTCGTGACTTCAGCGATGTTTCGTACCTGGCCGGTCAGGTTTCCGGCCATTGAGTTCACGGAATCGGTCAAGTCTTTCCAGGTACCGGCGACGCCGGGCACGTTAGCCTGTCCACCCAGCCTGCCTTCGGTACCCACCTCGCGCGCCACGCGGGTAACTTCGCCCGCGAAGCGGTTGAGCTGATCGACCATGGTGTTCAGGGTTTCTTTGAGCTGAAGGATTTCGCCGCGCACGTCCACGGTGATCTTGCGGGATAAGTCGCCGCTGGCAATTGCCGTCGCCACTTCGGCGATGTTTCGCACCTGGCCAGTCAGGTTGCTGGCCATGAAGTTCACGTTATCGGTGAGATCTTTCCAGGTACCGCCGACTCCCGGCACCTGCGCTTGACCGCCCAGCTTGCCTTCCGTACCCACTTCGCGGGCCACGCGCGTCACTTCGCCGGCGAATGCGTTCAACTGGTCCACCATCGTGTTGATGGTGTCTTTGAGTTCGAGAATTTCGCCCTTCACGTCGACGGTGATCTTCCGCGACAGGTCGCCGCGGGCCACTGCCGTAGTCACCTCGGCGATGTTACGCACCTGGGCCGTCAGGTTCCCGGCCATCGCGTTCACTGAGTCGGTAAGATCTTTCCAGGTTCCGGCGACTCCAGGCACCACGGCCTGGCCGCCGAGCTTGCCGTCGGTTCCGACTTCGCGGGCCACGCGCGTCACTTCCGAGGCAAACGAGCGCAGCTGATCCACCATGGTATTGATGGCTTCCTTCAGCTGCAGAATTTCGCCGCGCACGTCGACCGTGATCTTGCGCGACAAGTCGCCGCTGGCCACCGCGGTGGCGACCTCGGCGATGTTGCGCACCTGGCCGGTCAGGTTGCTGGCCATCAGGTTGACGTTGTCGGTGAGATCTTTCCACGTGCCGGCAACGTCCGGCACCTGAGCTTGGCCGCCCAGCTTTCCTTCCGTTCCCACTTCACGCGCCACGCGCGTCACTTCGGCCGTAAACACGCCCAACTGCTGAATCATCGTGTTCACGAGATTGGCCGAGCGCAAGAACTCGCCTTCCAGCGGGCGACCATCCACGTCCAACCGCACGCCCTGCGTGAGGTCGCCTTGCGCGACCGCGGCAATGGCGCGGGTAACTTCGGTAGTCGGGCGGAGCAGATCCTCCGCCAGCGTATTCACCGAGGCTTCCATCTCGCCCCACGCCCCTCTGGATTCGTGGAAGCGGGCGCGCTCGCGGGTCATTCCCTGTTTGCCCACGACCTGCCCCAGGCGCTTCAACTCCTGCGCCATGTGCTGGTTCGCAGAGACGATTTCGTTGAATGTGTCGGCAACTTTGCCCGGCAGTCCCACCCAGGTTCCCGGCAAGCGCACGGTGAAGTCGCCGTCTCGCATGCTCTGCAAGCTGGCCAGAATAGCAGTCAGATCGAGCGACTCGTCGGACGTCTTCGACTTGATATTCTTATTGCCGTTCTTTGGAATACTCGCAACAACGTCTTTTTGATCAGCGGCGAGTTCGCTGACTGCGGACCTTTTCATCTGTCACTCCGGAAAGACAAAGAGCGCTCCATGGGACTTCTTTCGGCACTGCCGGCCGAATCAAATCGTGAGGGCACGCGATTGCCTGTTCACCACTAAGTTTCTACTTGCATCCACGAAAGGGGGAGATATCTCTCAGGTCAAAGTAGCGCATCGCCCCGAGATACGGCCATTTGAGCACGAAAATTGCTGACCAAACCCTAAGGTATTTCCTGTAGTGCACGCCCGAGGCAGTTCCGGACCGGGCACGGCCTTTCTCCTTGCCGTTTAATCACAACCCGCACAGCCACTTACATCTCTAAGGAGAGCGGCGAAAAGAGCGCCGTCCCGCGCCACGCTGGGTGTGATTCTTAGCGGGAGCAAAATACTACAAAAGGTGCCCCTTGACTGCCTACCCGAGTATAAGCATTGTGATTCCCGCCTATAACGAGCAGGACCGCCTGGCTCCGACGCTGGATCGAGTTCTCGATTTCGCGCAACAAAGCGGATGGAACGCCGAAATTCTGGTGGTAAATGACGGCTCGCAGGATAGGACCGCCGACATTGTGCGTCGCTATGCCAGGAAAAGCGGAATGGTGCGGCTGTTGGAGAACCCCGGAAACCGCGGCAAAGGATACAGCGTACGGAATGGAGTTCTCAGCGCGACGGGGGAATTTGTGCTGTTCACCGATGCGGACATGTCCTCGCCCATTGAGGAGGGCCCTAAGCTGTTGCAGGCGCTAATGGAAGGAGCCGACATTGCGATCGGATCCCGCTGGGCTCGCAGTGAGCTACAGACGCGCCGGCAGTCGCTGGCGCGGCAGTTCCTGGGGCGGGTTTTTAATGTTCTGCTCCGCCTGTTACTACGCCTGAACTTCAAGGATACCCAGTGCGGATTCAAGGCATTCCGCCGTGAAGCGGCGCGGGCGGTGTTTCCTCTGCAGCGCATCGAGGGTTGGGGATTCGATCCGGAAATCCTGTTTCTGGCGAACACAATGGGATTCCGAATAAAGGAGATCCCGGTCCGGTGGGGGCATGATAGCCGCACGCGCATCAATCCAATTCTGGACGGATCGCGCATGGTATCGGACATGCTGCTGATCCGCTGGAACTCCATTTCCGGCAAGTACCAGCCGGCGCGGCTGGCGCGGGTCCCGGCCAAATCTGAACCCGGCTCCCTGTCGACCGATGTCCATACGGCCGCGTAAGTTCGCGGCTTGGAGGTGCGATCCATCTGATTCTGAACGGGTACAGCCATTCTGCCGCCCAACTAAAGATCGCACCTTATGGGCACCGCGGGCGGCGGGTCACTATCTTCAGATTGCGAGACGCGTCTCAGCTGAACTCGATGTGCAGAGCCGGGAGCCGCCTGGATGCGGACTGATTTTTGTTCTCAGCCAATGGAGAGATTATGCCGGGAAGAAACACTGCTGTTTTTGGGCTATACCCATCGATCACCAGCGTCGAGATTGGCGTCGATGAACTGAAGTCCGAGGGCTTCCGGAATACCGATATTTCGGTGTTGTTTCCGGAGAGCGCAGGGACGCGCGATTTCGCCCATGAGAAAAATACCAAGGCTCCGGAAGGAGCCACCGCCGGCGCGGGCACCGGCGTGATCCTCGGGAGCGCGCTGGGATGGTTGATGGGTATTGGCGCGCTGGCCGTTCCCGGTGTGGGCCCGTTCATCGCTGCAGGACCGGTCATGACCGCGCTCGCCGGCGCCGGAGTCGGCGGGACCGTGGGAGGCATTGCGGGCGCGCTCATCGGCATGGGCATCCCCGAGTACGAGGCCAAGCGTTACGAGGGGCAGGTAAAGAACGGCGGCATCCTGCTCTCGGTTCATTCCGAGAATTCCGAATCGACCGAGCGAGCAAAAGAAATCCTGAAGCGCACCGGCGCGCAGGATATTGCCGCGACGGGCGAGGCCAGTGTGGACGAGGCGCCCTCGGAATTCCGGCTGAAGAACGCCGGATAGTTTCTGCAGTTGCGCTCGAGGGCCGAAGCGGCCAGCAGCCCAGGAGTGACACATAAACGCACTCGCGAATGATCCGCTGGAAAGACCTGGCAGAAGCCGGGAATTGCTGCGCCCCTCCAATCCCATGCCCGCTGCCAGCTCTCCAAAATCATCGCTGATCATTGCCCTCGGGGTGATTGTCGCGTTGCTCTACTTCGGGCGGGGAATCTTCATTCCCGTCGCGCTTTCCTTCGTCTTCAGCTTCCTGCTCACACCACTGGTCAGTTGGCTACAGAAACTGCGGATAGGGCGTGTGCCGGCCGTTTTGATCGTAATGACGTTTTGCCTGGCCATGACGGTTATGGTGGGATGGAAAGTTGCCGCGCAACTGCTGGAGATCACGACTCACCTCGGCGATTACCGCGCGAACGTGGAAGAAAAGATTCGCGCCGTCCGTTCGCACAATCGCGCTCCCATCGTCCAGGCGACAAACACCGTGCAGGAGCTCAATAAACAGCTGTCAAGCCCGCCCAATCAGCCCGCTAAGGGGAGCAACGCGGGCACGCGCGGCGTAAACCCCATTCCCGTGCGGGTCACCACGCCACCTACAGATTTCTTCCAGAATCTCCGCAACCTGCTGGGTCCCTTGGCGGGAACGATCGAAACGACAGGTCTGGTGATCATCTTCGTGACCTTCATGCTGATCAACTGGGAAGACCTGCGCAATCGGCTGATCCGTCTCGGCGGCGAAGGCCGCCTGAGTGTCGTAACCCAGGCCATGGAAGAGGCCAGCCGGGGTCTAAGCCATTATTTGCTGCTGCAATTTCTGGTCAACAGCTGCTATGGCGCCATCTTTGGAACCTGCCTCTTTTTGATCGGAGTTCCGCACGCCCTACTGTGGGGCGCCTTAGCCACGGCGCTGCGCTTTGTTCCTTACGTCGGTGTATGGATCGCCTGCGCCTTTCCCGCGGCCATGTCCGTGGCAGTATTTCCCGGGTGGAAGCATGCTTTGTTGGTGTTTGCAGTTTTTGTGGCCCTGGAAATAGTCACGGCAAACGCGATTGAGCCCTGGCTCTATGGCTCTCACGCCGGCATTACTCCCTTCGCCATCCTGGTGGCGGCAGTTTTCTGGGCTACGCTCTGGGGCCCGGTCGGGCTGATCTTGTCCGTGCCGCTTACCCTTTGCCTGATTCTCGTAGGGCGCTACGTGCCGCGGATGAGTTTTCTGGAAGTCTTGCTGGGAGACGCCCCCGCTCTCAAACCTGAAGAACTCTACTACCAGAGGCTTCTGGCGGCGGATCAGGATGAGGCCAGGGCTCTGGCAGAATCTTTCTTCGAGGGCAAGAGCCTGCAGCAGGTCTACGAATCTCTTTTGGTTCCCGCCCTGCGCCTAGCGGAAGAGGACCGCCACACTGAAGTAATCGGAGACCGCTCCGCGGACTTCATTGCCCAAAGCACAAGAGAACTGATTGAGGATTTGGGAGAACGCCGGAGCGCGGAGCCCCCGGGAGCGGGAGCGGAAACTTATCTGGACAATCCAAAGTTCGCGCAAGCCGGCATCGTGTGCATACCGGCCAGAGACCAGGCGGATGAGCTGGTTGCGGCCATGCTGGCCCAGTTGCTTCAGAAGGCCGGCATAAAGAAAGTCCGGGCGCTTGCGATCGATACGGTCGAGAATATGTTAGGCGCGATGGAGGAAGAGCAGTTCGAGATCGCATTCGTTTCCGCGCTTCCGCCCTTCGCTGTGGGACAGGCCCGATCGCTGTGCAAGCGCCTGCACGCAAGATTTCCCAACCTCGCCATCATCGTGGGCCTATGGGGATTTGCGGGAGGAGTTCCGAAGGCCCAGGAGCGAGTCGGCAGAACCTGTACCGAGGCCGTGTGCACTAATTTCTCGGAGGCTTTTATGCAGGTACACCGGCGGCTGCAAGCGGACGAGGGGGACGCGTCCGAAGAAACTCCTCAGAAATTTACTGGCCCGAAGGCAGTCGCGCGTTAAGAAAAAATTCCGGGCCCGGCGGCTATGCGCCGGACGCCCGGATTACTCGATGCGCGAGAAGTCTCGAGCGGACTTAGACCGCGCTTCTTCCCATCACAAAATGCAGGATGAGTGAAATCACCGCGAATACGAGCAGCAGGTGAATCAGTCCTCCGGCCACGTGGAAAACCGAGAATCCGGTAATCCATGCGATCAGCAAAATTACGAACAAAATTGTCCAGATGCTCATTTTCTTCTCCTGTTTGTAAAACCGTTCTGAATTTCGCGGCTAACGGTCTATCCGCGACCGGGCCGGGATGCTTGATCCCAACCCACGAATAAGTGTCCACGTTATCGAGAGTTGGGCTCCATGTCAGTAACGCGAACCTTGTAGCCCAAAAGAAATATGTCTGTACCGGTGAACGGCTTAGCTGCGGGGCGATTTTCCCTGAGGCGGGCCTTACAGCAGAAAACCCAGCACAGCTACGGACCTGCAAGCACCCTTACAGCGCGATTCGGCAACTAAAGAAACCGGCCCGTCGTATTCATTACCGGAAACTTGTCAGAAAGACGGAGGTATTTGCCGCCGGCGGTCGCAAGGTGCGATCGGTACCCCCTGTCCTGCGAAACTTTATGAGTCGACTCGTGCTGCACGTTAGACGGTCGCTGTTGATCCTGATGCTGGTTGCGGGCGTGGGGAGCTGGTGCGCCGCCTACTCGGTATTAACCCACGAGCAGGTGGTCGATCTTCTTTGGAAAGACCAGATCGAGCCCCTGCTGGTCAAGCGCTTTCCTCAGGCCACGCCTGACGAATTAAAGAAGGCACATGCCTTCGCCTATGGCGGGAGCCTGGTCCAGGACATGGGCTACTACCCGTTCGGGAACAAGTATTTCAGCGACCTTACGCACTACGTGCGCAGCGGTGATTTCATCGTCAACCTGATCAAGGAAGCGAGCGATCTCAATGAGTATGCTTTCGCGCTGGGGGCACTCGCGCATTACTCTGCCGACAACATGGGCCATCCTACCGTTAACCAGTCGGTGGCGATTTTGTTCCCCGATCTCCGCAAGAAGTTCGGCAATGAAGTCACCTACGAGGACAATCCCAAGGCGCACATTCGCATCGAGTTCGGCTTCGACATGACTCAGGTTGCCAAGAACCGCTATACCTCCGACCGATACCATGACTTCATCGGCTTCGAAGTCTCCAAGCCAGTGTTGGAGCGCGCATTTGAAGACACCTACGGCATCCCGCTCAAGGAGGTCATTCCCAAGGAAGACCTTGCGATCGGAACTTTCCGCCGGGCCATCAGCAAGATCGTGCCGGAGATGACCCGGGTCGCGCTGCTGGCCCGGAAGAAAGAGATGGTTTCGGAAACGCCGAATTTCAACGCCAAGAAATTCCGCTACTATCTGTCCCGGACCAATTATCAACGCGAGTGGGGAAAAGGATACCGGAGGCCGGGATTCGGTACGAAGGTGCTGGCATTCTTTTTGAAATTCGTTCCCAAGATCGGCCCGTTCAAAGCACTGGCCTTTACCATTCCTACGCGCCAGACCGAGGACCTGTACGTCGCCAGCGTGAATCGCACCCTGGACAACTACAAGAGCCTGCTGCAGGAGGTCAAGGGCAAGAGCCTGCAGCTGACGAATACCGACTTCGATACGGGCCGGCTGACCCGCGCGGGGGAATACAAATTCACCGACAGAACCTACGCCCATCTGCTCGATCAACTTGCGAAAGACAATTTTCAGCAGGTCACTCCCGACCTGCGGGAAAATATCCTGCACTTCTACAAGGACCCGGCGGGTCCAGTCACGACCAAGTCCGATCGCGCTGCCTGGGAAAGGGTCCAGCAAGAACTGGAGCGCCTGAGAACGGCGGAGCCGCAAGCCAAGCCGGCGATCCAGGTGATTCCGGAGAACTAAAGGGCTGCCGGGGGCGGCGATTTGCCGCAACAGCGAACCCAGGAATCGCAACTAAATCGGGGCAGCTGTTAAATTTCCGGCGCGACCGCTCGCGCACCGGCATGGGAGCACCAAAAAAATGGCAGACGATAAGGAACGTAATCCCCAGCAGAGCGGGCAAAGCGGACAATCCGGCCAGCAAGGGAACCAGCCCGGCCAGCAGAAGAACCAGACGGGACAAGGTGGTCAGCAACAGGACCAATTCGGGCAGCAGAAGAAGGGCGGCCAAAACGAAGAGAATAACGAGAATCTCGACCGCCAGCGCCGCGCGTCCTAGTTCGAAAATTTTCTGAGTTCCTGGTGAGTCCCGGCATCTCCTGCCGGGACTTTTTTTCTTGGAGCGATGCCGCTAGTGAAAACTGGCAGCAAGCAGAATCTGCAAGATCTTAGAAAACGCAAGAAAGTGACACGCCGCAACCGCGTGATTGCGGCGTGCCCGATCGATTACGCCCCTTCCGGATAGTGCAATACCCGGAAGCTATTTCCCCCGTTGGACCACACCAGCAAGAGTGCATCCTGCCCCTGGGGAACTTTGGACAGCTCCTGCTGGACGTCCGCGGGCGACTGAACCTTGTGGCGGTTCACCTCCAGAATGACGTCTCCCTGCTGCAGTCCGGCATTGTCCGCCGAACTGCCCGGCCGCACCTGTTCGATGACGACCCCGCGGAGATGGCTCGGAGCCTGCAATTGATCGCGCAGTTCCGGAGTCAAATCACCCAGGCCCAGCCCCCAGCGCATTCTGCCCTGGCTTTCTGCGGAATTTGCGCTGTGCTCGCCGGCAGCCTTCAGTTCCTCCAGCGTGATGGGCATAGTCATCGTTTTGCCGTCGCGCAGAATGGTCACTTCAACTTTCTTCCCGGGCTTCTGCTGGGCGACGTACACCTGCAGTTCTCCGGAATCGTTCACCTTGCGGCCATCGATCTGCGTAATCACATCGCCAATCTGAAGTCCGGCTTTCGCGCCTGGAGAATCGGGATCGACTTGTGTGACTACTGCGCCCATGGCGGTGGAGTCTCCGAAGAACTTCGCATTTTCCGGAGTGACGTCGCTGATGCCGATTCCGATCCGTGCGTGCTCTACTTTGCCGTCTCGAATCAGCGTTTCCACCGTCGGCTTCACGATCTGCGTGGGAATTGCAAAGCCCATTCCGGAAAATGTTCCGGAAGGAGAAACCAGGAAGGTGTTGATGCCGACCACCTGGCCGCGCGCATCGACCAGCGGTCCGCCGGAGTTGCCGGGATTGATGGCGGCGTCGGTCTGAATGAACTCGCCCGGCTTGCTGCGGTTGGAGTCCGGATTGGCGCGGTTCACGGCGCTCACGATTCCTCGGGTCACCGTGAAGCGGAATCCATAGGGATTGCCGAATGCCAGCACGGTCTGGCCGGGACGGACCTGCGTCGAGTCGCCCCAGGGCACGCTGGTCAGGTTGCTTTCATTTACCTTCAACACCGCCAGATCAGTCAGCGGATCGGCGCCGACCAGCTTCGCTTTCAGCACTCTCCGGTCGCTGGTGGTCACGCGGATGTCCACCGCTCCCTCGATTACGTGATTGTTGGTGACGATGTAGCCGTCCGGCGAGATCACGACGCCGCTGCCCATCCCATGCTCGATTTGCGGGCCGCGGGGCTGCATGTGCGGTCCGAAGAATTGTCCGAATGGACTATTCTGCCCGTCAAATGGGCCGTCCTGGCCGAAGAACTGCTGCATGCCCTCCGGCATCTGATGGGCGACGTTCTCGGACTTGGTTCTTGAAGTTACAGTGACGTTGACGACGGCGGGCGTGACCCGCGCCGCCAGCGTCTCCATCGCCTTGTCGAGCGCGGTCAGGGCGCTCACGCTATCTGCATCCAGCGGACCCGCGGGGGCTGGTGCGACTGCCGCCGCACTCGCCGCGTTGGGCTTGATGCATTCGTAGGTTACGACAGACCCGGCTACTGTCAGCGCCAAAAGGGGCGCCGCCAATCGCCGAGTCCATTTCTTTCCGTTGTTAGTCCACCAGTTCACTGCGTTCATGGTTAACATCCTCTCAATGGAAGTTTTGCTTACAACTAATTCCTTAGTTCATAACTCCAAAGAACGTCCGATGGCGCCCGCACTTCGTCCTATGTTTTTCTGCTGGGAGCTTTGCTGCCGACTGCTTCCGTCGCCGGCAAGATCATTACGTGCCACATTTGAATCCGGTACACCGAAGAGTCTCCCGCGCCTAGCTCTTCGCGCTCTATGAAAACGAGCACGGCTGCAGAGGCAGGCATGGGGCGGGACTTCATTGCGGTCAGGTGAACCAGATTGCCGGAATTTTGCGAGCGAACCGCAACCTGCTGCCCCCCACCCACGTCACCCTTAGGCTGCGCCCGCTTTCGGCTCAATTTCGCCGGGCTCGCCTTGATGGCGGCCCGTTCGACTCCGGAGCCCTGAGGAAGCGCAGCGTTTGTGATGGGAACGATACCCGGGTCCGGCAATGAGCGGACGAGCGCGACTGCATTCGCCTTACCGTTCTCGAATCCCACCAACTCCGGCGTCCTCGACACTACGGCGCTCAGCATGGCAACACCTGCCATGGCAGCTACCACGGGCTTCCAGACACTTGAAGTCCCCTTGGGACGGTTTCCCTCCAGGATCCGTGCCACGCGCTGGGAAGTTTGTGCAATGCGGCCGACCAAAGCCTGCGCCAGTGCGATGCTACGCTGCAGCCAGTTCCGCTCGGCCAGGTGGGCTAGACATTCAGCGTAAGCCCGAGGACTTTCGGTCTCGGCGAGCACGGCGTCATCACAGGCCATCTCGCGTTCCAGCGAGATTTTCTTCTCCATCCACCACACCGCCGGATGGAAGAAAAACAGCGCCTTCACGATTTGCTGTGCCAGGTTCGTCCAGTCGTCCCAGCGGCGTAAGTGCGCCAGTTCGTGCAAGACAACCTGGTTTAGCTCGGCCGTTGAGAGATCCTGCATCACCCAGCGGGGTATCACAATGGCCGGATTGATGAAGCCGATTGCGGTCGGCATGCGGACTTGCTCGGACGTGCACAGCGTCACCCTGCGCAGCGTTCGTTTGCGCCGCAGCGTGTTAAGCAGGAGCGGATCGATAGATCGAAGATCGAGGGGGACGCAGGCCCCGCGGAGTTTGCGCACCTGCCATATGGACCTGGCCACGCGCCCCAGCAGCAGAGTTGCGATGACCGCCCACGCCGAGAATAAGTAGAGCGCCCATGATTCCGGAACCTCGACCGCCGGGCCGCGCGACGGAAAATCGGCACGCATCCACAATGTCCGGGCAAAAGGCAGCAACGCCGTCGCCAACAGCGCAGAAAATCCTAGGGCAAATCGAGTCGCGGCACTTTGTCCGCGTGACCATCGCAATAGCATGGCGGCAAACATACACACGACGAAACCTTCCGCCAGGGAATCGATGATTCGCAGCGACGAATAGCTCGCGATCGCTTGCAGTTCGAGGGCGCTCATCATTGCGCTTCTATTTGCTCCTTTCCAGCAACTGGCGAACTCGCGCTAACTCATCTGCATCAATGCTCTTTTCTTCCAGAATGTTAAGCACGAGCAACTCGTCAGAATCTCCGAAGAAGCGGCTCACCAGGTGCCGCACTTCAAAGCGCGTCGCATCCTTCCGGTCCACCTTGGGCGTGTACACGTGGGACCGTTTGTCTTTCACGTGCTTGACGTACCCTTTTTTCTCCAGGATCCGGATCATGGTAAGGACGGTGTTGTAGGCCAATGGAGGCTCGGCGGTCAGTGCCTGCAAGACTTCGTGCACGGTCGCCGAACCCTTCTCCCACAGGACATTCATAATTCGCAACTCGGCTTCGGTCAGGGTTGCGGATCTAGTGCGGGCCAACGATTCTCCTCCCGTTTTGCCTTACTTATATAGACTCAGCACGCCGAAATTCGTCAACTAATTTATTAGTTGCATGTCGCACACAGGGCGTTGCCCCGGCCCCTGGCGCGTCTCTCGCATCTCCGTATCTTATTGATTTTACTAAATTTGGTAGATAGACCGTCGGCGATAAGAGCGGTTGTACCTTTTGGAGCTCTTCGGAGCACAAAAACGGGTGATCCCGGTCACAGAAAAGAAAACTGCCAGGAACCAACATGAAGCGTTGCCGGCACCCCGCCTTTTCGCCAGGAGTCTCAGTGCGGTTTCTGAAACCCAGCAGGCTGCGCCTGTATTCGCAGGTTTTATTCTTTGGCCTGTTCCTGTTCCTGCTGCTGCGGACCGAGTTCCGCGGTTCGCTGACCAGTTCCGCGAGGGAGATTCGGCTGCCTTACCCCGTCGGCCTGTTCTTCCGCCTGGATCCGCTGGTTGCCGTCACGAACGCCCTCTCGAGTCATGCGCTGTACCAAGGCTTGCTCCTCAGCCTGGTAATTCTGATTCCCACGATATTTTTCGGACGCTTCTTCTGCGGATGGATCTGTCCCTTGGGCTCGATCCACCATTTCTTCGGAAGCCTGCAATCGGAGCGCAAGCGCGGCAAGCAACTCATTGAGTCGAACCGCTACCAGCGCTGGCAGAACACGAAATATTATCTCCTGGTTGGCGTGCTGGCCGCGGCTGCGCTGGGTACAGGTATCGTCGGCTGGCTCGATCCCTTCTCGTTTCTTGTTCGCTCGCTGGGCCTGTCGGTCCTGCCCAGCACGAACTATAGCCTGCAGGCGTTCCTGCGCGTGCTGGAACAGAGTCAGGTTGGCCTGCTGCGAGGGATTGGGGGAGTGCTGCACTTCCTGCTGGGGGCGCTGGTTCTCAACTTCAAGCAGCCCTACTTTCGGCAGGGCATCTGGATGGGATTAATCTTCCTGTTCGTCATCGCTCTGAACTTCCGGATTACGCGCTTCTGGTGCCGCGCGATCTGTCCGCTGGGAGGGCTGCTCGGAATCGTGTCCCGCTGGTCGGTCCTGGGATTGGTCAAAGATTCCCGGAAATGCAATGACTGCAATCGGTGCCTGCTGCGTTGTCAAGGGGGAGACGATCCCACTGGCGGAGTTGCATGGCATCAACCGGAGTGTCACCTCTGTCTGAACTGCGTGGGCGCATGTCCCGAGAATGCATTGCAGTTCCGGCTGTTTCCCGCCCAGGCAGTTGCGGGCACGAACCTGCGCAGGCGGAAGCTTCTTACCGGCCTGGCGGCTGGCGCGGCGGCCATTCCGATCATGCGCAGCACTCCGGGATTCGCAGCCGAGCGTCACGAGCGCTTGCTTCGGCCTCCAGGCTCGGTGGACGAAGAGTTCTTCCTGGCGCGCTGTATTCGCTGCGGCGAGTGCATGAAAGTGTGCCCTAATAACGCGCTGCAACCGGCCTTCACCCAAGCCGGCCTGGAAGGCATTTGGACTCCTGTCCTCATCCCGCGCATCGGCTATTGCGAAACCAGTTGCGTGCTGTGCTCCCAGGTCTGCCCCACCGGCGCAATTTGGGAGATCAGCGCAAAAGAAAAAGGCTGGTCGGCGGAGGCGGGCGGCAGCACGAAACCGATTCGCCTGGGAACCGCATTTTACGATCGCGGCCGCTGCCTGCCCTGGGCCATGGCTACGGATTGCATCGTCTGCGAAGAGTGGTGTCCTACTTCGCCCAAGGCAATTTACTTTCGTCCGGCGGAGGTCTTTGACGCCGCCGGAAATCCCAAGCAGGTGAAGCAGCCGTACCTTGATGCCGCCAAGTGCGTGGGATGCGGTGCGTGCGAGAAGGCCTGTCCGGTGCAGGATCGGCCCGCGGTCTACATCACCAGCGTCGGGGAGAGCCGTTCTCCGAACAATCAGATCCTGCTCAATCGCAGGAAAGGATAGCCATGATGGCGCAACCGGAAAAACAGGAAGCGGGCCAAGTGATCTTGAGCCGGCGCGAAGCATTGGTCCGCCTGCTGCGGGCGGCCGGCGCGGGAGCAGGAACCGCCGGCATTGGGGCCTGGCTCAGCCAGCATAGTTCGCGTCCGGAAGCCGGAATCGCTGTCAACGTCAACCGCGGCCATACCATCCCTGCGGATCCCGTCCTGCCTGAGATGGCGATCATCGAAGGCGAAGATCCTGCTCAACTGGCCCGCCAGGCCCTCGCGGAACTTGGAGGTATGCAACGGTTCGTTTCCCGCGGAGATATCGTTCTGGTCAAGCCCAACATCGGGTGGGATCGCACTCCGGAGCAAGCGGCAAATACCAATCCGGAGGTGGTCGCGGAGATCGTCAGACAATGCCTGCGATCCGGCGCCAAGCGAGTCATCGTCACCGACGTGAGCTGCAACGAGGCGAGAAGGTGCTTCCAGCGCTCCGGCATCGCGGCAGCCGCCCAGGCTGCGGGAGCCGAGATCATCCTTCCCGATCCCTCCCGCTTCAAGGACGTAGATTTGCAGGGAGAGGTGCTGAGCAGGTGGCAGGTCTTCGATGCCTTCCTCAACGTCGACAAGGTCATCAATGTTCCCATTGCGAAGCACCACACGCTCACCGGCACAACGCTGGGCATGAAGAACTGGTATGGCATCCTGGGCGGATCGCGCAATCAACTGCACCAGAAAATCCACGAAAGCCTGGTCGATCTCGCCGACTTCATGCGTCCCACGCTGACGGTTGTGGACTGCTACCGGATTCTGCTGCGCAACGGTCCCACAGGCGGCAATCTGGAGGATGTCCTCCTCAAAAAGACGCTGGTCGCCTCGACCGATCCTGTGGCGGTGGATGCCTACGTCGCAAAATCTTTCTGGAACCTGGAAGCAGATTCGCTTCCGTATCTCGGAATGGCTGCCAAGCGCGGCTTAGGGACTCTTGATTTCGAAAAGCTGCGCACTCGCATAAAGAAAATCTAGAGGCAGAAAAAAGGCTCCTGCCAGGACCGTTTGAGTCGACCCGGGAGGAGCCTGCGTCATGCAGCAAACCTGACGCGCGAGCGGAGTGACTTACTCACTGGTAGGTGAAGTTGAGCTTGTCCACATAGACGGTGTACGGCGTTTGCTTGTAGTTGCCGTCCTGCTGGTAATTCACCGTGATTCCGTACCACCCCACCGCCGAGAAGGGCGGGTAGATCTTGTTGAGCACATGGGTCACGCCGTTAAAGGTGATCGACTGGTAAAGCAATTTATTGTCATTGGTGCGCTGCACCTGGATGGTCAGATGGTTCCACGCATTATTCATGGGATTGCAGGCAATGCCCGTGGACACCCACTTCGCATTGGCATTGTCCCAGATGTCCCACTCGCTGCCGCCGCCAGTGCGGCATTCATGGCCCCAGGTGAAGCCCATGTTGTTGAAAAACTGGTTGATGTCGAACTCCAGCGCCTGCGCCGCTCCCAGGTTGCTACCCCAGAAATAAACGTCGTAGGTGAAGGAATGCAGGGTGGGAACGATGGTGTGGCTGGTGTCGGGCAGCCCCTCGGAAGAGAAGTCGCCGATCAGGTGGTTGTTCCACAGCACGTCGGAGTAAGCCATGGTGCCGCCGATGTTGTACTGGGTTGAACTCCCCGACAGCGTCGGTGATTTTACGCCCTGGTACATGGCCCAGGTCGTTCCGGGGCCGCTGGGCGTGCAGCTGTTGCAGTCCGCATAACTCGGCGGCTGCTGCGCGTAGCTGCGCCATCCGCCGATACTCTGAATATTGTAGAAGGTCTTCCCGCTGCCACTGACCGTGATCTTCACTGGCGTGGAGGCCGCACCGCCGCACTTATCCCATTCCTCGACCACTGTGTTGTAGGTTCCGGGCGCCAGGTTAAGGCTCTTATTAAGGCTTGCCCCTTGAACCGTGTAGGCCAGTTGAGAAGGGGCGGTGTAGATACCCATGGACGCGACTCCGGCAGAGCAACTCGTGGTCGCCGTCGCCACAAATTGAACCGGAGAGCCCACCGTACTGTTGTTCGATGGCGAGGTCACGAAAACGCCGGTTCCCGACTTTACGGTGATGTTGACTGTCGTTGTGGAGGCTCCGCCACAGTTGTCCCACTCTTCTACAACAACCCCGTAAGATCCAGGATTGAAGTTCAAGGTCGTATTCAGAGTGGATCCGTTGGCCACATAAGCCAGTTGATATGGGGCGGGATAGATCCCCATGGAGGCGACGCCTTTGGAGCAGGAGGTAGTCGCGGAGGCCTTGAAAGAGACGCTGGTATTGACGGTGCTGCCGTTGGTAGGGCTGCTGACAGTAACTCCCGCGAACGCGGAAGCGGCCAAGCAAAGGATAAAAGCGGAAAGGGCTGTCAGGACGTGCTTCTGCATTAGGGTAATTTCTCCCTGGGAAAGATATGGAGACCCCGTAAGGCCTTAACAAGGGCGTACCCCGATGAGCCGGGGGAACCTTGGAATCGTGCTCGCCGCAAGCCCCTGGGACAGCTTGAGGCGGAGCGGAGACTTAATATTTTGAGCGGAGTAGGCCCAAGTTATACAGGATTTACTGGAGTGTCAAAGGGAAAGGACTGTGAATAGGGCTGAATCGAACTCAGAAGTACTAAGCCTTCCGGGCGGGGAACCGATTTGAGGGGGGTGCCCCACTTCTCCCCGAATTGGGAGAAGTGGGACGACCTGGTCGGACCGCCTAGTGGCCCGTCGACATGAAAACGTTAGCGGCGAGTCATGACGAACGGCACGCCTCGCTGCGCTCGGCGGGGCGGACGAATGCGTCCGCCCCTACATTGCTTGCACTAACGTTGTCTTACAGGCCACCTAGCGGGGACCAACTAAGGGACCTTGCTCGCAAGGCGTCAAGTTAATGATGCTTGAAATACTGCACGGCTCGTTCATGCGCCTGGGCAGCCCGCCGGGTTGAGAAAGTTCCCAGGTTGCGGCGCTTGCCGCTCTTCGCATTCTTCTTCCGTGAGTACAAACGATATTCACCGCTCTTGAGTTTTCTGATCATGGGATGTCAGCCTCCTCAGCCTCTTCGGCTCCGGCCGCGGCTCCTGGTCTGGCTTGCCTTTCTGGCTGCGCTGCGGCGCGCGCTGGCTCCGCGTTTTCGCGCCGCCGATCGCGCCTGGCGCGACAGGGACCGGTGGGAAGCTGCTTCACGCCCTTCTTTTTTCAGTGCCTGCGTGCGGGCGCGCGAGCGGCCGGCAGAGGGCTTTCGCCGCGAATGGCTCTGCCCTTTTTCGTAATCACGGGTAGCCTTTTGCCGTGTGCTGGCCGATGCCTTTCCGCGCCGCGGTGGCTTCAGCTTCACACCGGCGCGCCGGGCCTTGGAAAGACCAATAGCGATCGCCTGCTTGGGCGAAGCCGCGCCGTGCTTTCCTTCACGGATGTGGTGCATCTCCTCGCGCACGAATTCGCCGGCTTGGGTGCTCGGCGATTTGCCTTCACGCGCATCTTCGCGCGCGCGTTCCAGCGTCTGTTTTTCGGGCATATCGACCTCCTTACGGCGAGACTAGTACCCTGTTGGAACCGACTCCATCAAACTTTTTCTGTAGACATTCGGGGCGGGTCGCTGTAGGGGCACCCCAGCAGTGCAGGCGAAATCTCACCTCCCGCCAAAGGCTAAGGAAAGATCAGTTCGTAAAGAGGTTCACGCGATCCAGCCACACGGTGTAGGGCTGCTGGGCGTAGTTCCCGTCCATTTGGAACGCGACATCGATTTCTTCCTGCGTCCAGTTGGGCTGCGCCGTGTAGTATGTATCCACGGTGTAAGTCTGGTCCGCCACTGTGAGGTTGATGTAATGGACCTGGTTGCCCACCCGCTCGAGGGTCCACACCATGTGGATCCAGGTATTGGAAGGGAAGTGATCGCACGGGATGGGTATGGGTTTCCACACTTCGTTCAGAGGATCCCAGATATTCCAGCGATGGGAATCGTTGAAATCGCACTGTGTGCCCCAGGTCCAGCGGCTTCCTCCGAAGGCCTGGTTGACGTCGAACTCGAGCGACTGCGGCCGCTCGCCATGGTCGATGTAAAACCACAAATCGTAGCTGAAGTGAGAAGGAAAGCTGCCTCCGCCGATGGGAGTCCAGTAAAGTTCGTTCGAGTAGGGATGATTTCCGGCCAGGGTGAACCTGGCGGCGGAACCGTCCAGGGACGGCGTTTGCTGATGAAGGGTGAGCGTCGACACCGCGACTCCCAATCCGGCGGCACAGGTGGTGTGCACGATGACGGCCGAACACGAAATCCACTGCGGCGAGTCCTGCAGGTTCAGCGCACCCGGCAACTGGCCCACGACATTCACCTGCATCGATGTAGTCGCGATATAGCCGGCCGTATCCTCGGCAACGACTTCGATGGTATGGGCCCCGTTGGGCATCCAGAGAAGCTGGTTCACGATCGTGCTGGGCGTGTACAGAACCGCAAAATTATCGACGTAGACGCGAACCGTGTAGATCGGATCCGGTGGCGTGGCAACCGCTACCAGGGGTACTGGCGCCTGCACGCTGGCGCCGTTCCCGGGAGCGCTGATTTCCAGGGGGAACCCGCAAAGCGCGGCGGGCGGCGGCTCGGCCGCGGGGGGCACGATGGTGAGATCGGCTGGAGGCTGTGGCGTAATCGCGCAATTGGCCACATTCTTCGGCAGGCCCGAACATCCTCCCATGATGGCGAGGATCAATGCCAGTACGGCGGTTCCCACTAACAGGATGCGCGGTTGACGCTGATCCCGGCGTGCCACACTCAACATCACGAACTGCAACTTCACTCCCCCTTAACTGTTCAAGCCGCACAGAGCGGCGATGCTTTCCATTTCGCGGCGAAAGCCGCAACCGGTTGGCGCGGGTTAGTTTCTGTTCTTAGTAAGCGGTCAGCGTCACCTGGTCCAGCCAGACGTTATAGGGCTCCTGTTTGTAATTGCCATCCATCTGAAACGCCACATCGATCTCCTCCAGAGTCCAGTCTGGCTGGTTGGGATAGTAGGTGTCGACGTTGTACTTCTGATCGCCGACGGTCAGGCTTATGTAGTGAACTTGATCGCCAACCCGCTCCACGTCCCAGACAAGGTGAATCCATGTATTCGCTGGAAATGGTTTGCAGTCATAAGTGGTGGGCTTCCACCCGTTCACGTCGTCCCATATGTCCCACTTACCGGAGCCGTTGAAGTTGCACTCCGAGCCCCAGACCCAGCGATTGCCCCCAAAGGTTTGATTGATATCGAACTCCAGCGCCTGGGAGGCATTGGGATTGTCGATATAGAAATAGAGGTCGTAGATGAAATGGCTGACATTGTCGCCGCCCGCGACCGGATTGAAGTACAGCATGTTCGAATAAGGGGTGGGGCCGCCCATGGTGAACTTCGCCGACTTTCCGTCCATCGCCGGACTGGACTGATTTTCCGTCATGATGGAATCCGCGGTGCCCTGCCCGGCGGCGCAGATCTGTCCGTCTCTGCCCGAACCGGCCGGGAATAAGGCCGAGCAGGATTGCCAACCCGGCATGGCTTGGATATTGCTGATCGTGCTTTGAGCAGCCTGCGATGCGACTGTGATGTTAAGAATCGTTGCCGAAATGTAACCCTGATTGTCCTCAGCCATCACCTCGAGCTTGTGGGTGCCCGGGGCGGCAAAGATCTGAGTGTTGATGGAGTTCGTAAAGGTGTAATACACGGCGAGCTGATCGACATAGACGCGCATAAAGAAAATTGGATTTTTCGGAGTCGCGGAGGCAACGACGTTGATCGGCGAAGTGACCGTTCCTCCGTCCGTGGGATTTGAGATGGTCAGGGGGAAATCGCTGGAGCCCACGGGGGGAGGAACCTGCGCCGGAGGGGCCGGGAGCGGGCTGGTCTGCGGCGACCACGTAATCGGGACCGGGGGAGTTGAAGGATAACTCGGCTGGCTCGGGGCGGGGGGCGGAGGTGTGGTCGTGGTTAGTGGAGTCTTACTGTTGCCGCTTCCGCATGCCGTGGAAACGCAAGCCAGAGATGCCAACCCCGCGATCAAGATAAAAGTTGTAGAGACACGTCTGCGCGGGGCGCGGACAGCGGACACACTCATAATCCTCCAAATCTCGGCATTCGGGTCAGAACCAGCGGCTCGAGCGGAGGAAAGCCGTCCGTTTTTTAAAAAAGCTTCAGCGCGTGGCTGTTGATTTACTTTATTGAGACGCGGTTCATTGGAAAATACCGCGACTACCGTAAGCCGGATGGGGCAATCCCTGATGAACAGTAGTTACAAACGGATGGTACGGTGGGCCCGGGACGCCCTCTTTGGCTAGGTTCCGGGAAACCCAAGTTGTTCCAGATGCATCAGCATGTCGGCGGCATCGGAGTAGACACGGAAGGCGCCGGCGCGCTCCAAATCTTCCTGTCCATAGCCACCGGACAAGAGAGCCACCCCCAACGCACTTTTGCGGCCGGCAGCAAGCATGTCCCAGGGACTGTCGCCGACTACGATGCAGTCGCCGATCGGAACCTGCAATCGCGCGGCAGCGGCCATGAAAATGTCTGGCGACGGCTTGGCCTTTTCCACGTCGTCTCCGGTCACGATTTCTACCGTCCTGGGGACAGCCAACCGCCTAAGTAGCCGTGACGTCTGAGCACGCCCGCCAGTAGTAGCGATCGCGATTGGCACCCGGCAATTTGAGAGGTGTTTCAGTAACTGGTTGGCGCCGGGCAGGGGCGGCAACTGCGCGATCGACCGTCGAAAGATTTCGTCATGCTTGCTTTCGAGTTGATCCAGATCATGATTCCTTTTCCTGCCGGGTATCTCACGGAGCAGTTCCCTCAGGAACGACTTCCCGCTCATGCCGACGCGGCGATGAATCTTCCAGAGCGGAATGACGATGCCGGACAGGCGCAATGCTTCACCCCAGGCGGTCACGTGCTGGTAGTTGCTGTCGATCAAGGTGCCATCGAGATCAAACAGAATGGGAGGCAAATCGGTGGCAGCGGGTTGGGGGCGAGCCGCGGTTTCGCCTCGTCGTCGCCGCCTCATCGGATGTTCGCTTTCGTGTGCATGGGCCCACGCTTGGGTGCGAGGGCGCGGTCGAAGGTTGCGCACTTGGGAGTTGCGCGTTCCCGCCTGCCAACCACCTCGGGCCAGACGTCATCTCAACATGGCAGCTGTGATTGCCGTGGCGATCACGGAGAGCCAGCCCATTCTGAGTCAGGCCACGAAGGTAAGACCCTTGTGCACTTGTACCTGCACGGAAATATCCGTCACAAAGGAGTCCAGCGGATGCGGATCGCCCAGGTTGCGCCACTTCATGAGAGCGTTCCTCCCCGGTACTACGGAGGAACCGAACGGGTTGTCTCCTCGCTCACCGAAAAATTGGTTGCACTGGGCCATGATGTGACTTTGTTTGCCAGCGGCGACTCCGTAACCAATGCCCGCCTGGTAAAAGCCTGCAAGAAGGCGCTTCGTCTGGATCCGGATTGCATCGATCCGCTGGCCCATCATGTCCTGATGATCGAGGAAGTTTTCAGCCGAGCCGAGGATTTTGACATCATTCATTTTCATACCGACTATCTGCATTTCCCTTTTAGCCGCCGGGACAAGGTAACGTGTTTGACCACCCTGCACGGAAGGTTGGATATTCCCGACCTGGTCCCGCTATACAAAGAGTTCAGCGAGGCGCCGCTGGTCTCGATATCCGACGCGCAGAGAAAGCCTCTACCCTGGGCTAACTGGGCAGGAACCGTCCATCACGGAATGGCCCTGAATGAACTGCCGCTGCGGGAAAAGACGGGAGATTACCTGGCATTCCTCGGGCGGGTTTCCCCCGAGAAGGGGCTCAACAACGCCATTGAGATCGCGGTTCGTTCCGGAAGAAAGTTGAGGATTGCGGCCAAGGTCGACCGCGCCGACCGGCATTACTTCGAAGAAATCATCAAGCCGTTGTTAAAGCACCCGCTGATCGAATTCATCGGGGAAATCGGAAATGGCGAGAAGGCGGATTTTCTGGGCAATGCCGCGGCCCTGCTTTTCCCGATCGAGTGGCCCGAACCGTTCGGACTTGTCATGATTGAGGCCATGGCCTGCGGCACCCCAGTCATCGCGTATCCCTCCGGCTCCGTCCCGGAGATCATGCTGGACGGGGTTACTGGCTTTGTGGTCCGCGATATCCGGGCAGCGGTTGCGGCAGTCCACCGGATCGATCAGATTGACCGCCGCGCCTGCCGCGAGCACTTCGAGTTAAACTTCTCAGACGAACGTATGGCAATAGATTATCTCAACATCTACCAGAAACTCATGCACGGCAAGTCGGCCTCGATGACGGTCGAAGAGGGAGTGTTGAATTGGATGGAAGTGGGATCGCAAACGCCCAGTACTACATAGCGACCACCGCCTCGCGGGCTGACGACCGCGCCCGGGTTCTCAAGTACGGCAGAATGTTTTATGTATTTGACCGGCTGGGGGACGTGCAGACGTCCGGCATGGGCGAACAAGGCCTGTTCTATGACGGGATGCGCTACCTTTCGGAATTTTCCGTGAACCTGTGGAACGAGCGCCCCATGCTGCTCAGCTCCACCGTCGCCACGAACAATTTTCTGTTCACCGCCGACGCCGCCAATCTCGATGTATTTCGGGAGGGAGTGATCGCCATTCATCGCGGCGTGCTGCACCTGGCGCGCTCGCGTTTTCTGTGGCGGGATTCCTGTTTCGAGCAGCTGCATTTCGTCAATCACGGACTGGATGAGCTGGAGATTCCAGTCAGGATCCGATTCGATGCGGACTATGCCGACATCTTCGAAATCCGTGGAACGGGACGAGACAAGCGCGGACGGCGCCTGGAAACCCAGATCTATGAAAACACCGTGGTGCTCGCCTATGAAGGACTGGACCGGATCGTCCGTGAAACTCTGCTGCAAACCAACATGGCTGCCGAGCGCTCTTCCGAAACCGGGCTGGATTTTTACTTTGCGCTGCGCCCCAAAGAGCATGTCACCCTGGAACTCGAGATCGGCTGCAACCTGGAACGGCCTCATCAGTTCAAAGGCTACGGAGACGCGCTGTCAGCTTCGCGCTTCGAACTGTCGGGGATAACCAGGAAGTTCCCCCAGATCTCCAGCACCAATTCACGCTTCAGCGACTGGATCGCGCGATCCGTCTCGGATCTGGAAATGATGATCGCGGGAAACCCCGAGCCGAACTATCCCTATGCGGGCGTGCCCTGGTTCAGCACTGTCTTCGGGCGGGATGGAATCATCACCGCGCTGCAGACTTTGTGGCTTAATCCCGATATCGCCAGCGGAGTGCTGGAATACCTGGCATCCCAGCAGGCGGACGAAGTGGACTCATTCGCCGACTCCGAGCCCGGAAAAATCCTCCACGAGATGCGCCGCAGCGAGATGGCAACTCTGGGCGAAGTTCCCTTTGGGCGTTATTACGGCAGCGTCGATGCAACGCCTTTGTTCGTGATGCTCGCAGGCGCTCATTTTGACCGTACCGCCGACCGTAATTTCCTGAAGCGCTTATGGCCGCACGTGGAGCGGGCTCTGGAATGGATCGACAAGTACGGCGACGTGGACGGCGATGGCTTCGTGGAATACAGCCGTCATTCCCATGAAGGCCTGGTTCAACAGGGCTGGAAGGACTCGAATGATTCGGTGTTCCACGACGACGGCCAAATCGCCGAACCGCCCATCGCCTTGTGCGAGGTGCAGGGCTATGTCTATGCGGCGAAGCTGGCGGCAGCCCGATTAGCGCGGATGTTAGGCCACAAGGATCAGTGCTGCGAGCTTGAACTCCAGGCTGAATCTTTGCGGACACAGTTCGAGGAGCGGTTCTGGTGCAGCGACCTGGGAACCTATGCCCTGGCGCTCGACGGCCGCAAGAAGCCGTGCCGGGTGCGCACCTCCAACGCCGGACATTGCCTGTTCACCGGAATCGCCTCCACCGAGCGAGGCCGGCGCGTGGCTGAGACTCTGATGAGCGACATCTCCTTCACCGGATGGGGCATTCGGACCGTCGCCTCCACCGAGTCCCGCTACAATCCGCTTTCCTATCACAACGGTTCGGTGTGGCCGCATGACAACTCCATCATCGCCTACGGCATGGCCAAGTACGGCTACAAGAGCATGGCTGGGCAATTGCTGCTGGCCATGTTGGATTTAAGCGGCGAGGTGGAACTTCACCGGCTCCCCGAGTTGTTCTGCGGTTTGAAGCGCCGCCCGACCGAGGGCCCGACTCTTTACCCAGTGGCCTGCTCTCCCCAAGCCTGGGCTGCCGCCACTCCGTTCTTCATTCTCGAGGCCTGCCTTGGGGTTACAGTGCAGGCTGAACGCGGGCGCATTCTGTTTGATCGCCCATTCCTTCCCGAGGGCATCCCGCAGCTGGCTATTCGCAATCTTCGTTGCGGAAAGGCGGTGGTGCATCTTCTGCTGGAACGCAGAGCGGATTCTGTGCTCGTGCATTGCGAGAGCAAGCAGGATGATGTCGAAATTGTGACCACCGTTTCCTGAGCTCTTCTAAAATCTCTTGTGGTATTTGCCGTCGATGGAGATGCCTCCCAGCTGGTCCCGCTCTACACTCACCGACCAGCGCTTGTTGATCTCATACTCGCCTTGCACGATTTCGCTTCCGGGTTGCGAGACATCGGTGGAGAACGAGAACAGCAGGTTCTTGGTAACCCGCTGCTGGATGGCCACCCGGGCGGAAGGATTGGAGCTGTTGCCGCCGAGAGTAGGATCGATCTGCAGGCTGGAAATTCCCGCCAGCTTCTGAATTCCACTGCTGAGTTGCCCCGCGACTTGAGAGGCGATCATGGAATCGGTGCTCTGGCTGCTGGCCGCCTGTTCTTCGGTCGTCTTCCCGCGAGCCACGAGGTTGATGATGTCTGCGGTCGCCAGCGGCGGATCCGACACATACTGGGTCGTAAGTTTGTCCAACGGCCCGCGCATGGTGAGGGTCAGGTTGTACTGCTCGATGATCGTACTCACAGTGACGTTGAGGACAGGATTCGTCTGGTTGGGATCCTCGAAGGTTATGACGCCGCGCTCCAGTTTGTAGCGCACATTGCGGAAGAAGAGCTCGCCCGAGTTGATGGTGGTGCGCCCGGTGATGACCGGATTATCCGCAGTTCCGCCCACCTGGAGGTTCGCCTGCCCTGCAATACTCACCTGTGAGCTGACGGCGTTCAGGCTGCTCTGCGACTGAACGGCGATTGCGAGTCGTACGGTTTCCGCGAATCCCGGCTGCGAAGGAGTCGTGCCCGTGCTGAACTGATCGCCAAATTTCACTAAATCGAAGTCCGGAGTGAACGACAGACTGTCGATCAACACGCGTCCGCTCAAGACTGAGGCCTGCGGGGTGCCGCTGAAGGCCAGGCTGGTATCGAGAAGCGTCCGCAGACCTTCCGGATAGCGGAGGCGCACCGAGTTTCCCTTCACTGCAAGATTGAACTGGACAGATGGCTTGTAGGCAATGGCTCCAGCGATGTCCACTTGCCCGCCGCCCACCTGTGCGGTCAGCTTCGAGACCTGGACGCGCTCCTTGGTGATATCCATCGTGCCGTTCAGCTTCTCGACTCCGAGGGGAGCATCCGCGGTGCTCAGCGCAACATCCTTGAAGCCGACCTGCCCCTGAACTGCCTTCGTCCCCGAGGCGTGAATGTCCAGCGCGACGACGCCAGAGCTCTGCACATTCGGAGCAAAAATCTGCAGGATGCGAACATCGATCGCGCCCTGGGCGGTGAGCGTCGGAGGCTCATTGCCGGCTATTGGAATGCGGCCTTGCGCTTTTAATGAGGTGCCGGTGCCGCGAATCTCCGCCGGCTGCAGGGTGATCACCGAATTGGCATAATCGGCCCGGATCGGTTGGGGAATGCCGATCTCCAGAGCCTGGTACCTGGCCCGTAAGACGGGAATCGACACGTGCGCCACCAGCTTGGTCTTGTCCCTCAGCGGACCTTTCAGGGACGCGTGCAGCTCGGTTTGTCCCTCAAAACCCTGCGGCACACTCGAGGCATAGGTCGCCAGCACCGGCTCCATCGGTATGGTGTTAGTGTCGATGACAGCGTCCGCATCGTAATTGCCGGTGAGGTTCACGGTCCCATGTGCCCGAATAGACGCCGCCGAGACATTCGTCCCCAGATTCAAATCGGCTTGATGCTGTGCCACTCGCAGGTCTGCTTTGAAATTCGAAATGGATCCTTTGCGCATCTGCAGTTCTGGCAACTGCACGCTCGCCATCAGTTGAGGATCGTCGACCGTCCCTTGGCCGCTCACGGAGGCTGAGATCGTCCCTTTCATCCCCAGGTTCTTTTCCTGCAGGGTTTGAAATTTCTGCAAGACCACGGAGGGCGCATCGAGCCGCACCTTGTACGCCTTGGTTTTGGGCGTGTAGGTCAGATCGGCATGAATAGCGCCGGCCGGCGCGGACACATTAAGCGCAGATACAACCGAGCCGTTCTCGGCGTGGAACCTGGCCGCGAGCACTTGAATGGATTCGCCATAAGCGCGGGCATTGGCAATCTGCGCCGATCCTGATCCCGCGGGCTGAAGCTGCGAACCGCTCAGAGTGAGATTGGCGGACAAGTCGCCGCTGACCGGGTAGTTCTTTTTCGCGAGCTTCTGCAGATCGCTCAGCCTCAACTGCTGGGCGTTCACCCGTGCCATGATTGCGCTCGAAGGCTGGTACGCCCAGTTTCTCAGCGCCACGCGGGCACTGAGATTCACCTGCCCTTGTTGGGCGTTTACCAATGAAGCATTGTCAACCGTCGCCTGCGACGGGTCGGCGTGCAGCGTCAGCTTCGCCGTTTTCCACTCGCTGCCCTCCACCTGCAAGTTCTGAGCATCGAGTTGCGCGGAGATTTGCGGCTGCTTCATCGAGCCCCGAATCGTGGCGTTCAAGGTCGCGGAGCCGGAAACCGCCGGAGGCGCGCCCTGATTCGAACTGAAGGAAGTAGCCAACGACGCGAGCTGATGGAGATCGCTGGCCACCGCTTGCAGTTGGAGGTTGGAATGATCGCCGATCACGCCTTGAGCCGTCACTTTCGCGGAGGGCATCTGGAAGGTCGTTTCGCGCACCTGAATGGTCTGCTTCGCTCCGTCGTACGAAACGTGAAGCGCCCCATTTACCGGCACTTCCTGCGCCGAAGGATTCGAGCGGCTGCTGGCCTCCGCCCGCACCGTCAGATCCGAACGCGCTCGCAGATTGCTGACGCTCCCCTTCCACGCGGCTTCGGCCTTGCCGTTCATCGTGCCGGAAAGCGCAGCCTGTTTCGTTGCCTGTTCTCCAGCCATTTGCTGAATCGCTCTCAACGAAATGTTGTTCAGGCGTGCGCGGAGGGTGGACTCGGGCGTGCTGTCCAGGTGCTTCATTTCAGCGCTCGCAACCAGGCTCCCGCCGAAGGTTTCAAGACGGACATCTGGAATGACCAGATTCCCGTCTGCCAGCCGGTATGAACTTTGCAGCTTCCGCACTTCGACTCGCTTTCCCGAAGCGACCGCCCTCAGCATTTCGCTGCTGAGCTGCCCATCGACCGACACTGCTTTCATCAGGGGCCCGTTCGCGACCGCGCGATAATGAAGCTTGCCCGCGACCGACACATCGCCGGCCGGCGAAACCGAGGGAGACATCGCGGCAAAATCGTCGGTGTGGATCTGAATCCGGTATTCTCCTTCGCCCACTGGATCGGAGTAATTGCTGACCTGAGCCTTCAATTGGACTTCGGACGATCCCACTCGCAGCTGCAGAGAACTCAACTCAAACTGTTCCGGCGTCGCATTGAAGCGCAAGTCCAGGTTGTGGGCCAAAAGGGCGTACTCCGCATAACGCAAATGCCCGTTCCGGTACGAGACAGTGCCCACGTAACGCTTAGGCAGAGACTCAAAGCGAATGTCAGTGCCCAGGTCATAGAGATCGGCTTCCAGAGGCGTTTTCCGGTCGTTGTAGTTCACCTCGCCGTTGGAAAGCTGCACGTGTCCGACCGCGAGATCAAAGACATTGGTCTGGCTCGAACCTTTACTGGACGGCGCCGTAGGGAGATTGTTCTTGCCCTCGCGGCTCACTTGTAGATGCACCACCGGATGCTCGATGAGGAGTTCCTGCAACGAGACCTGACGATGGAGCGCGGAAACAATCTTGGCCCGAACCGTCAACTCATCCGCATGCAACAACGGAGGCTCGCCGGGGCCTTCGGTACCGCGCACCGTGATGTTGTACAGGTGGGCAGTAAGGGTCGACAGCTTGAAATCCAATCCTCCGATCTCAGTTCTTCCCCCGGTCGCCTGATCCGCCTGCTCGACGATCTTGCGGATCGCGAAACGCTGAAAGCCTGCCGTCCTCAGGTAAAAATATCCCGCAATCGCCGCTACAATCAGCACGATTGCCAGTCCTGCGAAGGTCCATCCGATCGTGCGTGTTACTTTCATAATGCCATCCTAAAAAGCCTGCCCGATCGTGATGTAGTACTGCAGAGGATGAATGCCGGGAACAGGATTCAGATTGCGTCCGATATCGAAGCGGACGGGCCCAATCGGAGTGGCGTAGCGCAAGCCAACTCCTACCGTGTTGGTGTAATCGTTGATGAGGCTGCGGAAGTTGATCGCGCGATAGACGTTTCCCCCGTCGTAGAAGACGACCCCGCCCAGCGACTTGTTGATGTGCAACGGGAAACGGAGTTCCGAGTTCAGGATCAAGAGCTGCCGCCCGCCCACCGGCACGGTCACATTCACGCATCCCGACTGTCCCTGCAGTACATTGCAGAAGGGCACCAGGCGCTGCGGACCAGCTTCATCGATAGGAAAACTGCGCAGCGATGTCCCTCCCCCAGAGAAGAACAACTGGCTGGTCGGAACAAAACTGTTGGCGAAGGGCGCCGCCAGGCCAAGCCGCACGCTATTGGCAAATACCATCGAATGCACCGGTTTATAAAGGGCATACTGCGCAAATAGCTTGGTGAAGTTCGAACTGGAACCAAGCGCCGTTGGGGTCAGGCGGAAATCAATGGTGGCGTAGGAGCCGTGGTGCGCGTCCAGCGGCTTATCCCGCATATCCCGGATCAGAGTGCCTGACAGGGTAGACAGGTTGACACTCCGATCCCGTTGCAAAACCAGATCGGGGACCAGGATATGAGACAAACCAGTGCGGTTGAAGTCGTAGCGGAGTTGCACGCGCGTGTTGCTCCTCTGGCTGATGACCCGCTCCAGTTGAAATGATGCGTCCCCCAGCGAGGCAGTGAATAGCGGATTTTCGCTGGTGCGCTCCAGGGAAACGCTGGTCAACGACTGCCACTGCGACTTGATGAAGTGCGGCTGGGAATACGTCGTCAGGAACTTCTGATCGAGTCGCGACAACAGGAGGGAGGTGCTTGCGGTCTCCGCCAGGCCTCGCATGTTGCGGCGGGTGAATTGCACCAGCCCGCGCGGGCTGGCGAACGTGGACTGGCTGGGCGCAATCTTTTGCCCGCCTAATCCAATCGTGCCGCCGCCTCCCGGCAGCGCTACCGTGCCGGTCGGAATGTTCCCGCCGCGGTGTGACACTTCGAATCCAATTCCGTAGGTCAGCTCGTTCCTCTTCGCCTCGTGCATCTTCACCAGGGCCATTTCTTCGGTTTGATCCGTGATCGGCTTGCGCGGGCCCACACTGGACCAATCAAAGATGTTCAGGTCGTAAAGGCGGCTCTCGGCTTCCAGCATTTGCGCCCGGCGCATCGGCGTTTCCGCAGGAATCTGGGCGGTTTTGGCAATCAGCGGCAGGCGCGTTCTCTTCTCTCCGAGGTAATACACTTCGCCAACTCGCACCAGCTGGTTCTCCGCAATCGCATAGGTCACGTTGACGCGGTGCGGATCTGCCGTTTTCTGCACCCGCGTCTTCACTTCCACGTTCAGATAACCCCGGTTCAGGTAATTGGCGGAGATGCGGTTGCGATCGTCAGCCATCTTTCGCGTGGAGAACGGAACGCCGGCATGAAGCTGAAATCCTTTGGGCGCGGTAAGCTGCTGGTAGGCCACATGCTGATTCCCGTCGACCAGGACATCCTCGACCAGCGTCTGCGGACCCTCGGTGATCTCGAACGCGATGTCGACCTTGGGTTCGCGGTCGACCGCGCGCGGCGCCACTTTGACCTCTTCGTAACCGTGGTCCCGGTAGAGCGCCTCGATATTTTGGGCGCTCTGCTTCAGCAGCTTCTCACTCAGGCGTCCATGGCTCCAGATGTGGGACTTCCTGACCGTCACCTGATCCATCAGTTCTTTCGCGGACAGCGCATAGTTTCCCTGAAAGTAGATGCGGTCGACCTTGTGCTTCTTGCCGCGGTCAATCTTGTAGGTAATCAGAATCTGGTCCGGATGCCTGGTGAACTCCGTACTGACCTTGGCGTCGTAGAATCCTTTCTTCTGAAAATAGTCGACCAGGTTGCGCTGCCCTTCCTGCACCAGGTCCTGATCTACGGCGCCCTCAGAGTAGATGGGGATCAACTTTTTCTTCTGCCGTCCCGCAAGGAAAGGGATGACGGTAAGGCGCGCGCCGACAGTGCGGATCGTGACTACGGGACCGACTTCAATCTTGAACGAAACCGCCACGCGGTTCGTTGCCGCATCGAACTGCGGCGGATTTTCGCTGATGCTGCTGGCCAGCCGGCGTTGCCCGGTCAGAGTCCTCTTCATCAAATTCGTCGCGGCCGTGAGCCGCTGCGGCGTATAGGGTTTGCCCGCTTTCAGCAGTCCGCCCGTGAGGCGCGCCCGCAGCGACCGGATGGCATGCGCAAGGCGAGCTGTTTCGGACGGGTCCGCGCCTTCAATATTCACTGCGGAGATCTTCGCGCGCTTTCCCATCTCGACGACGAAGCTGACGCTCACCAGTTCATGGGTGTCATCGATGTGGGGCTCGGCGTGGACCTTCGCCTGGAAAAATCCGTTGTGCTGCAGAAATTTTCGCAGTGTATCTTCCGCGATCGGGATGCGCGTCGGATCGTAAGGATCCTCATCGGATAAATCAACCACCTGCAGGAGCCGGGTGTAGGAAAACTGCTTTTCGGCGCCCGGAAACTCCACCACGCCAAGATAATAGGCTGGCTCCAGCAGGAAGCTGACCCGCAGCCCATTGATGTCGGGCACGACGTGAACTCGCACTTCCGGGAAATTGCCGGCCTTCTTCAATGCGGCCGCGCTCTCATCCACCTTTTGCTGTACGTATGGGCTGCCGGCTTTTTGCGTGACCACCGCAAACAGCGGGGTCAGGTCGCGGTGCGGGTTTGCCACAAGGGAAACGTAGCTGACATTCTGCCCTTCATAGGCCTTCTGCGGTGGCTGGGGCGCGAGTTGCGCGAACAGAGCTGATGCTGCCAGACACCACGACAGTACAAATAGCCGCATAGTAGAGGCACCGACCTTGCGCTGAGAACACGGGCCTGCAGACCCGCGCGTTTCCCATAAAAGGGCACGATCTTTGCCGAGTTGGGATGCCATTCCCGGCGGCTAAGTTGTCGCTGCGATGCGCTCTCGACCTTCCGCTCTCGGGCCTTCTCACCCTTAACGTCGCGTGGCCTCTTCCCCTGTGAAAGACGTCACCGGCTCAGGTTCGGCAGAGGCATAGTAGCCAGTCTTGGCATGGGCCTGCAGAAAGGCGAATCTCCGCGGCAGGCGAAGCTTTACCCGGATCTTTCTCCACTTGCCATTGCGCGGAGCGTCCTGCGGACGGTAAGCCAGAACGTACTGGGTTCGCAGTTCCAGCCCGATGTGGCGCGCAAGCGAAGGCATGATGTTCGGATTGTCAACCGTGAAGGCCCGCCCGCCGGTGGGCTCCGCGATTTCGGCAAGCAGCGAGGGACCGCGAAGTTCTTCGGGCGTGGGCACGTAGCGATCGAAGATTCCGATGGAGTAGATCATCACATCGGATTCCTTGGCTAAGCCTCTGATCTCCCTGTCGCCGTACCGGCTGTGATTGTCCCCGCCGTCGGAGATGATGAGCAAAGCTCTCTTTCCGTACTTTGCGTTTTTCATTTTGCGCAATCCCATGTGGATCGCGTCCAGCAAAGCCGTCCTCCCCTTGGATTGAGTGAACAGAAGCTCTTTCTTGAGGTCCTCCGGGTTCGAGGTGAAATCGGTCGCCAGCCGCGGCTCGTCCGCAAAGGTGATGAGGAAGAATTGGTCCTGCGGGTTCGAGGCTTCGCAGAACTGGTTCACCGCCTCGCGGACCCGTTCCATTTTGTCGCCCATGCTGCCGCTGATATCAAGAATTATGCCCAGCGATACCGGCACGTCTTCGCTCGAGAAATGTTGAATCGCCTGGGGCTTCTTGCCCTCGTATACCTCGAAGTTGTCGCGGTTCAACCCGGTCACGAAACGCTGCATGGGATCGGTGACGCTGACCGGGACCAGGACGAGCCGGCTGTCGGTGTGAATCACATGGATGCCAGAACCCGCCGGGTCGATCGAAGAAGCCATCTTCAGGGCGGTAGAAGTTTCCCGCGGAGCCACATGCACATCGTCAAGGCTGGTCTGCGAAAACACCAGTAGGCTGCCAGGGATAGAAAACACAACCAGCAAGAAAAGACATCTCAAAACGTTCCGGAGCGCCAGCATCTCTCACCGCCTGGCTGCAGGCCGGCCTTTCGGGTCGCCGGGTCTTGCGTTAGCCACTGCTACATTTAGTGCGAAACCCATGCGTTCGGCATCGTCTTGAACCTGTAAAGTCTGCAGATTGTTCCTGCAATCGCACCTACACCCTTTCCTCTATCAGACGGCCCCAGTTCAGGCGCGTATCACCTGTTCACGGCAGAGATCGCGCCTAACCTCGGAGCCTGGAAGTGCATCCAAATTGCACGGACGAGGACACTTTCCCGCTTTGAGGTGAGAAGCGAATCATGCGGATCAGCTCCGGACGAAACAAAGTGCGGTACGCCGTCGTAGGCTTGGGCCACATTGCCCAGGCGGCGGTTTTACCGGCATTTCGCAGCGCGGCGAACTCTGAACTCTTTGCCCTAGTCTCCGGAGACCTCGAGAAACTCAAGACCCTGGGGAAGAAATATTCCCTCGAGCACCTCTATTGCTATAAGGATTACAGCCGGGTTCTCTCCAATGTGGACGCGGTCTATCTGGCGCTGCCTAATCACCTGCATCGCGAGTACGCGGTGCGCGCCGCCGCCGCCGGCGTGCATGTGCTGTGCGAAAAGCCCATGGCGGTGACCGAGGAAGAATGCCGCGCTATGATCCGGGCTGCCGAGCAGAACGATGTGAAACTCATGATCGCCTACCGCCTGCACTTTGAGGCCGGAAATCTGGAGGCCATCGAGATCGCGAAATCCGGGCGCCTGGGAGATCTTCGCTTCTTCACTTCAGAATTCGCCCAGCAAGTCGCCGAGGACAACGTTCGCATCAGCGAAACCGCTGGCCACGGAGGCGGGTCCGTCTACGACATGGGCGTGTACTGCATCAACGCGGCGCGCTACTTGTTTGGTTCGGAGCCCATCGAAGTATCGGCAACGGCCGCCCGCAAGAATCGGGATGAGCGCTTTTTGCGCGTGGAAGAAATGGTCTCGGTCATGATGCGCTTCCCGGAGGAGCGGCTGGCCACCTTCACCTGCAGCTTTGGCGCCGCCCATGTCGGGCGTTATTCACTCATCGGCACCAAAGGTATGCTGCTGTCGGACCCGGCCTATGGCTATGCCAAATCGATTGATCACCAGCTTGTCATAGGCGACAAGACCTCAAAGCGCACCTTCCCCAAACGCGATCAGTTTGCGGCGGAGCTGGTTTACTTCTCCGATTGCATCCTGAAGGATAAGGAGCCGGAGCCATCCGGGTATGAGGGACTGCTCGACGTAAGGGTTATCCAGGCCATCTACGAATCGATACGGACGCGGAAAGCCGTTCGTCTAAGTCCTCCCATCGCCAAGAGAAAGCCCAACTCGCGCCAGGAGATTCACCGGCCTGCGCACAGAGAACCTGAGATCATTCGCGCCCACCCGCCTGGCAAAGCGGCTTAAGGGTATCGTCTTCCGAAGTCGCCCACCAATAAGAAAGCCCAGGCGGAGTCGCCTGGGCTTGGCATTCAACCGGCTGAAAGGCTCAGTGGGACATGCCGCCTGCACCCGCCTGGCAGCTCTTGGAGACATGCTTGACGGATGTGACCTGCAAGGTTTGCTGTGCGCCTGCAGTTCCGGTCGTGCTGCTCGCGGCTCCGCCCGCGGCGGATGAAGAACCCGAAGCGCTGGCCGTGCCGGTGACTTTCACCTCGTGGCCTACATGTTCAGCCAGCTTGGCCGTATCGCCGGTGAGTTGGTAGGACATGCCGTGCTTGTCAGTCAGCGTGTAGCTGCCGTTGGAACCGCTCAAGCAGCCGCTCACTGTGGTATCGCCGCCTGCCGAAGTTTGAGAATTCTGCCCGGAATTCATGGGATTTGTCCCCGCACTGGGCGATGTGCTGCCCTGGGTTGTGTCCTGGGCAACAGCCCACGTTAACCCCAGCAGCAGAACCGTAACCAACAGCAAAATTTGTCGCATATGAAACCTCCAATTGAACTCGATCGAGATGTCCGTAAGCACGCGAGTCCGTGGCGCTGTGGAAATTGTCCGTCGCAGCCCAAGGCGATCCAATACAGTGCTTACCCGAGTCCCCCGAGCCAGGCAGGCGAACCGGGTTGATCAGGCCGCTTCATCCCGCTTTCGCGGAGGCACATCTTCCGGGTGCCCGTATTCCTCGTGCGTATGCGTGGGACGTTCCGGATGGTCTGCCGCATCTTCCACGCCCTCCACCGATGCCGCCTCGAGTGCCTGGTCGGAATCGGAGAGTTCCTCTACCGACTCTTCGTTCGAGTCGCGAACGTCCGACAGCCCCAGCGAACTGCCACTCTGGCCTGCGCTATTTTCTCCGACCTGGCTGGGATCGTCGCCCAACTCATCGAGTTGCGCCTGCAGATCGCCCTTGAGTTCGGGGGAGCGTTCATCAGTTAATTCAGAATCGTCGCGTTGGTTGTTTCGCCTGGAAGTCATGCCTCTTTGTAACCCTCTGCGAAGGCGCTCTATTATCCGGTCTTCACTGTATTCGCCCGCGGGGGCGGAGGGCGGTCCGATCATAAGCAACTCTTCGACCCCGGCTTTTCTCCTAAGCTTGGGAGTCCCTCATCGTTCGTTGATCTTAAGTTCGTAGAACTTATGAAACTGATCCTGATTCGTTTCTTGATTGGAGGAGTATCGGTTTCGACCTTCGCGCTGCTGGGCGACCTTTTCAAGCCTAAAAGTTTCGCGGGACTCTTCGGCGCCGCTCCCTCGGTTGCGCTGGCTACTCTGGCGCTCTCCGTCCGTGTCGAGGGCACAAACAATGTTGCGTTGCAAGCGGGCTCCATGATGGCTTCCTCGATCGCGCTGTTCTGCTACGCGTCCTGCGTGAGCTGGATCATGATGCACCGCCCGCGGCGCGCACTCGGGTGACGGTGTTCATGCTCCCGGTGTGGTTCACCGTATCGTTCGGCCTGTGGTGGCTGCTCTTGAGGTAAAGCCGGCATGCGAATTCAGCTTGATTTTTCAACGGTGAAGCAAACCCGCTGGCACGAATTCGCGGTCCGCTTCTTGCTGGGCGGGCTGATTACCGCAGCCTTGGGAGTAATAGGGAAGAAATTCGGCCCCGTGGTTGGCGGCCTCTTTCTCGCCTTTCCAGTGATGTTCCCGGCCAGCGCCACCCTGATCGACAAGCACGAGAAAGAGAAGAAGCAGCGGGCCGGAATGGAAGGCCGCCGACGAGCCCGGCAATTAGTCTCTGTCGATGCGGCTGGGACAGCGATGGCGAGCGTAGGACTGTTCGTCTTCGCGCTATTGATCAGCCAACTGATCCGCGATTACAACGCCGCCTCCGTAATTGCAGCGGCTACCTTGGGCTGGCTCGCGGTCTCCATTTTCATTTGGCATATTCGAAAGCGGATGTAGAGCGGGCGATGCCACGCGCTGGTAAACTTCATTCCAGCAGGCAAAAGACATGTCCGCTCGACCGCAAAATCCCGTGGCAAGCCTGGCCCCTGTAATGGTGCAGATTCCTGCATTCTGGTTCCTCATGGGCTCAAGCAACGGCCAGGATTGCGAACGTCCAGTTCACCGGGTTTGGGTCGATGCTTTCCAACTCGCCGCAACCCAGGTCACAAATGCGCAATACCAGGAATTCCTGCGCGCGACTTCAAGCCTCCCACCGCCGTTCTGGACCGATCCTGATTTCAATTACCGCGACCAGCCGGTCGCCGGCGTCTCCTGGCATGAAGCGACCGCCTATTGCGACTGGCTGAGCGCTGAAACGGGACGGCGATTCCGCCTTCCCACCGAAGCCGAGTGGGAACTTGCCGCCCGCGGGGGGCTCGAGCAAAAACAATTTCCCTGGGGAGATGATCCGCCGCAGTCCCGTCCAGACTACGCAACCCGCTGGCAAAAAGGTCCCGAGCCGGTGGCGCAGTACGCTCCCAATGCGTTCGGCCTGTATGACATTTGCGACAATGTCCACGAATGGTGTAGCGACTGGTACGATCCGAATTATTATGCGACCTCTCCCGACCGGAACCCGCGGGGGCCCGAGCGAAGTTCGCTGCAGCCTGCGCGCAAGTCCTCCCGCGGTGGCTCCTGGCGTCACCATGTCAAAGTCAGCCGCTGCTCCGCTCGCTCCAGCATTCCCCCGCACTTCCAGTACGCCGATTACGGCTTCCGCATCGCCTGCGATTGAGTAATTGAGAAATTTGGTAATTGCGTAATTTAGAATCTCTGGCGTCGGACTTTTAATTTGCTCAATTGCCAAATTACACAATTACCCAATTTCCATGTTTGATCCCGATCTCCTAAGGAACAAGCGCATCCTCATCACCGGCGGAGGCACCGGCCTCGGCAAAGGCATGGCGCAACGTTTCCTGGAACTGGGGGCCACTGTTTACATCTGCGGCCGCCGGCAGGAAGTCTTGCAGGAAACCGCTGCGGAACTCGCATCCGCGAGCCAGCGCGCCATTCATGCACTCCCCTGCGACATCCGCAATCTCGCAGCCGTCGAGCAGATGATCGAGACCATCTGGTCAGACGGCCCTCTCGACATTCTTGTGAACAATGCCGCCGGCAATTTCATCGCCCGCACCGAAGACCTGTCCCCCCGCGCCTTCGAATCCGTAATAAACATCGTACTGATGGGCACGCTGCACTGCACCATGGCCTGCGGACGCCGCTGGCTGAAGTCTTCTCAACCCGGAACCGTGCTGAGCATCTCGGCCACCTACGCCCCGGTGGGTTCGGCATACGTCGTGCCTTCCGCCATTTCCAAGGCTGGCGTCGAAGCCCTCACCCGCAGTCTCGCCGTCGAGTGGGGCAACCGCGGCATCCGGATGAATGCCATCGCCCCCGGCCCCATCCCGACGCAGGGCGCATTCTCTCGCGTGCTTCCCCATCCCGGGCTGGAGAAGATCGCGCTCGAGCGGAACCCGCTTCGCCGCTTCGGCACGGTTGAAGAACTGGCCAATCTTGCTGCCTTCCTGGTGAGCCCCGGTTCCGGCTACATTAACGGCGAAGTCATCCGCATGGACGGCGGCGAATTCCTGCAGGGCGCCGGAGAATTCAGCAATCTGGGAAGGATTTTGAAAGAGGAAGACTGGCAGGCCATCAAACCCAAAAAGAAGAACTGACGGCCTTCGCATTCTGCCTGGTTAACGCCGGTCGGCTTTGGGCATCACGATAGCCCTCAGCAACAGATTCACCAGGCTGAGCACAATCGCGCCGAGAAATGCGGCGGAGAAACTGCTCACCTGAAATCCCGGGCGCAGCAACGCCGAAGCCAATTCCAGCATGAGCGCGTTGATCACGAACCAGAAAATGCCAAGCGTCAGCAGGGTCAATGGAAAGGTCACGATCTTGAGCACGAACCCGATCGTCGCGTTGATGAACCCGATGGCCAGCGCAGCAATTAGGGCGGACCCGGCTCCGCTCACGTAGACTCCCGGCACGATCTTCGACACAATCCAAACCGCCAGCGCGCTCAACACCCAATTCAAAAGCAGTCGCATCGCACTCTCCCGCTTCTGCTCACAATATATTCGCACTCCCCCCAATTGTCATTGGAATCCCAGGGTGCTCACCATTCCCGCGCTGTATGCGGAAGGGTGGGGAAGTTGACTCCCGTTCGCGTTCCGAGAATAAGGATTTTTGGAGAACTGTTTCCCATTCGCTTTCCAAAAATGGCGAAGCTGTAGGAAGTTCCGTGAGCTCGTCGAACCCTGTCCCCCGGTCACATCCCAGAAAAATTCACCCGCCGCTGCCATCGAAAAGCGCCCCATACGTTACACTACGCAATTCAATTCAAGGAGGAAGAATGCCAGACACCGCCATCAGCGGATCAGAGTTCAAGAAACAACTGCGCGCCGGACACCCCAAGATGGGGCTGTTCCTGAACGCGCACAGCCCCACCGTCGCCGAGCAACTGGCGCACAGCGGATACGATTGGCTCCTGGTCGATACCCAGCACGGTCCCATGGGTTACGAGAAACTTTCCGCCATGCTAAGCGGCATCTCCAACGGCGGCGCGAAGTCGCTGGTGCGAGTCGGCGGCTACGACGACCGCCCCGGCATCCAGCAGGCCCTCGATATGGGCGCCGACGGCATTCTCATCCCCTACATCAACACCGCGGAAGAAGCGCGCCAGGCGGTGAGTTGCACGAAATATCCTACCGTCGGCACCCGCTCGGTCTATTTCCCGCAGCGCAGCATGAACCGCAACGGCCTGCTGGGATACGCCGGCAACTGGAACAACGAGGGCATCGTCGCCCTGCAGGTCGAGACCGCCTCCTGCATCGAGAACATTGCCGAGATCGCCGCCGTCCCAGGAGTAGATATCCTCTTCCTCGGTCAGAACGATCTTTGCATGTCGATGGGCCTGTATAACAAATACGAGTTCCCCCACATGTACACTTCGCCCGAACTCGACGCGGCCACCAAAAAACTCGTCGAGCACGCCCGCAAGAATAATGTAATCCTCGGCTTGTTTTTGTTCGGAACGTCGCGAGTAGGCGAGTTCCTGGAGAAGGGATTCACCTTCATCAGCATAGGCAACGACCTGCATCACGTCTTGACCCAGGCCGGCGCCTACGTAGCCGACATGGAGAACATCGCCAAGGGAAAGGGTAAGGCGTGGCAGCGCCGTCCCACAGCCCTGTTCTAGAAAGTCGAAAAAGGTGGAATAAAGAGGGAAAGTTAAAGAGGGGTGCCCCACCCTTCCCGCGCAGTGTGCGGGAGGGTGGGGACTTTGACTTCCTTTCAATTAAAATCACACACCAAGAGTCACACAATGGACCTGACCCCCACAGAAACCCGAGTCCTGGGCTCACTGATCGAAAAAGACATCACCACCCCGGATTACTACCCGCTATCCCTGAACGCCCTGGTCAACGCCTGCAACCAGAAAAATAATCGCGATCCGGTGATGACCCTGGACGAAGCCGCCGTCCGCGAAGCGCTCGCCACGCTCCAGGAGCAGCGCCTGGCAGGCCCAGCAAGCGGCGCTGACAGCCGCGTCACAAAGTACGAACACCGCCTTCAGGAAGTCTTCAACTTTGACCGCCGCGAGACCGCCATCCTCTGCGTGCTCCTGCTGCGCGGCCCGCAAACTCCAGGGGAACTGCGAAGCCGCAGCGATCGCATGTACCACTTCGAAGCCCTGGATGACGTAACCTCCACGCTGGAGCGCATGGCGCAGCGCCAGCCTCCGCTTGTCCGGGTTCTCCCGCGCCAACCGGGCACGAAGGAGTCGCGCTACACACACCTGCTATCGGGAGAACCGCCCGAGCAGGCATATGCGGCGCCGGCGCCCTCGTCCGCGTCTGCCAGCGGGCCTGCGGACCCTGACCGTATCAAGGCTCTGGAAGAAGAAGTTTCCCGCCTGCGGGCCGAGCTCGGCGATATCCAACAGCAACTCGCCGCATTCCGCAAGCAATTCGAATGACGCGCAAGGCTTGATCCGGATCACGGAACTTTCGCCCGGCTGCCGCCGTACAATCACCTAGAGCCGGAGGTCTCACCCCGTGTTCACGTTCCTGCTATGGTGCATCCTCTTTGTGATCTGCTGGCCCCTGGCCTTGTTGGCCCTGGTCGCCTACCCGTTCGTGTGGCTGCTGTTGCTCCCGTTCCGCATCCTGGGAGTAGCCGTGCACGGCGTGCTTGAAATTATTTTTCTAGGCATCACGTTACCCTTCCGCCTGCTGGCCGCCCCCTTCCGAATCTGATCTTGCGGAGCACCCGAGAGTGCCCCACCCTTCCCGCGTTTTATGCGGGAGGGTGGGATTTTGAAGTCCCGAGTTTTGATGGGGATTTGACGCCACCCCTGTTTTGACGCAACCCTGTTTTGACACCGGCCTTTCCCGAAGCGCGCGAATTAGTGTAGCCTCGTAAGAACGCCACGGTCTTCAGGAGGACGCAATGCGTCGCCGCGAATTCCTCGTTCGCTCCGCCACCGCCGCGGGAGCAGCATGGCTCTCATCCCAGTCCATCCTTCACGCCTTAGCCGAGCAATCGCTCGGAGGCAAATTCTCCGCCTCCGACACCGTCACATTAGGCGGCACGGGCATCAAGACCAGCCGCCTCGCCATGGGCACCGGCACCGTTGGCTCCGGCCACCACTCCAACCAGACCGCGCTCGGCGTGAAGGGCCTCTCCGATCTGTTGCTGAACGGCTACGATCATGGCCTGCGCTTCTTTGATGCCGCCGACTCCTACGGAAGCCACCCGCACGTCGCCGAAGCCTTGAAGCACGTGCCGCGAGACAAGGTCACCGTGCTCACCAAGACGTGGGCGCGCGATCCCGCCACCGCTCGCGCCGATCTTGACCGCTTCCGTAAAGAACTCGGCACCGACTACCTCGACGTCTGCCTGATGCACTGCGTGACCGAAGCCGATTGGACCGACCGTTACCGCGGCGTGATGGATGTCTTGTCGGAAGCCAAGCAGAAGGGCACCATTCGGGCCCATGGCTGTTCGTGCCACAGCATCGAAGCCCTGCGCGCCGCCGCCAAATCTCCGTGGGTAGAGATCGATCTCGCCCGCATCAACCCGGTAGGAGCCTACATGGATGCCGATCCCGCTACCGTCGTCAGTGTGCTGAAGGAAATGAAGTCGGCCGGGAAGGCGGTGGTAGGAATGAAGATCCTGGGGCAAGGCACGCTTCGCAACCGACAGGATGAGGGCATCAAATATGCGTTGTCGCTAGGCCTGCTGGATGCATTCACTATAGGCGCCGAAAACAAGCAAGAACAAGAAGATCTGATCCGAAGAATCGCGGCTGCGTGATGCCACCAAAAAGGTCTTCGAAATCAAATTCTGACGTCAAGATCCCCACCCTCCCGCACAAAACGCGGGAAGAGTGGGGCACCCGGAACTTAGACTCATATGCGGGCAATCGCGCACGACGTCCCTAGCTCTCCATCACCTTGAGTTTGGGACTCACAATCAGCCGCGCCCCGGTAGCCTTCTGCACGTCCTCCGCGCTTAATCCCTCCGCCACTTCCTCGAGCACCAGGCCGTCCTTTGTCACCCGAATGTAGGCCATCTCCGTGGCGATCGTATCGACCACGCGCACTCCCGTAAGCGGCAGCGTGCATTTTTGCAGGATTTTCGGCGCTCCTTCCCGCGTCGTATGTTCCATGGCGACGACCACCCGCCGGGCCCCTGCCACCAGGTCCATGGCTCCGCCCATCCCCTTCACCATTTTTCCCGGGATCATCCAGTTCGCAATGCTTCCGGTCTCGTCCACTTCCATGGCGCCGAGAACGCTCAAATCAATATGGCCGCCGCGAATCATGGCAAACGAATCGGCGCTCGAAAAATAGGATGTCCCAGGCATTTCGCTGACCGTCTCCTTCCCTGCATTGATCAGGTCAGGATCCTCCGTGCCTTCGACGGGATAAGGACCAATCCCAAGCATCCCGTTCTCCGACTGCAGCGTGACCTCGATGCCCTTCGGCACATGATTGGCAATCAGCGTAGGCATCCCAATCCCCAGGTTCACGTAGAACCCATCGCGCAACTCGCGCGCAATCCGCTTCACAATGCGTTCCCGCTTATCGACATCTTTGCCAGGCTTGTTCATTTTTGTCGTCTGTCATCCTGAGCGAGGATTTTGCTACGCGGAACGCGAAGCAAAACCGGAGTCGAAGGACCTTGCGTTTTAATTCTCCCGTTAGGCACTCGCGGCTGCCTTACGTACCGTCCTGCGCTCAATCCTGCGCTCGTATAACTCGCCTTGAAAAATCCGTTGCACATATATTGAGGGAGTATGGACCGCATCTCCATCAATCTCGCCTACATCGACCAGGTGCTCGACCTCAGCAATCGTAATCTTCGCCGCCGTCGCCATCATCGGATTGAAGTTCCGTGCTGTCTTGCGGTAAATCAGATTCCCGGCGCGATCTCCCTTCCAGGCCTTCACAAAAGCAAAATCCGCGGTCAATCCGCGTTCCATTAAATACGGCCTGCCGTCGAATTCCCGGGTTTCCTTGCCGTCGGCCACAATCGTTCCCACTCCGGTGGGAGTAAAGAATGCCGGTATGCCTGCGCCCCCCGCGCGAATCCGCTCCGAAAATGTTCCCTGCGGAACCAACTCCAGCTTGATCTTCCCGCTCAACACCATCTCTTCCAGCAACTTGTTTTCGCCGACGTAAGTTCCGATGTGATGCACGATCTGCCCCGCGGCCAGCAGCAGCCCGTTGCCCACGCCATCGATCCCAACATTGTTGCTGATCGTGTGCAGGTTCTTACTGCCCTTGCGCACCAGCGCCCGAATCAGGTTCTCGGGCATCCCGCACAACCCAAAGCCCCCGATCATGATGGTCGCTCCGTCAAACACGTCGCGGATGGCCTCATCCGCGTTGGCCACAACTTTGTTCATAGCGAGGAATTCTAAATGAATTTTGGATTTGGATGAGTCAAAAGCAGCTGCCTCAGATTAGGCGGATTCAATCGGCCCGCGCCTTTTTGGCAGAGGCGCTCTTCCGCAGCGCGTGCGCCTGCTCAAACTCCTCCGCCAGCTGCCGCGTCGCCAGATTCTCCCGGATGTGCGCTAACCTCTGCTCCACCTTCCACAGCGCATCCGCCAGATTCTTCTTATTGCTGATAGCCACATCCCGCCACATGGAATACGGACTCGCCGCAATGCGCGTCATCTCCTGCAGCGCCCGTCCCCCGGCCGGCAGCAGCGGAGCGTCCTCTCCAAACTCTTCCACCAGCGCGGCCGCCAATGCGGTGGACATCATTTGCGGCACGTGGCTGATCCAGGCGCACAACCGGTCATGCTCCTCCGCCGGCATCATTGCCACCCGGGCCCCAATCTGGTCGATCCATCCCGCAAACTCCGCGAAGAGTCCCTGGTTCAGGTTCTGTCCTTGCATGGGAGTGAAGAACCAAACCGCCCTCTGAAACAAATCCGCATCCGCATAGTCGACCCCGCTCATCTCCTTGCCCGCCATGGGATGCCCCGCCAGGAAGCGAGAGCCGGCCTTCTTTCCAAAAACTTTCTGCGCGCACTCCAGCACGGCCTGCTTCGTGCTCCCCACATCGGTCAGCAGAGTCTTGGAAGGCAGGGCCGGTCCGAGCCGCCCGATCAGGTCGACAATCGCCAGCACCGGGGTTGCCAGCACCACCACATCGCTGCCCCGGACCGCATCCCCGGGATGAATCGTCCCCTCATTGATGGCTCCCCGCGCGCGCGCCTTCTCGAGCGCCGCCTCGCGATCACACCCAACAATCTTTCCCGCAAACCGGTTCTTGCGCAACGCCAGCGCCAGCGACCCGCCGATCAGGCCGGTGCCGATAATCGTGATTTGCCGGATAGACATAAGAAATTGAGCAATTGGGTAATTTAGGAATTGGGTAATTTGAAAACAAGACAGGCCGAGAATTTCAATTACTCAATTTCCAGATTTCCCAATTACCCAATCTTCCTTCCCACTGCTGGCGCGATGATCCGCAACTCATCCATCAATTTCGTAAACTGCTCGGGGAACAGCGACTGCGCTCCATCCGACAGCGCCTGGTCCGGTGTGCAGTGTACTTCGATCAGCAGCGCATCCGCTCCCGCGGCCACCGACGCCCGCGCCATTGGGGCCACTTTATCGCGGCGTCCGGTCCCATGCGATGGATCGGCTGTCATCGGCAAGTGCGACAGCTTGTGAATAATCGGGATTGCAGATATGTCCATCGTATTCCGCGTGTAAGTCTCGAATGTGCGAATGCCGCGCTCGCATAAGATCACGTCATAATTTCCCCCCGACATGACGTACTCCGCCGACAGCAGCAGCTCTTCAAATGTCGCTGCAATCCCGCGTTTCAGCAGCACCGGCTTGCGCACCTTGCCCAGTTCGCGCAGCAGATTGAAATTCTGCATGTTGCGCGCCCCGATCTGCAGGATGTCCACATAGGGCAGCATCATCGGAATCTGCGAAATCTCCATCACCTCGCTGATCACCAGCAGTCCGAATTTTTCTCCCGCCTCCTGCAGCAGCCTCAACGCCTCTTCCCCATGCCCCTGAAAAGAATAGGGTGAGCTCCGCGGCTTGAACGCCCCGCCCCGCAACACTTTCGCACCGGCCTTCGCGACGGCCTCCGCGGTCGCGAACAGCTGTTCTCGCGATTCCACTGAACATGGCCCTGCCATGACCACTACTTCATTGCCGCCAACGCCAATACCGTTGCGCAACTTCACCACGGTGCCTTCCGGGCGGAAGCTTCGCCCCGCCAGCTTGTAGGGCGAACTGATGCGGTGCACCTCCTGCACCCCGGGCAGCAACTCCAGGATGCGAATGTCGAAATCGATGTTCGCTCCCACCGCCCCCAGCACAGTCATCCGCGCCCCGGTCGAACGGTGTACCTCGAACCCCATCTTCACCAGGTGTTCGATCACCTGCTGTATCTGCGCCTCGTCAGCGCGTTCTTGCATGGCAACAATCATAGAAATCCTCTAGCAATGAGCTATGAGCGGCGAGCAATGAGCAAAACCCGCGGCTCCGTCGTTGCTCACAGCTCATTGCTCACGGCTCACCGCTCATTATTCAGTCGTTCACGTCCGATTCCAGTTCCGTCTCTGCGGGCTCCGGGTGCGGCACGATCTCTTCCTTTTGAATATTGCGCATTACGTCGATGATGCGCTCATAAATCCGCACCAGGTCCCGGCCCGGCAGCGGCCCCGGATTCGCCGCCTGCACATTCTCGAAAACAGTCCGCTCCCGGTCCGGCTCGTAGATAGGCAAAGAAGTATTACGCTTGAGTTTTCCGATCTCCACCGCCGCACGGGCCCGGTCGCTCAATAGCGCCACCAGCTTGCGGTCCAACTCATCGATCTTCTTTCGCCAATCCTCAATATCCATAAATTTCCAGGGTGCCCCACTTCTCCCCGCATTTGGGAGAAGTGGGATTCCACTCTACCCCACCGGAATAGCCATGTGTTTCTCGACTCCCAGCAACCCTCTAACAAACTCTCCCACCGCTGCCGCCTCCCGCCCTTGATTCCGCTCAATCGTCTCCACGATCGCGCTTCCAACCACCACGGCATCGGCAAACTCACCCACTTCCGCAAACTGTGCCCGAGTAGAAATCCCAAATCCCAAAGCGATGGGCAACTTCGTCACCCGCCGTAGCCGCTTCACCAGTTTTCGAGCATCCTCCGCCAGTTGCTGCCGCTGTCCCGTCACGCCGGTGCGCGAAACGGCGTACACAAAACCCCGCGAAGCTTCCGCAATCCGCTTCAACCGCACGTCGGGACTGGTCGGCGCCGCCAGAAACACCGGAGACAAATCGTAATACCGCATCGCCGCCAGATACTCGCCCGACTCTTCTACCGGCAGATCGGTCACCAAAACGCCATCCACCCCAGCCGCCCGCGCGACCTTGCAGAACTTCTCCATTCCCATGCGCAAAATGGGATTCAAATACGAAAAGATAATCAACCCGGTCGACTGCGCTTGCTCCCGAACCTCGGCCGCCAAAGTGAGAACTTGCGCCAGCGACGTCCCCTGCTTCAACGCCCTCTCACTGGCCCGCTGGATCACAGGTCCGTCGGCCACGGGGTCGCTAAAAGGCACTCCCAGTTCGATCACGTCCGCGCCCGCCCCAATCGCAGCCAGCACGATCTCCCGCGTTGCCGCGAGCTCCGGATCCCCGCAAGTCACGTACGCCACCAGCGCCGGCTTTTTGTAGAAAGTTAGCGGCATAAATGAATGCAGAACGCGATGTCAGAAGTCAGACAATTTCAGAAGTCAGATTTTAGAAGTCAGATTTCAAAGTCAGATTTCAGAAGTCAGATTTCAGAAGTTAGATTTCAGAAGTTAGATTGCAGAATGAATAAGCTTCTTCCTTCTGAGAGCCGCACTTCTTACTTCTTACTTCTTACTTCTTACTTCTTACTTCTTACTTCTTACTTCTTACTTCTTACTTCTTACTTCTTCTTACTTCTTGTTCCATCAGGTTCAGGTTCTCTCTCAGGATCCCCATGTCTTTATCGCCCCGTCCCGACACGTTCACTATCACGATGTCGGATTTCTTCATGCCCGGCGCGCGTTTGATGACCTCAGCCACCGCATGCGCCGACTCCAGCGCGGGAATAATACCCTCGGTCCGAGCCAGCACAGTCGTTGCTTCCAGCGCCTCCGCATCCGATGCGGGCACGTACTCCGCCCGTCCCGCGTCGCGCAACGCCGCATGCTCCGGCCCGATCGATGGATAATCCAGCCCCGCCGACACCGAATGGGTCAGCGCAATCTGCCCCCCGGAGTCCTGCAGCACGTAAGAATAGGTACCCTGCAGCACGCCCGGCGATCCCCCGCGGAACCGTGCCGCATGATCTCCCAGCGCCTCACTGCGGCCGCCT
>DASREX010000094.1:0-28332 GCA_035651855.1 Candidatus Sulfotelmatobacter sp.
GTTGATTGCGAAGCAATCAACTCACGCGTGGAGGGACCTTGTGTCCCCCTAACCCGCAGCGTCACTCCCCAGCAAAACCCAGGGTCCCTCGACTGCGAAGATCGTTCGCTTCGCGAACAATCTTCTCCGCTCGGGATGACAAATCTACGGGACGACAGCTCACTGCTCACCCTTTCCACTCCTCCATCATCCTTGTGAACTCTTTGAAGAGGTAATGGGAATCGTGCGGGCCGGGCGCTGCTTCCGGGTGATACTGCACCGTAAACAGCGGCATATTCCGATGCCGCATGCCTTCCAGCGTCTGATCGTTCAGATCGACGTGCGTCAACTCAACTTCGCTCTCGGCCAGCGAATCCGGATCCACCGCGAAATTATGGTTGTGCGCCGTGATTTCGATTTTCCCGGTCTTCAACTGCTTTACCGGGTGATTCCCGCCATGGTGCCCGAACTTGAGCTTGAAGGTTTTGCCGCCCAGCGCGATGCCCGTCAACTGATGCCCCAAACAGATTCCAAAGATGGGCTGCCGGCCCATCAGCCTGCGAATCGAATCGACCGCGTACGTACACGGCTCAGGATCGCCCGGCCCATTCGACAGGAACACTCCGTCCGGCTTCAGCGCCAGCACATCCTCCGCCGGAGTCTGCGCCGGAACCACCGTCACTTTGCATCCCTCTCCGCGCAGCTTGCGCAGAATGTTCTGCTTGATGCCAAAGTCATAGGCGACGACATGGAAGCGCGCCGGCTCATCTTTCACTCCCACCACTGCGACCGGCTCATGCGAGCGCTCTCCGACTTCCCACACGTAAGGACGCTTGGTGCTGACTTCTTTCGCGAGATCGGTTCCGTCCATCCTGGGGATCGACCGAGCCTTCGCCACCAGCTTCTCGGCATCGCTCTCGATGGTCGACACCACTCCGCGCATGACGCCGTGATCGCGCAGATGCCGCACCAGCGCCCGCGTATCGATGTCCGACAGCACCGGCACCTTGAACTGCTCGAGATATTCTTCAGCGACCTGCTGTGAGCGCCAGTTCGAACTGACCTTCGAGAACTCGCGCACGATCAGGCCTTCGATCCACGGGCGCGTGGCCTCGTTGTCATCCTGATTGGTGCCGTAGTTTCCGATTTCGGGGTTGGTTAAAACGACGATCTGGCCGGAGTAGGAGGGGTCGGTGAAAATTTCCTGGTATCCGGTAATGGAAGTATTAAAAACGACTTCGCCGTAGCATTCGCCTTTGGCGCCGTAGCCTTTGCCTCGGAAGACTCGCCCGTCTTCCAGCGCAAGGATAGCCTGCATTCTCGCTCCGGGGAGTGGATTTTATGAATATTAGCAGGGAATGCCGCGTCGCGAAAGGGCGTAGGACAGGGAGGAATGAGGAAATCTGAGGAAAAGTGGAACTCCGCCCGGCAATAGTTAAGTTGCGACGGTCCGGGGCTGGCTATCTTACGCGCCCCAGCTTTTCCATGGGCCAATATCCAAAAACTGCCTTCCCGTAGATAAAGCCCTGGTTCACCGAGCCGAAGTCGCGGCTGTCATTCGACATGGATCGGTGGTCTCCCAATACGAAATAGCAGCCGGGCGGTACCACAATCTCGGGATAGGAACGCTGATCGGTATATTCGGACGGAACGTAGGTTTCGTCCAGCGCTTTGCCATTAACGTAGACCTGCCCGCCATCAATGCGGATCCGGTCTCCAGCCATCCCGATCACGCGCTTGATGTAGCTCTTCGAGGGATCGCGCGGGTAGCGGAATACGACGATATCCCCGCGCTCAATCGGCTCCAGGCGATAGACGAACTTGTTGACGAAGATGCGTTCTTGATCATCGAGCGAAGGCATCATGCTGGTGCCCTCAACCTTTACCGGCTGGTAAAGGAAGATGATGATAAATGCGGAGATGGCCAGCGATATGATCAGGTCGCGGAGCCAGATGCCCAGTCCGGTACGCAGGCGAAAAGGCCGCGCCATCACTTCGGGAACCGGGGCGGCAGAGGCGGTCCCGGCGGGCACAGGCATCGGCACCTGCAACTCACCCGCTGCGCTTTGATACGAAGACCCGGGGTCTGAGAATGGCTCCGGCATGCCTGCCCTATTGTATACAGATCTTCGGGGCGGCGATGATGGATAGTACCGTTGTGGTCCGGGGGATCGGAGAAGCAGCCTCCCCGACTGCGGCAGGTTACAATATCTGCACCGAGAAATCCTATGACACGCCGCCTCTATAGCAACTCCATCGTGTATCGCACCCTGACCATGGCTTTCCTCCTGGTTGTCACCTTAACGATGTCGGCCCAGTGGTCGTCGCCCCAGGAAATCGGTGGGGTACCGGCCTATAACGCGGGACCGCCGCCCAAGGGCACGAAACTGCCCCCGACCTTAACCAAGGCTGATCTTTGGGGAGCGGATGCGCAGTATCCTTACCAGGCCCACGCCTACGAATTGGCGGCCAGGATTCCCAACGTTCTCCACCAGCAACCCTGCTACTGCTATTGCGATCGCATGGGCCACAACAGCCTGCACAGCTGTTTTGAGAGCACGCATGGAGCGCAGTGTTCCACCTGCCTGAAAGAGCTGTACTACTCGTACCAGCAAAGCAAGAAGGGCAAAACTGCCGCTCAAATTCGCGCCGGTATCATCAAGGGCGAGTGGAAGCAGATTGACTTACAATCAGCGGCGACGATGAACTAGTTCCCCGGCGCGCCAAACGGAGTGCCAAAAATCGGAGCAGGCGCCGGGACTCGCTGCTGGGTCCAATTGCCCTGCATGGGGGCTTTGAGTAATACTTAAGGTTCGGCTCCCGGGCACGGGTGCAAGGAGTTTCCTATTACCAAAAGCACAGGAAGAGTTCTGCACATGGCTCAGAAAACGACCGCGAAGAAAACTGTTGCGGAGGATCCACGCTACACCCAGGCCCTGCAAAGCTACGAAGCGGGCTTGCGCGCAATGCAGGAGCACAAGTTCGACAAGGCAAAGCCTCATTTCCAGAAGGTAATCGGTGGCCCCAGCAAGGAACTGACCGACCGGGCGACGGTTCATCTCAGCATCTGCAACCAGCATCTGGAGCGCTCCGCGGCTACTCAGTTCAAGACGCCGGAGGAGCACTACGACTACGCGGTCTCGCTCATGAATGTGGGCGACTACGTGACCGCCCGCGAGCACCTGGAAAAGCTGCTCAAGCAAAATGCCAAGGCGGACTATGTCATTTATGGACTGGCCGCCCTCGACTGCCTCACCGGACATGTCGAGGATTCCTTAAGACGGCTGGACGAAGCTCTGCGGCTCAACTCCCAGCTTCGTTTTCAGGCGCGCAACGACTCGGACTTCCAGAATCTGGCGGAGGATCCCCGCTTCACCGAGTTGCTCTACCCGGATCCTGGAGCGGAGCCAGGTTCCTCCGATGCCGGGCTGGGCGAAGAACAACCGATCTAATCCGCCGCGCGGTATATCCTCAACATGGAATCCAGAAGCGCCGAGTTGATGGCCGCACAGCAGACTGCGCCCGGGCGTGGTCTGCGCGTCGTCGCCATCGGGGGCGGAACTGGGCTTTCCACTCTGCTCAAGGGCCTGAAAAGATACGTCCTGTCTCCGGCGGAGATGGTCTGTGAAGAGCCGGAATCGCCCACCATCCGCGATCTATCAGCCGTGGTGACGGTCAGCGATGACGGGGGCTCCAGTGGCCGCCTGCGCAAGGAACTCAACATGCTTCCGCCCGGCGACATCCGCAACTGCATCGTTGCGCTCAGCGAAGACGAAGCCTTGCTTTCGAAACTCTTCCGTCACCGCTTCGAAAAGGGCTCCGGGTTAGAGGGACACAGCTTCGGAAACCTGTTCCTGGCGGCGTTAACCTCCCTGACCTCCGACTTTTCCGAAGCGGTTCGTTTGTCGTCGGAAATTCTGCTGACACGCGGGCACATCTACCCCGCAACCACATCGAATATCGAACTGGAAGCGCTGATGGAGGATGGCACCCGGGTTCGTGGCGAAACCAGGATCACCGCCAGCAAGGGCCGCATCAAGGAACTGTTCCTGGTACCCGCCAACGTCGGCCCCATGTCGCAAACGCTGGAAGCCATCGCGCATGCGGACCTCATCACCATTGGTCCGGGATCGCTGTTCACCAGCCTCATTCCCAACCTGCTGGTTCGCGGCATTGCGCAGGCAATCGTGGAGTCACGCGCTACCAAGGTATATATCTGCAACCTGATGACTCAGGCCAACGAGAGCCTGGGCCTGACCGCCGCCGATCATATTCGTGCGCTGAACCGTCACGCGCAAAAGCAGATCTTCGATTACGCGCTGCTCAACCGGACGCCTGCCTCCGATGAAATGAAGGCAAAATACGCCCTGGAAGGCGCATGCCAGATTGCGAACGATCTCGATGCCATTGAAGCCCTGGGAGTCATTCCCGTGCTGGGAGACTATCTTGAGGAGGCCCAGGTAGCGCGTCACAATACCGCCCGCGTCGCGCAAGACCTGATGCAGCTGGCCAGAAATCGTACCCGAGGAGATCGGCCATAATCGCCCCGTCACCCCGAAGTTGTCCTCCCTTTCGATCTCAGAATCGAAGTCCGCGAAAAAGCACCGCTCACGTAGGGACGGACGCATTCGTCCGTCCCACGAAGCGAAGCGAGTGGGCGATGCTCTCAGCCCTATTCATCGCGATTTCATGCCTGATCCCATCCTCTCCGGTGTGGGCGCAGGCCGCCCCCGAAAAGGGCGGAAACGAAGTGCAGGTATGGGCCGGCGGCGGGCACTCCGTTCCCGGAGGCACAAAGAATACGGCGGCCTTCAACGCCGGCCTTCGCTATGGGTGGATTCTTACCGACCCGCATCTTCCCGGTATTCTCCGGGGACGATTTGAGTACGCCCTCGATGTGGTCCCGGTGTTCCTGATTTTTCAGCCGGCCAATACGGCGGTCGGGCTGGGCTTCGATCCTCTGGGCCTCAAGTGGAATTTCCTGCGTCACGGGCGGTTCTCGCCGTACCTGGAACTGACCGGTGGCGTGGTCTTCACTAATCACAACGTCCCTACAGGAACCAACCCCGTCAATTTCATGGACCAGGCTGCCCTGGGCACGCATATCCTGGGCGCGAGATACAACGTAAGCCTGGAGTTGCGCTACATGCACATCTCGAACGCAGGTCTGGCAACGCCGAATCCGGGAATCAACACCGTGCAAGTACGCCTGGGAATCGGTAAATTCTTCAACAAGCGCTGAAGTCCTGTTCCTCGTGTCTCACCGGAACGGACATCCCTCTCATCCTTGCGCCCGCACTCTTCCGACCTATATCCTCTTCCGTTATGTCCACGCTCGTCGAATGCGTTCCCAACTTTTCAGAGGGCCGCGATAAGGCCAAGGTTGACGCCATCGTTGATGCCATGAAAATGCCGGGCGTCTACCTGCTGGATCGCGAAATGGATGCCGACCACAACCGTTGCGTCATCACCATCGTGGGTGAACGGGATGCGATTCAGGAGGCCGCCATTCGCGGCGTGGGCAAGGCCGCCGAGCTGATCGATTTGAACAGCCATGCCGGAGCACATCCCCGCATGGGTGCCGCGGACGTGGTTCCTTTTATTCCGATCGAAGGGGTCACCATCGAAGATTGCGTCGCCATGGCCAATTATGTTGGCGAGCAGATCTGGCAGCGCTACCAGATTCCGGTTTACCTGTACGAAGCGGCCGCCCGAACTCCTGAACGCCAGGGACTGGAAAACATCCGGCGCGGTCAATTCGAAGGCATCCGGGCGGAGATTGCCACCAACCCGGCGCGGCGTCCGGACTTTGGCGAGCCGCGCGTGCATCCTACTGCCGGCGCTACCGTGGTTGGGGCCCGCAAGTTTCTGATTGCCTATAACGTCTTCCTGAATACCCCGGACGTCGAAATTGCGAAGAAGGTCGCGAAGGCGGTGCGCTTCTCCAGCGGCGGCATGCGTTTTGTGAAAGGCGCTGGATTTCTCGTACGCGGGCTCGCCCAGGTGTCGATGAACCTTACCGACTTCGAGCAAACGCCCATTCACCGCGTCTTCGAACTGGTAAAGCGGGAAGCTGCCCGCTACGGAGTCATTCCGGTTTCGAGCGAGATCGTCGGCCTGATTCCGAAGAAAGCTCTCGAACAAGCCGCGGAATGGTTCCTTCAGGTGGAAAATTTCGACTCATCGCTGATCCTGGAAAACCGCCTGAGCGCCGTGATGGGCGGCAAGATGGCGATTGGCGGCCTGCGCGCCGGCGTCGAGCCGTTCGTGGAACAACTGGCCGCGCCCACCGCGACCCCGGGAGGCGGCAGCGCCTCCGCTGCAGCCGGAGCCATGGCCGCGGGCCTTGCCGTTATGGTCGCCTCAATGTCTCGCGGCAAAAAAGCTTATGCGCAATACGAGGCCCAGCTCAGCGCCGCCATTGCCAGTCTCACCCCGCTGCGTGAACAATTGAAGGCTGCGGTCGATGCCGACGCCGAGTCGTACAACTTGGTCATGAAAGCTTACAAATCTGCCAAAACCACAGACGAAAAGTCCGGCGAAGCCATGATTGAATCCGCCCTCAAAGAGGCCACTGCCGTTCCGCTGGGCGTAGCGGAGAAGGCTTACGAAGTTGCGCAGTTGGTCAAATTGCTGGAGCCGATTACCAATCCCAACATGAAATCGGATCTCACCACCGCCTCTGCCTTGGCAGGAGCGGCGATCACGGGCGCTATGGCGAACGTCGAGATCAACCTGGCATCGCTGAAGGATGAGACCTTCGCCGCGGATGTCCGCCGCCGCACGTCCCGCCTTGATTCGTAGAGACGTTGCTTGCAACGTCTTCCGCCGTTGGCTACGTCTCGAGCTATAGATCCATACGGGAAATCGACACAGAGACGTTGCCAGCAACGTCTCTACGGGGCTTTATCGAGCACCTAACGGGTCAACGGTCCCTGTCCTTTTGTTTTCTATCCCCGGCTTGCAAGTACAATAGAATAAAACGATCTGATAACGACAAGGCCTGAGGCTGCATCCAACTAAGGGTGCCCAATCCTGACCATTTTATGATTCGAGGCGTTATGCGATTTTTCAGAATTTGCCTGGCTTCCCTGCTGCTGGTGACCATGGCGTATGCCATGCCCCTGAATTCTTCAGCCCGTTCCTGCATTCCGGCCGACTTGCTGCAACTGATTTCGGTGGACTACCGCGCCCTGAAGGATTCGCCCACGGCAATGGCGTTGAAGCAGCAGTTGATGCCCGATAACATCAAGCAGTTTGAGACCGCCCTCAAGAATATCGGAATTGATCCCGAAAAAGATGTGGACACGCTCACCTTTGCGTCGTTCCGCTCGGGCAAGCAAGGGATCAAGGGCGTCGGAGTCGCCGCAGGGCCATTCAACATGAAAGCCGTCCTGAAGAAGATGAAGCTGCAGAAATACGTGCCCAAGAAATACGGCACGGCTGAGCTTTACCCGATGGACGGCGGCTTCGTCATGAGCTTTCTGGACGACAGCACGCTGCTGTTCGGAGATTCCACCGCCATTCGCGCGGCCCTGGATACTCGCGATGGCCAGACTCTCGGCCTGGACACCAACGGCAACATGGCGGACATGATGAGCAGCGTCGATTCCGCGCCGGTCTGGAGCATTCTGGACCAGCAGGGCACGCAGAACATGATGCGCTCCGCCCTCGGCGACGCCTCCAAGATTGCCGACTATGAAACCGTGAAGAAGCGCCTGATGGGATCCCGTTACACCATGAATTTCAACAGCGGCGTGAATTTCGATCTGACCGTGGTCACCTCGGACTCCATGACTGCCAGCACCATGTCATCCCTGGTCAAGGCCGGCATTCTTTACAAGAAGATGAGCGCCACGCCGGCTGAGAAAGTAGCCATCGACAACACCACCGTCGATGCCGACAGCTCCAACCTGCAGATTCATTTCAAGGCCAGCGATCAGCAATTTCAGTCGCTGATGCATTCCGAGTTGTTTGCCGCGGTTTCGCATTAAGGCCGCGCCATTAATTCCGAAGAAAGCCGAAGCCGAGCAGCCTCGCTCGGCTTCGTTTGTTGAGTGAAGACGGCGCTTAGCGCCGGGCCCGGCTACAGAGCCGCGACTCCGCGCTCCTGGTTGCGAATCCGGATCGCTTCCTCGACCTTACTCAGAAAGATCTTGCCATCGCCAATCTTTCCCGTGGCTGCGGTCTGCAGGATGGCACTCACCGCCGCATCCACCAGGTTGTCGTTCATCACCGATTCGATCTTGATCTTGGGCAACAGGTCCACGGAATACTCACGGCCGCGGTACGTCTCGGTGTGTCCCTTCTGCCGGCCATGTCCGCGCACCTCGGAAATGGTGAGCCCGTCGATGCCCAGTTCAGACAAAACTTCCTTCACCGCCTCCAGCTTTGTGGGCTGAATAATCGCTTCCACCTTCGTCATGGATTGTCCCTCTCGCAACTCGGTTTTGTGGTGACGCGGAATCGGGCACCCGTGGCTAGGTTCACGCTGTCCTCGTCGTGTTGAATGAAGGAGGCAGAGGATGTCTCTGCCTCCTGGTTGCCGGAGCGCGCCATTCGTCAGCTGATTGCGCGCGATAAGGGGTTAAGGGCCGTAACACTGGACACCGCGGCGGGCGCAGGCTCAGGCAGTTCCTGGCTCATACCGGACGGGGCTCCCAGGGCGGAGATGACATATTCCGGATAGGCCGAGATGCCATGCTCGTGGAGGTCCATGCCGTAAAGTTCTGCCTCGCGGGGCAGCCTTAGCGTTCCGGTTGCGTTGACCAGAAGCATGACCGCCATGGCAACGCCGAAGGTGGCCAGGGTTACGCAAGCGCTCCCGATGACCTGTGCCTCAAGAAGCCTGAATCCACCGCCATAGAAAAGTCCCTTCAGAGGCGCGGAATTATCGGGAGCCAGAGGACCAGTGGCCCCATATTGCCCGCAGGCAAACAGGCCAAGGGAGAGCGTTCCCCAGATTCCGCAAAGTCCATGAACGGGTACCGCGCCGATGGGATCATCAATTCGCAGCCATTCCAGTAAATCGACTCCGAGGATGACGAGCACACCGGCAATGCCGCCCAGCAGCACAGAACCGGTCGGGCTGACCCAGTAACAGGGACAAGTAATAGCGACCAGGCCCGCCAGGAATCCGTTTGTGGTGTAGCTGGCGTCCCATTTCTTGAATTTGAGATAGCCGTACAGGATCGAAGACAGGCCGGCGGCGCAGGCGGCCAGGGTCGTGTTGGTAGCCACGCGCCCGATTCCGGCAAAATCCATGGCCGAGAGCGTGCTACCCGGATTGAAGCCGTACCACCCGAACCACAGGATCAATCCTCCCGTGACGGCGATGGTCAGGTCATGCGGCAACATAGGCCCGCCGCCGTCCTTCTTGAACGTGCGCCCGAGGCGTGGGCCCAGAACAATGGCGCCAGCCAGGGCGATGAACCCACCGATTGTGTGCACGACCGTCGAACCTGCAAAGTCATGAAAGCCCGTACCCAGCCACGAAAACGCATATCCCGCACTGCCCATCGTAGCCAGCCACCCGTCCGGCCCCCAGGCCCAGTGTCCGATGATGGGATAGATAAACCCGGTCACGCATACGCTGTACAGGAGATCGCCGACGAAACCCGTGCGCCCAATCATGGCGCCCGAAGTGATCGTCGAGCACGTATCGGCAAAGGCGAATTGGAAAATCCACACCGCCAGGAATGCGACACCGGTGGTTTCGTAGGTTGCGGGCGCTCCCTGCAGGAAAAACCAGTGGTAGCCAATGAAACCATTCCCGTGGCTGAACATGAAAGCGAAGCCAATGGCATAGAACAGAATGCCGCAGAGACAGGTATCGACCACGCACTCTACCAGCACGTTGACCGTTTCCCGCGAGCGGCAGAAGCCGGCTTCGAGCATCGTGAATCCCACCTGCATGCCGAACACCAGAAAGGCGGCAATCAAGGTCCACGCGGTGTTCAGCGGATTCACCACATCCGCCGCTTTGACTTCCGCATCGGCGGCGTACACGTGCGCAAAGAATACCCCGGAAATCACGGTGATCAGCAGCATCAGGACCGCGATCCCCAGCGCCTTGCCCCCGAACAACAGGCCGGCATAGCGCCGCCATTCAGGGTCTTTCAAGCGCGTCGCCAGTCGGGAGAGTTTTTCCGAATACGAGAGGTTCAATCCTCTGCCTAGAGTGCCAGACTTCATGTTCCGCTCCTTTTTCATTTGGTTGTCGATTTCAGCCGCGAAGCCGCAGCCGCCCTGCGATCCTCTTCACTTCTGTGATTCACTCGCCCAACAACTCGCCTTTACCATGTCCGCTCTGATGCGTTCCGTTCGCGCACGGAACCCCAAGCGGACCTAACAGCGCCATGGGCAGCGCCGTGAGACCACACACTCGATCTGCGATCACGAATTCTCCTCTCCTGGGGCTTCATGCGTCAGTTCCAGCCCGCAGACGAAACAGCGATGCACAAGATCCACCGCGCTCCGGTTCGTTGCGGACCGCGCCTGGGTTTCTTTCTGGAGCGGGGGGCGGCCAGGGTGCTGACACCAGGGGTTAGTTGGGTTTGTGCCCAAGCCGCTGATCCCCACATACTGAACAGCCCGGTTTTTGGCTATTCGAAGTAAATCGATGAAACGGGCTCGCTCCGTACCCATTGCTCTATTTCGCCTCCCGGCTGTCGAAGGTGAATACCAATCCCGCAGTTAAGGTGTTCTGGCCGAGCACGGGATCGCTGCCTTTGAGGAATACCGGCTGATTCGACATATCACGGCGAAATTCGAAGCGACTGATGATGTGGTGCGCCATCAGCTTCTCGAAGGTCGTCGTGAATTCGTTGAAGTGTGTGCGCGCCAGCGTTCCCGTGGTGAAACCGTCATGGTCGTCGTAGTACTCGTAGCGGGTGGCGAGTGCGGTAGTGGAGGTGAAGGCGTATTTCACGTAGCCCGCGACGCCTGTCCAGAAGACGGGATGGGAGAGCACGTTGGTCAGCGGGTCGTTAAATCGGTCGCCTCTGCCATAATCGCCATTCACGATGAAAGACAGCCGGCTGGTAGGCGAATACGTGATAACAGTATCGCTGAGCTGACGCAGGTTGCTGTTGTTGCCGTTCTCTTCCGGCCCCGCCATGTAATTCTGCGCGATGCCGAACTTCTTGTTGGGGTTCCAGCCGAAGCCAACGCCGTAGGTCTTGCCCGTGTTGTTGTCCAAAACATTGTTCCAGCCGTTCACCAGGAAGCCGCTGAGCGAGTACTTGTCATTGAACGTGTACCGGGCCCGCATTCCGAAGTGGTAGTACGGAATCGCGTAGGAGAACAGGAGTCCGCGCGAATAGTTCCAATCGTCCTTGGTCTCGATGACCTCGGCTCCGTGCGGGGTTACGAATTTTCCGATATCCACCTGCAGGCCTTTGCCTACGGGAGCGAGATAAGAGAAGTACGCTTCCTTCAGGTACTGATCGAATCCCAAACCGCCTTTGGGCTCGGACCCATTCACCACGTTCATGGCCTGTCCGAAACCGAGAGCGACGTGATAACCGGTACGGCTGTTAGAGGGATCAGGGGCCTTGTCCACGACCATCTCGACCAGGTTCAGCCCGAACTGGTTGGTTGCTCCGTCAAAGAAGCGCAAGCCATTGGCCTGGCCGGCAGGATTATTGAAATTCTGGCCATAGTAGACATCGACAAATCCGCTCAGTGTGGTGGGCCCCAGCAGTCCGGCTAACGACGGAGGCGGCGGAGCGCTCGGCGCAGAATTGCCTGTGACGTTGACCAGGTTCTGGGCCGGTACAGGCGCGGGCGCGGTCTTATCAGCGCCCTTCAACGTGGCAACCTCCTGGCGAAGCTCCTTGATTTCCTTTTCCATCTCTTCGATGTGCTTGGCGATGGCGTCACCGGCTGCCGGCGCCCCGGCTGCCGCGTCCTGCCCTCGACTTGGAGATACCAGCAACAGAATTGCAAGAACGATCATGGCCCCGGCCTGGGAGCGACTGCTCATTTGTTTTGCCTGCTTTCTCCCCTGGTGAATGCAACGGATGACCCGAACACATCCGCTGTCAGCACGCTGAACTTAGCGAGGCGCGTTGCCGCAGTCCAACGCATACTTCTGCTGCTGGGAATCGAAAATTCTTTTGAAAATAAAAATTTATCGCCGCTATAAACGAATCATCCCTGTGTTGTCCGCCGGAGCAGAATGGAAAGGATGCAGCCGCACCCGCGCAAACCCGCGCCAATCGCGGCCGAACGATCATTTTTCGGCTGGTCGAGGAGCACAATAGAATGCTGTGGTGAGTCGCAAAACTTGCGCGTTTTGTACTTCGGCTTTACCTCGGGCGGCATGAATATATAGTCAGGTAATCGAGGTCATAGATTTTTTTCATGGGATAGCAATGCCCCGCGACGTGCGCAAGATCCGAAACCCGCTTGCCCAACCATGCTCCTGTCTCGCGGGCGCAATCCCATGACGAGGATTCCTCCAGGGAAGGGTGGGAGCCTCCCAGAAACAAAAATAAATCCTGTGAGCCTGTAATAAGTTCGCCGGCGCTCCGTCTTTAGTTGTGAAAGAAAGCAATTGGAGGCGTACCCTGCAAAGCGTACTGGCAGAGGAACGAACGATCGCAATCCCGGGCGAATTCGAGCGAGTATTTCGGGCGCATCACGGCCTGGTCTTCCGTACGGCTTACCGGATCATTGGCAACGCGGCCGACGCCGAGGACGTATCCCAGTCCGTGTTTCTGGCAGTATTCCGCCGCAGCGAACAGCAAGGAGCGCTGGAGAACGAGGAGAGTTACCTGCGCCGGGCGGCGATCAATGGGGCCCTGGATGTGCTTCGATCTCGCCAGGCCCATTTCACCGTGGAACTTCCCGAGCTGCCCGCGGAACCGGTTCACCACGAGACGGGCGAGTTGCGGCAGGCTCTGGCCCGGGCGCTCGCCCGACTGAAGCCGCGTTCCGCGGAGATCTTCGCGTTGCGTTTTCTCGAGGGATTCAGCAATCAGCAGATTGCGCGAATACTCGGTCTTTCCCAGGTGCTGGTGGCCGTCATTGTGCACCGCACCCGGCAGCAGCTCCGCAAGGAGCTTAGTGCGTATCTAGGAGACAGATCATGAACAGCGAGAAGTTTGACCGCATGCTTTCGGAAATCCGGAGTGAACAAGTGGACGACCAGGCGGTCGCCCAGGCGGGCCAGCGGATCTGGAAATCGATTACGGAGTCCGACCCGGGCTCCGGCCGCGGCACGCAAACGCTGCGCAGCTGCGCTGATTTTCAGGCGCTGATCCCTGGATACCGGGCGAAGCAGCTTGCCCCGGCTCGCGCTCTTCTGCTTGAAGATCACGTGCATGCCTGTGTCGCTTGCCGTCATGCGCTGGAGCGCGCCCGCGATGGAGAATCGCAGAAGGTATGGCGGGTGGAACCGCGGCGTCCGCGCGCCCTGGCATGGGGTTGGGGGATGGGCGCGGCTGCCGTTCTGGCCGGGATATTTGGCGTAATCGCATTTCGTAACGGAATGCTGCCCGGGCAACACGTGGTTCGCGCGTCCGTGCAAGCTGTCGAGGGGTCGCTGTATACCGGGTCCGGCGCGGAGATGCGCCTGATTCCCACCGGCTACGCGATCAGGAATGGAGACGAGGTCCGCACCGCGAAGGGATCGACCGCCGTGGTGCGCCTGCTCGACGGCTCTTTGGTCGAGATGGCGGAGCGCTCCGGCCTTTCCGTATCGCGCGGCTGGCAGGGCACGACCATCCATCTCGATGGGGGGCAGGTGATTGTGCAGGCGGCCAAGCAGCGGTCCGGCCGGCTCTATGTCGCCACCGAGGATGGGCTGGTCTCGGTGAAGGGCACCATCTTTTCCGTGAATCACGGGACAAAAGGCTCGCGGGTAGCGGTGATTGAAGGCGTGGTCCGCGTCGACTACGGGGAGGGCGCCGACCTGCGCGCGGGAGAGGAAGCCACTTCCGGCTCCGCCGTATCGAAGGTTCCCATCCAGGACGAGATCGCATGGAGCCGTAATTCCGCAAAATATCTGGCCCTGCTGGGCGACTTTGCGGTTCTGCAGAAGCAGTTTGCCGCCATTCCGGGGCCGGGGCTGCGTTACAACTCCGACCTCCTTCCCTACGTTCCCGATCAGACCGTGGTGTATGCCGCGATTCCGAACCTCGCCAACACCTTGAGCGAGGCTGACCGGCTCTTCCGCGAGCGTTTACAGCAGAGCCCGGAGTTGCGCAACTGGTGGAAGCAGCAGCAAAAGGGCAGCGGGCCGAAACTCGAGGATGTGCTGAACCAGGTGAAGACGTTCAGCAGCTACCTGGGGGACGAGATCGTGTTTGCCATGGCGAAGAATGGTACCGAATACGCCTCGCCGCTGGTGCTGGCAAAAGTTCGGCAGGACGGGCTGGAGAACTTCTTGCGCAAAGAAGGCCGCAGGCTGAGCTCCGATCCTTCGCAAGTTGCTCTGCAAGTGGTTCGTGACCCATGGGAGGTAGCGCCGGCTCCCAATCGTCCGCTGCTGGTTTATGTGCATGATGGCCTGCTCATTGCCAGCCCGGACGCCGCGGAACTGCAGCGTACGGCTATGCGGGCCAGGGAGGGCCGCGCCGGAGCCTTTGCCGCAACCCCGTTCTATCAGCAGATCGCACGCTCTTACCAGCAAGGGGCCGAATATCTTTTCTGCGCGGACATGGAACAAATTCTGGCGCAAAGCGTACAAGCTGGTAGCCAGGGCCGCGAACTTCCCCCGGGGATTGGGGACGTGCGCTATCTCACCATGGAACATCGCGAGGTGGGCGGCAGGCCGGAGAGCCGTGCCGACCTCATGTTCGCATCGGAGCGGCAGGGCGTAGCCTCGTGGCTGGAGGCGCCGGCGCCGATGGGATCGCTGGAGTTCGTTTCCCCCAACGCCAGCATGGTGACCTCGGCGGTGATCAAGAATCCGCGCAACATTATGGAAGAAATCTTCAAGATGATCGGCAGCGGGGATGCGAACTTCAGCCAGCATCTGGCCGAGTTCGAGTCCAAATCCGGCGTGAACGTGCTCAATGACATGGCAGCCCCGCTTGGCGGCGAGGTTACCATGGCCTTCGACGGTCCGATGATTCCTACTCCTCGATGGAAGCTGATCTTCGAGGTGTACGATCCGACCACCCTGCAGGCCACGATCGCGAAACTGGTGGACAGCTTCAATCGCGAGGGCAATTCCAAGGGCCATCCCCTGCGTTTGACCACGCGGCAGGTGGGATCCCGGACTTACTTCGTGATCAGCAGCCCCAACCAGCTGAACGCCGAAGTGGACTACACGTATGTGGATAGCTACCTGGTGGCCGCGCCCGACATCGCCACCATTTCCCGCGCCATTCAGTCTCGCCAGGCCGGATTCACGCTTGGGCATTCGTCCAGCTTTCAGGCACTACTGCCAAGCGACGGCTACACCAATTTTTCGGCCATCTTCTATCACAACATTGGTCCGGTGGTGGAGCCCCTGGCTCAACAGCTGAAATCCAGTGGCGCTTTGACTCCCCAGCAGCAGCAATCGGTCGACGCGCTTCGGGCAAACTCCGCGCCCGGCCTGATTTATGCTTATGGCGAGCCGGACCGCATCGTAGTGGCTAGCAACACCGGCTTTCTGGGATTCGATCTGGGAACCCTCTTGACGATGGGTAACAACGGGCCGTTCCTGCCGCAGATGTTCCTCGGCGGAGGCAGGACCGATCCATCCCATCCAGCCCCATGAGCACGACGGCACAACCCGGAGTAATAGCCGGCGGGAGCAGGCACGCTCCGCCGGCTGTTCCGCTTGCGCCGCTGGTGGAAATGCAGGGTCTCTCGGTCCGTTTTGGGGATCGAGAGATCCTCAGCAGCCTTACGGCTACGCTGCGCGGCCGCTCGATCGGCCTGCTGGGTCCAAACGGCGCCGGCAAATCCACCCTGATCAATACTCTCCTCGGCTTTTACAAGTCTTCCGCAGGCTCGGCACGGGTGTTCGGGTATGACGTCGGAACGGAAGTTCGAAACATTCGCGGGCTCGCCGGCTACATGCCCGAGAATGACGCATTCATTTCGAAGATGACTGCGGTTTCCTTCGTCCAGATGATGGGCGAACTGTCGGGCCTGCCCCCGGACCTGGCTCTGGAGCGGGCGCACGAGGCATTGTTCTACGTGGGGCTGGCGGAGGCGCGGTACCGCAAGCTGGGCACCTATTCCCTCGGCATGAAGCAACTGGCGAAGCTGGCCCAGGCGATTGTTCACGGGCCGAAGCTGTTGATCCTCGACGAGCCCACCAACGGGTTAGACCCTTCCGCGCGACAGCGCATGATCCGGATGATCAAGGAGATTCGCGACGGCAAGGAAATGCGGATCGTATTGTGCTCCCATCTGCTGCGCGACGTCGAAGATACCTGCGACGAGGTCCTCATCCTGAAACGGGGAAAGATCGCACATTACTCCAATCTGGATGAAGAACGCCGCGCCAACCGCCGGTTTCTGGAAATGGAGATCTATGGCGCCGATGGCGACTTCACGCAAGCCATCGAGAAACTCGGCTGCGAGTGCGCGGTGAACGCGAATCGCATGAAGATCATTCTGGCCGATGGAGTTGAAACCCGCGACATCTTCCGCCTCGCCGCGGACCGCCAGGTGCGCATCCGGCGGATGAACTTCCGCCGCGACACCCTGGAAGACATTTTTCTCAAGGCCATGGAGAACTGAAATGCAAAGCTTGACGTCGAGGTTGGGGTGCAGCGATGGCTGTTTACCGGCGTAACTACAAGCCCTACTCCGGCCCGTTGACCCCTGAGTGGTCGCGGTGCCTTGTCCTGTTCCGCTACTCGCGGCGGAATCTGTTTCGCTCCAGGCTCCTGACCGGGTTGTTTGTCGTCTGCTTTTTCTACCCGCTGGCTTGTTTTCTGATGATCTATATGGCTCATAACGCCGCCTTCCTTCAGTTGGTAGGCCTCCCCAGGAACGTGCTTTCCATCGACCATCGATTCTTTTTCAACTTCATGAGCGTGCAGGGAGTGTTTGCGTTCATTCTGACGGCCTTTACCGGCCCGGGCCTGATTTCCCCGGATCTCTCCAACGGCGCGCTCCCGCTGTACTTCTGCCGTCCGTTTTCGCGCGCGGAATATATATTAGGCAAGTCGTCCGTACTCGCCATTTTGCTTTCCCAGATTACCTGGGTGCCGGGATTGGTGCTGTTTCTGGTACAGGCCAGCCTGGCAGGGGCAAGCTGGACCTGGACTCATCTTTGGATTGCCGGCAGCCTCGTGCTTTCCTCCCTCATCTGGATTGCCATTCTGTCGCTCCTGGCGATGGCCCTTTCCGCCTGGGTCAAGTGGAGAATCGTGGCCGGGGCCCTCCTGCTGGGCCTGATGTTCTTCGGAGCCGGCTTCGCGCAGGCCATCAACGCAGTGTTGCAGACCCAGTCCGGCCACTTTGTTAACGTCGCCTATCTCATGGCTACGGTATGGAACGACCTGTTCCGCGTCGACACGCAGCGGGGGATTCCCGTGGCGGAGGCGTGGCTGGCCCTGCTGGTTTATTGCGCAATTTCTCTCGCTCTGCTGATGCGCAAGGTGCGTGCCTACGAGGTGGTCCGGTGAGCGACCACATCCTCTTCGAAAATGTTTCCAAGTTCTACGGAGAGATTCTGGGCGTGAACCGCGTGAATCTCTCGATCCCTCCCGGCATCACGAGCCTGGTCGGTCCCAACGGATCGGGCAAGACCACGCTGATGAACCTGATGACAGGTCTGGTGAAGCCGACCCGCGGGCGGATCGAGATCCTCGGATACCGCACCGATGATTCCGAGAACCTGTTCAAGATGCTGGGATACAGCACGCAATTTGACGCGTTCCCCAAAGGCCTGACCGGATTCCAGTTTGTGTACTCCTATCTTCGGCTCGCAGGACGCGATCGCGAAAGCGCCGAACGGCTGGCGTGGCGCGTAATTGAGCGGGTGAATCTGGTGGACGCCGCCAAACGAAATATCGCAGGCTACAGCAAGGGCATGAGGCAGCGGATCCGGCTGGCACAGGCGCTGGCGCACGATCCCAAGGTGCTGGTGCTGGATGAACCGTTGAACGGACTGGACCCGCTCGCCCGCTCGGAGATGATCGCGCTTTTTCGGACGGCGGCGGCGCAGGGATGCTATGTGATCATTTCCAGCCACATTCTCCACGAAGTGGACGTAATTTCAGATCAAGTCATTCTGCTCAGCAACGGGTACGTGGTGGCAGAGGGAAAGATCGCCGCGGTGCGGGGCGAAATTGAGGAGCATCCCACGCAGATTCTGATCCGCTGCAGTCATCCGCGCGAGCTGGCCGCGAAGATGCTGCAACACGAATTGACGATCGAGGTTTCCATCCACAAGGACGAGCGCGGCCTGCTGCTGAAAACGCGGGACTCCGACCGCTTCTATCTCGCGCTGAACGAAATGGCGCTCAACGGGGTGGAGATCGAATCGATTGCTCCCGCCGATGACGACGTGCTCTCCGTCTATGAATATCTGATCGGCAACGAAGAGGCGGTGCGATGATGCCATTGTGGTGGTCGCAGATCAAAGCTGTCATGCGCCTGGAGATGAAGAAGACGTTCTTTGCCCGGCGAGGCCTCTGGATTTATGTCATGGCCGCGCTCCCGGTAGTGCTTTTCCTTGCCTATGCCATTGCCACCTCGACCCAGCAACACCGCAGGGCGAGCGTTGTAGCCCGCAGCGAGAAGCCGCTGACCTATCAGGATCTGCTGGCGGTAAAGCCGGGCATGACCAGCCAGGAGGTGATTGCGCTCCTGGGAAAGCCTCCCAGCCGGTCCCACTGGACGGATACCCGCCCCGTGCCGCCGGGGAGTGATTCGCAGAGCGACAGACCGGTCGAGGTGCAGCGCGAGGAATTTCACTACTCAGACGGGCAGAACGATCTCTATGTAGGCCTGGCCGACGACAAGATTGAGAGTATCAATCTCCAGGAAGGAAACAATCTGGGGCAGGATTCCATCATGTTCGCCGGCGTCTTCCAATTCTTCTTCCTGCGCCTGGCTGTTTTCTTCGGTTGCCTGGGAATTTTCATGAACCTGTTTCGCGGCGAGATTCTTGACCGAAGCCTGCACTTCTATTTTCTGGCTCCCGTGCGGCGCGAGGTCGTGATGGCGGGAAAGTTTCTCGCCGGCTTGCTGGCTACATGCACGATCTTCGTCACCAGCGAAGCGTTGCAGATCGTTGCCTTCCTGTGGCACTTCCCTGCGAACGCGCGCGATGTCTACCTCTACCACAATCATGGTCTTGAGCATGCGGCCGTCTACCTGGGCGTGACCGTGCTCGCCTGTATCGGATACGGAGCATTCTTCCTGGTAGCGGGGATGCTGTTCCGCAATCCCATCCTGCCCACGGCGGCGATCCTGATGTGGGAGGCCATCAACCCGTTCTTGCCGGGAATACTCAAACAGTTCAGCGTGATCTATTACCTCAAATCATTGTGCCCGGTCGACATACCGGCGGCGCCAGGGACTCCGGCGATTCTTGCCCTGCTGATCTCCAACTCCGACCCCGTGTCAGCCCCGGTGGCCGTGTTAGGTATCCTGATCGTCGCGCTGATCGCGCTCTATGTCTCAAGCCTTCAGGTCCGCCGCCTGGAAATCAACTACACCACCGATTAGCCGCACCATGTGTGCCCCATGTCACGGAGGGTGCCCATTTCACGCAGGGTGCCCCACTTCTCGCCTCCTTTGCGAGAAGTGGGTCTTTTCGCCAACGCGCTCCCAGCCTTTCCGGCGGCTAACCCAACTTTTGTTTTCCCCTGAAACCCACCCTTCGCGATTTTAAAAGGGACATTTCTAACGAGCTTTGACACCGGGCCCGAGGCCATCTCGCGTTGACTTGTAGAGAGTGCTGTCCTAACATGGCGGACCTACGCTGCGGGTGACCATCCATGGTCGGCCAAGTCATCTCCCACTATCGAGTCGAAGATAAGCTGGGCGGCGGGGGCATGGGTATCGTGTACCGCGCCCAGGACTTGCGACTGGGACGCAGTGTGGCCCTGAAGTTCCTTCCTCCCCGGTTAGTGAGCGAACCCCAGGCTCTGGAACGGTTCCAGCGCGAAGCCCGGTCCGCCTCCGGTCTAAACCATCCCAATATCTGTACCATCCACGAGATTGACCAGTGGGAGGGCCAGCCTTTCATTGTGATGGAGCTTCTGGAAGGACAGACCCTCAAACACCTGATCGCGGGCAAGCCTCTGGAGAGCGCTCAGATCCTCGAGATTGCCATCCAAATCGCGGACGCGCTGGACGCCGCGCACGAGAGCGGAATCATCCATCGGGACCTGAAGCCGGCCAACATTTTCATCACCAAGCGTGGACAAACCAAGATTCTGGACTTCGGGTTGGCTAAGCTGGTGCCCGGCCACCACCGGATACCGGCAGGGGGAGCAGCGCCCGCTGATCCGACATTAACCAGCGACGAAAATTTGACCAGCACCGGCATGGCCCTGGGAACGGTGGCGTACATGTCTCCTGAGCAGGCCCGAGGGCAGGAGCTCGACGCCCGCACCGATCTGTTTTCGCTGGGTGCGGTTTTGTACGAGATGGCGACGGGGCGCCTGGCTTTTACCGGCAGTACGACCGCGGTGGTCTTTGAGGCAATCCTGAATCGAGCCCCATTGCCGGTTACGCGCCTGAATCCAGATCTGCTGTCCGACCTGGGGTGGATCATTGCAAAGTTGCTGGAAAAGGACCGCCATTTGCGTTACCAATCGGCGGCCGAACTGCGCGCCGACCTCAAACGAGTCAAGCGTGATACGGAGTCCGCCGGAGTTCCCGCCTCGGTTCCCAAGCCGGCAGCCGCGAGGCGCTGGGGAACCGCACACCTCGGCCTGGCAGCAGCCGCATGCCTCGTATTCGTTTTGTTAGCAGCCTGGCTTCTGTACAACTGGCGCTACCGGCTGCGCGGCGGTGCGGAATCCGCGCGCATTCATTCCGTAGCCGTCCTGCCATTCGTCAACAGCGGCGCGGATCCCAATCTCGAGTACCTTGCCGATGGGGTGACCGAAGGAATTATCAGTGGCCTTAGCCGGGTTCCTCAGCTCCAGGTGATGGCGCGCAGTACCGTCTTCAGCTACAAGGGACATGAGGTGAATGTCCGAAAGATAGGAACGGAACTCAACGTCGATGCCGTTCTGCTGGGCAAGATTGCGCAGCGTGGCGACACCTTGATGATCCAGGCGGATCTGGTGAGCGTGGCCGACGGGTCCGAGTTGTGGGGAGACCAGTACAACCGGAAAGTGTCCGACTTGATTACCGTGCAACAGGACATCTCCAAAGAGATCTTCGATAACCTGCGGCCCCGGCTCAGCGGAAAGCCGGTCGGCGAATTAGCCGGGCACGAGACGGATAATCCAGAGGCTTACCGGCTTTATCTTCAGGGTCTCTTCTACTGGAACAAGTGGACGGAAGAGGGATTCCGCAAGGCGATTGTCTATTTCGATCAGGCTGTAGAAAAGGATCCGAACTACGCGCTGGCCTATGCCGGCCTGGCGAATACTTACAACTTTCTGGGCGAGAGCGGATACGACGCGCCCAACAAGGTGTGGCAGAACGCCAAGGCGGCGGCGCGGCAAGCGGTGAAGCTCGACGACCAGTTGCCCGAAGCTCATATCGCGCTGGCCCTGGTACGCGCGGATTACGATTGGAATTGGGCGGGAGCCGAGAATGAGTTCAAGAAGGCGATTGAGCTCAATGCCAACTCCGCGACCGCTCACCACTGGTACGCCGATTTCCTTACCAGGATGGGGCGCTTCGAGCAGGCCAGGCTGGAACTGAAGAAGGCGCAAGAACTGGATCCCCTTTCCCTGCTGATCAATACCAGTGTCGGACGACAACTCTATTTTGCGCGCCAGTACGACGCGGCGATCCAACAACTGCAGAAGACATTGGAAATGGATCCAAAATTCGTTCCCGCCCAGCATGCGCTCGAGGCGGCCTACGCCCAAAACGGAATGTACAAGGAGGCCGTTTCTGAACGGCAACAAGTCTTGACCCTCTCCGGCAACCCTGACCTGGCCGCGGCGATCGGTGAGGACTACAGCAGTTCCGGCTACCCCGGAGTGCTGCGAAGCTGGCTGGAAGGCCTCAAAGAGGTCTCCAAGAGGGGCTACGTTTCCTCGTATAACATGGCGGAAATCTACGCCCGGCTCGAACAGAAGCCGGAAGCGCTGTCGTATCTGGAAAGGGCGTTCAACGAACGCGACAGCAATCTGACCAGCATGAAGATCGAGCCGGCTTTCGACGGCATTCGTTCCGATTCGCGTTTCCAGCAATTACTGCAGCGCATGGGCTTGCCACAGTAGATCTTCGTGGGGGACAAGCTAAAGTTCAGTCCGGAGGTTAGCGCAACGGATAGCCCGACTCTCCGGGCAAGTGGCCATCGACCCGCAAGACCTTGGCCCCGGACCGGACCTCGCGGGCATCGATAAAGGCGATTGCGCCGGGGACGGCGGTCACCAGATCGTTAGCCATATCGTTGGAATACACCACCTTAGGCGCCGAAGCGGACTCCGCCCGAAAGATCTTGGCGATCCAGTATTGTTTGAACTGCGCCTCAGACATCTGGTAGATGATTTTCAGCACCACATTGCGCTCTCGCGCCACGGGAGCGCGGATCAGCAGGACTACGGGCAGATTGCTGGTCCAGTATTGCCGATCCCCAAGAAACACCTTGCGCACATCGGCCAGGCTGAGGTCGCTGACGGGCGTGTCGGGGTGGACCACCACCGCCACATCGACACCATGGCTTTGAGCGGCAAGGTTGGCGCATAACGCCAAAACGATGCCGGCCAGTCCCAGAGTGATGAACACGATTTTGCGGTCGAGCGTCATCGTATAGTTTTAGAAAGTGAATGCGGTCTGGAAAAATGCCCCATTCACATCGGGTTCATTCACACCACGACGGGCGTGGCGATATTCTCCTTTGAAAGCCGCGAAGTTTGTGATGTCGTATCGTACCCCGACGGACGAACCGACCAGGTCCACTACGCCGGGGACAGTGGAGAAATCCCATACCGGCTCAATACCCGGCCTATGAATATACTCGAAGCGGTAGTAGGGCTTCCATTTGCTCGCTCTCCAGGGAAGCCGGTAAGCCACCTGAACGTAGTAGGAAGTGGTGTTGAAGGTCTGCGAGGTCGCCACATCGCGGTGATGCACATTGGCGTATTCCGCCAGGAATTCGGGATGTTCCTTGGTCCAGACCACATCCGCGGCTGCGATCCACTCGTTGAAGTAAGTTCCCGGATTAGTAGAGAGCTTGTCCCCGTAGAACGAGCCGCCGACCTGTAGCCCGTAGAGCCGCGCGGGCCGGGCAAACAAACTGGCCACCCACGCTCGATTGCTGTTGAGATCGCCACTGTCGCCGGCTTTGCTGAAGGGCGAACTCCGGCCGTTCCCCAGCCCTACGCTGTAGCCCAGCCCCAACCCGCCGGAGGGAACATTGCCTTCTACTTGGGCGCCCACAAAATGGATGGGAATCAGGCTGCCGCCAACTCGCACCATCTCCGGCCGGCTGATCGTGGTCTGCAGCCAGGCGCCGTGATGGAAGGCCGCATTCCAATATCCAAGCGGAGTGTGATACTTGCCAAATGACACTTTGAAGTAGTCGTTGTAGTCGTAGCGAATAATGGAACGCTCTACCGCCAGGTCGTAGGTGCTGGGCGCCGCTGTGAAGCTGACTTCCCCGAAGTAGCTGACCTTTCCCGAAAGAGCGGATGCGAAGTGCAGCACGAACTGCCCCATGTTGAAACCGCTGTTCGAACCTTTCTGGTCGGTCGCGGAAAAATCCACATCGGCAAAGCCGCGGACTTGCAGCGACGGGTAATGCATCTCCGCCTGTTGCACTTGGGCGTTGTTGATCGTCTGCTCATGATCGTGCGGAGCGGGGGGAGTGCCCGCTGGCTCGGATGCCGCAGGCGCCGGGACTGCCTGCAGTCCGGCAGTCGGAGTTGCCGCCGGCTTGCGCCCGCCTCCCTCAAGCTCGCTGACTCTTTTTTCCAACTGCTCAATGCGGTCGAGCAGTTCCTGCACGGACGGCTGGGACGGAGGCGAGGAGGCCGGGGCTTGCCCTAACACCACGCGCGTCAGCAGCAGGAACACCACCATCGGAATCAGTCGAGAGCACATTGCAGGGGCCTCCTTAAAGATGGGCCGATTTCCTTGCTCATTCCGCATCGACATACGGCACAAAAACAGCCGCTAGTGTATGCGCACAGGGATTGTTTGTAAAAGAGGGATCGATTCAGGACCTAAAGGCGCAGAAAACCTGGCGGGAACCCCGTGGGACATCGGTTTTCATTCGTCAAAGTCCGGGTGCCCCATTTCTCGCCGCCTTTGCGAGAAGTGGGGCTTTTCACCAACGCCCTTGCGCAACCTGCACCGCAATCCCGTCAAGTGTGGGCTGGCATGGAACCGGAACAGTGGGGTGTGGAGCAGTTATCGGTCTGACGAATGAGCCTGGGAGCACCCATGCTGAGGGTGCCCCCTCCTTTGCGCAGTTTGCAAAGGGCGGGAACGAAGGACGCATACGTAACGGGATTTGTGCGGAAGGAAACAAGTTGTGTCCGGCAGCATCGCTACCCGCCCTTGCAAAAAACGCAAGGACGGGCACCCTCAGTTGTGAATTGAGCAGGCAAGTATCGCGGGAAGGCTGGGCCACCCGCCGGGACAGTGGCAGTTCTACTGTTCAACAAGCGCGAGGCGCGCCGGTGGCCCGGCATTTGCCTCAGCGATTGCCGGGGCGAGCTTCAAGCCGAATCCTACTGGACTTCGTTCAACTTCTGATAGATCAACATGGCGACGAACACCAGCAGAAATACTCCCGATCCGACGCTGAATACGCGCACCGGGAGGGTCAGGCGCTTCACTTTGGCCAGCAGTTCCGTCTGCTCGGCGTGCATGTGCGAACTGGCGTCATCCAGAAACAGCTGCTCGTCCTCGTGCATGGTCAGCGTGCTCTTGTAGATCAGCAGGACGATCAGACCGATTGCGAACATTCCGAAGATCACCGCCACGATAGTCAACGTCATAAGCCACCTCGGTACGATTCCAGCCCAAGTGCAGGCGGCGTCCCGCAATGCTTGGGGTTCGAAGGATCCTGGTTGAAAGCCACGAACCTGGCCCTGCCGCAAAACGGCGCCACCGCGCTTTGGCGGGCCCGGGTCCAAGTCAGAAGCATTCAGTCTTGATGCTTCCACCATTATTGCACTATTGCAGTCGTTTTCGACTTTATTCGGTGACCTGAATCACGCTCGTCCGCCCGGCTGGCAGGATGTGAGCCATGCCGCGCTTCCGGCGCGTCTCTATTCCTTGGCTTCACCCATCACGGACAGCTGAGCCACACCCTCTCGTATACTCAAGTGACCAGATACGAATCCGGAGGCTGGCAAAATGAAAGCAGGGTTTGGATTGCCCAATATCGGCAAGGTTGGGACCGCGGAAGCGATCTCGAAGGTGGCTCAGCATGCTGAGGCGCTCGGCTATGACAGTTTGTGGACTATCGAGCGGCTCTTGTGGCCCCTGCAACCACAGACTCCTTATCCGGTCACCCCGGACGGGTCGTTACCGGAGGGCTATAAATACTGCCTGGATCCGCTTGACACCTTGACTTTCGCCGCGGCCCAAACTCAGAAGATAACTTTGGGAACCAGCGTGCTCGACATCCCCTATTACAACCCGGTCCTGCTGGCCCGGCGCTTGACCACCCTCGACCAGTTGTCCGGGGGACGGCTGCGCGTAGGCCTGGGACTGGGCTGGTCCCAGGACGAGATGGATGCCGCCGGCGCTGATATGAAGCAGCGGGGCGCGCGCGCCGATGAGTTTTTGCAGGTGCTGAAAGCAATCTGGACCCAGGATCCTGTAGAGTTTCGTGGAAAATTCTTCCGCCTTCCGAAGTCCTACATTTCGCTGAAACCGGTGCAAAAGCCGCATCCCCCGATTTACATGGCGGCATTCGCTCCCCCCGCCCTGAAACGGCTGGCGACGATGGCGGATGGCTGGAATCCTGTCGGAATTCCGATCGCAGGGATGGCCCAGATGTTCGCCGCGATCCAGGAAATGGCCAGGCAAGCTGGGCGCGACCCTTCGCGTCTGTCGATGGTCGTCCGCGCGAACCTGCATATCACAGAAAAGCCGCAGCCGGACGGAAGAGCGGTCTTTCAGGGAACCGTTCAGCAGATCAAAGAAGATCTTGCCGAATGTTCCCGCATCGGAGTGCACGAGATCATCTTTGATGCCACCTTTCAGGAAAACTCGCTGGCCGGCTGGCTGAGGCTGATGGAACAGTGTCGCCGCTGGATATGAAACATCCCGTCATCTTGCCGGCGCGGCACGGCGGCATTGCGTGGCGGTGAGATTGCGGGCCTGTCTGCTGGAGCCGCTATTGTTTGGTGAAGTCGCACGCTCCACTCATGTTCTGCGCCGGCGGGGATGGCGGCGTGGCCCAGGGCTTGTTTGTGAAATCGAAGAACTCGGTCATGTCCGGCATCGCGGCGTCGCGCGCTGTGAGTGTGGGCAGGCCCCAGCGCGTCTCGATGAAACGCAGGTACGCCGTGTAGTCCATGGGTGTGTGCGAGACGAAATTCTTTTTGGCAAAGGGCGAAATCACCATGTTGGGCACGCGGCTCGCCGTGATGGTGAAATCGCCAGGCACGTCGTCCGCCGTGAGGTCCACCGGCTTGATGTTGTCCGGGCTCGGCACCGACAGGGGAGGCACATGGTCGAAGAAGCCTCCACCTTCGTCATGCGCGAAGAAGATCACGCTATCGCTCCACGAAGGCCCCTGCATCACTGAGTTCATGATCTTCGACGCAAACTGCGCGCCGGTCTGCACGTTGATCGCGACCTCGCCCAGCTGCGGTTGCGCGGAATCGAAGTTGCTGGTGTGCTCGGAAAGGCCGTCGTGCAACCCGGTCTCAATGAACGAAACTCCGGGCAGCTGGCCGGCCGCCGCGTCGGTAAAGAACTGATCGATTGAGACTACTTTGGCTGACACTCCGGGCTGGTTGTAGTAGGCAAAGTCCTGCAAATAGGTAAAGAGGTTCGTCTCCTCCGAATAGATCTTCCAGGAAACGCCCGCGGCATCCAGTTCCTCCCAGATGGTCTTGGCGGTAAGTTTTCCCGGGCCGGGATCGTGAACGTATCCCTGCGATGTAGCCGCGAAGAGATAAGCCCGCTGCGCCGGAGTGTAGCTGGGTATGGGAGCGAAGAAGTGGTCGCCCATGGCGAAATTCGATGCCATGAAGTAGTAGTAGTTCAGATCATTACCATCGAAGTAGCCCATCACACGATGGCCGTCCTGGTCGGCCATCTGGATTCCCAGCGTGGCAGCGTACTGGCTGATCTGCACCGCGAGTTGCGCGAAGCCGTCCATCGGCGAACTGGAACTGGCGCCGGCGGGGTTCTGCCAATCGAAGTTCTTGTGCGTCTCGGTCCAGGCAGGCGTCAGGTCTTCGGTGCACACCGAACCGGTGTGATAGGGAGCGATGTTCGTACCGCTCACGGGCGAAAAGTTGGAGAATGCCCCCACGCTCTCGTCCTCGATGGTCGCCGGCGATCCATTGATGGGATAGCCGTTGGCTGCCCTGTAGGCCGTCATCTGCCCGAAGTAGTGATCGAAAGAGCGGTTCTCCTGGATCATGATCACGACGTGATTCACGGCGCTGATATCGGATCCGCCCGGAGTTGGGGTCGGAGTTGGCGTTGGAGTCGGGGTCGGCGTCGGGGTTGGTGATGGGGTCGGCGTGCTTCCTTTGCCGCTGGAAAGACCGCCACAGCCGACGAGTAACAGCACAAATATCACACAGGAGAGAAGAGAAATAGACCTGAAGCGCATAATGAAAAGCTCTCAGTTCAGATGCGCAGGCCAGAGCGGATGTTGGCGCCGTCCCGCGCCGGGCGCGGCATTGAGGGCATACGCGCTTTCCCTTCTATAACTTGTGTGGAGAGCTACGGGTCACTTTTCGGCGCGGGCAGAACGCGGAAATCTCTGAACAATACTGTGTCTAAGCGTTCAGGCTGGCATTGGGCTTAAGGATTACGCCCTGGCTCTTCCGGCTGTTCATCACTACGCTTAGCGGCCCGTCAAAGTGCAGGTGGCGCACGCATTCCTGTTCCTCAATCGCGGGCTGGTCCGCCAGCCATTCCCAATCGACCGATCCTTCTCCTGCATCGGGATTCACCGTAAAATAGCCGACCTGAAACGCGGTCAGGTTCTGGAAGAAGTGACTGCCTTGTGATGGAGTCACGCGGAAATCGCGGAAGCCCGCTTCTACGATGGCGCGCGCTCCGGAAATTTCGTCCCACTCCACCGGAATTCCCAGCCAGGGGTCGTTCGAA
>DASREX010000095.1:0-41201 GCA_035651855.1 Candidatus Sulfotelmatobacter sp.
AGGATGTTCACTTCGTTCAAACCGTTCACCAGACAAGCAGCAAAAGACGCGAACCTGTTATAGCCCCCGTGGATATCCTCGCAGAGGTACACTCCTCCGGGCCGAAGGTACGGCAACATCTCCTCAAGGGTAATGCGTTGCTGCTCGACCGTGTGACCTCCATCATCAATCAGTACGTCTATACCCTTTAGGCTTCCCTTAAAGTCTTTCCAAAACGTTCGGTCTGCCTGGTCACCGATCAGAATAGAAACGCCGGCGCTCTCATACGCCTTGCATGCTGGCTCAATATCAATTCCATAGATATGGCTCCCCTCTCCGAAATACGAGCGCCACATCTCCAGGCTTCCACCGCTATATATTCCAATCTCGACAACATTCGATGCTTTTCCTACAAACTTCGACAAATGCCGATGGTAAATCTCGAAATAATGTTCCCACTTCCAGACGCCATGCCCGGCCCTGTGATTCTGAAAGAAATCCCACAGAGGGTTCTTGCCAGCCGAAATTAAACCACTTTGCCTTTTCACCGGTGAGCAGTCTCGATACGCCCGTGAAAACTCGAAGGCGCTGCACTGGGTAGGCACTTGTTTCCATACTTCGGCAAAAACGCGTGGGTTCGTCCTCCACGCCTTCAGCATCCGGTTCACAGTTCGAAAATATCTGTTCAATTCCGGCCCCTTGCACTTCCGATGCGGCTACCGTTGCGCGGTCCACCGTACATAAATGGCCCCCAGAGGGCCATGTATTGCTGCATCGCTTTTAGTTGCCAACTCGGGTCGGTAAACAGTCCCTGCGGATTTCGCGAGACCAGCAAGACAATCACGACACCGGAAGTACGACCTAGGAGCCGTAGAATTCGCAGGTTCTTAAGCATGATTCATCGGATCGATTGCAGGCGGGCCGTGCGAATGGGAAACTCTTTTCTACAACCCTGTGTGACTTCTCGGAGCTGCCATAGTCCTGTCGCCCGCTCCTGCTGCCACCGGCCCGCCAAACGCCTCCGCCTGCAATCCCACCAGCCCAAACCAGCGGTCAATCTTCCGGCCCTGGTACACGGGACTTTCCACCACTTCAAAAGAATACTTCCGGTTCACCAGCTCAATCTTGTAGTGATCGAGGTCCGTCAGATCAATCTCGAGCTGGTATTCGCCGGCCAGCAGCGGAAATCGCTCGATCCGAAATCCTAACTCGCAGGACTCTCCCGGCTGCAATCCTTTGACTTTGAGGAAGTCGTTGAAAGCCAGGGCGGCGAGGCGCTGGTTATCCAGGGTCAAGACGCTTACGAACATTCCCGGATTCTGCACCTCGCTCTTGGCAAGCAGCCGCACACGAATCTCAACCGTGTCAAAGGTCTTGATTACTGGCCCTTCCTGGGATGAGACGCTGACGTCGGCTACGACGAAACTCTCCGTCTCCACCGATTGCATCCCTTCATCGCTGGACAGCGCCGCCAGATATTGGTCCGCGACCGTGTTGATCTCGCCTTGGGCAATCACGCCGCCGCGTTCCAGGATGATGCCGTTCTGGCAGGCGGTCCGCAGAGCCGCCATGTTGTGGCTGACAAACACGATGGCTCTGCCGCCGGTGCTGATCTGCCGGAATTTTTCGAAGCACTTCTTCTGGAACTGCGCGTCACCCACCGCCAGCACTTCATCCACCAGCAGGATTTCGGTCTCCATGTGCGCGGCCACGGCGAAGGCCAGGCGCACATACATCCCGCTGGAGTATCGCTTCACGGGCGTGTCGATGAATTTCTCCACCTCGGCGAAGGCCACGATTTCGTCGAACTTCCGCGCCACTTCGGCGCGTTTCATGCCCAGGATCGCGCCATTGAGAAAGATGTTATCGCGCCCGGTCAGTTCCGGATGGAAACCCGTGCCCACCTCCAGAAGTGAACCCACGCGGCCCCAGATGTCCACCGAACCCAGCGTCGGCTCGGTAATCCGCGACAGGATTTTGAGCAGAGTGCTCTTGCCTGCCCCGTTTCGTCCGATAATGCCCACCACCTCGCCGCGCTTGATTTCGAAGGAAACGTCTTTCAGCGCCCAGATCCTGGTCTTTTCGCCGCTCGCGCTGCCGTTTTTCGAATGGCGCGCAGCAGACCGCAGCCGGCGAAACGGCGCCGCAAATGCCTCCGTGATTACATCGCGGAGCGCCCTGTAGGCCTCACGTTCTCCGATCTCATACTGCTTGGCCAGCCCCTGGCAGCGAATGGCTACGTCACTCATCGGGTCTGCTCACACCACGTCAGCAAAAGTTTTCTCCATCCGGCGGTAGTAGTAAAGGCCTCCCACCAGCACGACTGCCACCACGGCTACCGAGACCCACAGCATGGCCCCGGGTGGCGAGGTTTTTCCCAGCAGCGCCCAGCGGAATCCTTCAATCACTCCGGCCATGGGGTTCAGCCCGTAAAACGGCCGCCACTTCGCCGGGACCAGGGTAGCGGAGTATGCGACTGGCGACGCGATCAGCCAGAACTGCACGATGAAGGTCAGAGTGTAGCGCACGTCGCGATACTGCACGTTAAGCGCCGACAGCCACAGCCCCACCGCCAGCGCCGTGATGATGGTAAAAATCACGAAGAAGGGCAAGGTCAGGACCGCCCAGGTAGGCACCGTCCGGTACCAGGCCATCATGCCCAGCACCAGCACAAATGCGATGGCAAAATCCACCAGGCCGGCGAGGATACTGGCAAGTGGAATGATGAGGCGGGGAAAATAAACTTTCGTGATGAGGCGCTCATTTCCCACCACGCTATTGCTGGATTCGGTCAGGGCGTAGGCGAACAACTGCCAGGGCAGCAGCGCGGTATAGCTGAACAAGGGATAGGGAATGCCGTCAGAGGGAACCTTCGCTAGCCGCCCAAAGAAAAGCGTGAACAGCAGCATGGTGAACAGCGGCTGGATCACCGCCCAAGCCGCGCCCAGGGCCGTCTGCTTGTAGCGGACTTTTACGTCGCGCCACGCCAGAAAGACCAGAAGCTCCCGGTAATGCCAGAGATCCTTCAGGTCGACCGACACCCAACCCTTCTTGGGCTCGATCCGGGTATGAGGTAACTGGCCCTGCTCCGCAGAAGCCACTAACCCCACTGGTGCAGGCGATGCTCCTGTGGAAGCCACGTCAGACATGGAGGAGTTCTCCGCTGCCAGCTCTGCGCCGCGGGCACTTCCAATGGCAGGGTTGCAGCCTGCTGCCGTACCTGCAACAGCATAATGGGAAACAGTTCACTGAGGTCGTGTGAAAAATATATAGGGGCTAATTTTGGCTGTCAAAGCGCAGCGGGAGTCCCAAAGCAGGGCTAGTGGCGCGAAGTGGAATCCCCACTCCCATTCTCTCCGGCTGTTTGCGACCGACGACAGACCGCCCCGGGCCTGAGATTTCCTCAGAAATGCACAGAAACTTGTCGGACCAAAGCCTGAGGGAAGATGTTAAAATCCGCACTACTCCTTACAGCATTTTCGAATACACCAGACAGAAGAGTGCGGACGCAGCATAAATGGACCGCGGGAAACCTGGGGTTTGATTGATGGACTTGCAGTCACAGCGCAACGGCTCGGATGAGTCGCAAGCGTTACAGCCCGCGGAAGCGACGATCCTCGAGCCCGGCCGGCAATTTCCGCAGCCTTACCTCGCGACCGAGGAAAGCCCGCTGGTGCACTACTGGCGCGTTCTCCGGAAACGCCGCTGGACCGTGCTGGCCACCACGGCAATTGTCTTTACCCTTGCCGTAATCGCTACTCTGCGAACCGTCCCCATCTACCAGGCGAGTTCCAAGGTTGCGATTTTCCCCGAAACTCCTAATGTGCTGGGTTTCAAGAATCTCGATGACAGCTCTCCTGACTACCAGTACGACGTGGCTCTTGAAACCCAGGCCGCGATTCTGCGCAGCGATGCCCTCGCCATGGAAGTGATCAAGGCGATGCGGCTGGACGAAAATCCGAAGTTTACCAGCACCCCTCGTCGCAGAACGGGAGACTCGGTGGAAGATGCCAGCCTGCAGCCCGATGCGTCCACCACGGCGGCCCTGCTCGGCCGATTCCATGGCGGACTCAGCATTCAGCTCATCCCCAATTCGCGGCTCGTACAGATCTCTTACGCCGATCCCGACCCGCGTCTCGCGACCGAAATCGTGAATGCCCTGGTGCGGACTTTTACCGAACAGAACTTCAAGACCAAGTACGAAGCCGTGAGCCAGACGTCGGACTGGTTAAACACCGAGATTGATGACCTGCGGCTGAAAGTTCAGACGTCCGAAGAAAAGCTTGTCCGCTACCAGAAAGATCACAGCATCCTGGGAGTCGACGAGAAGCAGAATATCGTCACCGCCAAGCTGGACGAACTGAACCGTGAGCTCGCAGCGGCCGAGATGGACCGCATTCAGAAGGAAGCGACCTACAAGCTGGCTGCCAGCGGCGATCCGTCCGTCTTCACGAAACCGGCGCGTGAAGGCGACACCACCATGACGAGCAAGTTGCGGGAAAAGCAGGCGGAACTGGATACCCAGCGCGCCCAGATGACGACTCAGTTCGGAGCCGCGTATCCCAAAGTTGTTGAGATCGACAACCAGATCAAGCAGATTGACAAAGAAATCGCCGCCGAAAAGGGCCGATTGCAGGAGCAGATCCGCGAAGAATACCTGGCTGCCCTCCAAAGGGAGAATCTGCTGGTCACTGCCTTCAACGAGCAAAAGCAGGAAGCCAACAAGCTCAACGAAAGCGCGATCGAATATTCCGTCCTGAAACGCGATGCGGAAGCGAATCGGCAACTCTATCAGGATTTGCTGCAGCGCCTGAAAGAGGCCGGGGTAAGCGCCGGGTTGCGCTCCAGCAACATTCGCGTGGTCGATGTGGCCAGGACGCCCACCAGCCCTATCAAGCCCAACGTTCCACGAAACATCCAGTTCGGTCTGCTGCTCGGCCTGGCGTGCGGTGTGGGACTGGCCTTCACGCTGGAAAGTCTGGACACCAGTATCCGCACCATCGAAGAGATCAGCATGGTTTCGAGCTTGCCGGCCCTGGGAACCATTCCGTTGCAGATGTCATCCAACGGATCCCTGCGCAAGCGCCTGAAGCCTTCCGCGATCGAACTGGAACCAGCGCAATCGTCGGCTCTGATCACCTTTGCCCGGCCCAAATCCGAGGCCGCGGAAGCCTACCGGTCCCTGCGAACTTCGATTCTGCTCTCCTCGTATGGCGCTCCGCCCAAGGTCATCGTGGTCACCAGCGCGGTGCCTCAGGAGGGAAAGACCACGATCAGCGCTAATTCTGCCCTGGTCCTGGCCCAGCGAGGTGGCCGAGTATTGCTGGTGGACGCTGATCTCCGCCGGCCCGGCATTGACCGGATGTTCGGATTTCGCTCGCGCGGAGGCCTGAGCACTTTGATCAGCGGCGCCGATAAATTTGAGGATGTCGCGATGCCCTTCGCCGACGTTCCTAACTTGACCATCCTGCCGGCGGGTCCAATTCCGCCTCAGCCTGCGGAACTGCTGGGCTCCGCTGTCATGAAGGAGCAGATCGCACACTGGCGAACTCAGTTTGACCATGTGGTTATTGACACCCCGCCTTGTTTGTCCGTGACCGACGCCGTTGTTTTGTCCCCCGAAGCGGACCGGGTCATCCTGGTCGCCCGCTCCGGCAAAACGACCAAGATCGTTCTCCGTCGCGCCTGTGACCTGCTCATGCAGGTCAATGCGCGGGTCATGGGTATCGTGCTCAATGCCCTGAATACGCATTCGACGGAAGGCTATTACTACTACGGCGGACGATACTCGGACCATTACTACGACGAACAGCAGAAGGAAGAGCCCATCGGCAAAGTTTCCTGATGCGGCGCGCTTCAGATTGCACAGGGGTTAATCGTCCGTTTTACTGGCAGCACCCACACAGATGCAGATGGAATTGCAGTCTCCAGGTCGCCGGCTCGCTTTCGCCGGGGCCTGCTTCGTACTCACCGCAGCGTATCTGCTGCTGGCAGGACGCGTGTTTTGGGCGGCCCACTTAGCGGCGCGGCCCGGCGCTGCGGGCGTGGAAAAAGCAATACAACTGGAGCCTTCGAATGCCGAGTACCGTGCCCTTCTCGCCCGCAATCTCGCGCTCTCGGTGGCGAATGTAGATGCCGCAATCACAAATTTCCGGATTGCAACCACTCTGAATCCCTACCAGTCCAGCTACTGGCTGGATCTGGCCGGAAGTTATCAACTCGCTGGACGTACGGAGAGCCAGGCAGAAGCCGTTCAGCGGGCCGCCGCCGCCGACCCCATGACGCCGCATGTCGCCTGGGAAGCGGCCAATTTCTTCCTGCTCCAGGGCGATGTCGAGAAGGCGCTGCCCTACTTCCGCACCGTACTGGCAAATGATCCGGATTCGGTGGATTCCACCCTGCAGCTTTGCTGGCGAGCCAGCGGAGACGCCAATCAGATCTTCTCGCTTGCCTTGCCGCAAAGGCCAGAATTGTATTTGTCGTTCCTGCACCTGCTGGTCGTGAAGCAGGAAATTGCCGCCGCCAAAGTTGCGTGGGAACGCCTGACAAGCTTGCAGCAGCCTTTTGACGCCAGGGCCGCGCTTTCCTATTTCCGGCTGCTGATCGCCAACCATGAGGTAGCTGCAGCCAGCGCGGCGTGGCAACAGTTGGCCCAGATCAACCGCGAAATCCGGCCCTATCTTCCCTCCCCAGCAAACCTGATCGTAAATGGCGGCTTCGAGGAGACTCTGCTGAACGGCGGCTTCGACTGGTGGTACGAACCAAAGCCCGACGCCCGGTTAGCGATCGATACCGATCAGTTTTACGCGGGCACGCGCTCCCTCTCAGTAACCTTCGGCGGACGGAGCACCCCCGATGTCGGCATCGCGCAATTCGTTCCCGTGAAGCCCGACACCGACTACGATTTCAGCGCGCAATCCAAGACTCAGGACATCGACAGCGCGAGCGGCCCCCGCTTCCAACTGGGAGACGCTTATACCCTGGCTTCTTACGTGCTGACCGATGACCTGCTGGGCAGCAATCCCTGGCATAAGCAACAAGCACGGTTTCATACCGGGCCGCAAACCAAGCTGATTTTGATCAAAATAACCCGCGAACCGCCTGCCCCTCTGATCCGGGGCAAACTGTGGGTTGATGATGTGAGGCTGGTGGAAGCCAGCGGTTCAGGATCTACACATTGAGACTCTCATCGCATCTGGTCATCGACACCGCCGATTCGGTCCAGCTGGATCTAGTTCCTGATCGGAAGCCTCGGAACCAGCAATCGTGGTTTGTCGCCGGATTGAGCGCAGTTCTCTTCTTCGCGATCCTGGCGTTTGGCGCCGTGGACGAGTGGTCCACATTTACCTTCGAGGCCGCCGCGGCGCTTTTATTTCTGGTCTGGGCAGGAAAACAGACGTTTTCCGGACGGTTCAAGGTGGCCGACAATCCGCTTTACCTTCCCGCTTTCTGCTTCTTTGCTCTCCTCATCGCGCAGCTGGCCTTTCGTATCTCTGCGTATCCCTACGTCACAAAGTACGAATTGCTTCAATATGTCGCCTACGGCATGGTGCTGCTGATCGCGACAGAATCCGTCCAGGGGGAAAACGCGCGTGAAAGATTTGGCATGGCCCTGATCGTCTTTGGAGTGGCCTACGCTTTCTATGCCCTGGCCCAGGAGTTGACTTCCAGCGGCAAATTCTTCTGGTTCTACACTCCACGCTTCCACGGCTCAATCTACGGCAGCTACGTTAATCATGACCACTATGCCGGCCTCATGGAAATGCTGGTTCCATTCCCGCTGGTAATCGCGATGGGGCGCATGGTACGCGGCGCCAAGAGGGTTCTGGTGGGATTCTGCGCCGTACTGATGGCGTCCACGATCGTTCTTTCGGGCTCGCGCGGCGGAATGCTCTCTTTCGCTTTCGAAGTCCTTGCCTTCATCGCCATTGCCCTTTACCAGAAGAGAAATATCAAGATTGCGCTGGGTACGTTTAGCATTTGCCTATCAGTTCTTGGTTTCCTGTTGTTCCTGGGAAAAGGTCAGGTTCTGGGCCGCCTTGGGGAACTGGGCCCCGACATGCGTTTCAAGATCACCCGGGACTGCCTGAAAATGTTCCTGCACAAGCCGCTGTTGGGATGGGGTCTGGGAACTTTTCCCACCATCTATCCGGCCTTCCGAAGTTTCTACACCAATCTCTTCGTGAACGAGGCCCATAATGACTATGCGCAGCTGCTGGTAGAGACGGGCGTAATCGGATTCGGGCTCATGCTCTGGTTCGTCTTCCGTCTCTATCGAAATGGATTCCCGACCTCCCGCCGCTGGGAATTCAAGTGGGACGCGGCGGTTTCTTTGGCCGCCTTGCTGGGATGTACCGGGCTACTGCTGCACAGCCTGGTCGATTTCAACTTGCATGTACCGGCGAATGCGGCGCTGTTCTACGTTCTCTGCGCACTGGCCGGGTCGGGAGCTAAGCTATCTTCAAAACGCGGCCCCGCCCAAATCTCCCAATCCAGAACTGCCGGGCCTGATCCGCAATCCTCCAGTCCGGCGGATAAAGCGAAGTCTGCGTTTCCGGATCGCACGTCCCCTTAGCACGCCGGATGATTTAAGGCATACTACGTTCTCTAATTCCGGGAACGCAAAGGCATTTCACACCATGACGCCCTACAGCCATACTGCAGCCCGCACCGTTTCGCGTTTACTGCAGCAAGTATTGCTGCTGAATTGTTTTCTGTGCGCAGCGAGAGCGCAGAACGCGGCAGCGACACTCACGATCGACGCAAGCAAGGTCGAGAACTCCATCAGTCCAACATTGTACGGGCAATTCGCGGAGTTCATGTTCCAGGACATTAAAGGCGGCCTCGATGCGGAATTAGTGCGTGACCGGGGCTTCGACGAGCAGCCCAATGCCCTGGGGCTGCCGCGGTACTGGGAGCGCGATCCCGACGATAGAAACGATGACGGTGGGTTGCGCTTCTCCTGGGACTCCGGCGTTTATCTTCCCACTGTTGGAGGCGAGAATACGCTCCCGAGCCAGCACTCGCTTCGCGTGGATGTCCACAGAGAGGCCCCGCAGCGGCGAGGCGTCCACCAGGGATGGATTCCCGTGCGCGCGGGACTCGACTATCGCGGATATGTCTGGCTCAAGAGCGCAGATTATGTGGGGAATGCCGTCATCACACTGGAGGCGGATCAGACCGGAGGAGAACAGTACGCGAGCGCTGTGCTCAGAGAGATCTCCGGGGATTGGAAGAATTACTCGTTCACGCTCCGGCCCGTCAAATCCGACCCTTTGGCAAAACTGGCGATTCTGTTTGAGGGCAACGGGCGCGTATGGCTCGATCAGGTTTCATTGTTGCCGGGAGACGCGCAAGGCGGCGTCCGCCATGACGTGGAGCAACTAGTGGCGGCGCTGCACCCGGCGTTTATCCGATGGCCCGGGGGAAACGTCGCTCAGGATTATCACTGGCAGTGGGGGATCGGTCCTCGCGACCGCAGGCCGGTGTGGATAAACGAGTCCTGGGCAAAGGAACTGGAACCCAGTAATTTTGGAACCGATGAGTTCATTCAATTCGCGCGGAGAGTCGGCGCGGAACCCTCGATCACCGTCAACGTGGAAGGGCGCGGGGCGACCGCAGAGGAAGCGGCGGCCTGGGTGGAATATTGCAATGGAGACGCCCATTCGAGGTATGGCTCCATCCGCGCGGCCAACGGCAATCCGGAACCGTTCCGCGTGCGCTATTGGGAGATCGGCAACGAGATCTGGGGCGATTGGGTCCGGGGCCACAGCGATGCGCGTACTTACGCCGCGAATCTGAACCGCTATGTGGAGAAGATGCGTGCCGTGGATCCCTCCATCAAGATCATTGCCACCGGCGACAACAATCTGAGTTGGAACGAAACCGTTCTTAAAATGGCCGGGAGGAACATCGACTACTTGTCGGTTCATCACTACTACGGTCCCGCCGAAATGAAGGGAGACGCTGACAATCTACGGGCGCACCCGCTGCGGTACGAGAAGTTTTATCTTCAGATGAAGCAGATGTTTCAGGAACTCGTGCCCGGGCACGACATCAAACTGGCGGTTAACGAGTGGAACACGACATTGCCGGTTCCCGCGCAGCACTCCATGCAGTCGGCCGTCTACGCGGCGCGACTCATGAATGTTTTCGAGCGCACCGGTGATGTGGTTCAGATGAGTGCGGTATCGGACATGGTGAACGGATGGAGCGGAGGCATCGTCCAGGCAAGCCGGCATGCTGTCTATGTCACGCCAACTTATCTGGTGAATCAGCTGTACGCGTCTCACCTTGGAGCCGAGCGACTGGCCAGCACCCTAAGCGGACCGGCGTTCAATTCCTCTCTCGAAGGAACGGATGTACCAACGATCGACGCAGTCGCGACCCGTTCCTCGGATGGCCGCCGGATATTCATCAAAGTGGTGAACACCGACCCCTCTCATGCGGTATCGATGAAAGTACTCGTGAATGGAGCTCACATCTCGCCAGAGGCACATCTGGAAACATTGAACGGAGGCGGATTGAGCGTAGCGAATGACTTCGCTCATCCCGACCTGGTGCGCATCACGGAGAGCCCGGTGAACACTTCGCCTTTCGCCGTCATTCTTCCGGAACACTCCGTGTCGGTCATAACCGTGAAGGTCAATTGAGGGGTTGGGGCGGACGGGGGCCGAATTGCCAGTAAGCGTTTGCTAAAACCGCCTCCCTGCATTAGGCTTTTTTCCGGTATTTCTGTCAAACTGGCTTCGAAGTCAGGAAAAAAACGCATGGAACTTCGTCGTCTTGGCAACAGCGATCTTCAGATCACCCCCATCGGAATCGGGGCCTGGGCGATCGGCGGGAGCGGGTGGAATGGAAGTATGGGCCCGCAAAGTGATGAGGATTCAGTCCCTGCCATCCACGCGGCACTCGATTATGGCTTGAACTGGATCGACACCGCTGCCTTGTATGGACTTGGCCATTCCGAAGAAATGGTGGCACGGGCCATCCAGGGCCGCAGTCCAAAGCCCTACATCTTCACCAAATGCGAGCGGGTCTGGGACCAGCACGGTAATGTTGGGGCCAGCCTGAAGGCTGAGTCGATCCGGCGCGAATGCGAAGACAGCCTGCGCCGGCTGAAAGTGGACGCCATCGACTTGTACCAGATCCATTGGCCGGAACCGGACGAGGACATCGAGGAAGGCTGGACCGAACTGGCCCGCCTGAAGAAAGAAGGCAAAGTTCGTTTTATCGGGGTGTCGAATTTCAGCGTGGCCCAGATGAAGCGGGCTCAGGCCATCGCGCCCATCACTTCTCTGCAACCGCCCTACGCCGTGGTGCGGCGTGAGATCGAGCGCGACGTTCTTCCTTTCTGCCGGCAGCAGAACATCGGCGTCATCGTGTATTCGCCGATGTACGCCGGCCTGCTCACGGGGGCGATGACGCGGGAGCGTGTGGCGAACTTTCTGCCGGAGGATTGGCGGCGGAATCTCCCCGGCTTTCATGAGCCGGCGCTATCGAGAAATCTGAAAGTAGTCGAGCATTTGCGCGAGATCGGCAATCGGCACGGCCGAAGCCCCGGCGAAGTGGCGATTGCCTGGACCCTGAACCATCCGGCGGTGACGGGAGCGATTGTCGGGTTCCGCGACCGCAGACAGGTGGCGGGGATCATCGGCGCGGCTACCTTTCGCCTGAACGCCGCCGAAATCGCTGAGATCGACGAGATCGTCACTCGCGAAACCGCTGCCTGAGCCGGGTTCCTGCTCCATCTGCAGAGATGCAGCGAATGCGATTGACGCCGGGCCACCCGCGGTCATAGGATTTCCTGGTAAACGATTTCTCTAAAGCGGGCAGGACATTGTGCGAACTGCTCGGCTCTTTCGAAGTCAGCGTCCGCTTTCTCATATCGGCCACCGGACATACAGAACGTACAGAGCATCTCATTTCGAAGTCGCGATTCCGCAGAGCCGAAGTAATCGGTCCAATTCGGCTGTCAGCCGATTGCGCCAAGGCCGTAGTCTGCAAGAACTTTCCCAGTAGTGCGAACTAACATGGTGTCCGGCGTCCCCGCGGATTTGCGGAACGCATAATTGCGTGAATTTTCCGATGCATAGTAGTCTAACGCGGCTTCCCGGACGTATGATGCGTCGGACCCATGCGTAACCCCTTGCTTTGCTCTGCGCGAACAGCCAAGTGGTGTGTCAGAACGGGCATTTTTGTTCTGCTCGCGATCCTCTCAAGCCTGCCCTCCTGGCCGCAACAGACTCAGCCAACCGTGCACATGGCTGTACACGCGAATCAGTCCGATGGAGCGTTGGCTCCAATCTGGACGTACTTCGGTTATGACGAGCCAAACTACAGCTATGCCCCAAACGGCAAGAAGCTGCTGTCGGAACTATCGGCTTTGTCTCGCGCTCCGGTTTATGTGCGCGTGCACAATCTCCTGACCTCGGGGGACGGATCCTCTTCGTTGAAGTGGGGCTCGACGAACGTTTATACCGAGGATTCCGCGGGCAAGCCGGTGTACAACTGGACGATTCTCGACCAGATTTTCGACGCTTTCCATGAGGCAGGCATCAAGCCCTTGGTCGAAGTCGGGTTCATGCCCGAAGCTCTCTCAAGTCATCCTCAACCCTATCGTCACACTTTTCCCGACGGCGATATCTTTACTGGATGGGCATATCCACCCAGGGACTATCAGAAGTGGGCGGAACTTGTGTTCCAGTTTGCGCGCCATCTCCGCGCTCGATACGGCGATAAAGAAGTGAATACCTGGCTTTGGGAAGTTTGGAACGAGCCGGATATTCCGTATTGGAAGGGCACCCCGGAGGAATATTTCAAGCTCTACGACTTCTCGGCGGAGGCAATCCTGCGGGCATTCCCGGCAGCGCGCATCGGAGGGCCAGATAGCACCGGCCCCGCGAATGCGAAGGCGGCCGACTTCCTGCGCCTCTTTCTGGAGCATTGTGCTCACGGAAAAAACTACTCCAGCGGAAAGATCGGTTCGCGCCTTGATTTCATCTCCTATCACCCGAAGGGTTCCCCGAAATGGGAGGGAAATCATGTGCAAATGGGCATCGCACGGCAACTGGCGTCCATTGAAGAAGGCTTTAAGATTGTGGCATCGTTCCCGCAGTGGCGGCATACGCCCATCGTGCTTGGCGAATCTGACCCGGAAGGTTGCGCCGCGTGCTCGGCAAAAACGAATCCGCAAAATTCGTATCGCAACGGGCCTCTCTACGCCATCTACACCACCGAAGTCCTGGACAGAATCTATGAACTGGCCAGAGACGAGCAGATGAACTTTTTGGGATCAGTGACCTGGGCATTCGAGTTCGAGGACCAACCGCCGTTTGCCGGCTTTCGAGAACTGGCGACCAACGGCATCGACAAGCCCGTTCTGAATGCCTTCCGGATGTTTGGATTGTTGGGCAGCGAGCGGGTGCGAGCGACCAGTTCAGCAGCCTTGGCGACGGAAGATGTTCTGGCGCGGGGCGTTCGCCATGAACCGGATGTGAACCTGATCGCTGGGCGCAAAGACCGCGAGATCGAGGCCTTGATCTGGAACTACCATGATGACGACGTCTCAGCGCCGGCGGCCGACATTGATCTAATTGTTGACGGATTGCCAGCCGAGGTGACGCGCGCCATGGTGGAGCACCTTCGCATCGACTCGAGTCACAGCAATGCCTTCACCGCATGGCAGCAAATGGGATCGCCGCAGACGCTCTCCGCCTCCCAATATGAGCAATTGCAGAAGGAAGGACAGCTCCAGCTTCTGGCCTCTCCTGAGTCGGCGCCGATCCGGAAGGGCTCGCTGCGACTGCACTTCTCTTTGCCGCGGCAGGCGATGTCGCTGGTGCGGATCGCCTGGTAACCGTCTCAGCTCTTCCCCGCAGCCTTAACTACCGCCGAGAAGTCTTGATCGCCCAGGCCCTTCTCCACAGCTTTCCTGAAAACATCCAGCGCCGGACGCGCGGTCTGGAGTGGAACACCAATCCTGCCCGCCTCGTTGATAGCGTATCCGATGTCCTTCGTCATGAGTTTCAGGGGGAAGTTGGGAGTGAAATCATTTGCGCCCATGCTGGCGAGCATTCGCTTGATCAGGGGGCTGGCGAGCGCGCTGTTGCCGAGAACCGCAATGGATTTTTCGCGATCCAGGCCGCTGGCGTTCACCAGCGCCATTGCCTCGGCGAAGGAAGCGGCTTCGACTCCGCAGACGAAATTGTTGATCAGCTTGATCAGTGCTCCGCTGCCGCCAGGGCCGAGGTGCAGCACTTCCCTTCCCAGCGCGGAAAGTACTTCCCGCGCGCGATCGAAGCCCGCGGCCGAGCCGCCCACCATAAAAAACAATTCGCCCGACGACGCGTGTGGTTTTGTTCCGGTAACAGGCGCGTCCAACAACTCGCATCCTTTCTCCGCCGCCGCCCCGGCCAGTTCCTTCACCCACGCAACCGAGATCGTGCTGGAGTCGAGCAACAGCGTCCCGGGAGCGGCCCCTGCGAGCGCGCCGTCTGGCCCGAGCCAAATGCCGCGGGATGCGGCATCATCCGCCACCATGGCGATCACTACCTGCGCTCGCGCCGACGCCTGCCGAGGAGTGTCGGCCACGAAGGCTCCGGAAGCGGCGTATTTCTCTGCTTTTTCGCGGGACCGGTTGTACACCGTGAGTGAAAATCCCCTAGAAAGGAGGCGGGAAGCCATCCCCCCTCCCATGATTCCCAAGCCTAGAATTGCGACAGCGGGTTTGGACATTTCTCTCACCCTAGCGAACTCACTTCGATGGGGATAGCCTCCGGCTTTGCCACATGCACCGGATTGCGGAGCGGACGGCCGAATCCCTCAAACGAAACCTGGATGCTGTCGCCATCTTCCAGCTTGATGCCGGCTCCGAAACTAAGGCAATCGGTACCGAAGAAGTGCACGTGCACGTCTCCGGGGCGACGGTGCGCTTCGAATTTGAAGTGATGGTGCTCGAGGTTTCGCAGACTGTGGCACATTTCATCCTCGCCAGTTCGAAACGTTCCCGCCCATAGCTGCCGCCCGCTGCGGGTAATCTCCACGTTCACCGCCACGGAAGAAAACTGCGGGTCTAACACGAGTTCGGGCCCCAGCGCACAGGTACGCAGTTTCGATCCCGCCAGATTGAGGTAGTTCTTCTTTTCGAAGCGATGGTCCGAGAATTCGTTGCCGCCAGCCATTCCCACGCGATGGGGCGTTCCATCCGGGCCCACCAGGTAAATGCCGGCAATCTCCGCCTCCTCGCCGCCGTCCTCTGCATAACCGGGAATCTCGAGCGGCTGCCCGTGCGCGCGCAGACTCGTTCCCGTCCCCTTGTAGAACCATTCTGGAGGAATGCCGACCTGTCCAGCCGCCGGACGGCCTCCTTCCCGGCCCCAATGAAACATCTTCATGCTGTCGGTCATTTCGCCGGCCGCGACGGCATGCATCGACTGGCGGTCGCGTGCGCTGCCCAGATGGGTGAGGCCGGTCCCCGAGATCATGCAGCGGGCGGGCTCTTCGGGATGATCGATCGGCGGCAGGAGCTTCCATTCCGATTTCCCTCCGTACACCAGATCGTAATCCAGGCGCTCCAGGGTCAGCCGCTTCTGGGCCAATTCATTGAGCTTCGATCCCGTCCGCAGCGCGGAGATTGCCAGCTCATAGACGGAGGTACAGCCGTCGAGTATGCGCAACTGCGGTTCTTCCACCAGCGCTACGCGCCGCACAGGTCCCTTCTTCAGTTGAACGAGCCGCGTCATCAGTTCTGTTTTACTCCTCTATTCGATAACCTCGAATTCCCGCAGGTTCTTCTCCTGAATGGACAGGCCGAGACCGGGCACATCGTCGGACAAGTCGATGAATCCGTCCTTGGCCTTTGGCTCCCCGGCGAATAGATACCAGAAGAGTTCATTCCCGACTTCGACATCCACCATCGGAAAATACTCAGCCATCGGCGAATTGAGACTTGCCATGACTACGTGATAGTTGTGCATCTGGCCCGCGTGCGGGATTACTGGAATACCGTGCGATTCTGCCAGGGCGGCAATCTTGCGCGCCTGGGTGATTCCGCCCACCCGGTTGGTGTCAAACTGAATGTAGTCCAAGGCGCGCGCCTGCAGCAGATCACGAAATCCAAACAAAGTGAATTCGTGCTCGCCTCCCGCAATCGGAATTCTCCCGTACGACTTCAACTCAGCATAGCCCCGGATGTCATCCGGGATAACGGGCTCTTCCAGCCAGCGAAGATGAAAGGGCTCCAGCAGGGGGAGCATTCGCTTCGCGTAATCGAGCGTCCATCCCATGTAGGCGTCAGCCATAACATCGACATCGTTTCCCACCGTCTCTCGCACAGTGCGAACCAGGTCGACGTTGCGTTGCATCCCCGCGGCTCCGTCCACGGGTCCCCATCCGAAACGAAGCTTCATCGCCCTGAAGCCGTCCTCTTTATAGCGTTTTGCCTCCGCAGCCAAGTCACTCAACTCGGCCGCATAGAGGCGGCTGGCATACACCGGGATTCTGGGTTTCGTCCTTCCTCCCAGCAAGCGGAAGACGGGTTGCTTGGCCGCTTTCCCCAGAAGATCCCACAGGGCAATGTCGACGGCGCTGATCGCCGCCATGCCAATTCCCTTGCGGCCGAACGCCATGGTCTTGCGATACATGTGCTGCCAGAGGAACTCGACATCCCAGGGGTTCTGCCCGATCAACAGTGGCTTGAGGTAAAGGTCGACGGCCTGCCTGGCAAGCTGCGGAGCCAGCGCCGCATTGCCTATCCCTGCGAGGCCATCATCGCTGAAAACCTCGACCACTAGCCATCCATGAAAAGTGAATGTGCCCATGGACGCTTGCGGCAACTGCAGAAGGTCCATGGGATTCGTACAGAAGTGCGGCGGCAGGGGGGCCGTCTTGCCTCGCCAGCGGAACACTCGCGTGCGAATCTCTTTGATCTTCATTGCGCTCCTTGATATCTCAAGCGGCGCTCGACATCCGCAGGTTGAAAGGCGGGAATCGCGCCGAGAATGACGAGGAATGCCGCTACATGGAACATTCCCGCCAGCGTGAACACCGTACCGTAGCCGATACCGTGATCCAGCAAATAGCCGACGAGTTGTCCGAACGCGATTCCCCCCATAGCTCCTCCGAAGCCTACGAGTCCGGCGACGGAGCCGACTACCCGCCGCGGCAACAAATCCGCTGGCAAAACCATAATCAAAGTTGACCAGGACTGCTGGCCAAAATAGGCGATGCTGAAAATTGTGATCGCCCACGATACCGCAACGTGCGGCACCAGAATAATCAGAGGCATGACGGCCGCACTCAGCCCGAGAGCCAGCTTTCTCGCCACGCCCAGTGAGAATTCACGGCGCACCAGGGAGCTTGAGAACCAGCCGCCGGCGAGGCAACCGATTCCAGCCGCAGCATACGGGATCCAGGCAAATGTTCCCACCGCCTTCGTGTCGAACCCGCGCGCGTCGTACAAGTACTTCGGCAACCAGAAGAGATAAAAGTACCAGGCGGCGTCACTCAGGAATTTAGCGACGACCATTCCCCAGACCTCCCGGATGCGCAGCAGCGAGATCCAGCGGGGATCAACTGCCGGCGCCTGCGGTATCTCTCGCTCCTGGAGCTTCAGCGCCTCGGGCTTCGGGACGAAATACGAAAGCCGCCACCACGCCGTCCACAAAAGGCCGAGCGCGCCCGAGAGCACAAAGATCCAGCGCCAGGTCGCAAAGCTCAGAATGACGGCGATAAGAGGCGGAGCAATGACCGCTCCGACCGACGTTCCGGCGTTAATAATGCCCATTCCGGTGGCACGGTCGCTCGTTGGGAACCACTCGGCCACCGCTCGTGTCGCGGCCGGAAAGCCGCCTCCTTCGCCCATCCCCAGCAGGAACCTGCTTACGGCCAGCATTCCAAAAGTTATTGCCAGCGCGTGGCTCGCGCAAGCCAGCGACCAGAAAATCATGATCACGGTGAAGCCGGTGCGCGTTCCCAGAGCGTCCGCCAACTTCCCTCCGCCGGCGTACATGAACGCGTAAGAGAGCAGGAAGGCAGACTGCAAAGTGGAGAACTGTTGGTTGGAAAGAGGGATATCCTTCGCGATGGCATTCACCGCAACCGGAAGAGTCTGCCGGTCCAGATAGCTGATGGCTATCGCCGCACTCACCAGGACCGCAATTCTCCAGCGCAACAATCGACCCGTCCTCGAATCTTGCCCAACGGAATCCCCGGAGGCAATCAGGATTCCAGCACAGGCGTCCATACCTGCATCCCGGTCGCCATGCGGTTGGACCAGGCGTAATACGGAATAAACGTGAGATCAACCCGGCGGGTCTTGACGGACTCTCCCCGGTAGCGCGGGTAAAGAACAGAACTGGACGCGCCGCTTTCAGTCACCAAGCCGGGATGCTGCAAAACGACGATTCCATCCAGCAGATCGCCTTTGAATTCGCTGTGGAACTCCGACTCGGGCCTCTTCCCCAACCGCAGGCCGACCTCGCTCAGTTCGACTCCCTGAGGTTGATCGATGCCTTCCAGGCAATAAACCAGGGGTCCCCGCTGAACCGCTACGCGGCCGGTATCGTCAGCCACGCGCGGATTCGCGGTGAGCACTTGCGGGTTCATGGGCACCTGCAGACGGATCACATCGCCCTGCGACCACCGCCGTCGAATTTCTAAATACTTTCCCGGCGTAACGCCGCTCCACGCTTTTCCGTTTACCGTCACGTCGGCCCGATCCGCCCATCCGGGAATCCTCAAATAGACGCTGAACTCGGACGGCTGCGCGGGCGTAATCGCCATCTCCACTCCGCCATCCCAGGGATATTTGGTGGTCTGCGTAATCTTCAGCCCGGTGCCATTTTCCAGGTGCCAATCGAGTTGCGAGTTGTCGTACAGATGGACGTACACACCATCGCTGCTCGTGCTGTAAAAATATCCCGGCAGCGAGCCGAAGGTGCGCTCGAGATTCGGCGGGCAGCAGGTCACGTCGTACCAGGGATTTCGGATCTTATCGCCCGTGGTGGCGTCAAAGGCCAGCGGGTTGCGATAGCAATACATCACGCCATCCAGCGACATTCCGGAGTTGATGCCGTTATACAGCGCTCGCTCGATCACATCAGTGAACTTGGCGTCGCCGGTGACCGCCAGCATGCGCCAGTTCCACATCATGTTGCCGATGGCGGCACAACTCTCCCCGTAGGCCCGGAAGTTGGGCAATTCGTAGGCGTCCCCGAAAGCCTCGCCATCCGAGCGCGAGCCGACCCCTCCGGTGACGTACATCTTGGTCGAGGTCATGTCGTCCCAGAGGCTGTTCAAGGTCTGCCAGTACGCCGCATCGCCCGTTTCCATGTAGTAATCGGTCGCTCCACAGCACGCGTACATGGCGCGAACCGCGTGCCCCTCGAGCTTGGTTCTGGCGGTGAACGGAGTGCCGCTGTACATGTAAATCGTCCGGTGCTCCGGAAGTTCGATGCGCTTGTCTCCCTGCAGAATGTAGCCAGCCAAATCCAGTTGCCGCTTATCGCCGGTAATGCGATAGAGTTCGATCAGGCCCATCTCGATTTCCGGATGTCCCGAAACGATCGGCTTCTTTGGAGCAGGGCCGTAATTGGGAAGCAGAAAATCGTTCACGAAGCGAATGCCTGCATCCAGCAGCTTGCGGTCTCCAGTCGCGCGGTAGTAAGCAATGGCCCCTTGCAGCATGTGGCCCATGTTGTAGAGTTCGTGCCCGGTAGTTTGCGTTTGCGGAAGCATCCGCAGTGACTTGTGCTCTTCCTGGTAATAGGTATTGAGGTAGCCATTGGGTTCCTGAACGGCTACGACTTCGTCGATGAGTTTCTCGGCCATGGCCCGCAACTCCGGGCGATCTCCCGACTGCAGGACGAATCCCACGGCTTCCGTCCACTTGTACACGTCGGAATCAGAGAACACGGGGCCGATCTGCGGGGCGCTACTCTTCCCGACCAGGCGGCGGAAATTGTTCATGCGCCCGTTGGCTTCGAGCAATTCATGCATAGTGGGGATACTCTTCCCCACATTGATCTCGCGACGCCTTCCCCAGAAGCCGCTCTGGATGGTTACGGCATGCACGGGGATGTCACGCAACTTTGCGTGGGGAGACTTGGCCAGATTCTCCACTCCTTGATCCTTCCATGCGGGGTCATCGAGGAGAGCGGGCAACGCGCTCCCGTTGTCTTCCACCGTTAACCCGGCGAAGACAGACCTGGATGCCAGAGATGACATCGCTGCAACTCCCGCTGCCGTGCCGACAAATTGCCGGCGCGATATTCCCTTGTCTCGTGCCATGACGATTCTCCCTCTTGCGCGATATGCACGGAATTATAGCGCCGTGGTAATCGTTTACCGACGCTGGCCCCCGGACCGCGCCTTCCTGGTTGTGCGCTGGAACGCGATGCCCGCTTGTTCGCGATTTGCGAGATCATCGATCCCGGGTGCGGGCGGGCGCGTCAAGGGAATTGAGATTACGTTTACTCCGACGCTTGCGATATCATCGAGTCGCCTTGGTCGCTACGGCAATCAAAATCGAATTCCGAGTCATGCATCCATGAAAAAACTCCGCAGCCAGGAATGGTTTGGACGCCAGGACAAGATGGGCTTCCTCTACCGCAGCTGGATCAAGAACCAGGGCTGGCCCCATGATCTCTTCGATGGACGCCCCGTCATAGGCATCTGCAACACCTGGTCTGAACTGACGCCTTGCAACGGCCATTTTCGCGAACTGGCCGAATACGTGAAACGTGGAGTCTGGGAGGCAGGCGGGTTCCCGCTGGAATTTCCCGTCTTATCGCTGGGGGAAACTCTTCTGCGCCCCACTGCCATGCTCTTCCGCAATCTGGCCAGCATGGACGTGGAGGAATCTATTCGCGGCAACCCGCTGGACGGCGTGGTGCTGCTCATGGGTTGCGACAAGACCACGCCTTCACTTCTGATGGGCGCCGCCTCTTGTGATCTACCGACCATCGGACTTTCCGGCGGCCCCATGCTTTCAGGAAAATTTCATGGCCACGATCTGGGATCGGGCACGGGCGTTTGGCAAATGCACGAACGGGTGCGCGCCGGTGAGATGAAGCTGGCCGAGTTCTTCGAGGCGGAAAGCTGCATGCACCGCTCCAAAGGCCATTGCATGACCATGGGCACGGCCTCCACCATGGCCAACATGGTGGAAGCTCTCGGCATGAGCTTGCCGGGGAATGCAGCAATTCCCGCTGTCGACGCGCGCCGCAGTACGCTGGCGCAGTTGAGCGGCCGCCGCATCGTGCAGATGGTTCGCGAGGACCTTTGCATGTCTCACATCCTGAAGCGCGAGGCGTTTGAAAACGCCATCCGCGCCAATGCCGCCATTGGCGGTTCGACCAACGCGGTCATCCATTTGATCGCACTCGCCGGCCGCATAGGCGTACCCCTCGCACTCGATGACTTTGAACGCCTGGGCGCGTCGCTGCCCTGCCTGGTGAACCTGCAACCCTCCGGAAAATATCTGATGGAGGATCTCTACTATGCCGGCGGCCTCCCCGCAGTCCTGAGGGAAATGGGCGAGGCGGGAGCGCTGCACCGCGGTGCTCTCACGGTCAACGGCAACTCCATCTGGGAAAACGTCAAGGAAGCGCCCTGCTGGAATCGCGACGTCATTCATCCCTTCGCTGCGCCATTCAAGGAAAATGCGGGGATCACGGTGTTGCGTGGAAATCTCGCGCCTGACGGCGCCGTCATCAAGCTGTCCGCCGCCAGCCCTTCCCTGCTGCAGCACCGGGGGCGTGCCGTGGTTTTCGAATCCATCGAGGATTTTCATGGCCGCATCAATGACGAAGCGCTCGATATCGACGAGAGCTGCGTGATGGTTCTCAAGAATTGCGGCCCGCGCGGCTACCCCGGCATGGCCGAGGTCGGCAACATGCCTCTTCCTCCGAAACTCCTGCGGAAGGGCGTGACCGACATGGTGCGCATCTCGGACGCGCGGATGAGCGGCACTGCCTATGGCACCGTAGTTCTGCACATCTCGCCGGAAGCGGCGGCGGGCGGCCCTCTGGCGCTGGCGCAGTCCGGCGACTTCGTCAGCCTTGATGTCGCGCAACGCGCCCTCCGCCTGGAGGTCGATGACGCTACACTCGCCAGTCGCCGCGCTCGATGGGCCGCGCCCCCTCTTCCTGCACGCGGCTGGGAACGGCTTTACGTCGAGCATGTACAACAAGCTCATCTCGGAGCCGATCTGGATTTCCTGGTAGGTGGCAGCGGAGCGCGCGTGGCTCGCGACTCGCACTAAACTCGCTGCGAGAGCTCAGCATGAAGCAACATTGGAATCGCCGGCGAGTTCTCCAACACCTGGCGGCCGGCTCCGCAGCACTCATGTTGCCGCGCGGCCGCGCCGCGGCGAAGACACTGCTCCGGAACCTGCTTCCCCGCTCGGGAGTGTGCTGTCCGACTGAAACGGAAAACGTTTTCTGTCCGCCCGGTGGGCGCGTGATAAGATGTGCGGCGTAGCACCCCTCTACTCTACCCCATGGATATCCGCGAGATTGCCCGGAGGGCGAGAGTTTCCACCGCCACTGTATCCAGGGCCATTAACCGTGTTCCCACGGTTGATCCGCAACTGGCTAAACGGGTTTGGAAGGTGGTCGATGAACTCGGATATTATCCCAATACCCAGGCGCGAGCGCTGGTACTCGGACGCACCCGCATCTTCGGCTTGATCGTTTCGGAGATCACCAATCCTTTTTTCCCGGAAATCGTTCAGACCTTCGAAGACCTCGCCGTCGAGAATAACTACGAAATCCTGTTGACCTCCACCGTGCATGATCCCAAGCGCATGGAATCCTCCGTCCGCAGAATGATTGAACGGCGGGTCGATGGAGTGGCGATCTTAACCTTCGGCATGGAGGAATCTCTGATCGAGCACCTGCGTGACCGTAAGGTACCGCTGGTGTTCGTCGATGTAGGGCCGAACGTCCCGGGCATCGCAAATATCCGCATAAATTATCTCAGCGGTATCCGCCAGGCCGTCCAGCACCTGGCCGCGCTGCGGCACACGCGAATCGCATTTGTCGCGGGCCCCCAGCACCTGAAGTCCGCCGGTGCCAGACGGGAGGCGTTCAAAGCCGCAATGACTGAAATCGGGTTGGAACCGGATTTGATTGTGGTGGGCGACCACAGGATGGAAGGGGGTATGAAAGCTCTCCTGGAACTGAACCGCTTGCGCGACCGGCCGACGGCCGTCCTGTGCTCGAACGACATGACTGCCATCGGAGTGCTGCGGGAAGCTTACGAAAAGGACATCAAGATTCCGGATGATCTCTCGGTTGTCGGTTTCGATGATATCCATCTGGCCGAGTTCACCATTCCCCCGCTGACCACGGTGCAAATGTCGCAACGTGATTTGGCCAGGATCGCGTTCAATGCCCTGTTGAACGAAGTCGAATCCGGATCGCATGAAAGTCTGAACTATGAACTGGTAACCAGTCTCGTACTGCGCCGGTCCACCGCCCTGGCGGTAGAGAGGCCTCCGAACCCGGCGCCCAAGGCGGCCGGGGAAACAAAGTCCCGGAAGTCTCCAGTCTCCGACTCTCGCTAAATCGTCTCCCGCGCTGCGCCCGCGTACAAAATCTTCCCTCGGCCCTGCATAAGAAACGTTGCAATTGAAGCGGCGTGAGACTAAGGTAAACATCGCTAGCGGTGAGTAAACGATTACTATAAAACTGGGCGCACGGCTTGCCTCCTCGTCCCCGAGTCGATCCCGGAGCGGCGGTTGATTCACTTTCTTGCCGGCGACGCCACTTTTCGAATTGCGAGGGCGTGCTATGTCGACCAAGAGGATGACGATGGGCCTGATCGTGGGTAACCGCGGTTTCTTTCCCGATCATTTGGCCAAGAGCGGACGGGAGGAGATGCTGGGAGTGCTGGGCGCTGCCGGCATCGATGTCGTCGCTCTGACTCCGGAAGAGAGCAAGTACGGCGCTGTCGAGACCCGGGAGGAGTCGCGCCGATGTGCCGATCTTTTCCGGCGCAACCGTGACCGCATCGACGGGATTATTGTGACTCTGCCCAACTTCGGCGAGGAGCGCGCGATTGCGGATACTTTGCGGCTCGCCGATCTGCGCGTTCCTGTGCTCATTCAGGCCACGCCTGACGATCCCACGAAAATGACGATCGCTTACCGCCGCGACAGCTTCTGCGGCAAGATGTCCGCCTGCAACAATCTGCGGCAGTACGGCATTCCGTACTCGCTCACTACCCTGCACACTGAGAGTCCCGACTCGGCCGAATTCGCCAAAGATCTCGAGTGGTTCGCGGCCGTCTGCCGCGTGGTGAACGGATTTCGCAACCTGCGAGTAGGAGCGATCGGCGCGCGCCCCGCCGCATTTAACACCGTGCGTTACAGCGAAAAGATTCTGGAATCTCATGGCATCTCGGTCGAAACTCTGGATCTGTCCGAGGTGCTGGGCCGCATTGATCGCATGCAGGACAATGATGATCAGGCTCAGGCCAAACTGGCGGAGATCAAGAAATATGTCGACACCGGCAGCGTGCCGGCGCCGGCATTGTTGAAGATGGCGAAATTGGCCGCGGTCGTACACCAGTGGATGGCAGCCACCGAAGTCACGATCAGCGCCGTTCAATGCTGGACGTCGATCGAGGAAAACCTGGGCGTCGTTCCCTGCACTGTCATGAGCATGATGAGCAACGAACTGCTGTCCAGCGCATGTGAAGTGGACATTTGCGGCGTGCTCGGAATGCACGCCCTGCAACTCGCCTCCCGCACTCCTTCCGCGCTCCTGGACTGGAATAACAACTACGGGTCGGATCCCAATAAAGCGGTCTGCTTTCATTGCTCGAACCTGCCCAAACATTTCTTCCGCTCGGTGAAAATGGACTTCCAGGAAATCATTGCCGGCACGGTCGGCAAGGAGAATACGTTCGGAACCTGCGTGGGCTTGATCAGGCCGGAGAAAATGAGCTTCGCCCGTTTCTCCACCGACGACACCTCGGGGAAAATGCGAGGCTACGTCGGCGAAGGACGATTTACCGACGATGCTTTGAATACCTTCGGGGGCGCGGGTGTGGTTGAAATCCCGAATATGCAGCGCTTGCTCCATTTGATCTGCGAGCGCGGATTCGAGCACCACGTGGCCGCCAACCTCTCGACGGTCTCCGCGGCCGTTCATGAGGCGACAACGCGGTACTTAGGCTGGGATATGTACTGGCACAACTGTGAGAACGGGGCCTGCTAAATGATCCCCGCCGCCGCATTGCATACTTGGGCTTGGGGTGAGAGCATACGGGGATACGTTTTCGAGCGCCACACCCCAGGGCCATGAACAGCAGACTCCACCTTGCATTTCCGTGCGTGATTCCACTTCTCTTTGCAGTATGGGCGTCTGCAAGTCCCGCCCCTTCCCCGCAGGCTGCCGCCTCGTCCGAGAACACTTCCGCAGCCCTTTCCGTCGCCCAGATTCAGGCCGCCCTGCGTCATGAGCCCCGCAGCGCCAAGCTCTACATACAGTTGGGACAAGCCTTTTGGAACGATAACGATTACCCGCAGGCCTTTGAGGCCTTCAAGCAGGCCGTGATTCTCGCTCCCAATTCAGCCCCGGCCCATAACTGGCTGGGCGCATTTCTGATGGGGAGGGGGAACCTGCCCGACGCCATCTCGCAACTGCGCAAAGCAGTTTCTCTCGATCCCAGATACGCCCGGGCCCATACCAATCTGGGCTCCGCGCTGGCCAAGAGCGGCGACATGGCCGGAGCGGTAAGCGCGTTTCAGAAAGCCCTGGCGCTGGAACCCAATAGTTGGGCGGCACATTTGAACCTCGGTCTGGCCCTGCGAGAAAACGGCGACGCAGCGGGGGCCTTGGTTCATCTCCGGCGGGTGGTGCAGGTTCAGCCGAAGAATCCGACGGTGCAATGCCAACTCGGCCAGGCGCTGCGCCAGAACGGGGATTTAGCGGCGGCGGTGGCCGCTTTTGAACGTGCGCTCGACATCGATCCCGAGATGCGGGAGGCGTACTACGGGCTCGGCTTCACGCTCAAGCAAGAAGCGGCTGCAACGCGGAAAGGCTCGCCGCAGTCCCTCGCCGCAAGTCCCTCCCACGCCGAGGCGCAGGCGGCCATTTCCCGCGGCGATCTGAACGCCGCAAAGGAGCAACTCTTGCACGCGCTTGCGATCGACGAGAACGATGGCGAAGCTCATAACCTTCTGGGATTCATTCTGGGCCAGCAGGGAGACACGCCGGCGGCGCTGCCGCATCTGGAACGGGCAGTCGCCTTGCGCCCCGATTCCGCCGAGGCTCACTACAACTACGGTGCAGCCTTGTGGTACAGCGGATCCAGGCAGAAGGCGGTCACGGAACTCAAGACGAGCATTCGCCTCGACCCTTCGGCTGCCGCCAGCTACGCGCTGCTCGGAATGGCGCAGCGCGAGGAGGGCGACTTGCCGGGCTCGCGAGTGAATCTGGAGCGGGCCATCGCGCTGTCACCGGCCGCCGCCTCCAACTTCATCGATCTGGGAATTGTTTTCCTTCGACTGCACCAATTGCAGAGAGCGCTCGCCCAGTTTGACGCGGGACTCAATGCGAATTCCGTTCTTCCCGCGCCCGACTGGGACGGGGCAATCACTGCCTTGCGTGAAGCTACGGCCAAGGATGCGCGCATTCCGGAAGCGCACAACATGCTCGGACTCTTGCTCGGACGCAAGGGGGCGGACACCAACGAGGTTCTGGCCGAGTTCCGTGAGGCGATTCGCTTGCGGCCGGATTATGCCGAGGCGCACAACAATATGGGACTGGTCCTCGCGCAGAGCGGCGATGACGAGAAAGCCACCGCTGAGTTTCGCGACGCGGTCCGGATTCGTCCCGATTACGCCGATGCTCATGCGAATCTTGGCGCCGTACTGCTGCTCTCGGACGTTGAACAAGCCATCGGGGAGTTAGAGAAGGCAATATCCGTAGATCCCACGCTGATCAAAGCCCAATTCAACCTTGCCGAAGCGTATGGCAATAGTCCCAGCCACGGCAGTGAGAAGCAGATCGAGCAATTGCGCAAGATCATTTCCATCGCACCGGATTTTGCGCGGGCACACCTGGCTTTAGGAAAAGCCTTGCTGCATGACGCCAAGGTCAGCGACGCGGTGGCCGAGTTGCGCGACGCGACGCGTCTGGATCCAAACAGCGGCGAAGCGCACTATCAGCTAGGTCTGGCGCTGGCGCGCAGCGGGCAACAACAGGAAGGCGCAGCGGAGGTTAAAAGAGGCCGGGAGCTTTCCTCAGCCGACGAACGAAACCAGAATGCCGAGCTTGATATCTCCGAAGGCCGGGTAGCCCTGCAGAAGGGCGAACTGCAGGAAGCCGATGCCAAGTTCCGTCACGCCATCAAACTGCAGCCGAACGCGCCCGTGGCACAGCATTTCCTGGGCATCGCTCTGGAAAAAGAGGGGGATCCCGAAGGAGCGGTCGCGGCCTATGAAAAAGCGCTGGAGCTGAATCCCGGAGACTTGAGCGCCCGGCAGAGTCTGGCGCGGCTGAAACCGGCTGAAGCGCGGGCTCCGAGTGTCGGCGCTCCCGAGTCCTCTGACAGGAGCGTGCGCGCTGAAGACGATTCCGCCAAAATAGCCGGATTCGAAAACTACATTCGAGAGAGTCGTTTCAAGGAAGTTGAGCCATTGCTGGCTGCTTACGTGAAGGAGCACCCCAACTCCTCGTGGGGCTGGTATGCGCTCGGGTACAGCCAGTTCGCGCAGAAGAAGATTGGCGATTCCATTCAATCCATGTCCCGATCGCTCAGCCTGGATGTAAAGAATGCCGACGCCCATAAGATTCTAGGGCGGGATCTGATGGTGATCGGGCGGTTCGATGCTGCAAAAACCGAATACGAGCAGGCAATCCGTTACGCTCCAGACTCCAGCGAGAGCTATTACGATCTCGGCAAGCTGTTTTCCTTGCAGGACAACTGGCTGGCCGCTCGCAAGCAATTTGAAGAAGCTCTCCGGCTCAATCCGGACTACATTGAAGCCATCGACTCCCTTGGTTTCGCCCAGGAAGCATTAGGCGATGACGCCGGAGCGCTTCAGACTTACACGAAAGCCATCGCCCTGAACGAACAGCGGCACGGCAAATTTGTTTCCGCCCACGTGAACTTGAGCGCCTATTACAATCGCACCGGCGATCCTGCGAAGGCCCTCGACTACGCGCAGAAAGCTCTCGAACTCGATCCCAAATCCGATTCCGCATGGTTCCAGAAAGCGCGAGCCGAGGAGCGCCAGGGACAACTGCAGGCGGCCGCCGATTCTCTCAACCACGCCATCTCGCTGAACTCGCGCTCCTCGTCCTATTTCTACGTCTTGTCGGGCATCTACCGCAGGCTCGGCAATGTGGAGGAGAGCAAGAAGGCGCTCGAGTCGTTCACGCGTCTGGACCAGGAAAACAATGAGCTGGAAAAGATGCGCCGCAACGTGTCCAGGAGTCGAGGCGCGCCCCATCCCGGAGGCGAGCGTGAGCAGTGACTCGCAGCCTCGCCGGCTGCGTGCAGGCTACCGGATGTTCGTTCTCGCGTTGGCGCTGTTCTCGATGTTACTGGCGGCGGCCGCTCAGACCGCGCCCGGCGTGCAATTCACTGACATCACCCCGCAGAGCCATATCGATTTCGTCCAGGAGAATTCCGCCACTTCGAACAAATACCTGATCGAAACCATGGGCGGCGGCGTGGCCGCCTTCGATTACGACAACGACGGCCGGTTGGATATCTTCTTCACCAACGGCGCCCAACTCTCCGATCCTATGCCCGACGGAAAGACGCCGGATAAGTCCGGCAAGAAATTCTGGAATCGCCTGTACCACCAGAACCCGGACGGCACTTTCACCGATGTGACCGAACGTGCCGGTCTTAGCGGAATGCCGCAAAACTTCTACAGCATGGGCGTGGCTGTCGGCGACTACGACAACGACGGTTTCGAAGATCTCTACGTCACCGGCTACGGCGGCAACATTCTTTATCACAACAACGGCGACGGAACCTTTACCGATGTCACCGACAAAGCCGGAGTTCGAGGCGGCAACTGGAGTGCCAGCGCGGGCTTCTTCGATTACGACAACGACGGAAGGCTCGATATTTTTGTCACTCGCTACGTGGATTGGACCTTCAAAAACAATCGCTATTGTGGGGAACGACCGCCGAATGGCGTTCGCTCCTACTGCCATCCCGATAATTACGGTGGCCTGACGAACATTCTCTACCACAACAATGGGGACGGCACATTCACCGACGTTTCGCAGAAGGCGGGAATCGCCAATCCGCACGGCAAGGGCCTGGGAGTTTCCTTTGCGGACTACGATGGAGACGGTTTCACCGACATCTTTGTCGCGAATGACTCGGTGCAGTGCTTTCTGTACCGCAATCTCGGCAACGGCACCTTCAGCGAAGTCGGCTTGCTCGCCGGCGTCGGCTACAACGAGGATGGCAAAACGTTCGCCGGCATGGGAATCGACTTCAGCGACTACGACAATGACGGGTTGCCTGACATTGTGGTCACCGATCTTTCCAACGAACGCTATATGTTGTTTCGCAACGAGGGCACAGGCACATTCCGGGACGTCACCAACGCATCCGGCATCGGCAGCGCCACCCTGGCATTTTCCGGCTGGAGCACCCATTTTTTTGATTACGACAATGACGGGTGGAAAGACCTCTTTGTCGCCCAGTCCCATGTCATGGATACCATCGAAAAAACCTCTCCCAACCTGCGCTACCTCGAGCCTCCCCTGTTGCTGCGGAACACTTCGGGCCATTTCTCCAGAGTCGTAGCCGGGGAGGCTTTTCAGAGGAACTGGGCGGGACGCGGCGCAGCCTTCGGCGACATCGACAATGACGGCGATATCGATCTGGTGGTGAGCAATCTTGGGCAGAAGGCCTATCTGCTGAGGAACGACGGCGGCAATTCCAACAACTGGATCGGCATTCAGACGGTGGGCACCAGGTCCAATCGCGATGGCATCGGAGCCCGCATCAAGGTCGTCTCCCCTTCCGGCCTGACCCAGTACTTTACGGTAAATACCGCGGCAGGCTATCTTTCCGCCAGCGATAAACGCGTAGTGGCCGGTCTCGGCAAGGACTCCTCGGCGAAGCTCATCGAAATCCGGTGGCCCTCGGGAATCGTGCAAAAGTTCGACGAGGTGAAGGCCCGCCAGTACCTCAAAGCGGTCGAACCCAAACAATGATGACTCGACGGGAATGGATGTTCAGGCTGGCAACCGCGGCGGGTTCGGTGGTGCTTCTGCCCGGCCGTTTTGCTCTTGCCCAGGGAATTTCTTCTCGCGGAATGAAGCCGCAGCCGCGCGGCAAGCCATCCGGACGTCCTTTTCTGGCACGCTTCACCGACATCGCCAGGCAGGCTGGATTGACCGAGCCCATCGTCTATGGCGGCATCGATACCAAGAATTACATTGTCGAGGTAGTCGGTGCCGGAGTCGCCTTCATCGATTACGACAACGACGGCTGGATGGACTTGTTCGTGCTCAACGGCACCAGGCTGGAAGGCGATCCGCCAGGAGTCACCAACCGCCTCTACCGGAACAACCGCGATGGCACCTTCACCGACGTCACCGCCAAGGCGGGGCTGACGCGCGCCGGATGGGCTTCCGCGGTGACCGTCGCCGATTACGACAACGACGGCTTTGACGACCTGTTTGTCACCTGCTACGGCCACAATGTCCTGTACCACAATAACGGCAACGGCACTTTCTCAGATGTAACCCGGCAGGCCGGGTTGTCGCAAAGCGCGGTGCGCTACGGCTCGGGCTGCACCTGGGTAGACTACGATCGCGATGGGCATCTGGATTTGTTTGTCGCCAACTACCTCAGCACCACACTGGACAAGTTGCCGAAGCCCGGCACCAATCCTGACTGCACCTGGAAGGGCGTTGCCGTCAACTGCGGTCCCCGGGGATTGCCGGCAGGATTCGTCCAGCTTTTTCATAACAACGGCGACGGAACTTTTACCGAAGTCAGCAAGCAGAGTGGGGTCGCGGCCGCGTCCGGCTCTTATCCCATGACGTGTGTTGCCGCCGACTACGATAACGACGGCTGGCCTGATATCTACGTCGCGTGCGATTCCACTCCCAGCTGGCTTTTCCGCAATCAACACGACGGCACATTCCGTGAAGAGGCCCTCGAGCGCGGGGTCGCGCTCAGCGAGGATGGGCTGGAACAGGCCGGAATGGGAGTTGCGGTCGGGGACGTCGATCTGGACGGCAACCTGGACATTTTCAAGACCAACTTCTCCGACGATACCGACGTCCTGTATCACAACGACGGCAAAGGCAACTTCGATGATGTCACGATTCACTCCGGCCTGGGTGTCGAAACCCGCTACGTCGGGTGGGGCGCGGGGATCGTCGATCTGGACAACGACGGATTCCCGGATCTTTTTGTCGCCACGGGCAGCGTTTACCCGGAGGTGGAGAAGAAAGTTCCGGCCTACCCGTTTCGAACTCCGCGCCTGGTCTTTCGCAACCTGGGCGATGGCAGATTCGAAGAGCTGATCGAAGAAGCCGGACCCGGCGTCTCGGATGCGCACGCCAGCCGGGGATGCGCTTTCGGCGACTTTGACAACGATGGCGACATGGATGTGCTGGTCTGGAATATGAACGAGCCTCCCTCGCTGCTGCGGAACGACGTCTCGGCCGGCGGCGGCCACTGGCTGAAAGTTTTGCTGGTCGGAGCACGCTCTAATCGCAGTGCGATCGGCTCGCGGGTGACTGTCCGCTATGGCAACCGGCAGCAAGCGCAGGAAGTGTGCGCCCAGTCCAGCTTCTATTCGGTGAATGACCGCCGCCTGCATTTCGGACTGGGCCGCGAGACCACCGCCAGCCTGAGCATTCGCTGGACCAATGGCGGCACGGAGACGATCCCAAACGTCGCAGCCGACCAGCTCCTGGTGATCCGCGAGGGAGCAGGAATCATTCGCAGGCAGAAATTCTGACCTTGAGACCACGCGAATTCCTGCGGGGCCCGAGAATGTGCTTTTGGGACGAGGCTTTCAGAAAACGATTTCTGTAAGGTTAAAACCGGGTCGCTCCCTCCTCCCGGACTCCTAGCGGCACTAGTTGTGGAGTTTTTCGTCACCAGATATAGGAAGGGCTTACAACCGGTCGTCTAAAAGCGGCCCACAACCGATTGCGGACATGCGGTCCGAGAGCCAACCACGTCGAATCCTAAATCAAACCCTTTGGCCTTAAGCATTTACACCAGGCTTGAGAGAGGCCAACTGGGATCCTGCGCGCGCGGAGTGCCGACATGGGACGGGTTGGGGAGGGTTGGCGGTTAAACGGAGCTGCATAGTTTCCGTTAGTACAAAAGAATTACCTTGACAGTGACCACAGATAGCTGTAAAAAATGCACCCATCCGAGAAAAGGTTTTCTCGCGCAGCAATATGGTCCCAATTTTGACCGGAGGCGCCAGATGAAACGGTGGATGTTTGCGGCAGTGTCTCTGTTGTTGGGCTTTGCCTGGGTCAGTCAGCAACAATCATTGGCACAATTTGCCGATCGAGCCATCATTACGGGTGTGGTCACCGACGCCAGCGGCGCCGCCATTCCCGATGCCCGGGTCACCATCACCGACGAGCAGACCGGGGTCAAGACCATCGTTGGCACGAATAGCGCCGGCAACTACAGCACCCCTCCCCTGATCCTTGGCACCTACCGTGTCGACATTGAAAAGGAAGGCTTCAAGGTCTTCAGCCGCACCGGGTACGCCCTCACCGGCGGCCAGACCGTGCGCGTGGACGCATCCCTCGGAGTTGGCGGCACGACGGAGAGCGTGCAGGTCGAAGCTGCGACCACGGAGTTCGTCAACACCGAGAGCGCCACCGTGCAGCATACGATCGGAGAGAGCTATTACCACGATCTCCCGGCGGTGATGGGCGCCGATATCCGCCTGGCCGAGTCGCTGCTCCAACTGCAGCCCGGTTACGTTCCCATGCAGCCCAACGGCGACGCAATCTTCCGCGGCAGCCAGTTCACTTCGCGCATGAACGGCGGCCAGACCATGGCCACCGAAAACTGGTTTGACGGCGCGGCATTCGGATACGCCGAAGGTCACCAGCAGACCCAGGAAAGCTCGATCCCCTACCCGTCCGTGCGTGAGATGACAGTTGTGCAAAACACCTTCTCCGCGCAGTATGGCCACACCAGCGGCGGGTTCATCACCTACACCACCAAGTCCGGCACCAACAAACTGCACGGCAATGTGTACGACTTCTACACCAACAACAAGTTCGACGCCTCGAATTACTTCCTCGGCCCGGTCCTGCAAAAGGGAGGACTTGGGAAAACCCTTCCTCTTGGTCAGAACAACTGGGGATTTGCTCTCGGCGGCCCCATCCCGAAACTGAAACAGACGTTCTGGTTCTTTAATCTGGATGGGCTTGACTACCACAGCACTGTCAATACCGGTTTCGTGAACACATTGCCAACTGACGCACAGCGCCGTGGAGATTTCAGCGAGTTGCTGGATACCAGCATTGTCCTCGGCAATGACGCATTGGGAAGACCTATTTACCAAGGAGAGATTTTTAATCCTGCAACTACTAGGTACGTAAGTGGTCCGTCCTGCCCGATCTCTAACCCAAATTGCTTGCCCGTGCGCGACGGCTACCCGGGAAACATTATTCCCTCCACGGACCCCCTCTGGAGTCCTCTTGCGACTGCAGTGATCCCCAACATCCCGGCTTTAGATCGACAGACTTTGCGTGTAAATGGTTTCGGCGGAAGCTCGGATGATAACAACAAGATCAACGTGCGAACCTGGTTGTTCCGCTTCGACCACAACTTCAACGACAAGTTCTCGATTTCCAATACCTATTACGAGAACATCCGCCCGCGTATCGCTCACTGCGGGGGCCCGCAGGGCTGCAATACGCTGCACAACGGAGAAACCAGTTCAGCGCAAAATGACACCTACATCGGCCAGGGGTTCTACCAGCGCATTACCAACCACTTTGAACACCTGCAGATGAACTGGATCATCAGGCCCAACCTGTTTAACCATACGACCTTGGCTTATGACCGCTGGGTGATGCTTGGACACCAACTCTCCGGCGGAGTGGGATGGAATCAGAAGCTGGGCCTCGGACTTCCTGATGCGCCGATCTTCAACAATGCAGGCTTCCCCTCCCTCAACTTCACTGGCTCAGTGGGATACACCGCGTATGGCACGCCGTGGGCGAGCGGGGGAGCAGACATCAATAACCGCTATCAGTTCCTTGACGACGTGTCGTGGACTACGGGTAAGCACACGGTCAAAGCTGGCGTCGAATATCGTTACATGACCTTCCCCCAGACCGGATGGGCAGTCAATACCGGAGGCAACTTTAACTTCGCGGACAACGAAACCGCCGGGTACGATTCGACTGGCGCCATCCTGAACGCGGGAAAGACAGGCAACGAGTTCGCCTCATTTATCCTGGGACAGGTCAACAGCGCTGGATTTTCGGTACCCTTCAAGTACATGCCCAGGATGAAATACGGGGCGATCTGGGCGAACGACGATATCAAGGTGACCAGCAAGCTCAATATAACTTTGGGATTGCGCTTCGATTGGCAGGGGAACCTGCACGAGGAGTACGGCCGCTTCTCTACCTTTGATCCCTCAGCTCCGAACCCGGTTGGCGTACCAGGTGCGACCATATTCCATAGCTCGAAGGCAAACGGAAGATCCAGCTGGAACGTCGGCCCGCGCTTCGGATTTGCGTACTCGTTCAATCCCAAGACCGTCATCCGCGGCGGTTACGGCATGTACTACGCGGGCGTACAGGCAGACTCTTGGGATCCCTATCCGGTGGATGGCTACCAAACCAATCCTTCGGCGCCGAATACCACAAACGGGCTCGCACCTGCCTTTTACTTCAACGGCAATGGACCGTGCCCCACAACGCGTACCCAGTTGACGACGGTGACTGTCCCCTGCGGTTGGCCCGCCGGCAGCATCGTGCTGCCACCGCAGCTCAGGCCCGACGTTTCCAACGGAGCGAACCCCGTTGGCGTCGATCCGCGCACCTACACCATGCCGCGGTATCAGAACTGGTCCTTGTCCTTCCAGCGTCAGCTGAGTCGCAACATGGGCATTGACATTGCCTATGTCGGCAACCACGGCACTCGCCTGGTCGATGGACGCAGTTCGGCCGGTGTGTACGACAACATGAACCCCGCAAGCGTTCTCAGCCTGGGTGCTCCTGTACTGGGCGCTACCTTCACGAATGGAGTCTGCGACACCAGTTGCGGCGGTGTGACCGCGCCATACGCGACCTTCTCAGGAACCGTGGCACAGGCCCTGCGCAGTTGGCCGCAGTATCAGCAGATCAACTGGCGTTTCTTCCCCTTCGGAAACAGCCACTACAACGCGCTGCAAGCGGCCTTTGAGCGCCGCTTGAGCGCCGGTTTGCAATTGAAAGTCTCGTACACCTACTCCCGGCTAATGAACAACGGCTCGGAGACCGGTTTAGGCGCCGGCGGCCCTCCCGTCCAGAATCCCAGCGATATGAGAGACATGTACAGCGTCAGCTCTGACGACGTGCCGCACATCTTCTCTGTTGGCTGGGTCTACCATCTCCCATTCGGCAAAGGACAGCCCATCGCTAATCACGCCTCAGGTTTCCTGAACAAGCTGATTGGCGACTGGCAGATCTCGGGTATTCAGAGCTATTCCTCCGGCAGGCCTCTGTCCATCACCATGCCGAACGATCTAGGGGGATACCTGTTCAATTACGCTAAGTTCCCCAACAAGGCCGGTACCGGCGTGTCCGGGAAGTTCAGCAATCCTTACACAGACTCGTACTTGAATCAGGCGGGCTGGTCCGATCCTGGCCCACTCCAGTTCGGGAATGCGCTAAGGCAGGATGAACACGTGCGCGGGTTCAAGTACTTCAACGAGGACATTTCGATCTATAAAGACACCTACTTCGGCGAGGACAAATATTTCAGGTTCGAAGCCGATGCGGGAAATGCCCTCAATCGCGTGTTCTTCTGCCCGGTGGATCAGTTCTGGATTCCCAACAACGGCAATGGCAACTTCGGCAAGACGGGCAGCCAGTGCAACATCCCGAGGCGCATCCAGCTCGGCCTGCAGCTATTCTTCTAGCCGGCATTTAAAAGCCTAAAGGGATGGTCCACGCGACCATCCCTTTTCTCTTTGCGCCGGGATTACCCCTTCCCTGGCAGGCTGGCTGAAAAATCCGTCCCCCAAGCCTGTCAGGAAAGATCGCGGCTTCCAGCCGTGCTGTAGCTGCCGCCAAATGAGTGTAGGCTCTAGCCGCTGCGGACGCTGCCCGACTCAAGAAGCAGTGTTTCCGCGGCCTGCCAGCTTCTCTCGCCGCAGAATTCCGTGCCCCTCCTGCAGCACGAGCAACTGGTTGACATTCACATTCTTGAATGACTCCACCAGCCCCAGCGGCCACCGCACTTCGACCACGTCCACCTGCCTGGCTTGTCCCAGGCCAAAATGTAGCCGCAGATCATTTTGCGAGAGGTAACTTGAGCCGCTCATCACCTCTCCTATTTGGGCATGCTTTCCCGTCACCACGCGCACGCGGGCGCCGATGGCGCTCCGGTTCGACTTGGTTCCCACACACTTCACCTTCAGCCAGCTATTCTTCGCTGGGGAGTCGTTGCGCAGGAGAGAAGGCGGCTCATTCATGTTGACGATGACCACATCGACGTCGCCATCGTTATCGAAGTCCCCGAATGCCGCTCCGCGGCTGGGCCGGGGCTCTGTAACCACTGCGCCGCTCGCGGCCGTGACGTCGGCAAAACGTCCGTTCCCCAGATTTCTGTAGAGAATCTTCCGCTGCTTGAAGGTAAGGTGCAGTTTCTTGCTGTCGACCTCCGGGAAGACGTGACCGTTGCACATGAATATGTCGGGCCAGCCGTCATTGTCGAAATCGCAGAGGCCTACGCCCCAGCCCAGGTACCTGGTGTTGCCGCCCAGGCCGCCCTGCAAAACAGCGTCGTAGAACGTTCCATCGCCGTTGTTGTGATAAAGATTCGCGGTCTGATCGGAGTAGTTGGTCTTGACGATATCCAGCCAGCCGTCGCAGTCGTAATCGCCGACGGCAACGCCCATTCCACCCTGCATCCCGCCATTTTCATTGACCGCGCAGCCGATTTCCCTGCCGACTTCCTCGAACGTTCCGTTCCCCTTGTTGTGGTAGAAGCGGCTGGGCACCGAGTCGCAGGCTACGTAGATATCGGGCCAGCCATCGTTGTCAAAGTCCGCGGCCGAAACACCCAGCCCGTATGAGCCCGTGGGGATCCATTGCTCGCTCACGAAGAACGGCTCCGCCGGCCCGCGCGGCACCGCAATTCCCGAAGGCACAGAAACATCCTCGAACGTTCCATCGCCGCGGTTGTGATACAGAATGTTGGTTCCCCCGCCCATGCCCTGCGGTCCGCAGCCCACCGACAGGCCAAAGTAGCGGCAGTAGGCACTGCTTCCGGCCAGCGGCGTGGTCTTCAGATCGAAATTCACATAATTGGCGACAAATAGATCGAGATGCCCATCGCGATCGTAATCCACAAAGCAACAGCCGGTATTCCAGCGCGGGTGCGCGTCCTTCTGCACCAGGCCTGCCTTCTCGGTTACATCGGTGAAAGTCCCGTCGCCATTGTTGTGATAGAGGACAATGCCTCCCCAGTAAGTCACCACCAGGTCGTCGAAGCCGTCATTGTCGTAATCTCCGATGCAACACCCCTGCCCCCAGCCGGATCGGGAGAGGCCGGCCTTCGCCGTGATGTCGGTAAACGTGCCGTCCCGGTTATTGTGGAACAGGAAATTGGCCGGGGGATGCGATGCCGGGATGCCCTCGAAGCGGCTGCCGTTCACCATGAAGATGTCCAGCCAACCGTCGTTGTCGTAATCGAAGAGCGCCACCCCGCACCCGGTCTCTTCGAGAATGTACTGCTTGCGCTCGATCCCCCCAAACACATTGACCGCGGGCGCCAGTCCCGCCTCTCTGGCAATATCTTTGAACGAGAACCCCGCGGGGACGATAGGGCTGCTGCCAGATTTGCCGGTTTTCGCGGCCGACGGGGACCTTTGGATTACCGGCACGGCCGGCAGCCCCGCCAGCAGCGAGGAGGCTGGCAGCATCGATCCGAACTGCCCCAGGGTGCGGAGAAAGTCGCGACGTGAAATATCGCCTGCGGAAATTGCGCTGCGGAATCGTGGAGGAGAGGAAAAACGCCGGCTCATTGTAAGTTTAGTTCGGCAGCAACAGGCGCAATCGCATGTCCTTCTGCGCGCCCTGCTCCGCTTCCAGCTTACGCGACTCGGCGAACTGGCTCTCCGATTCCGCGGACTTGCCCATCCGTTTCAGCAGGAGGCCTAACTGGTAATGCGCTTCCACCGAATCCGGATCCAGAGACACCGCGCGTTCCAGGTCCTGTTGGGCCTCCTCGTACTGGTGCGCGCGCAACAGGATGCCGCCGAGTTTCACGTAGGAAGGAGCATGCTTCGGATTATTCCTGATCAAATCCCGGAAGACCGGAATGGCACGATCATCGTCGCCGATCGCGGCATAGGTCATTCCAAGATAATACGAAGCCGCAACCTGATTCGGCTGGGCCGCCAAGCTTTGCTTAAGCCAGGATTCCGCCTCTCCGTATTGCCCCTGCAGGTAATACACTGCTCCCACGGCATACCGCAGCACCGCATCGTCAGGGTGCTTGCGGAAGAGCCGCTGGAAAACCGCCAGGGCGTCGGCGTAATGGCCTTGCGCAATATGAGCCGAGCCTAGAACGTAAACATAAGAATCGTTGTCAGGCTGCAACTCCGCGGCTTTCGAGAGCGCCGGCAGCGCGTCGGCGGCGAGATTCCTTTCCAGGCACACCTTGCCGAACTCGAAGAGAACTTCCGGATCGTCGGGAGCCCGCTTCTTCGCCGCCACCAGGTAGGCCAGAGCTTTCTCGCTGTTATCCTGCTGCTCGGCGATGCGAGCCAGGCTCTGGTAACAGGGCACGCAATCGGGAGAGAGCGACAAAGCCAGCTGAGAGTTCTTTTCCGCCCGGTCGAGCAACCCCAGGGCCAGAAACGCATCCCCCAGCCTGAGTGCGCGGCTGGAAAGCGGGTGAGATGCGACTCGTGCCTCTTCCTGGGCGAACACCTGGGTAGCTTCAGCCTTCATCCCGTAGACGAGCAGCGTGGTGCCGAAATCGAGAGCTAAGTCATCCGAGGGCTCTGGCAGTTGTTGCCAGCGCTCCGCCAGATCCTTTAACTGCTGAGTCTTTCCGGTCGCGCCATAGTCAGACGCCAGGACAACCAACGCCTCATCCGATTCGAGCAACTGAGGCAGGATGGGCGTTGCCAGGTCGAGCGACTGCTGAAAATTCCGGCGGGAAGCCTCCAGTTTGAACAGGTCAAAGCGCGCATCAAAATTGCCGGGATCGAGCTTCAACACCTGGCGAAAGCACTTGGCGGCCAATTCGTTCTTGCCGCTGAAAGCATAGGCATTCCCCAAAGTTGTGCGAGCCCCGATTAACTTCGGATTCAACGCAAGCGCCTGCTCCAGAAATTTCGTGCTTTGCGGAATGTTGCCTTGCTGCAGGCGAATCGTTCCCAGCATGGCCAGGGCCAAGGCCCGCTGAGATGGGATCTGGAGAGCTTTGCGGGCCTCCGTTTCGGCTTGCGCCGTGTCTCCGCTGCCGAGCAATTGCGCGGCCTTCTCAATGGGAGTGGACTGGGCTAGTGCCCCGGCAAGGAAACACAGAACAAATAACACGCGCCAACTGCACCTTTGCCGCATAGAGAGTGGGTCCCGGGACATTCAAGCCCGGCGAGAAGTGCATCCTTTATAGCATCGCCCGTGCCCGCGCACAACGCCAACCCCGCGAAAACACTGGGGAATACGCTCCTCAGTGGATCCCCTACGCGCTCCACTGGATCATGCTGTAAGAGCGTGCCGGAACTTCAAACCGGGTGCGCCCGTTTGCTGTGGAAGGCTTATCCAGCGCTTGCGGCTTCACTCGTTCGGGCGCATCGAATCCATTCACCGCCTTCAGATCGTTTCCGGTCAACACCTGCGACGCCAGTACGCGGCTCTGCGCCTGGTCCTCCCATACGACCTCCACCGTGCGGGCTTTCGCCAGATCGCGGTTGAGAACGAACAATGAGGTCTTGCCCTCGTCGGTGGTTGCGATTGCGTCCAGGTACGGAACGGAGTCCAGACCCTTGACTTCGTAAGTAGGCGATTCCACGAGCACATTGAGCACGCGCCCCTTGGCATATTGCAGCGCCCAGGCGTACGGATAATAAATCGTCTGCCGGAACAGCCCGTTTTCATTGGTCATGATGGGCGCGATCACGTTGATCAGTTGTGCCAGGCAGGCGATCTTCACGCGATCGGCGTTCCGCATCAAAGTGTTGAGCATCCCGCCCACCAGCAGCGCATCCTCGAGGTTATAGATCTCTTCCAGGAGGTGTGGCGCTTCCTTGCGGTGCCCGTCTACGGCATCTCCATTTCGGGCCCGGTACCAGACATTCCATTCGTCAAAGGACAGCCAGAGCTTCTTGGGCGACCTCTTGTGCCCGCGCACCAGGTCGCAGACCGCCAGCGTCTCGGCAATCTGGCGGTCCATAGTGAGGTTCATCGCCACATACTTGGCGCTGTCCTCGCCGGTCTCCTCGTTGTTGCCCAGATAGCGATGCAGCGAAAGCCCATCCACGTAGTCGTAGCACTGCTCGAGCACTTCCCGGTCCCACTCCAGGTAAGTGGGCATGAAGGGGCCGCTGGACCCGCACGCGATCAACTGCACCGAGTGATCCACGTAGCGCATCTGGCGGGCCGTGTCCTGGGCTTTCATGCCGTACTCGGTCGCGGTCACATGACCGATCTGCCAGGGCCCGTCCATTTCATTTCCAATGCACCAGTGCTTGACGTTATACGGCTCGGCATAACCGTGCTTGCGCCGCAAGTCGCTCCAATGCGTCCCTTTTTCCACGTTGCAGTACTCCAGGAGAGCGGCAGCCTGCTCGGGGGTTCCGGTGCCCAGATTCAGCCCCATGAGCGGCAGCGTGCCAACCGCTTTGCACCACTGCATGTATTCGTTGGTTCCAAACTGGTTGGAGTTCATCGCGTCCCAGGCTTTATCCAGAACGTGCGGGCGGTCCTGCTTCGGGCCGACGCCGTCCAGCCAGTTGTACCCGGAAACGAAGTTCCCGCCGGGATAGCGAATGATCGGCACGC
>DASREX010000096.1:0-14399 GCA_035651855.1 Candidatus Sulfotelmatobacter sp.
GTCAATTGGGGTAAAAGTCGCCGCCGAAGCGCTGCCGCTGACATTCAAGATCCGGAACGCCGGATCTTGCGAGCAGGTAAGAGCAGTGGTATTCACGGGATGAAGCTGGGCGATGTTAGAAGGGATTGCTCCGTGAGCGCCGCCCGCATTCGCCGGCGCTAGCGAGTTAGCTCTCGGCTGTTGCAGCAGAGCCGAGCCCGAAGTACCGCTTCCGGCGCTGAGCGTCTGACCGGGCCCGACGGTTCCCACACTGGGTGCAGCCTGGACCCTTACCGAAGTATTGGGCGCAATCATGGTCCGGGCCGCTCCTGGCGATGATGGCTGCGATTGCGGTGAACCGGGAAGCAGCGGACGCGCACTGATCGTCATTTGGGCAGTCTCGGCGTCTGCCACGGTCCTTTGTTTCTGCAGGAGCGCGAGGACGCCGGCCGTGCGCTGGGCGGCGCGCGGATTCGTGAACTGCTGGCCGGATTTCGGTGGTCCCAGCGTCAGTCCGAGTCTCGGATCAAGCGGCTCGCTTCGTTTTTGAACCTCTGCGTTTCCGGCCGCCACTGGCGCGGACGAAGGGATCGACTCAGAGGAACTGCCACGCGCCATCATGGCGTCCAAAACTTTCTGCCCCACTCCGGCGCGATGTGCCGCCAGCAATGCATCGGGTGAAAGATCGAAATTGGCGGGACTGGATTGAATCGAGCGGATGATAGCCGCCTCGGGCACGCCGGCCTTCACCATTTTGATCACGCCCGCGTTGCCCAGCATTCCACCGGGCGGAAGTGGCTGCGGATTCAGTTCTACTTTGCTGGCTCCGCCGGCGCGTTGCGGAGTGGAGGCAGTTTCCACAGGCGAGCCCGGCTGGGCTTGTGGCTGAGCGCCTCCGGCGCCCTGATTCGCGAGCATGCCTTTGCGGGATGTCTGGGAAAGCAGCCCCGGGGTGGCGGCCCCGGAACCGGACAGCATTCCCTGTCCTGCCGGAGCGCCCATCAGATGCGCGGACGCCTGCAAGACAAAATTTACGTTGTAAGCGTGATCTCCACATGTCCACCAATGCGATTCCAGAGCGGCGGGTGACGGCGTGGCGGGTGGCAGGTTGTTGCACTTTCCGTTAATAATTCTGACCGGAAGATTGCTGGAGACCGGCGCCGCGATCGGAGAAAAGACGGCCGGCGTAGTGACGCCGACCTCGACTTGCAGATCCTGCCCGCTGGGCACCGGATGCGCGGCGTAGGCGCAGACCGCGTAGTTACCAATGTTCGCAATATAGGTGAAACCGTTGAAGGTTCCGACCGGCGTGAAGTTTTCCCGCGTCCCGGCCTGAGTGGTGCCCGCACTCACGGTGACGGCTAGCCCGTCGCAAGCAGCCGAGGGCTTATGGTTGATCGCGCTCGCGTCCCAATAGACGTAGCCCATGATCGTGCCCGTGTATGGGGCGTGAACTGCCTTCAGAGGCGCGGGGGCAGTTCTTGGAACCCCGGCCGCAGGTTGCTGCTGTCCTGGGGATTGGTGTCTTTGCGGCCCCGGGGCGGTTACCTTCGGAGCCTGAGGCGGAGTCATGGGGACTGCCTGCTGGGCAAAGCCGACTGCGCTGACCAGCGCGCTTATCGTTAAGCTCAATCCGAAAGTTCTGCGCATAGGGTCCGCCTCCAAAAGCTGTGGCAGAAATAGCCCAGAGGGAATTGCGGGTCAAAGGAAACGAAGCTGAAATGCGTGTGACCTGTTAAACATTCTGAGTTCAACAGGTTAGTAAGACCTGTGATCAGGTTGGCGGCAGGCTACGGACCGCGCGGCGGCCTTTCTGTAAGAGTCTCGCCGGGAATCCCCGGAACGGATTCTCGCTATTGCGATCTGCACCGGCCTATATCGCGGAACCGCGCAGTCTTCTGAAAGAATTCGGATGAGATCAGACCGGGACCCTGCTGAAATTCGCAACAATTCTCGTTGTACTCATGTTCGGTCGAGGACTGTCCCTCTGGCAAAGCGTCTGATGTACTTACGAAACCTACCGCCTCAAGCTGTCAAGCCGCACACTGAAACCGCTGACCCTTGATAGCAGCAAAATTCAAGGCAAGTGCCTGCCGGTTAACGTCATGCGATGCACGAGGCGTAAGATTTCGCGTAATGGGATGAAGGCCGGCGGAACGATGCTGCTGGCAGCGTCCCTGTGGCTGCTGATCGGTTGCCAGGGATTCAGTTCCACCCCCTCGAACCCGAATCAAGGAACCGGCGGCAATCTGTCCTTTGGAACACTATCGCTGAATTTCGGGAGCGTGGCGGCCGGCACCAGCAAGACACTGAACATTTCTGTAACCAACACGGCCACTACATCGCTCACCATCAGCAGCGCCTCGGTCTCGACCCAATATTTCGCATTGACCTCGCCCAGTCTTCCCGCCAGCATTGCTGCCGGGCAGAGTGTATCGCTCGCCGTCACTTTTGATCCCAATGCAGCGGGTAATTTCGCGGCTACGGTTGCGATCAGCAGTGATGCCTCCAATGCCGTTACCAACATCTCCCTGGCTGGCACCGGAATCAGCGATGGGCAACTCGCCCTCAATCCAGCCAGCGAAGCCTTTGGCACCGTCACCGTCGGGGCGCGGCAGTCTCAAACCGTAACGCTTACTAATACAGGTGGAACCAGCGTCACCATTTCCGGCGCCGCGGTGACTGGGACCGGCTTTCAGCTCAGTGGGATCACGACGCCACTGACGCTGAATGCTTCCCAGAGCACCACCTTTACCGTTGGCTTTGCACCGCAGGCCGCGGGGAGCGCCTCGGGAAACGTAACCATTACATCGGACGCCACGAATCCAACCCTGTCGCTTTCGTTAACAGGCACCGGCACCACCGCTATCGGTCAGCTTACCGTGAGCCCGGCTACGCTGAACCTGGGTAGTGTGGTTGTGGGGGCGAGCGGAACCGCGTCCGGAACGTTGACGGCCAGCGTCGCAAATGTCACCGTGACGGGCGCAACCACGAACAATTCGGTGTTCAGCATTGGTGGACTTTCGTTGCCGGTCACAATCCCCGCAGAGCAGAGTGCTTCTTACTCAATTACCTTCAGCCCACTGACTTCGGGAACGGCAAATGCTACTTTGACGGTGGTCAGCAATGCCCAGCCCGCATCCTCCACCCAGGCGCTAACTGGGACCGGAACTCCGGCCCCCACCCATAGCGTGAACCTGTCGTGGAATGCGAGTACCTCGCCTGGGATTTCGGGCTACAACGTGTATCGCGCGCTGTACACAAACGCTTCCTGCGGTTCGTTCTCAAAGATCAACTCCGTGCTGGAAACCGCGACCCTGTACACAGACAGCGCCGTAGTCAATGGAAAGGCGTATTGCTACGCGGCGACAGCAGTGAACACCAGTAATCAGGAGAGCGGCTACTCCAACATCGCCGCCAACGTACAGATCCCTATCACGTAACTCAAGGGCGGCGGCGTCGATTGCGCGTCGGCAACTCTACTGCTTCTTCCTGGGCAGATACTTCTTCTCGATAGAAGCGACAACAACGTAATTCGGGTCCACCATTTCGTTGAGATGGGCCTTGCCCACCTTCGATAACAACTCGTACGCATCCAGCTCGGACAAACCGTAGTCCCGATGAATCCAATGCACCAGTTCGGTGAAGGCGATGCGAAATGCATCCTCCAAGGGGCGATATGCCCCGACCGTCATGATCGCGTCATCATTCTCAAACTGCGGCCATTCGATGCGCCGTCCTTTAATGACGCTCAACTGCACCCGGGCTTTCAGCGGGACTTCAATGGCGGAGCCCGCAGCCTCGCCGTCTCCCATGGCCGCGTGCCCGTCGCCCAGGTAAAGCAGGCCGCCCTTCACATTCACCGGAAAATAGACGGTGTTGCCAACGCTGGCTTCGGGAGAATCCATGTTCCCGCCAAATTCCGCGGGGACAATCGAACTCCGTGCCTCCCCGTTCGCCGGGGCTACTCCCAGGCATCCAAAAAAAGGATGCATCGGAATCTTCACCGAGAAATCCGAATCGAGAGCCTTGAACGTCGCCGTATTATCGGCGTGATTAATGCGGTAAAACCACAGCTTCTCCGGCAGCGGCGAGGTCTCCAGCATGGGCGTATATTTCGATGAGTTGATTGAGCCGAAGCCCGGCGAAAACGCGCCCACGCCCATATCGCCATCCACCTGGAGATCGAGAATCTTGACGGCCAGCGTGTCTCCAGGCTCGGCGCCCTCCACATAAAAAGGTCCAGCCAGCGGGTTATCTCCTTTCGCCATGTCGAGCGTGTCGCCTGGCTTCCTGATTCCATTACCGAAGCAATCCAGCGTATTGGTATCGAGAATATCTCCCGATTTCAGGTGGGCGACAGGCTCCGCTGTGGCAAACAGATATTTCACGTTGGCATTCGTAGTCGTGTAGTGGACCACGTTCTGAGCTGGAACGTACGAGGCCAGCAAAACAACGCAAGGCAATAGGAAGCGCACAAGTCCTCCAATAGCGTCTGATGGTATCAGGATCCCAGCACGACGTTCCGCGCGCGCACTCCGAACATGTCCCATAACTGAACGCAGCTCTGTCCTTTCGTGACCTATCGGAAATTCTCAATCGCGAGAAAAATGGAAGCAGTTGTTTCGTTTGTGCCGCGCTGCAGCTTTGGGCGCGAAAAATGTGAGCTCTATAAATCCCCCGCCCGTGCTCTTGTGGCTCGGGCAAAAGAGAGCGAACGGCCATGAGTTGTCTCGGATCCCCCCGGAGACCAGCTTGCTGGACTTCCATCCTTGCGTGCCTGATTCTGATCTCGAGTGCGCGCGCAGCCCAAACAGCCTCCTATACCACCAGCATCAGCTTCGGAAACGTGCAGGTCGGCAGCAGTCTGATTCTGCCCTGCGTCGTAACCAATACGACCAATTCCACGATCACCATTTCGCAGGCTTCGGCGTCCGGAACTGGTTTCACTTTCATCGGCCCCAGCCTGCCGTTAACATTGGCCCCACAACAAAGTGTAAATTTGTCGGTTTCATTTTCTCCGCAAGCAGCGGGAGGCTTCACAGGCAGCCTTACCGCTTCCTATTGGTCTAACTGGGGCCATTCCAGGGTGCATTACTACAACGCATCCTCGTCACTCTCCGGCACCGGCACGAGCACTAGCCCCACTCCCGGCTTTTTGGCTGCTCCTGCTACCCTGAATCTGGGAAGCGTAACGATAGGCAGCAGCCAAACTCAGACCCTGACCCTATCTAATACCGGCGGATCAAGCGTGACCTTATCAGCCGCGACCCTGAGCGGCACCGGTTATTCTGTAAGCGGTTTGACTTTCCCCTATACGTTGGCCCCCGGTGGTAGCGCGGGTTTGTCGGTAACTTTCACGCCCACTGCAACCGGCGCCTACAGCGGCATGCTTAACGTCAGTTCCAACGCATCAGATCCTTCTATCGGAGTCTCTTTGACGGGCAGTGGAACCAGTTCGAGTGGCACATTGGGGGTGACGCCTGGATCCATGAGCTTCGGTAGCGTCACCATCGGATCTGTCCAAGCGCAGAACGGCAGCGTCACTGCCAGCGGTGGAAGCGTGACTTTATCGTCCACCAGTTCCAGCAACTCCGCATTTACCTTGAGTGGGCTCACCCTGCCCATGACCCTCGCGGCCGGCCAGAGCGTACCATTCACCGTGACCTTTGCACCCACAACTACCGGCACGGCTTCGGCCAACATTGCTTTCTTTACCACCAACTCCACTTCGGCATCAGAGACTGCCAGCGGCTCTGGAGCGACCATCCCACACACGGTGAGCTTGTCCTGGAATCCGAGCACATCCACCTCGGTCAGCGGATACAACGTGTATCGCGGAACCTCGTCGGCAGGCCCGTTTTCAAAAATCAATGCCGCGCTCAATCCTTCGATGAGCTACAGTGACGGCACGGTGCAGTCAGGCAAGACGTACTACTATGCCACCACCGCGGTAGACTCCTCCGGCGCCGAAAGCGCTTACTCGAACCTGGTGACGGCCGCGATCCCGTTCCCATAAGAACAAGGGGGGTGTCCCACGTCTGGCTCGGGTGCCCCACGTCTCGCTGCAGTTGCGAGACGTGGGAGCCTGACTCACCGTTCCGTTCCAAAAGCGAATACGAGCTCACGCCGAAGCCTTCCTCTGACGCTGATAAAAATTCCGCACCTTGGCGCGATTGCCGCACTTGCTCATATCGCACCAGCGCTTCCGGTGATTCTTGCTTTCATCTAGGAACAGCCACCGGCAAGTATTGGACGCGCACTCGCGGACAAATTGCAGTTGATCGGAAGCGAGCAAGTCCGCCGCCGAACGGGCAATCGGCCAAAGCGGGGCCTCCAGATCGTCCCGCGACGCATCGAACTGCCACTCGAAATGTTCATTGGCTCGCACCAGGTTGGAATGTAGCGCTGCATTTTGGGCGAACCGGTTTAACAGGGCCAGCGCCGGCTTTGGCACCGGCTCATGCCTCACCAGCGCATAGAAGACCTGCGACATAGCCTCGCGCATGCGAATCGCCGACTCCAGCGCCCGCCGCGCCGTTTCTGGCGATTCCTTTCCGCGCGCCTGTAATCCATCCACCTGCGAACGCGGAAGTATTCCCGCCTCTGCTGCGAACCGGGCCAGGTGGCGATACGCCGCCAGCAACTCCTTCGGCTGATCGCTGAAACGATCGTCCAGCGTGTTGACGAAGTCCAGGCACACGTTCCCGGCGATTAACTCGAATTGCGGGTCGGTTCTTTGAGCCGGACCATTCATCGACGTCCATCTTATCATCTAACCGTTAAATATCACTTGACAAGTTAGCGTCAGTACCCTACGATGTAACCGTTGATTGTGGTGTTAAAGGTTAGTATTAAAGGTTAGTCCATGCTCTTCGCTATGCCCGCTCGAGTAATGGCCCTGGATCGCCCCGGGCAATTGCTTCCGGCCCGGCTGGTTAACATAGGAGGCAGGCCTGTGCTCGTGCCCAAATCGAACTCACTGGAACGCTCCGACGCGCTTGGAATCGCGCTCGCCTTTATCGCCATTTACGTAATATGGGGATCGACGTACCTGGCTATCCGCTACGCAGTCGAGACTATTCCTCCGCTGGTGACGGCGGGGATCCGTCACACGGTGGCGGGCGGCGTCCTGCTGGCGTGGGCTTATGCGCGTGGGTTCCGCGCCCGGCGCGAGCACTGGATCGCGGGTGCGATCGTGGGCGCGTTCTTCTTCCTGATCGGGCACGGCACGCTGCACTGGGCAGAGCAGCACGTTGCGTCAGGCCTGGCGGCGCTCCTGATCGCAACCGAACCTATGTTCATTCTCGTACTGGCGTGGGCTGCCGGCCGGCAGAGGATCAGCCGCTTGAGCGCGCTGGGCCTGGCTTGCGGCGTGGTGGGAGTCGCGATCCTCACCGGCGTGGAACTGTCGGCCAGAAACAGCAGCTTGCCTGGAATACTGGCGGTGCTGGCCGGTTCGCTCTCCTGGGCGGCAGGCGTGGTGGTTTCACCCAAGCTGAAATTGCCGGAGGACGCGCTGGCGCGGACCGCCGTCCCCCTGGTCTGCGGGGCGGGGATGCTGCTGGCTGCCGCCGGAGTCACCGGGGAGTTTCATGCGCTGCGCTGGGCTGCCGTGTCCCTCAAATCGATTCTCGGCCTTGCCTATCTGATTATTTTCGGATCTATCGTGGCCTTCACGGCCTACACCTGGCTGTTGCAGCGTTGCGCTCCGACACTGGTGTCGACGCATACTTACGCCAACCCGGTGGTCGCCGTGCTGCTGGGATGGCTGTTCGCTTCCGAGCCGGTAACGGTGCGGGTCGTATTCGCCTCGATCGTCATACTGGGGGCGATCGTGCTGATCCGGAGAGGAGAGCGGGAAGGAGTGGCCAGGACGATCCCGACGTTGCGAGGCAGAGCCGGGATTCGCGGCGAAGAATGTGCGTAAAAGCAAGCGCGTCCCACCATGTGCGGGTGGCGAAAGCCGGCGCCTTCGTAGTCGCCCGCTTTCGGGTTTTCAATTACCCAATTACTGATTACACAATTACCAGATTCCTTGAGGTGCGCCATGCAACTGAAACCTTTCCTGCTGGACATGTGGCTGGATAGCTACGAGCACGACATCGCGTTCAATCTGGCCGCAAGCGAGGGGCCGCGCTGGACCCTCAACGAGATCCTGAGCCTGGCCGATGAGCCAGAGCGGCAGCGCTTTCTGAATCACAAACTCGGGTACAGCCGCCCTGCAGGAGCGGAGGGGCTGCGGGCCGCGATTGCAGACATGCAGGGCGTGCAGGCCGAGGAGGTACAGGTGGTGACCGGAGCATCCGAGGCGCTGGTGGTCCTGATGTGGCTGGCCGCGGAGCCTGGAGCCAACGTGATCCTGCCGCAACCGGGCTACCCGCCATTTTCGGCGCTGCCGGAGTCGCTCCGCCTGGAAACCCGCTACTACGGGGTGCGGAAGGAGAACGATTTTCGCATCGATCTGGAAGAGATCAGGAAGCTGGCAGATGGCAATACCAAACTGATTCTGGTGAACAGCCCGCACAATCCGACCGGGGCCACGATCAGTGATGCGGAACTTGACGGCCTGCACGAGTTCACATCCTCGCGGGGCATTCAACTGGTCAGCGATGAGGTTTACCACCCTATCTATCATGGACGCGCAACGAAATCGGCTGCCCGTCTGCCGCATACCACGGTCATTCATGATTTCTCCAAAGCTTTTCCTTTGTCCGGAATCCGAACCGGCTGGATGATCGAGCACGATCCCAAGCTGCGCGAGCGCTACTGGAATGCGCGCACGTATTTTTCCATCTCAAACAACACCGCGGGGGAGATGCTGGGGGAAATCGCCATGCGCCACCGCGACACCATTCTCGGGAAAACGCAGGAAACCGCAACTCAAAACCTGCGGCAACTCGACGCCTTCATGGCCGAGCATCGCGAGACGATGGGCTGGATTCGCCCGCGGGGCGGAATGACCGCATTTCCCTGGCTGGAGAGCGGAGAAAACAGCCGCGCCTTCTGCCAGGCCGCCGCACAACAGGGCATCCTGCTCGCTCCCGGGGATTGTTTCGACGCGCCTTCGCATTTCCGAGTGGGCTTCGCCGCCGTGACGGAGCAATTTCCCAACGCCCTGGACCGGTTCGGTGAATTCGTCAAGTCTTGGTCAGCAACCAGAATGGCAAAGCTGTGAGAGCCAAAAGGTGTTCACGAAGGTTGTAAGAGGGTGCTCCACTTCTCGCATCCTTTGCGAGAAGTGGGATTTCCAAACCGTTCCGACGCAATAGCTGGACTGCCGATCAGGAAAATCCGCAGCAGCCGACCGGCACGAGCGCGGCCGCAGTACTGACGGAGTCAGTTCAGTTCGAACCGGCGAAGTGCGCGCCCGTCCATCCGGACCTAGCGCTTATGTTCGCGGCGCTTGAGATGCTCGAGGAACATGTGTTCGATCGGCTTGCCGCAGGAGATGAGAATGTGGCGGGCAGGGCGGCCGCTGACCAGGTGACAAACCTCCTCTGCAAGATTCTTGGCATGGTCTCCGGCGCGTTCCAGGGATTGCGTCATGAAGATGACTTGCAGGCTGGCCCGGCGCCAGATGTTTTCGGGATTCTCAATATGGCGCAGGAAGATCAGGTTTCGCAGGCGGTCCATCTCGGCGTCGGCGCGCAGGACCTCGATCGCCTTGCTTAGGCTGCGCTCTGCAAACGCCGTGGCACAATCGGCAAGCATCTTTTCCAGTGCCGTCGCCATGTGAGTCAACTCGCGGGTGTCCTCCGGATCCAGACGTCCACCTACCGCCTGAGCGCTGTTGGCGAAATTAAGCAGATGATCGCCAATGCGCTCCAGGCCGATCATGAACTTCATGCAAGCCAGCAGTTCGCGAGCCTGATCCGGGCCGACTTCCGTGATGGTTGCGGTCACACCCGTGTCAATCTCGACGTCGAGAGCGTCCAATTCACGCTCGCGCAGGCGGACGGAGTTGAGCAGCGCGTTGGAGCCGGTCGCGATGCCTTCGGCAGCGGCGGCCGCCGCTTCTTTCGCCATCTGACAGGCTTCGACAGTACGGCGCACCAGGGATTGGTGGGCCGGTTCCGCTTCTCGGACGCTGACTGCGGTGCTCATACGCTTCCCCCTCGGGAACGACGGGGGCACGAGTGGAGCCCTCGCTGCTGTTCCCGGAATCGAATCGCGGACGGCCCACTATAGATTTTTGGGAACCGTGAGTGGTTAATATGCTATGAATTTTCGTCCATCTTCTGCCTGGCGGGGACGAACTTACACAGTTGGCAAGGCCCCAGGATCAGACAGGATTCTCCGCAAGAAGATCACGGGAGTCGAGTTCCTCGTCCCGAAGGCGGCGATGGTCCGCCTGTGTCCTATGCTGTGGGCAGAGTGAAGAAGAAGGTGGTGCCGCGAGCCAGTTCGCTTTCGGCGCGGATGGAGCCGGCATGGGCGCGGATGATGTGCTTGGCAATGGCCAGGCCTAGACCCGTACCGCCGGACTCGCGGGAACGGGCCTTGTCCACGCGATAGAAGCGCTCGAACAGCCGAGGCAGGTGTTCGGACGAGATGCCGGCGCCGAAGTCGCGGACATAAAATTCGATCCCGCGCTCGGCGGCGCGGCCCCCAAGTTCGATGCGCCCGCCGGAGCGGCCGTACTTCATGGCATTGTCAATCAGGTTGGCGAAGACCTGGTGGATCGCTTCCCGGTCCGCGAGCACTTGAGGCAGAGCCTCGAGCGGGCTCTGAGCATCGACGATCTTCAATTCGACGCCCTGGCTGCGGGCAATTTCGCGGAAGCTTTCTTCGGCGTCGTGGAGCAGTTCAAGCGGCGCCACCGGCTCAGGATCGAAACGGGTCTCCCCGGATTCCACGCGAGCCAGGGTGAGCAGGTCTTCCGTCAGGCGTGACATGCGGACCGCATTCTTGCGAATAATCTCCAGAAACTCGCGGGTCGAACTGGAAGTCGCAGGCACCGACTCGAGCAGGGTTTCGGTGTATCCCTGAACGGAGGTGAGCGGCGTGCGGAGTTCGTGGGAAACGTTGGCGATGAAATCGCGGCGCGTCTTTTCCAGGCGCTCGGTTTCTGTGAGATCCCGCAGCACAGCGACCACACCCCCGTCCGGAAGAGGAGCGGCAGTGACGTCAAAAGCGCGTCCCGGAGCGATTGAGGTGGCGCGAGCGGTCTTGACTTCTTTGGTGATGGTGGCGGCCTGGACCGTAGCGAGAAAATCGGGGTCGCGGATGGTTTCGACCACGGGAGCGTTGAGCCGCGTGTGCTGGGGGGCGAGTTGATCCATGGGGTGGTTTGCCCAGCGGACGAGCCCGTCCGAACTCACCGCGATCACCGCATCCTGCATGCTGTTGAGCAGAGTTTCGAGTTGATGCTGGCTGGAACGGACGGCGGCAAAACTGCGTTCGACCTGGCCGGCAGTTTTGTCGATGGCGGCAGCGACGCGCCCGATCTCGTCCAGCGGCCGGTCGTTCACGCGGGCGCGCAAATCGCCGCGCTCGATGCGGGCGGCAACGTCCACAATGCGCTGCAAGCGGCGGGAGGCCCAGATGGAAGCTCCGGCGGCGACCAGCAGAGCGATCAGGGAGGCGAAAAGTGATCCCCAAAGCAGGTGGCGCCGAACCTGAGCCTGCACGGCTTCTACGTCGGAAAGGGGATAGGCCAGGCGGACAGCGCCGCCGGCGATGGGAGCAGCCACGTACAGGAACGGAATGCCCAGAGTGGCGCTGCGGCGTTCGTTTTCTCCGATTCGCCCTGCGAGCGCGGCGACGAACTCCTGGCGATGAGCGTGGTTCTCCATGGTGGCGGGATTCGATTGCGAATCGGCAAGCACTTTGCCCGAGGCATCGATCACGGTGGCGCGGGCGCCGGAGGCCTGCCCCTCCTGTGAAGCAATCTCAGCCAGCGAGTGGCCATGGTCGGTTTCCACGCGATGCGCGAACAGCAGAGTCTTCTGGGTGAGATTGCGCTCGATTTCGGCGCGAAGAGAAGCTTCCCACGCCCGGCCGATCATAACGTCGAGAATGGCAGCGCTGGCGGCGATGACGATGAGGAAGACGGCGAGCAGCTTGAAGAAGATGCGGTTCTTCAATGTTTCCTCGCAGATGGTGAACAGTCTGCCCTCAGCGCATTGCGGCGGGGTTGCGCCAGGCAGATGATGGGGCCGCCCCCAGGGTTCGCTGATGCCTCGCCGTCAGTCATCTACTTGGGAGCCTCGAAGCGATAGCCGGCGCCCCGCACGGTCTTCAGGTAACGCGGATTCTCCGGGTCGGGCTCGATCTTTTCGCGAATGCGGCGAACATACACGTCGACCGAGCGCGGAGTTACATATGCGGTATCGCGCCAAACGGAATCAAGAAGGTGGTCCCGGCTAAAGACGCGTCCCGAGTGGCGCGCGAAATAATCCAGCAGGCGGAACTCGGTCGCGGTGGTGGGAACCGTGCTGCCGCGCACCGTGAGGGTCATCGCGGAGGGATCGATCTCGATGTCGCCAATCTTCATGGGGCTGGGCGGCAAAGGGCGTTCGAAGCGGCGGAGCACCGCCTTGACGCGGGCCACCAGTTCCCGCGGGCTGAAGGGCTTTGGAATGTAATCATCCGCGCCAAGCTCTAACCCGAGAATGCGGTCCGCCTCGCTGCTCCTGGCAGTCAGGAAGATGACAGGAACCGGGGAAAGTCCGGCGGTCTGGCGAATAGTGCGGCAGATTTCCAGGCCGTCTTTGCCGGGCACCATGATGTCCAATATGAAAAGCGCGGGCCGCTGCCGTTCCGCATCGGCCAGAACGGTTGCGCCCGTGGGGTAGACACGCACGCTGAAGCCTTCGTTTTCGAGATGATGGCGGACCAGACGCGAAATGTCGGGATCGTCTTCGAGCACGAAGATGGTGGGTTTCACGAGATCATTTTATATAACGCAGTTGCGAGTACCTAGCGGACAGTAGCCGGGAGCGGCGGGCGAGGCGCGATTTTCACCGGATTTTAACAATTGGAGAAGCACGCGTTGCCCTGCGCTCGACGTTAAGCATGGAGCAGACTCACGACTTACCGCATAACGATTAGATTGGCGGCTTTGTCCAGACAGAACCTTGAACCCGGTGGGACCACCGAGGTCGCGCTGTATTCGGTTATGATCGCCGGCCCGGAATACCGTCGTCCAAGCCCCAGGTCTTCCCGGGTGTAAATCTTCGTCCTCACCTTCTTACCACCGAATAGAACCGGGGCCTGGGCCGGGGAAAGCCTGCCGTGCTTTCCCCGGCCTGGACGGCCGAGAGCGGCCGTCCCCACCTGGGCGGCGGCGGATTTCAGGACCCCGCGAAGACGGAGTGTGACCAGTTCTATTTCGCGATGGGGATGAGTGTAGCCGTAGCGGCGTTGGTGTTCCTGCTGGAAGTCGGTCAGCAAATTTGGCGTGAACGGAGTGTTGAGTTCGTATCCCTGGCCGCGGTAACGGACATCCACGCTGCGGTGAAACCGCGGGCTCCCCCGCCAGGATTCGGCGCGGAAGTCTGTTCGAGCGCTCTTCTCGAGGATTTCGAACTCGCGCGCCAGCCTTTTCTGCGGAATCTTTCCTGAAGCCCTCCACAGGATGGTGCGCGAATAATCCTTGACCACATCGCTGGCCAGGATGCCGAGAGCTGAGAGCGCACCCGGCAAAGCGGGCACGATCACGCGCGGAATGCGAAGCGCTTCGGCGAGAGCGCAGGCGTGCAGGCCTCCAGCGCCGCCAAAGGCTACCAGAGCGAAATTGCGGGGATCGCGGCCGCGCTCGATGGACACAACTCGAATCGCCTTTTCCATGGTCGCGTTGACTACCTGAATCACGCCGGCGGCGAACTTCTCCAGGGAAAGATTCGAGCCTTGATTCTTCAGCCATTCCTGCGTAAGGCGCCGGGTGCGTTCGAGGTCAAGCCTGAAGTCCCCGCCCAGAAAGCGCTCGGGCTGCAGGCGGCCTAACAGAAGATTGGCGTCGGTCACGGTTGGTTGAGTGCCGCGGCCATAGCAGATCGGGCCGGGGTCGGCTCCGGCGGACTGCGGGCCGACGCGCAGGACTCCGGCCGCGTCAAACCGGGCCAGGGAACCTCCGCCCGCTCCTACGGTGTGGATGTCCAGCATGGGGACACTGACCGGCAGGCCGGCGATTTGGGCGTCATGGGCAGTCTTGATTTCGTTCTCGACCAGCGACACGTCGGTGGAGGTGCCGCCCATGTCGAAGGCGATGATATTTTCGAATCCGCTGGCGCGCGCGGTCGCGGCCGCGCCTACTACGCCGCCCGCCGGTCCGGAGAGCACGGTGCGCACCGGTTCGCGAGCGGCCGTCGCCAGCGCGGTGATGCCCCCGCTGGATTGCATGACGAAGATGCGAGGCCCGGGGGCTAAAGCCCCCTTTCTTTCCCTTGCTTTCGCGGCCCTGAAGGGCCGCTCTT
>DASREX010000097.1:0-18834 GCA_035651855.1 Candidatus Sulfotelmatobacter sp.
AGTCTTGTTATCTGTGCTCGCTTCCGCTCAATCTCAACCCTCGCTCAACCTCATGCCTATGCCCGCCAGCGTGCAGCAGGGTTCGGGACAACTGCAAATCACGCCGTCATTCTCCGTGGCCGTGACCGGCGCGCGAGAATCTTCCCTCGACAGCGGCGTGCAGCGATTCACGAAACAGCTTTCCTCGATCACCGGCATCCCGTTTCGTTCGAATACTTCGGGCAGTCCGGTCCTCGAAGTACATGCCGATCATGGACGTGAAGCCGTCCAGAAGCTGGGCGAAGATGAGTCGTACGAACTGACGGTGACCGACTCGGGCGCGAAGATTACGGCCGCTACTCCCTTGGGCGCATTGCACGGCCTGCAGACTTTTCTGCAACTGGTGCGAATTACGCCCGCCGGATTTGCGGTCCCGGCGGTAGAGATCAAAGATCAACCGCGGTTTCCGTGGCGCGGCATGCTGATCGACGTCAGCCGCCACTTCATTCCGATTGACGTGCTCAAGCGCAACCTTGACGGAATGGCTGCGGTGAAGATGAATGTCCTGCATTGGCATCTTTCCGACGACCAGGGCTTCCGCGCGGAAAGCAAGAAGTTTCCCAAGCTGACGGCAATGGGGTCGGAGGGGAAGTTTTACACGCAAGAAGAGACCCGCGACTTGATCGCGTATGCGCATGATCGCGGCATTCGCGTTGTGCCAGAGTTTGATACGCCCGGCCACAGCCGCTCCTGGTTCGTGGGCTATCCCGAACTGGCCAGTAATCCGGGTCCGTTTACAGTTGAGAATGAAAACGGCACGCAGTCGGTCACGGATCCCACCCGCGAAGAGACTTACAAATTCATGGACAAGTTCGTCGAGGAAATGGCAAAGCTCTTCCCCGACCAGTATTTCCATATCGGCGGCGATGAGGTGGATGGCAAGTTCTGGGACTCGAATCCCAAGATTCAGGCGTTCAAAGAAGCGCACGGGATGAAGACGAACCAGGACTTGCAGGCCTACTACAACCAGCGCCTGGAAAAGATTCTGTCCAGGCATCACAAGACGATGGTCGGATGGGACGAAATTCTTCATCCCGAGTTGCCCAAGGACATCGTGGTGCAGTCCTGGCGGGGGCAGGAGTCCCTGGCGAAAGCGGCGCAGCAAGGCTATCGTGGCCTGCTTTCCTATGGATATTATCTCGACCTGATGTGGCCTGCGGCGCGCCACTATGCCATCGAGCCCATGAGCGGCGCGGCCGCAAACCTAACTCCCGAACAAAAAGCATTGATTCTTGGAGGTGAATCCGCGCAGTGGGCGGAGTGGGTCACGCCGGAGAATGTCGACTCTCACATCTGGCCGCGCAACGCTGCCATCGCGGAGCGGCTCTGGTCGCCGCAGAGCCTCACCGACGCAACCTCGATGTATGAGCGGATGCATGCCGTGAGCCTTCAGCTGGAGTCCCTGGGACTGACACATAATTCGGCGCGCGACCGCATGCTGCAGCGCATGGCGGGAACATCCGAAACGACCGCTTTGCGCGTGCTGGCGGATGTGGTCGAACCGGTAAAGGACTATAACCGCTGGGATGATGCCAAGGGCCCGATCGACTTCCACGCGCCCCTGACGCGGTTGATCGACGCGGCGTACCCGGAAAGTGACACCGCGCTCGAGTTTGCCGACCTGGTGCAGCGCTTCCTCCACAGCGGCTCCAAGGACCAGGCTGCCGAAGCGCAGATTCGCACCTGGCTGATGCTGTGGCGGAATAACGACGCCAAGTTGCAGCCGCTGCTCCGGCAATCGTCCCTGCTGGAGGAGGACATTCCAATCTCGCAAAATCTGGCGATGCTCGGCGCCGCCGGGCTGCAGGCCCTCGACTACCTGGACAAAGGCCAGGCCGAGCCAGAATTGTGGAAGGCGCAGCAACTGGCGGTGATAGACCAGGCCCGTAAGCCGGTCGCTGGACTTTTGCTGCAGGTGACTGCGCCGGTGCAGCAACTGGTCGAGGCGGCTGCGGGAACCCGCTGACGAACTCACCGGCTGCTTGAACGCAACCGAGCCGCGGTCCGCCGGACACGCGGGAATGCTGCCGCCGGCATGCTATCCTATTAGCCAGTAGCTGCGCGCCCGCTGGCGGAATTCCCCGCCGTTCCTGAAGAAATTCAGAAGAAGCTCAGCAGAAGAGAAGCCAGAACCATGCTTTCAGTCAGCAATGTATCCATGCGCTACGGCGCGAAGATTTTGTTCGAAGACGTTTCCACCGCGTTCACTCCGGGGAAGCGCTATGGCCTCACGGGGCCGAATGGCGCCGGCAAATCGACCTTCATGAAGCTGCTCAGCGGCGAACTGGATCCGCAAAAGGGCACGGTCGTTCGTCCCCGGAAGCTCGGCGTGTTGAGCCAGGACCAGTTTGCCTTCGATGCTTACACCGTACTCGATACCGTGATCATGGGCAACAAGCGGCTTTGGGCCGCAATCCAGGAGCGCGATGCGATTTACGCCAAGCACGTCATGACGGATGAAGACGGCATGAAGCTGGGCGAACTGGAAGGCATTGTGGGTGAAGAAGACGGATACTCCGCTGAGAGCGATGCGGCGATTCTTCTGCAAGGTCTGGACATTCCCGAAGAGCTGCACACGCGCAAGATGGGCGAGTTGCAGGGCGGGCAGAAGGTCCGCGTGCTCCTGGCGCAAGCTTTATTCGGACATCCGCAGGCGCTGCTGCTGGACGAGCCCACGAACCACCTGGACCTGGACTCCATCCACTGGCTGCAGGGATTTTTGAATGTCTACGATGGCGTGGTCATCGCGATCTCGCACGATCGCCATTTCCTGAACAGCATTTGCACGCACATCGCGGACATCGATTACGAAACGATCATCACCTACACCGGGACGTACGATGACATGGTGGTGGCCAAGACGCAGGTGCGCTCGCAGATCGAATCGCAGAATGCCCAACGCGAGAAGAAAATCGCGCAGCTGAACGAATTCATCGCGCGCTTCGCCGCCGGAACACGTTCCAGCCAGGTGCAATCCCGGCGCAAGGAAGTAGAGCGCCTGCAGGTGACGGAGCTGGCCAAATCCAATATTCAGCGGCCGTTCATCAAGTTCGAACAGAAGCGCCCGTCCGGCAAACACATTCTGGAAATCGAGCACCTGGGCAAGTCGTACGGAGACAATCGGGTGATCCGCGATTTCACGGCCAGCATCAGCCGTGGTGAAAGGATCGCCCTCATGGGCCGCAACGGGGCAGGGAAGACCACGCTGTTGAATGCCCTGCTGGCGAATTCGCCCACCACGCCCGACGCCGAACTGCGCAAGACCAGCGGCTACGATGGCCCGTTCCTGGACGCCGGCAAAGTGATCTGGGGGCACGAAGCCTCCATCGGCTACTTCGCCCAGGACCACCGCAGCTTGATCGAGACCGGCACTACCGCCATCGAGTGGCTGCATCAGTGGGATCCTGCGGCGGTCACCGAGGAACTTCGTGGAATTCTGGGGCAGATGCTTTTCGCCCGCGACGAAGCCACAAAGTCGACCAGCGTTCTCTCCGGTGGAGAGGCGGCGCGCCTGCTCTTCTGCAAGCTGATGCTGCAGAAACCCAACGTGCTGGTCCTTGACGAGCCTACCAACCACCTCGACCTGGAATCCATTAATGCGCTGAACATCGCGCTGCAGCGTTACCAGGGAACCGTGCTGCTCGTGACCCACGACCACGACCTGATTGATGAAGTCGCCACCCGCATCTGGCACTTCGAGAGCGATCACAAGATCACTGACTTCAAAGGAACGTACGAGGAGTACCAGTCGGCCATGGTCGCAGTTTGAACAATGGCACGGCGGATGTCATCCAGGGACGGGTAGATCCATTTATCTGGTGCCGGCATTCGAAGGGATGGCAAGGGTCTGGGGGCTGCACCATTTGCGCTGCATGTAAATCAACCTGGTTCTCCACAGCGATTCACAGCGATCCTAGTTGCGTTGTGGGCGCAAGTTGAAGATAATGGGCGCAAATGCCCTTCTACTCAGGGTGCTGTGTATCGTCCCGTGTACAGTCGAGCTGATTTGTTGAGGATTCTTCACGTCACGCCGCGCCAGTTGGCTAACTGGGAACGGAGCGGCCTGATCACGCCCTGCCAGAGCTATAGCTTTTCCGACCTGCTCGAAATCAAAAAGATTCGCGACCTGTGCGCCATGAGCGTGCGTCCCAATGTCATTCGCGAATCGCTCGATGCCATGCGCAAGCAGGCGGCGGGAATCGAGAAGCCCTTACTGGAAGCCGGGGCGTGGTCGACCCGGAAGCATCGCGTGGCGTTCCGGCACCAGGGCAAGTTGCTGGAGCCGATCGCGGGGCAGTTCCTGATGGATTTTTCCGAGCGCGAGAAGGTTGTGACCTCCACGCCGGTGCCGCGGCCTGAGCCCACCCCGAGGGACCACGAGGTTTCAGCTCTGTTTGCTCGCGGGATCGCGTTGGAAGAGAATCCCAGCACGCAAGCGGAAGCTATGACGGCCTACCACAAGGTTCTCGAACTCGAACCCGGACACGCCGCCGCTCACATCAACCTGGGGACGCTTTACTACAATCGCCAGGAATTCGGTCTTGCCGAAAGGCATTATCGCAGTGCCATCGAATCCGACCCGCGGTATGCGCTGGCGTACTTCGACCTGGGCAATGTGCTCGACGAGACCGGGCGCGTGCAGGAAGCAGTTCAGACTTATAAAGTAGCGATCCAGTTAGCGCCCACCTATGCCGACGCGCACTATAATCTCGCGCTGGCCTACGAAAAGATGCGCGAGCCCCGCAAGGCGCTCAAACACTGGCAGGCGTATGTCCGGCTCGACACCTCGGGCCCCTGGTCGGTACACGCCCGCAGCCAGATCAAGCGCATCCTGCAGGCGGATGGACTGAAGCTGGTTCCGAAGCGCGGCTGAGCCGCGCGGCCGGTCTAGCGCAGTTCTATACTCTTCCTACGCAAGTGCCGGCCGGGCGGCTTCGCCATTCCTTCCGCACCCGAGGCCGTCCGCCACCTCCATCGCACCTCATCTTCAACACTTGGGGTGCGAGGCGGCGTCCATTAGCGGAGTTCGGCTGCCGCACCGCGTGGCGTCAGGTACGCAAGCACCGCAGCTACCACGAGCAGCGCAGGCACATCGCCCCACAAGTGCCCGACGTGCTCAGGGTTCGCGAAAGACTGCGCTGCCATCACGACCGCATGTACGACGCTGGACCATACGGTGAACCAGATGAGGCTCAGATTTTCCAGCGGTTTGCGGCTGGCAATCAGCAAAAAGACTCCCAGCGTTGCATAGACGCCCAGAATCATCTGGAGGTAGTGCGGAGTGTGGTGGCCGGTGTGCCACGCCCAACCCGACGGCCAAACCAGGGTAAGTATGTAAATTCCGAAGACAAAGGTCACCCCCACCAGCTGTAACGCGATGCGCAAGTACTTGATCCGCTCAGCTGCAACGACATTTTTGCCTTGCGAGCCTGGAAGGTTCCGCTCGCTCCTGAAAACTTCCTCCAACGGTTTTGCCTGGATCGCTGACATATTTCCTCCTTGCCCGGGTCCATGCGCGGGCCCGGATAGCTTTGGTACCACTCGGACAGTTACAGTCAGAGCTGGTCATAGAACTTCAACGCCATCGCGCCGTGTGTCGCTGCGCCTCCAGCGCGCAAAGCGGCGGCAAGCAGCGAGCTTTCGGTGATTTCTTCGCGAGAAGCTCCGGCGGCCTTTGCGCCCTTCACGTGGACTTCGATGCAGTAGGGGCATTGCGTCGTGCAGGCCACCGCCAGGGCGATGAGCTCGCGATATTTTCTGGGAATGGCGCCCTCTTCGCGGCGCACAATATTGTCCAGCGCGAGCCAGGCGTTGAATTCGGCCGGCGCGAGTTTGCTCATCTCCTTCAGCAAACGCAGATCGCCGACATCATGGTAGTGCTCACTCATTTTTTCCTCCCGTGAAGCCAGTTTGGACAACTTGCTTACGATGTTCCGAGAGTACCCGCGAAGAGGACTTGAAACAAGATGGCAGATATGACATTGTACATAGGTGATTAGGACACAATACATCTAACTTTTACTTTCCATGCGGAGGGCACATCGATGACGGAGGTCACGATCTTATTTCTGGAAGGGACTTTCTCTTCCACGGCCATTGGGCCCATGGAAGTTTTCCACCATGCCGGAAGCTTGTGGAACTGGCTTACGGGGATTCCGCAGGCTCCGCGTTTTCGGGTGACCACGGCATCGCTGGACGGGGGCGCGGTCCACTGCGACGGGCCGATCCAGATCAAGCCAGACGCAGCTCTTGCCGAGATCCGCAAGACGGATCTCATTTTCATCCCTACCACTGGACTCAACATCGAGGACGCCGCCGAGCGCAACGCTGCGGTCATGCCCTGGCTGCGGCGCTGGCAGAAGCGCGGAGCCGCGATTGCGAGCGTTTGCTCCGGCGTGGGGCTGGTTGCGGCCACGGGCATGCTTGACGGCAAACGCGCCACTACCCACTGGGGCCTGGCGCCGCGCTTCCGCGAGAAATATCCCAGGGTGAAATGGATGCCCGAGTTGATGGTGACCGAGGACCGCGGCTTCTACTGCGGCGGGGGAGTGCATGCGGCCCTCGATCTCAGCCTGTATCTGGTCGAGAAATTCTGCGGGCACGAGATTGCCATGCAAAGCGCCAAGGCAATGCTGATCGAGACGCCGCGGACGTGGCAGTCCGGATTTGGCATTGTCCCTCTGAAGACCGAACACAACGATGAGAGCATCTCCAGCGTGCAGGAGTGGCTGCACCATAATTTTCACAGGACTTTTCCCCTCGAGGCCCCAGCCCGGCGCGCGGGCATGAGCCTGCGCAATTTCGTCCGCCGCTTCAAGCAGGCTACTGGAGACAGCCCCTTGCTGTACCTGCAGAAGCTGCGCATTGCGGCCGCCAAGCGCTTGCTGGAGGGCGACCATCGCAGCGTGCAGGAGATCAGCAGCGCCGTGGGCTACCAGGACGTCGCCTTTTTCCGCAACCTCTTCCAGCGGCATACGGGCGTCTCCCCCAGCGCATACCGGCAGAGGTTCGGGCTGTAGCCGCGCAGGTTGCGTGAGCCGTCTCGCCACAACTCCTCGCACCGAGGAGTGCTACCATTACAAGTCTGCCCACTTCCACGACGAAGGTGCCCTATGCCGGAAACCCTGCAAGCCACCCTGCCCGCTCCCCTGACCACGCTGACGGAAGACGAGATCCTCTTCCGCGACAACATCCGCCAGTTCGCCGATGAAAAGATCCGGCCGCTGGTCAAAGAGATGGACGAGAAAGGCGTCTTCGAAAAAGATCTCATCCACGATTTCTTCCAGCTGGGCCTGATGGGCATCGAGATCCCGGAGCAGTATGGCGGGGGCGCCGGTAGATTTTTCGAGGCAATCCTGGCGGTTGAAGAGCTGTCTCGCGTCGACGCTTCGTCCGGGGTAATCGTCGACGTGCAGAACACGCTGGTCAACAATGCCCTGCTGCGCTGGGGCACGGAAGATCAGAAAAAGAGATTCCTGCCTCGAATGGCCAGCGAGATGGTTGGCGCGTATGCGCTCAGCGAGGCCGGATCAGGGTCGGACGCGTTCGCTCTTCAAACCCGGGCCACGCTGAAGGGATCGGAATACGTGCTCAACGGCCGCAAGCTGTGGATCACCAACGGCAAAGAAGCCGGGCTGTTCGTCCTGTTCGCCACCCTCGACCCCAGCGCCGGATATAAGGGCATCACCGCGTTCCTGATCGAAAAGGATTTTCCGGGATTTACCGTGGGGAAGAAAGAGGACAAACTCGGCATCCGGGCCTCATCCACCTGCGAACTGATTCTCGAAGACTGCCGCGTGCCCAAGGAGAACGTATTAGGAGAGCCCGGCAAGGGCTACAAGATCGCGATCGAGACCTTGAACGAAGGCCGCATCGGAATCGGCGCCCAGATGGTGGGGCTGGCCCGCGGCGCCTGGGAGTTCGCCTGCAAGTACGCGCTCGAGCGCAAGCAATTCGGCAAGCCAATCGCCGAAAATCAGGGCATCCAGTTCCAGATCGCCCAGATGGCGACCGAACTCGAAGCGGCGCGCCTGATGGTTTATAACTGCGCGCGCATGAAGGACGCGGGCGTGAACTTTGTCAAAGAAGCCGCCATGACCAAGCTGTTTGCCTCGCAGGTCGCCGAACGCATTACCTCGCTCGCCATCGAAATCTATGGAGGCTACGGCTTCACCAAGGATTACCCCGTCGAGAAATATTGGCGCGACGCCAAGATCGGGAAGATTTACGAGGGCACCTCGAACATGCAGCTGGCGACGATTGCCAAGTTGGTGCTCGGGAGATAGTCATCGCGGCTTCGGGCCTCCATTGGTGGGAGATGCACCGTGTGAATCCTTCGGGGCTGCGGCCGAGCGGGCCTCGCAGCGCGCCGGAGTAACTTTGGTAATCCAGTTGGCGCGCGACAAAGAGCGGACCGAAGCAAATCTTGCATGCTCATTATGTGCAGCGAGTTGCAGTCCGCAGGCTCCCGGCTCTTCGCAGAGGTCCCATCTAAGTCTTTGCTTTGTAATTATTTGCAGTGATTCCGTTCATTGGCGCGAGGCATGCACCTTTGAGCCTGCCTGCTGGCCGAGGCAATGACCGGAGCCCCACTTGAACACCGTATTCGGCGCTGTCCAACCCGCTGAAGTACCCCTAATCGAAGCCGTGGCGCGCAAGAGGCATGGATGGCTGCCACTCCTGACCGTCCTTTTCCTGATCTCGTACGGACTGATGACCATGCTGATCGTAGAACAGGGCCAGACGATCGAGTCCCAGCGCACGCTGATTCGCGAACTTTTCCGCGACAGCAAGGAGCTTTCGGCCGTCAAGCTGGAGGCGCACCGGCAAGGTTCGCCCGCGCCGCACAAAATCGCACCGCAAAACCCGTCAACCCAGGCACCAGCAAAAAAAGCCCCGTCTTCCCAGGCAGGCTCGCAAACAGGTACCCGCAACCGTCCAGTACAGCAGAAGCCGTTTCGCACCCCGTCCAAACCCGCAACCGACTTGGCGGACAGCTCACGTGCCCTGCTCACAATCTAACGATCGTTCATTCAGCAGGCGGAGACCTGCGCTTTAACCAGCTTCACTGGCAAGAGTTTCGGCAACGAAGTAAAGACGTCACCCAGGTGGAAACAATGAAGCTCCTGACCCTAGCCTTGTTGTTCAGTTTGCCGGTGGGATCAATGTCTCCCAAAAAGCCGCTGCCTGAGCCCGCTTCTCAGTTAGCGAAGCACTCCCGGGGAGGGCGGTGGTACTTTGCCGCCAGCGGCCACGCCGTCTATTGCTATGGCCCGGTGATGACGGTTCCACGAGCCAACGGCGATCTGCAGCGGGTTGCCACCCTCTGTCGCGACGGCAGCCCGGTGGTTCCCCTCAAAGACTAGTTGCTCTTCCTTTTGCGGTCCGCGTCCAATCAGGGTAAAGCTGCATCCAATCCTCGCACGCACAACGAACTGCTTTGCGACAGCGGAGGATCTAATGTCCATTCGACCGGTCAAGCGGCTCATCAAATCCAAGCCCACACTGGAAGGGGCAGGAGTGCATCTCCGTCGCGCCTTCGGCTTCGGCAACACCGGGGAGTTCGATCCATTTCTGCTGCTCGACGACTTCCGCAACGATGTTCCCGAGGACTACCTGGCCGGTTTCCCCTGGCACCCACACCGCGGCATTGAGACTGTGACGTACGTGCTGGCGGGAACCGTGGAGCACGGCGACAGCATGGGAAACCACGGCGCCATCGCTGCCGGGGATGTGCAGTGGATGACCGCCGGCAGCGGCATCATTCACCAGGAGATGCCCAAGGGCGATGCCACGGGACGGATGCACGGATTTCAGCTTTGGGCGAATCTCCCGTCCGCGCTCAAGATGACCGCGCCGCGGTATCAGGAGGTCAAGACCGGCGACATTCCCCAGGTCACTGATGACGACGGCACACACGTCCGTATCGTTTCCGGGAACTTCTGGGGGAAGAAGGGGCCGGTCGATGGAATTGCCGCCGATCCCATCTACCTGGACGTCTCGGTTCCGCCGGGCAAACGCAAGACTCTGCCCGTCGAGACGACCCGCCACGCCTTCGCCTACGTGTTTGCGGGAGACGGGAAATTCTGCAATGCGTCGGGTCCCTTAGCTGTGCCCACAGAGGGCGTGGGATGGGCGGATACCCGTCCTCCCGCCGACGCGGAAAACCGCTCCCTGATCGTGTTCGATCGCGGAGACGAGGTCGCGGTTCAGGCCGGAGAAGACGGGATTCGCTTCCTGCTGGTCTCAGGCAAGCCCCTCGAAGAGCCGGTAGCCTGGTACGGGCCCATTGTCATGAATACTCAGCAGGAACTGCAGCAGGCCTTTCGGGAACTTGAGCAGGGCACATTCCTGAAGAAGTAGTTCATGGTGATGAGAAAGAATTCCTGCGTCCAATTCGCGTCCCGTGTGGTTGTATGATTTTGCCTTCCACCCATGCCTGAACTCCCCGAAGTAGAAACCATTGCCCGCGGCCTCGCCAAACGCGTCACCGGAGAAGTGATTGAATCAGTGTGGCTCGGGCAGAAGAAAGAACCGCTGAAATCTCCCGCTCCGGAGATTGCCAGGGCCCTGGAGCAGAGCCGCATCGCTAGCGTACGCAGGATGGGTAAACACATCGTCTTCGATCTGCAACCCAACCATGGGGCGGGGAAGGCGTCGTCCGGGCAGGCACGAGAACGAAAGACAAAGCGGAAGAAATCGAGGTCAGCGCCTTCCCCGGCGGCGGTGCACGCCCTCCCCACATCGCCGAAGGCACAATGGATTGTCCATCTCGGCATGACGGGCAGCCTGCGAATCTGCGAACCAGACACCGAAGTCGCCAAGCACACGCATGCCATCCTGAAGTTGGCATCGGGAAGGGAGCTTCGTTTTGTAGACCCCCGCCGGTTCGGCCGGCTCAGCGTGGCAACCGCATTCGATGCAACCGGGGTCGAGCCCCTGGAAGTGGATCTGGAACGCTTCCTGTCCCTGTTCCGGGGACGCAAGACTCCCATTAAGAGCGCGCTCCTGAACCAGAAGCTTCTGCGCGGAGTAGGGAACATTTACGCCGATGAATCACTTTTCCGCTCGGGTATTCGCCCGCGGCGGCGTGCTTCGTCCATCGCGCCCGGCCAATTGACGGCCCTGTACTCCGCCGTGCAACAAGTTTTGACGGAAGCCATTGCCCTGGGAGGATCCTCGGTCTCCGATTACGTGGATGCCGACGGCGAAGAGGGATTCTTCCAGCTGCAACATCGCGTCTACGGCCGCGAGGGTGAACCCTGCCTGGGATGCAAGACTCCCATCAAGCGCGTCGTGATCGGCGGGCGCAGCAGCCATTACTGCCCGAAATGCCAGAGCTGACGTTCAGATAGCAGATCTGAGGCGACCCGGTGCAATCGCCATCGGCGATCCGCAATCAGCCGTGTTACTCTCATCCGTTATGCCTGACTACTCCATTGGTGTTGATATGGGCGGTACCAATCTCCGGATCGCAGCCATCACCACGGAAGGAAAGCTGCTGGAAAAGATCACGTTAGGGGTGAAGGTCGCGCTGGGCCGCGATTACGTGATCGGCGAGATGTGTGATGCCATTCAGCGTCTTACCCAGCATTATCAGGGCAGCGGCCGGTTTGTGGGGGCGGGGATCGGCGTTCCGGGAATTATCGATGTCGAAAAGGGGATGATGCGCAAGTCGGCGAACCTGCCGGGGTGGACCGACTATCCGGTACGGGATGAAATCGAGCGCCGCCTCGGGGCCCGCATTTGTCTCGACAACGACGCCAACGTCGCGGCCCTGGGAGAAAAATGGCTAGGCGCAGCCCGCGACGTGGATAACATGGCCATGCTCACCCTGGGGACGGGCATTGGGGGGGCCATTGTTCTGAACGGCAAGGTTTTTTACGGCATGAGCGGCATGGCGGGAGAGTTCGGACACGTCACCATCGAGCCCCATGGCGTCCCTTGCGGATGCGGAAATCACGGGTGCGCCGAGCGCTACGCCTCCGCCACAGCGGTCGTCCGCATGGCGCGCGAGGCCATTGATTCCGGGCTGGCTCCGGAACTCGCCAAGGCCGCGAATTCGGACCCGGAGTTCAGCGCCAAGTCGGTTTACAACCTGGCCGTCCAGGGAAATGCCGATGCCCAGCGGATCTTCCAGCGCTTTGGAGAGGCGCTCGGAATTCTGCTCGCCGATCTGGTGAATGTTCTCGATCTGGACATGTTCGTCATCGGCGGCGGAGTGGTGAGCGCGTGGGACGCATTCGCGCCCAGGATGTTTACGGAGTTGCGCGAACGTTCCCTGGTCTATGCCGCCAGTGCTCCGGAAGAGCCCGAGGGAAAGAAGGAAGGCGCGTCGGCCCAGATCGCAAACTATACCCGCAAGAAGACGATCATCACCCAGGCGCTGCTGGGCAGCGATGCCGGTCTGTACGGTGCAGCGCGCCTCCCTGATTTACTCTGACGTTATTTCAGGACCGGCTTGTCGTCGATCCATTCCACTTGCTCGAGCGTGGCCGGGGCGATTGGCTGCTGGTAGGGAACCTGGAGCACGAGTTTTCCGTTGCGGCTGGCGACCTCGCCGCCGTTCGCCAGGAGAACCTTCAAGCCCACCTGCGCGGTGTCTTCCGCCAGCACATCAATTTCGTAGGAATCGGGAAGTCCCGCCAGCGTCTTGTTCCAATACGTATTGTGCAGGGGTTCGCGATATTCCGCGGGGATAGCGCGCGCCCCGATGAGGGTTCCGAGAATGCCGGCGGCGTTGGAGGGATTGCAGTCGGCGTCCTGGCCTCCCCGCGTGGCATAGTTCATGGTCTTGTACCAGTCGCCGTTTCCGTAAAGCAGGCCCATAACCACGTATCCGCCATTCAACTTGGCATCGATATTGAATGGCTGCTTGTAGCCGTCCGGGCAGTGATCGGCCTCTCCCCACTTGGCCTGCAGCAGATGCCAGGTTTTCAGCCAGTCCTCAGGATTCTCGTCATGCCACTGAATGACATCGCGAATGAGTTGCGCGTAACGGCTCTTCGCCGGTATCGCCTTCAGCCCGTTCTCCACTACCTCGCGGATTCCTTTGGCGAAGAAGGCCTGCGTGTACATGGCTGATATGAACATGCCTCCGTACACGCCATCGCCGTAGTTCATGATGTGCCCCATGCGCTGGCCGTAGCGGTTGGAAACCTGGGGCATTCCCGGGGCGATCATGCCAAAGACATCCGACTCGATCTGAAAATCAATATCATCGGCATGCAGGTTGTAACGGGGATTGCCCGACTCCGGGGGCAGGATGCCCTTCCGGATATTCTTCAGACCGGCATCGTTCGCGTGCCAGACTTGCCGGATCTTGGCGTCCCACTCGTGGGCCACCGTGACTGGATCCACATCGATTCCGTAGCGCCTCAGGCAATACAGGAACAGAAGGTTGATATAGATGTCGTCGTTGTCGGGAGCGCCAAAGCTGGGATGCTCCTTTTCGGATTCCAGAATGAAGTCGTGAACGATGTGAATTTTCCGGTTGTCGCTCTCGCGAGTGATTGGAGTCCAATCCCCCGGCTTGTTGTCGGCGTGCGCTCTGTAATCCTTCATGCGAGTGGCCGAGAGCGGCCAGTCGGTGATGTCGAAGCCAATGGGCGTGTTCTGGTATTGGAATTCCCAAGGCTGTCCGAACGTGACGCCGATCATCTTGCCCATCCACGCGCCTTCTACCTTGTCGAGATAGGTGTCCCAATCCAGGTTGCGCATGGCCGGCGCAGGGGTGGATTGCGTCACGGCAAGAGTCGCTCCTGTAAGGACCAGCAGAACTACAATGACAAGTCGCCTCATCGATCCTCCAGCAGGGTATGTCCCCGCTTCTGTGTGCGTAAGGAACAGACGTGAAACTATTCCCCAACGACTCGCGCGTCGGGCATTTTTTTGCCCATACCTTGAAGAGCGCGCAAAAGGGCTTCATTCTGCTGGGGCGTGCCGATGCTGACGCGGATGCAACCCGGGGCTCCCCAGGTTTCCAGCGGGCGCACGCTGATGCCATGCCCGCGCAGCCGTTCGGCGAATCCAGCCGCCTCTTCGCCCACGTTGCAGTAGAGGAAATTTGCCCACGTGGGAACCACGCGAAAGCCCAATTCCGACAACCCCACGCCAAGGCTCTGCGCCTGCTCGGCGTTGCTGGTGACGGCGCGCAGCACGTGTGCCTGATCCTGCAGGGCAGCAAGGGCCGCCGCTTGCGCGACCGAGGAAACCGAAAAGGTGTTCCGCATGCGCGCGCAATAGCCCATCAATTCGGCCGGGCCCAGGCCATACCCGATCCGAAGCCCCGCTAAACCATGGGCTTTCGAAAACGTCCTCAGGACGACGACGTTGCCTTCTTTCCGCAAGTATCGGAGCGAATCGGAATACTCCACCTTCCGCCGCTCGGCAAAATGAGCCGCAAAGTCGTGGTACGCCTCATCCAGAACGATGACCACGTGCCCGTGCACCTCGGCGATAAACTTGTCGATGGACGCGGAATCCAGCATGGTTCCGGTGGGATTATTGGGATTAGCAAGGAAAACGATCCGGGTATGCTCGTTGATCAGATCCAACATCGCAGTCAGGTTGATCTGATCTCCGCGCATCGGGGCTTCGATCAATTGCGCCCCGGTCGCGCGCACCGCCATGCCATATACGATGAATGAGCGTTCGCTGGTAATAGCGTTCAGTCCTGGACCGAGCAGGGTCTGGCAGAGCAGGGACAGCATCTGCGTGGAGCCGGCGGTCACCAGTATCTGTTCGGCGGGCAGTTCATGAACGTCCGCCAGCTTGCGCCGCAGCGGCGCGGAGTCATCCTCCGGGTAAAAGTTGGAACTCTCCAGCGCCTCGCGCATCGCGTCAAGCGCCAGCGGCGACGGGCCAAACGGATTTTCGTTGGAATCGAGCCTGATCATCGCGGATTCCGGGTTCGTGTCTGACTGGCGGACAGAGCTCCCGGAAGACCTGTCGCTGTAGCGTGCCGGGTTCACTAACAGATCAAAGAAACGGCTCATGTCCGCCGCACATCATCGCACGGAGTTCTTGTCCGTGCGCTTGCTCGCCGATTTCAATCGTTCCACTTCTTTCAAGGTCAGGGAACGGAATTCGCCCGGCGGCACGTCGAGAGTCAGCGGTCCGTAGCGCACGCGTTTGATCTTTTCCACGTGATGCCCCACCGCTTCAAACATACGCCGGATCTGGCGGTTCCGCCCCTCGATGAGCGTGACTTCGTACCAAGGATTAGCCGCTTCCTTCACTACCCGCACCGAAGCCGGGCCGGTTCGAACTCGCTTGCCATCATCGGTGGCAATCGAAACTCCTGCTCGCAATTTGTCCAGCGCCTCCGCCTTGGGAGTTCCCGCAACCTTCACCACGTAAGTCTTTGGCACATGCGAGGCGGCCTTCATCAGCCGGTTGGCCAATTCGCCGTCATTGGTCAACAGAAGCAGGCCCTCGCTCGCATAATCGAGCCGTCCCACCGGGTAGACCCGCCCTTTCACCCCGCGAACCAGGTCCATCACGGTGGGCCGCTTCTCCGGATCGCTCATGGTGGTAACGAATCCCTTGGGTTTATTCAGCAAGATGTACGAGTGCCGCTGCTCGCGCGGTTGCAGCAGCTTGCCATTCACACGGATGTGATCGGTTTCAGGATCAGCCTTGCTGCCCAGTTCCCGGATGGTTGCGCCATTCACCTGCACATGCCCGGCAGTGATCAGCTCCTCGGCTTTGCGTCGGGAAGCAATTCCGGCAGCGGCGATGATCTTTTGCAGGCGTTCCGAAGGCATGATGGACTCAAAGTCGTTAGTGGCTGAATTCCCGGTGAAGCTACTCCATCGTACGCCAGGGCAAGAATGGAAGAGCTGCAGCCCAGGGTTGCGTTTTGGGTGAATTTCCGGGGTCAGCCCGCTTTTTCTTCCGCTGCCGCTTCCTGCTGCGGCTCCGCTTCATTTGCTTCGTCGATTTCCTCGGCCCTGTGCGTGTCCGGTTCCGCACTCCCGGCCGGAATCAACTCCGCCTGAAAAGACTCGGCCACGAGCTTTTCGAATTCCTCCATGCTGGGCAATTCGCTGACGTCCTTCAGCCCGAATCGCATGAGAAATTCCTTCGTGGTCTTGTACAGAATGGGCCGCCCGATGACCTGCTTCCGTCCCGCCGTGGTAATCAGCTTGCGCTCCAGCAGGGTGCCAATGACGCCGCCTGAATCCACGCCCCGAATGTCATTGATCTCGGGCACCGTGACCGGCTGCTTGTAGGCGATGACAGCGAGCGTCTCCAGCGCGGGCAAGGACAACCGGATCGGCGGCTTCAGGCTCCTGGCGAACGAACGCACCACCTCGTGCTGCTCGGGCTTGGTGGACATGCGGTACCCGCCGGCCACCTGTCGGATCTCGATCCCGTGATCCTCCGATCCGTATTCCCCGGCGAGTTCCTCCAGGCAGGAACGCACGCGAGACTTGATCTCGGCTTCCTGCGAGATTCCCTCGGCGACCACCGCCTCTTTCACCAGCGCGGTCATCTGCTCAACCGTGACGGGGGTTTCCGCCGCGTAAATGATGGCTTCGAGTTGCGCTTTCAGTGACATTCAGTCGGTATCCGGAATCAGGAAATCAGGAGCCGGTAATCATGCGGGCACCCGACGGCCGGTTCCTGGATACTTCTACCTCCAGTCGTCCCGGACCGCGGCCTGCTGATTCATCACTTCGTCAAAGTGCGAGTGCTTGCGAACCGCGATCTCCCCGAACAATTTCTCCTGCCGCACCTGGATGGCCTGCAGGCGCACCAGTTCGAGCAGGGCAAGGAACATGCACACCAGGGCCTGCCGCGATTGTACTTTCATCAATAGCTGCTTCAGCCGGATCGGGCGGTCTTCCAGCGACAATCGCCGCCGCAGATAATCGATCATCTGTCCCACCGTCACGGTTTCTTCATCGACGTTCAGAACCGGGCGGGTACGAACCCGCTCCAGCACCTGCTGGAACGTTTTCACCAGGTCGATGACATCGGCCGCAATCTCCGGTTCGGTGCCCTCCGCGTCCATGAATTCCTTCAGCGAGGGATTGGTGAGCACCGCGTCTTCAATCTGCTGTTTCTGAAGCAGCATTTGTGCCGCCGACTTGAACTTTTCGTGCTCGAGCAGGCGGTTGACCAGTTCGCTGCGCGGATCTTCCGCTTCCTCGGCGGCGGCCATGGGATCTCGCGGCAGCAGCATCTTCGATTTGATATGAATCAGCACCGCGGCCATGTATATGAATTCCGCCGCGATGTTTACGTCGAGGTCGCGAATCTTCTCCACATACGACAGATATTGCGCGGTTATCTTCGCGATCGGAATGTCATAAATATCAATGTCCTGCTTGCGAATCAGGTCGAGCAGCAGGTCCAGCGGTCCTTCGTAAACATCGGTCACGGCAACCGCAAAAGGGAAATCGCTCTCCTCTTTCTTGGCCGACTCTTTTGTCTTGGCAGGAGTTCCCACCAGTGCGGGAGATACAACGCCCGCATTAGCCGCAACGAGTTTTGCCTCTTCACTCATCAAAAACTCACAGAAGGTAATCCACTCTCGTCAACGAAGTTGGAGACAACCCCGGTTTTGGGGTTCATTTGCTACTCACTGGTTTTGCCAGTCAGGGCGCCCGGCGCCTCGTACTTCAGCGACATCCCCATTGCCGCGCGCACGTCTTCCATGGTCTTGCCCGACGCCGCACGAGCGCGCTGCGTGCCTGCTTCAAGGATATCCCATGCCAGCCGGGGATTGTCCTCGAATTTCTTTCTCCGCTCCTGCATCGGACTAAGCAACTGCACCAGTGAGTCGGCCGCCCAACTCTTGCACTCGATGCAGCCTATGCCTGCCGTGCGGCAGCCGTCGTTGACCTTGGCCATCGTCTCCTTGCTGCTGAAGATCTTGTGCAGATCGCCGACAGGACAAACATCGGGATTGCCCGGATCCGACCGTCGAACGCGCGCCGGGTCGGTGACCATGGTCTTCAGCTTCTGCCGTACGACCGGCTCCGGATCCGCCAGCATGATGGTGTTCCCGTATGACTTCGACATTTTGCGCCCGTCGGTTCCCGGCAGTTTGGCCGCAGGTGTAAGCAAGCTCTGCGGCTCGGGAAAGACGCTCTTCGCCCCGCCATAGAATCCGTTGAAGCGCCGCGCAATTTCACGCGTCAGCTCGACGTGCGCCACCTGGTCTTCACCCACGGGAACGCAGTCCGCCTTGTAAACCAGAATGTCCGCGGCCTGCAGCACGGGATAGCCCAAAAATCCGTATGTGCTCAGATCCTTATCCTTGATGTTCTCGCGCTGTTCCTTGTAGGTCGGCACGCGCTCCAGCCAGCCCAGGGGCGTGATCATCGACAAAAGCAGGTGCAACTCGGCATGCGCGGGAACATGCGATTGCAGGAACAGCACGGATTTTTCCGGATCCAGGCCGGCAGCCAGCCAGTCGAACGCCACCTCCAGGGAATTCTCCTTCACCCGCGACGTGTCCGCGTAGTCGGTAGTGAGCGCATGCCAATCGACCACGCAGAAGAAGCACTCGTAGGCGTCCTGCATTCCCACCCAGTTCTGCAAGGCGCCGACATAGTTTCCCAGGTGCAGCTTCCCGGTGGGGCGCATGCCGCTGAGCACGCGTTTGCAGGTTGTGGAAACCGGAGTCATGGCTGAGAGAGGCCTGCGGTAAGACACACAACCGGCCGTGCAGGGCGGCCTGTGAGGTTCAAAGATTCAAGTATCATTCGGGACTGAATTCGATACTATCACGCGAAAAGCCCAAACTGCCCGCGCCAATAGGGAGCATTGCCCCGCGCGCCC
>DASREX010000098.1:0-13879 GCA_035651855.1 Candidatus Sulfotelmatobacter sp.
GCTGGCTCTGGTACTCCGCCTCCGCCGCTTTCCACTGCAGGTGCGCATCTACCGCGGCCTGCTCCACCTGCGAATTGCTCATCTCCAGCAGAATCGTGTCCGGCTTCACGGCCGTGCCCGGCAACACGCGGATGCGGACAACGGTGGCTTCGGTCTCGGCGGGGATCTGCAGCACGGACTCCTGTGAGGGGACCAGCGTGCCGATCCCGCGCACCTGGCGCAGCATCGAACCTCGCTTCACGGTGTCGGTCCATACTGTCCCGCGCTCCACGGTTGGAGCGGCGGGTTTGAGACGGTACACAGCTGCGCTCACTGCTGTGAGCGCGACTACTACGATCGCCGTAATGATGATCTGACGGCGGCGTTTACGTTCCTTAAACTCTGGGCGGGCGATATCCATCACAATCAAGGTGGGCAACTGGTCGGCCAATCTCCCTTGACGCCAAGTAATTGAAAGGAAAAGATCTGTGCCTGACGATCTGGGTGTGTTGAAGCGGCGGCTGTTCGGCTGGGGATTCGGCTGTCCATTGCCGGACAGTTCTTCTCTCAGACGTCTATTCGGAAACCTTCAACGAATCTTGCGATACCTTCGCATTCCGCAGCCGAGCAGAGGAAGTTCTGTTGCAGGCTGGAGTTGTTGCGGGTTGGTTCTACGAACGTTCCTGCAAAGTTGGGTGTCTCTGTTTGTTAATCAATCCGGTTTCGCCCCCTTCAGGCGCGGGCCGACGGCTATGCACAAGAACATGAATGAAGAACATCAAGATCAGAACGCCGCCGAACGTGCACACAATGGTTGCGCCCGTGGGCAAGTCGAGCTTAACCGAGAAATAGACTCCCAGGGCAGAGACGAGAGTCCCCATAGTCCAGCCAATCGCCAGACGCCGTCCAATATTGTCCGCGAACAGCATGGCTCCAACCGAGGGAACGACCAGGTAGCAGAACACCAGTAACACTCCCGCGATTGCGACCGAGGAGGTGACCACAAATCCAAACGAAGCATAAAACAGAAAATCCCAGAAACGAATATTCAGCCCCTGTGCCTCGGCCTCCGCAGGACGGGTGGAAATCAGCAGGAACTTCTTGCGGAATATGTAGTGAAACAAGCCGATGGCGCCATAAAGAATGGCGGTCTTCTCCACATCGCGCATGGAAACAGCCAGAATATTCCCCACCAGCATGTCTTTCAGATGTTCTGTTTCTCCGGTGGCTTTGCTCATCGCCAGGATGGCGGTAGCGGACGCGACGGCGTAGGCAATGCCGATGAACGCCTCCTGGGGGATATGTCCGCGACGGGTGCGCGCGAAGGCGAAGATTGCCGCGCCGACGAAGGTGAACGCCAGGCTGAGCCAGTAGGCTCCACTGCCGTGCGGATCCATGCCAATCAAGATGGCGATGGTGGCGCCCAGCGCCGCGATCTGCGCCAGCGCCAGATCGACGAAAATAACTCCGCGCTCCACTACGTGCACGCCCAGATAGGCGTGAATGCCCGTCAGAATCAGGCTGGCCAAAAAGGGCGCCAGCAGAAAGGCCAGGATTTCCATGAAACTCCTTACTTGCTTTCGTTGAAGGCTTTAGTCAACTGAGCAATATCGTAATCGAAGAGCTCAAAATAATTCGTAACCTGCTTCTCCCCGCCTACAGACGGTAAATAAACTACCACCTGGCCGCCGGTGCCGCGGGCGATGGACTGCGGAGTTTTCAGATCAAAGTAGGGCTCGACGAGGATTACCTTGCAGTTCTCCCGCTTCATCTGCTGGATGAGTTCAATAGTGTGACTCGGCGACGGCGGGATGCCGGGGCGTGGTTCCACGTATCCAATCACGTCGATAGCAAAATGCTTTGCGAAGTTGGGAAACGAACGGTGATACGTAACGACCTTTCGTCCGCGGTAGGGCTGCATCTGCTGATCCCATTTCTGCTCGGCGGCCGATAGACGCTTGTCGAAGTCCTGGAAGCGCTGCTGGAAATACGCGCCATCCTCCGGATCCATTTCGCCCAACTTTTTTGCGATGCCGCGCGCGATACGCCGCCCGTTGTCCGGATCGAGCCAATAATGAGGATTTCCCTGGGGATGCACGTCGCCTTCTGCCCGGGTAACCACGCCCTGCGGGATCTCGAGAATTTCCGCGAACTGAGAGGCATCGAGATACCCCGGCGCTCCTACCTGAATTCGCGAATTGCCGCTTTGGCTAATCAAGGGCGGCAGCCATCCGATTTCTAACTGCAATCCCACCACGACCAGCAGATCAGCTTGCCGCAGCTTCAGCAGGAAACTCGGCTTGGCCTCGACAAAGTGGGGATCCTGATAGCCTTTCGCCAGCGACTCGACATTGACCTTGTCCCCGCCGACCTCCTGGGTCAAAGACGCCATATCGGTGGTCGCCGTCATCACGTTCAGCTTTTTTGCCTCCGCCCCGGAAGGCAGCAATACCGCGCACAGCACGACAAGAACGATGATCGTGATCCGTAGCCGATCAGAATGAACTCGCATTCACGCGTCTCCTAGAAAGGATGGGCCCCGTGGGCGCCTAATGAGAACATGAACTGCATCAGCAGTTCGTGTGAATCGATGTTACCTGCATAGCGCACAAAGCGATACTGCCCCCGCACTTGGCTGAACTCGCTGGGCCAATAGGTCAGCACCACTGAGCCTCCCTGGTCGGTTGCGATGGGAAAGCGGCTTCGCTGGGAATGATCATAGCGACCGCCGAGAAACCATCGTCGCCCTAACTGGTAGTCGCCGGATGTATAAAAGCCGAACGACCGCTGTTCAAACGGCAGTTGCTGGCGCTGGCTCCAGATGAACTCCCCACGGCCAATAAAGGAATGATAGATCGCGCGCCGCAGCGGTTTCCAGCGCAGGGTTGCGTCAACCCCGTACAACTGCGTCAGGAAATTGTCGCCCGCATCGTTGTGCCCGCGCGCATAGGAGAGCCCGAGGTCGAGGTTCGTGGACTCCGTCAAATCCTTGTACCCGCGCAAATGCGCGACCGTGCTCACATCGCTTTTCGTGGAGGCCTTGAATACGTCGCCAGAATCGCCGCGAAAGAGCTGCCCCGTGGCCTCCAGGAAAATCCCCTTGGGCGCGGGCAAGATGCGTTGAATGGAAAATCCGGCATCATCGACGCCGTCTTCGCCGCCCACCAGGCTATTGGTCACCAGTGGCCGGTCCACCCAGGGCAGCACATGATTGTGCATAGTATTGACCTTGCCGAACGCGGAGCGCATTTTCCCCACTCGCGCTACAAAGCTTCCCGGCAGCGCGGTTAGAGTGATGTATCCCTCCTCCAGTCCGACCCCTTGCTCCCCGAACGTAAGGAAGAAATCCCCGCGCGCGTATGGGTCGATGATGGCCTGCACGCCGAGTTCAGATTCGTGCATCTGCAGAGAAGGTATGGGATAGATGGGATCATGCCCGGCCGCTCCGATAAAGTCGCCGATCATGCTGATATCGGGATTCAACGCCTTTGCGGCGCTGGCGCCGGCTCCGCCCAGGGTGGGTTCGGGCCCGGAGGGCGGCGCCGCGATTGCCGAAGTAGGCGGCGGGGCCGCCGGAGCGGACGGTTGTTGGGTCGCAGCGGCGGCCTGCATCCCGGGTTCCGAAGTTGCCGCAGGCTGGCTTGCCGGCGCGGCCGGCGGCGTGGCCTGGCTCTTCAGCAGGCGCACCTGTCCTTCCAACTCGATGACCCGGTCTTCCAGGTCGCGCATCTTTTGTAACAACGCGGCGGTGTCGGGCTGAGTCCCGGGCGCTGCGCTCGGTGTTTGCGCGACCGCGCAGATGGGCACTACAACAAACAACGCAAGCGCAACCAGAAGCGAAACTCGCATTCGTGCTCTCCTCAGGCTCATGTTCATATGTCCTATCTTGCTTGTCAGCGCAGCCGCCGGGTGACCGGGTTTCGCTTAGGAGCAGCGGCAGCCCGCAGGATTAAATTGACGAGGCGAACTTCGGAACCAGGGGTTCGCTCTCCCAATCAGTGATTAGAATTATGGCATCCGGATCGCGCGTGGCAGCTCAGGCGCATACTTTCAAGTAACAGTTTCAGGCAAACCTGGCGCCGTATCTTGCAGCTTGTGTCCATCAATCATCCAGCCCGGAAATATGCGGTCCCCCGGACTAACGGCGTGTTCTGTGATCTAACCCGTTAGAAGCCAGATTGTTGCGGTTAAGATGCCTGCGGCCGCAACATCAGGATTGCCCTTCGGGCCCTTGTGAGGCGGTTTTGAACGGACTGCGGCCAAATTGGGTAACATAGACCCGGTCCCCGAACAGGGAGAGTTCGCATCATGCAACGACGAGACCTTCTCCGGCTTCTGGCTACTGGAACTGCACTTCAACTGGCGCCGGCCAAGTGGATGCTGCTGGCGCGGGAGGCGCGTGCCCTGGTCGCAACTCGCGAGTCCCTGCGCACTCTGGATCCGCACCAGGAGGCAACCGTGAAGGCTATGGCCGATATGATCATTCCTCGCACTGACACGCCGGGCGCGAGCGATGTCGGAGTCAGCGAATTCATCGACCTGATCTTGACCGAGTGGTACGGCATTCCCGAACGCACCCATTTCCTTAATGGCCTGGCGGCGACTGATTCCCGTGCCCGAAGTTTGTTCGGCAAAGATTTTGTCGACTGTTCCCCGGAACAAAGATCGGAAATGCTGATCGAACTTGGCGCAAAGATGCTGCAGGACGCCGCCTTGGCCGCAGTGCAGTCGGCCCGGTCGGATGCCGGTCTCCCCGAGGCCAACTTCTACTCCGATTTCCGCCGTCTCACCCTTACCGCTTACTACACTTCCGAGGCCGGCGCCACTCAGGAATTGCATTTCGAAGTTATCCCGGAGCAGTACCAGGGCTGCAACATTACTCCCGCGAGCCAGGAGGTTCCGAAGCAGCCGTGAGCGAGCCAACTACCTACGACGCGATCGTTGTCGGCTCCGGAATCACGGGCGGCTGGGCAGCCAAGGAATTGACCGAAAAGGGCCTCAGTACGCTGGTGCTCGAGGCCGGCCGTCCCATCGTGCCTGAGCAGGATTATGTCGAGCACGTCCCCAGCTGGGAGATGAAGTTTCGGGGCCTGAGCGATCGTCGCAGCTTGCGGGAAGACCAGCCTATCCAGAGCACGTGCTACGCCTGCGATGAATGGTCGTCAAAGTTCTTCGTCAGCGATAAAGAGCATCCTTACACGACGGAACCGGGCAAGCCCTTCCGCTGGATTCGCGGACGCCAGGTCGGCGGCCGCTCTATCACCTGGGGACGCCAGAGCTACCGCTGGAGCGACCTGGATTTTGAGGCCAACCTGCGCGACGGCATCGCGGTCGATTGGCCCATCCGCTACGCCGATCTCGCGCCGTGGTACGACTACGTCGAGGAATTCGCGGGGATCTCAGGCGAAGCTCTTGGGCTTCCCCAATTGCCGGACAGCAAGTTCCTTCCCCCGATGGAGTTGAACTGCGCCGAGAGGTTCGTGCGGGATGAACTGGCGAAGCATTTCGGTGGCGAGCGCGTATTGACGATTGGCCGCTCAGCCATACTTACGCAAGCCCACAAAGGACGCGCCGCCTGCCACTACTGCGGTCCGTGTGAACGAGGATGCATCACGCTTTCCTATTTCAGCAGCGTGAACGCGACCCTGCCTGCCGCCGGGAAGACTGGCCGCATGACGATGCGTCCGTTCAGCGTAGTGCACAGCGTCATTTTCGATTCCAAAACGCAAAAAGCCAGCGGCGTGCGCGTGATTGATGCGCGCAGCCGGAACACCATTGAATTTCGCGCGAAAGTAGTCTTCCTCTGTGCCTCCGCCCTGGAATCGGTTCGTATTCTGTTGAACTCCTCCACGCCCGAATTTCCGCGAGGCTTGGCCAACTCCAGCGGCGAACTGGGGCACAACCTGATGGATCATGTGAAGACCGGCGGGGCCAACGGCACTCTTCCCGGGATGGAAGATCGCCATGTGATCGGCCGCCGGCCAAACGGCATCTACATGCCCCGCTTCCGGAATGTGAAGACGAAGCAACGCGAGTTCCTGCGCGGATACGGCTTTCAGGGACAAGCCTACCGGGAAGGCTGGCAGCGCGGCATCGCACAGGCCGGCTTCGGCTCCGAGTTCAAGAAATCTCTCAGCCGTCCCGGGCCGTGGCAATTCAGGTTTTATGGATACGGCGAGTGCCTGCCCAACCACAGCAATTTCGTGGAACTCGATCCGGAAATGCGCGACGCCTGGGGAATCCCGGTGCTCAAGATTCATTCCGAATGGCGAGAAAACGAACTCGCACTCCGCCGCGACATGGCGGTCAGCGCCGCCGAGATGCTGGCGGCCGTGGGCGCTCGCGACATCCAGCCTTTCGCGCGCAACGAGCCTCCCGGCTTTGCCATCCATGAAATGGGCACTGCACGAATGGGCCGGGATCCCAAAACTTCCGTGCTCAACGCCTTCAATCAGGCGCATGACGTGAAGAATCTGTTCATTACCGATGGCGGCGCAATGACCTCGTCGTCCTGTGTAAATCCGTCGCTCACCTACATGGCATTAACCGCCCGGGCGTGTGACTATGCCGTGCAGCAAATGAAAAGAGGAGAACTGTAAATGAGCAGCCGCCGCGAGTTTTTGAAGACCTCGTCCGCCGCACTGGCAACTGCTGTCTTTTCCAGCCGCCTGCTGGCGAAGACTCCCACGCCCCGCATTCCCATTGCATTCTCCACGCTGGGCTGCCCGGCCTGGGACTGGAAGAAGATCCTCGATTTCGCAAGCCAGCACGGATTCTCAGCCGTTGAATTACGCGGTCTGGAGGGCAACATGGACCTTCCGGCAAGTCCCGTTTTTGCTCCCGATCGGATCGCGCAGACCAAGAAAGAAATCAAAGCGGCCAACTTGAAGATTGCTTCTGTAAGCAGTTCCGCCAATCTGTACTGGGAAGATGCGGACAAGCGCGCCAAGGATTTGGCGGATGCCCGCCGCTTTATTGACCTGGCGTCAACGCTCGGAGCGCCTTATGTGCGCGTCTTTGGTGGCAAAGCCCCCGACGACAAAGCCCCGGTTCCCGACGATGCCACCAAAAAGCGGGTAGCCGCCGGATTGCGAGAACTCGGAGAGTACGCCGGGCCGCGGAAGGTCACAGTCATTCTCGAATCCCACGATCACTTCACCTCTTCCGCCACGTTGAAAGATGTGATGCAGGCTGCCAACTCGCCCCACGCCGGCGTCCTCTGGGATGCGCATCATACCTTCGCCACCTCGAACGAGGATCCGGAATACACCGTCAAGCAACTCGGCCAATGGATTCGCCACACACATCTGAAAGATTCAGTTGGCACAGGCGAGGAACGCAAATATGTCCTGACCGGGCGAGGCACGGTTCCTATCGAGCGCCAAATCAAAGCGCTGCAAGGAATCGGCTACAAGGGGTTCTACTGCTTCGAATGGGAGAAAGTCTGGCACCCGGACCTGGAAGATCCGGAGATCGCAATCGCCGACTACGCGAGAGTGGTAGGCCAATGCCTGGGCAACGCGAAAGCCTGCGGAGTCTGATTCCCCCGCCTGACCAATGCAGCCCTAACGGGACTTCAGTCCATCCGGCGCCAGCGGCAGCGCGCGTAACCGGGTTCCCGTTGCGTCGAAAATCGCATTCGCGATGGCCGGAGCCAGCCCAATCATCGGACATTCACCCGCCCCCACCGAGGGGATATCTTTGCGATCAACCAACACGGTCTCGATCGCCGGAAGATCGCTGAACCGCGGCACCCGATACTGTGACAATCTCCCATTGAGGATCTTGCCATTCTCGAACTGGATGGCTTCGAACAGCGCGCCTCCGAGCCCCTGCACGTTGGAACCTTCAACCTGATTCCGCACTCCGTCGGGATTCACAATGGCGCCGCACTCGAAGGCAGAAACCACGCGAAGCACTTTCACCTCGCCGGAGGTTCGATCCACATGAACTTCGGCGAAGGTAGCGACGTTGCCCAACTTCTCATAACCGCCGCCCATCCCGAAGCCCTGCCCGGCGCTCTTGCTCCTGCCCCAGCCGAACTGCCTGGCAGCCGCTTCGAACACGGCGCGCAGCCGCTCGTCTTTCAGGTTCTTCAGGCGGAACTCCAGCGGGTCCTGCTTCACCGCCTGCGCCAGTTCATCCATATGGGATTCGCGCGCGAAATGATTTGCCGTCGCAGCCAGCGCCCGGTACGAGCCCTGCCGCAGCGGCGACTTTACCGCGTGAAAAATGATCCGCTGGTTCGGAATCTCATAGTACGTACGAATCCCGGCAGATCCGGAATTGTAGTTGTGGAACTCCCACGCGGTGATAGTTCCATCGCTGCGAGCGCCGCTCATGACATCAATGACGCCTGCCGGGCGGAAATAAGCCCAGGTAAATTCCTCTTCCCGCGTCCACACGACTTTCACCGGGCGTTTCGCCGACCGCGCCAGCCGTGCCGCCTCGATCGCAGTTTCGCCGGTATGCTTGCCGCCGTATCCCGAACCCATATCGGGCATCAGCACACGAACTTGATCTTCCGGGATGTGAAACGCTTCGGCCAGTTGCCCACGAACCCCGAAGGGGCGCTGGGTTCCAGTCCACACCGTAAGTTGGTCGTCATCCCACTTCGCCACGGCCGCGCGCGGCTCCAGGGGAACGTGCGCGATGTACTGCACCGTGTACGTCTGCTGCAAACGGTGATCCGCAGACTTCATCGCGGCGTCCACCGAGCCGGCCTCATACCGGTCGCCATCCCCGGTGACGTCCTGTCCCTCCACGGTGTTCTTGCGGAGATAGTCGAACAGCTCCCGATTGGAGGTCTGCGGCTCGGCTTTCCACTCGGCATGTACTGCCTTGGCTGCCGCGATAGCGAGCTGCGAAGTTGGGGCGGCAACCCCGATGAAGTTTCCGTCGTGCACCACGGTGACGCCCATCTGCTCAGCCTTCTGCGTGTCGACGGAGAGTAGCGTCGCTTCGAATGCGCTCGGACGCACCACTTTCCCGTAAAGCATGTCCGGCAATTTCTGATCCGACGGATAGCGATGCCGCCCCGTGACGAAATCCACCCCATCGATCTTCTGCACCGAACGTCCCGCAACTTTCCAATCGGCGGCGGGAATGAGTGGGTCCTCGGCCGAAAGCGCCTGGGTCAGTTGCTGTCCGTTCAGCAGCGAGGCATATTCAATAGAACGATTTCCCGCCGTATCTTTGACCTTGCCATCGACTGCGATCAATTGCCGGGGATTGGTTTTCCATTGACTGGCCGCTAGTCCGACCAGAATATCGCGGGCTGCCGAAGCGACCTTGCGCAGTTGCAGATTCATGGTAGGGGTCGTCCGGCTGCCAAAAGTCCCCATATCGAAGGGTGTGAGCCGCGTATCCCCCATCACCATCTCGATGTTATCCATGGACACGTGCAGCTCTTCCGAGACAGCCTGGCTCAGGGAGGTCCGAATGTCCTGGCCGATCTCGACTTTCCCGGTGTACACGGTGATTTTCCCGTTTTCACCAATGTGAAGCCATGCGCCGATGTCGTTGGGAAGGGAGTCGCCGCGCCGCTGCCGTCCTCCGCCGGATTCCTGCGCGGCTAACGCCGGCTTCAAAACCGAGACCACCACCAGTCCCGCGCCCAGAAACTTGAAGAAGTCCCGCCGGCCCAGGTCAAAGCGGTAGGGAGCCGCGGCTCGCAGCTCATAGCGCTCCGGCTCCAGCGGAAGTTCAGCATGCGGTTTTCCGCTCATCGCCCGGCTCCTTTCGCAGGTGCAGAACCGCTGCCCGCTTTGGCAGCTTTCTGAATCGCATTCACAATGCGCGGATAGGTCCCGCAGCGGCAGATATTTCCGTCCATGAAATCGACGATCTGGCTTTCCGAAGGCGAAGGATTCTGCTTCAGCAAAGCCACCGCCGACATGATCATCCCCGATGTGCAATAGCCGCACTGCAGCGCGCCGGCATCGAGAAACGCCTGCTGCACGGCATGCAACTGAGCCCCATGGGCCAGACCTTCAATCGTGGTGACCTGCTTCTGTCCTACACTGCCTACCCGCGTAACGCACGAGCGCTGGGCCTTTCCGTCGATCAGCACGGTGCAGGCGCCACATTGACCCTCGCCGCAACCGTACTTGCTTCCCGTCAGGTCCAGATACTCGCGCAGCACGGTAAGCAGGGCGGTCTGCGGATCGACGTCCACGGCATAAGATTTCTGATTGATCGCAAGCCGAATCGTTGCCATTCCGAACTCCAGAAGAGGGAACTACTGTGCCGAGGTCTGAGACTTGCTTTACGAGAAATGATATACCCGTAAGCTTTCGAATGAACGCTGCGACAATGGGTCCTTAGGATTCGTGCTTCAGTCGTTAATCGCCTGGTACGCCAACTCATGCACCTGCCGGTCCAGCGTTAACCCGCCGGTAGGATGCAACTGGGCCATAAACACGACAATCATCTGCTCTTTGGGATCAATCGAGAACGCGGTATAGAAAAATCCACCCCAGTTGTACTCACCCGGGGTTCCCAACTCGGTTAAAGGAGTCTTGACACCCTCAATCCCGAATCCCAACCCGAATCCCTGGTCCGGCCCGATCTTGCCCAACTGATCGTGCGTCATCAATTCCACGGATTTGCGGCTCAGCAGCCGGGTGTTCCCCATCTTCCCGTCATCCAGCATCATCTGGCAGAAGCGTGCATAGTCCATCGCGGTGGAAACCAGACCCGCCCCACCGGAAAACAATTTCTTCGGTCCGCGCGTAGGATAATCCGCCGAATACACAAACGATCCCTCGCGAATCGGAGTATCCGGAAACCGATTCAATCCTTTGTCCGGATAGTAGGTGTACGCGGTTGCCAGCCGCTCGGCCTTATTCTCCGGAGGGTAGAAATATGTGTCCTTCATTCCCAGCGGCCCAAAGATCCGCGTCCGGAAGAATTCGTCCAGCGGTTTCCCCGACACGACTTCCACCAACCGCCCCAGCACATCCACGCCAAGGCTGTACTCAAAACGGTCCCCCGGGCTGAACAAAAGAGGCAGTGCGGCGAGATTCTTCACACTGTCCCCGATCGTGCCGTCATACGGCAGCAAGCCGGTGGCGACGTTGGCCTTCTCGTACATGGGCCCAAGGTCCTCATTCCAGTTGTAGGTGAGCCCGGAAGTATGCCGCAGCAGATCCCGAATCGTGATTTCCTTAGCCGCCGGAATGGTATACGGCTCCCCCTGCGGCGGCTTCATCAGCACCTTGGGATTCTTGAACTCGGGCAGGTACTTCGATACTGGATCATCCAGCAGAAACTTGCCCTCTTCATAAAGCATCATGACGGCCACGCTGGTGATTGGTTTGGTCATCGAGCAGATGCGGAACATTGCATCCGTGGGCATGGTCTTGCCGGAGTCGCGATCCATCATGCCTTGGGACTTGAGCCAGGCAACCTTGCCGTGACGAATGACCAGAGTGACCGCGCCTGCGATCCGCTTCTGCTCGACCGCCTGCTGCACCAGGCCGCTGATCCGGTCCAACCGCTCCGAAGACAGGCCCACCGCTTCCGGCTTGGCTGTGGGCAGGTCCTGTGAAAAGGACAGAACACTCAGAACAAGAAAGCCGAGCAGAACCGGAATTTGCTTCCGGTTCTGCCCGGCGAAGAGTCTCGCGCGCATGTATCCTCCGTGGCTACGACTTGATGGTTTTCGACGCCGCGTCCCAGGTCACCGGCTTCTGTCGGAAGTACGACTCGTTCGCCATGTGGCATGCGATGGCCGCGTTGTTCCCGAACACCGCATTTTCCGCGACGTCCTTGCGCGACTTCACCGCCTGGAAGAAAACGTTCAGGTGCGGACGCATATCGTCCCAATCGTGGCCGCGGTAAACCGTGTCCTCGTACTGGGGTTCTTTGCCCAGGGCCGGATCATGCTCCTCATGCCACTGTTTGAAATAGGCCTCGCGCAACTTCGCTGGGAAGCCCGAAGCATAGTAACTGGGCGCGGTGTCGATGCCGGCTTGATAATAATGCTTGAGATCGAACTCTCCCGCATCGAGAATGCCCTTCGGCCCCATGAATCGCGCCAGCTCCGGCGTTTCGCAACCCAGGTCCAGGCGGACGTAAACTGGAATTCCGTGATAGTCGAACAGCACGGTGTGAAAGTCCGGCATGTCCCGTCCGTCTTTGAAGCGGAAAATTCCGCCCATGGCCATCGCCGATCGCGGAATCTCGTTCCATCCCAGGGTGTACAGCATCCCGCTCAGCAGGTGAACCATCAGATCGCCGGCCACGCCGGTCCCGTAGGCCTTCCAGCAGCGCCAGCGCGCAAAATGCAGGGGGTTGAAGGGAATTTTGGGCGCATCGTTCAGCCAGGTATCCCAATCCAGAGTCTGCGGCGACAGGTCTGGAGGCGGGGGATACTGCCAGGCGCCTGTCGGATCGTTGCGGCCCAGCGTAAGCTCCACCATTTCTACATCACCGATCGTTCCCTTGTGGTATAGCTCACGCGCGGTCTCGCATAGCACCGAGCTGACGCGTTGCGACCCGATCTGCACAATGCGGTTGTTCTTGTGAGAGGCTTCGACCATCGCCAGCCCGTCGGCGACGTTGTGCGACATCGGCTTCTCGCAATAAATATCCTTGCCCGCATTGCAGGCATCCACCACAACCCGCCGGTGCCAGTGATCCGGGACCGCCGCCACGATGCAGTCGATGTCCTTGCGATCCAGCAGTTGCCGGTACTCGCGGCTTGTGGGCAAGCTGGGGTTGCCCGTGATTTCTTTTGCCAGGGTATGCCGTCCGTCATACAAATCTGCCGCGCCGACGCACTCGACGCCTGGAATCGTAATGGCCATGCTCAGCAGTCCAGACCCTTGCATGCCAATCCCGACCATCCCAAACCGAACCCGGTCACTCGGTGCCACGGCCCGCGGGAACGGCTTCGCCTCCAGCAGGATCGTCTTCGAGAGCACCACGCCGCCCGCTGCCGCCGCACTGCCTTGCAAGAATGCGCGTCGCGAAAGAATGCGTTTCATTCCTATCCCTCCGGTTGAATTAACTGCGACCTGCTCTTGCCCGCTTACTTTTTCAGGGGTTTAATAGCCACTTCTTTGAAGAAAACGATGTCGTTGTCGCTGTGATTCTGCAGCCCGAACCATCCCAGATTCGGACGCGGCCCGTGTTGCGGCTCGAAATCGAACTTCCGCTCTGGAACCGGATCGCCTTCTTTGTAATCCGTCACCTTCTGGCCATTCACCGTCACGATCGTGCGCGGACCGTCCAGCGTGATCTCCATCGTGTTCCACTCCGGACCCGGTTTCCAGGCATTCTTCACCAGGGGCTTGGTCAGGGAGTAAATCATGCCGGTCTCGTGATATTCATCCTCGTTCGATTTCTCAGGATGATTGTCGATCTGCACTTCATATCCGTAGTGCACCGGCATCCATTCTTCCCTGGGCTCGATTGGGATGCGGATGAACACGCCGGAATTATCGTTCTCGTCGCGCATCTTGAACACCACGTGAATGACGCAGTTTCCGATCTTTCCGCCCGTCCAGTACAGCAATCCCATTCCGCCATGGGTGCGAATCAGCCCGTCCTCAACCGTATCTCCACCCGGACCCACGTGCTTCCATCCCGTCAGGTCCTTGCCGTTGAAGAGTTGCTGCCACTTGCCGGGATCGCCCTTGCAGGCATTCTGATTTTCATCCGCCGCAAACGAGAGCGTTACCAGACCTGCAAGCAATAAGAGACCTACACTAAATCGTTTCACCATTAGGAATCTCCTGGAATGTCCTGCGTGGGATGTCATAGGACAGACCAATCTACTCGTACCGGCGTCCGGAATCAAATGCGAATGCGATTGAATGCGCGTGGAGAAGGCGTTCAAGCCTCAGGATGCGGCCGGGAATTATCTACGAAGATTTTCGTTGACACTACGAAT
>DASREX010000099.1:0-25856 GCA_035651855.1 Candidatus Sulfotelmatobacter sp.
CTGGAAACTACGGTCAAGATGCTCGACGAAGTCAAGCAGCTGGGTTTCCGCTTTGCGACCCGAGCAGGCTTGTCTATCGGCATCGACGACATGGTCATCCCGGACAGCAAGAAAGTCCTGGTGAAGGACGCGGAGAAGCAGGTGGTCAACGTCCAACAACAGTATCTGGACGGCGCCATCACCAACGGCGAGCGCTACAACAAGGTCATCGAAATCTGGTCGGGCATTACGGAAAAAGTGGCCGACGAGATGTTCGGCGAGATGCAGCGCCGCGACAAGGAAGGCGAACTCAATCCGATTTACGTCATGGCCGACTCCGGCGCCCGCGGATCGAAACAGCAGATTCGCCAGCTTTCGGGCATGCGCGGACTGATGGCGAAGCCCTCCGGCGAAATCATCGAGTCGCCGATTACCGCCAACTTCCGCGAAGGACTGACGGTGCTGGAGTACTTCGTCTCGACCCACGGCGCCCGCAAGGGATTGGCTGACACGGCGCTCAAGACGGCGGACTCCGGTTACCTGACCCGCCGCCTGGTCGACGTCGCGCAAGACGTGATCATCAGCGAGTACGATTGCGGAACCGTCGACGGCATCTACGTGCAAGGCATCGTGGAAGCCGGCGAGATCATCGAGCCGCTGCGTGACCGCATCGTTGGCCGCGTGTCGCTGGAGAAGATCAAGGACTACGACGGCAACGTCATCGTCGACATCAACAACGAAATCACCGAGGACCTGGCGGGAGCGATTCAGGCCGCGGGTATCGAGCGGGTGAAGATCCGCTCGGTGCTGACCTGCGAATCCAAGCGGGGGGTCTGCGTGATGTGCTACGGCCGCAACCTGGCTTCCGGGCGCCTGGTCGAACTTGGCGAGGCCACCGGGGTCATTGCCGCGCAATCCATCGGCGAGCCTGGAACTCAGCTCACGATGCGCACCTTCCACATCGGAGGTACGGCGTCGCGAGTCTCCGAGCAGTCGCGCCTGGATGCCAAGAACAACGGCAACGTGCGCTTCATCGGCCTGCAGACGGTTAAGTCCAAGACCGGCGACCTGGTAGTCATGAACCGCCAGGGTTCGATCGCAGTCGTGGACGAAAAGGGCCGCGAACGCGAGCGCTACTCGGTCGTGTACGGCGCCAAGGTCAAGGTCAATGACGGCGATCCGGTCACGCTGGGCCAGGTGATGGTCGAGTGGGATCCTTACACCTTCGCCATCCTGACCGAAATCGGCGGCACGGTGCAGTTCAAGGACCTGCAGGAAGGGGTCACGCTGCACGAAGAAGTGGACGAAGTCACCGGCCTGTCGCGTCACGTCGTGGCCGATTCGCCGGACGAGAAACGTCAGCCGGCCATTGTCATCAAGGGCAAGAACAGCAAGCGTTACCTGATGCCGTCGCGCTCGCACCTCATGGTGCTGGACGGCGACACCGTAACGCCGGGCGATGTGCTGGCCAAGATCCCGCGCGAAACCACCAAGACGAAAGACATCACCGGTGGCCTGCCGCGCGTGGTCGAGCTGTTCGAGGCCCGCAAGCCGCATGAGACCGCGGTCATCAGCGAAATCGATGGCACGGTCAAGTTCGGCGAGGTCTCCAAAGGACAGCGCAAACTTTACGTCACTGCCGACAACGGCACCGAAAAGGAATACTCGGTACCGCGCGGCGTCCACATCAACGTGCAGGAAGGCGAGCGCGTCAAGGCGGGCGAACCGCTCATGGATGGCCCGCTCAACCCGCACGACATCCTGGCTGTACTCGGCGAAAAAGAGCTGCAGGCTTACCTGGTCAATGAAATCCAGGAAGTGTACCGCTTGCAGGGCGTCAACATCTCCGACAAGCACATCGAAGTAATCGTGCGGCAGATGATGCGCTGGGTGAAGGTGGAAGACGTCGGCGATACCCGGTTCCTGCTGGAAGAGCAGACCGACAAGTTCGCTTTCCGCGAGGAGAACGAGCGGGTGATTGCGCAGGGCGGCAAGCCGGCCACCGGACGGCCTCTGCTGCTGGGCATCACCAAGGCATCGCTCTCCACCGATTCCTTCATCTCCGCGGCGTCGTTCCAGGAGACCACGCGCGTGCTCACCGAAGCCAGCATCAACGGCAAGGTCGATCACCTGCGCGGACTGAAAGAGAACGTCATCGTCGGACGCCTTATCCCTGCCGGAACCGGCATGGAGTACTACCGCAACGTGCGCCTCTCGCCAGAGATGGAAGAGGCGGCCGCCAAGGTACAGGCGGAAGTTTCGGCGGCTTACGAAGAAGCCGAGCGCGCTCTCGAGATGATGCGTCACGAGGGCGAAACCGACGAACTCACCGCGGAAATGCCCGCAAGCGAGTAGTTGGAGCTAACATGGTCTCGGGGGCGAATCCGTTCGCCCCCGAAGCTGCTTCTGGCAAGAACCGCGTAGGGACGGAATCAATCGTCCGTCCTCGGGAAGCGAAGCCAAGCGGCAGCCCACGTAGTCAAAGCGCCTTGGGCTGTCAGGGCAGTCAAAGCCAAGCCGGATCCGCATGAACTCGCTCTAATACGCCATGCACGCCGACCCCCAGCGATTGCATATTGAGGCACCCCGCGAAGTTCCTCCTTTGCCGGCAGTACCGGCAAGCCCTAGTCTTAGTCAGGGCATGTTGCGATTCTTTCGACTTCTGCGGATCGCCTTCTGGCGGGCATTCGTTCACGACGCCTTTGCCATCGCCAAAGCTTCGGCCTATTCCTCCATCCTCACCTTTTTCCCGGTGCTACTGATCGTTGGTTCCAGCCTGGCCAGCTGGCGCAAAGGGGCGCCGTACCTGCGCGAGATTTCCTATGCTCTGGGCAGCATTCTCCCCGCGGGCTCCAGCACCGTTCTGGGGTATCTCAAAAGCGCGGGCCAGCACCCGGTGAGGTTCCTGACCACAACCTCGCTGATCAGCCTGTGGACCGCCTCCGGCGTGATGATTTCCTGGATGGACGGCTTCCGGCGATGCTATGAACTGCCCAAGACATGGGGCCTGGTCAAAGAGCGCCTGATCGCATTTCTGCTCGTGATATTCGCCCTGGTGCCCATGACGTTCGCTACCCTGCTGGTGGCGGTGGGCAGCAAGTTCGAAACCCGACTGCTTCCCTACCTGGATCCCGATTTCAGCGCTTACGTCCTGCTGCTGTGGGGCGGTCTCCGTTGGGTGATTGCCACGCTTACCAGCATCTCGGTGATCGCGCTGATCTATCACCACGCGGTCCCGCGCACCCAGCCTTGGCACAGCGTGGTGCCCGGCGCGATCCTGGCCACAATCCTGTGGTTCTCCGTGACCGTGGGATTCCGCGCCTACCTGCAGCATTGGGGCGATTTCACCACGATCTATGGATCCCTCGGCGCAGGCATGGCCTTGCTGGTGTGGATGTACCTGATCTCCCTCGTCATCCTGGTAGGCGCGGAATTCAACGCGCTGCTATTCCCGCGCGCGATGCTGGGGAAAGAGCTGACAAAGATAGCCGCAACTGAATAGAGACGCCGGTTGCAACTCTTTCGCACAAAGGTTCCAAGTGCTGCAGGCAAGACGTAGCAAGCTACGTCTCTACGATGCTTGCGGTTGGGCGACTTCAGTCGCGCCGCTAGCCTGCGGTAAGATTGACTTCAGCCCCTGAGGCCGGGGCGAGCACGTCCAACCTGTCGTCGAGGAACTCATTGAAAGTGATCCGGAGCACGAAGGAGAACCCTACCTCGCCTAACAGTCTGCGCCGAGCCAAGATCATCTGCACCATCGGTCCTGCCTGCAATACGGAAAGCGCCATGCGCGACCTGCTCCGCTTGGGAATGGACATCGCGCGGCTTAATTTTTCGCACGGAACTCACGAGGAGCACGCCCGTAATATCCAGCGCCTCCGGCGCGCCGCCCAGCGCGAAGGGCGCACCCTCTGCATCCTGCAGGACCTGCAAGGACCAAAAATCCGCACCGGCCAGCTCGAGCACCATCAACCCGTGCTGCTGAAGACCGGTTCCCCGGTCACGATCACGCCCCGGGACATCCCCGGCAATGCCGCGCGAATTTCTACCAGCTTCCCTGACCTGGCGCGCGAACTCAGCCCGGGAGCCCGCGTCCTGCTCAGCGATGGACTGGTCGAACTGCGCGTAGATTCGGTCCGGGGAAAAGATGTCGTCTGCCAAGTGATGAATGGCGGAATGCTGGGGGAGCACAAGGGGATCAACCTACCCGGGGTGGCACTGACCATTCAGGCGCTCACCAGCAAAGACCGGAAAGACCTGGAATTTGGCCTCAGGCAAGGCGTGGATGCGGTCGCATTATCGTTCGTTCGCTCCGCGGGCGACGTCATTGCCGTGAAGGAGATCATCAACGCGCAGGGAGCTGACGTTCCCGTTATCGCGAAACTGGAGAAGCCGCAAGCCATCGATCACCTGGAAGAGATCCTGGAAATCGCCGACGGAGTAATGGTCGCGCGAGGTGATCTGGGGGTGGAGATGGCTCCGGAAAAGGTTCCGGTCATTCAGAAGCAGGTGATCCGCCGGGCCGCAGCCTGGCGGCGCCCGGTAATCACGGCCACGCAGATGCTGGAGTCCATGATCGAGAACCCGCGCCCTACGCGGGCCGAGACCAGCGACGTGGCCAACGCGATCTTCGACGGCACCGATGCGGTCATGCTGTCGGCCGAGACTGCCGGCGGGAAATATCCGCGCGAGTCGGTCGCGATCATGGCGCGGATCGTGGTTGAAGCCGAATCCAATGTCGGCGACGTGGGCCCGGTCCGGCGCCGGCGCGAGCGCCGCAGCCTCTCCATCGCCGAGACCATCTGCGAGTCGATCGCTCACGCCGCCGAGGACTTGCCCATGGGCGCGATCGCCATCTTCACCGAGACCGGCAACACCGCCCGCATGATCTCCAAGTATCGCCCCAAAGCGCCAATTTACGCCTTCACCCACATGGCATCGGTAGTGCAGCGCATGAATCTCTACTGGGGAGTTCACCCGGTACGCTGTTCCCAGGCTCGTTCCGCCGAGCAGATGGTGTCGCTGGCCGAGCAGTCCCTGGTCCGGCGGGGACAGCTCAAGCCGGGAGAGGTTCTGGGCGTAGTGGCCGGCACGCGCCAAACCTCCGGTTCTACCAATCTGATGCGCCTGCATGTAGTCACGGAACAAGAGGCCGAGCAGATCGTTCATCCTAAGCGGCCAAAGAAGGTGTAGGGGCGGCCTTGTCGCGCCACCATTGTGCGCGCCTTGCGCGCACAACTCCGGACGAGGCGTCCGGGGCTACATGGACACATATGAGCCAAGCGAGGCTTGACTGCCCCGCCGCAGGCTATAATCCCTGCTTATGCCGGAAGAGATACTTTCCGTTGCTCTTTGGGAACCTCTGCCCGAAGCAGAAGCCGCTGCCCTTGAGACTTTTCGGGAATTGATGTCGATCGTCTCCAACAAGGGGTATGGCCGCGACCTGCTCTACCGCGACCGCGAATCGCATTATGTATTCCTGCGCTACTGGAAATCGGAAGGCTTGCGGCGCGTAGCCCAAGAAGATCCGGACATGCTGCGCTGCTGGGCCCGCCTGGGCAATCAGATCCAGATCGTGAAAGTCTACGAAACCCTCAGCGAAGTGCGCCTTCCCGGCTGATGATGTCCAACGGACGTAGGGACGGACCCATTCGTCCGTCCAGCGAAGCGAGCGAGCGGCCCGGCCGCGAGAATTGCTCTAAAATGCTGCTCATCTCCCATGCCCTCGGCCTCCACCCGCGAATTCGTTAACGAAAAACCAGATCCTCCGATCCGCGGATTCCTCCACATTCCCGCCGCGTCGAACGGCGAAGCTCTGGTCCTGACCCACGGCGCTGGCGGCAACGCGCAGGCGCCTTTGTTGCGCACCCTGGCAGACACCTTCGCGAATGCAGGCTTCACCGTGCTGCGCTGCAACCTGCCCTACCGCCAGACAAGGGCATTCGGCCCCCCAGGGCCCGGGGATGCGGCCCGCGACCGCGCCGGTCTGAAGCATGCCGTGGAGGAAATGCGCGAGTATGCCGCCCGCCGCGTTTTCCTCGCCGGCCACTCCTATGGCGGACGCCAATCCAGCATGCTGTGCGCCGAACAGCCTGATGTGGCTGCCGGACTGCTGCTACTTTCCTACCCGCTGCATCCCCCGCGCCGTCCCGAACAGCAACGCACCCAGCATCTCCCGGACCTGCACACCCCAACCCTGTTCGTCCACGGCACGCGCGATCCCTTCGGCTCCATCGCCGAACTGGAGCGAGCTTTAAAAATGATTCCCGCAAAGACAAGGCTCCTTGCGATCGATGGAGCGGGTCACGATCTGGGATTTAAGGGAAAAGAAAAGCGGGAGCAACTGCCGCAGCAGATTATGTCAGAGTTTGTGCGATTCCATTCGTAGAGACGTGGCTTGCTACGTCTCGCTCGCCACGATTGGAGCGGCCCGCGGCAAGATGCAGCTTAGCGTGCGGCCACAGCGCTTTGCGCAACCGGCTCGGGATTCAGCGGAAGGCGGATGGTGAATTCTGCTCCGCCTTCAGTCCGGTTGCGGCAGGTAATCTGGCCACTGTGGTCCTGGATCACGCCATAGACGGCGCTGAGGCCAAGACCGGTGCCTTTGCCGATTGGCTTGGTGGTGTAAAAGGGATCGAAGACGCGATGCGGATCGCGAATGCCGGGTCCGCTGTCGGAGAATTGCAGCACGAGATCCGCGCCCTGGCTCCTGGCCGTGATCTCCAGGGAGCCAGCGCCCTTCTCTTCGACGGCGTCCAAGGCATTTTCGATAATCTCCACGAACACCTGGAACAGCTGGTTGGCGTTGGCCACGGCGTGGGGCAGATCTTTGTCGATGGCCAGACGTACCTGGATTTTTCCCGGCGTACGGCGGGATTCGAGCATGTGAGCGGAGCGGGTTAACAGGACGCCGACATCGACCGAAGTCTTTTCGCCGGGAGCCTGCTGGGCGAAGCTGAGCAGATTTGCGACCAGATCGCTGGTGCGGCGCGCCTGGCTCACGATCTTGCGCAGCAAGGCGTTTTGTTGCTCGCTGAGGCGCTCCTGCGTCCAGAGATCTTCGGAGTACGTCATGATGGCGTTCAAGGGATGATTGATCTCCTGGGCCGCGCCGGCGACTAGATTGCCCAGCGACGCCAGCTTTTCTTTCTGTACCAGCTGGCTCTGCAATTGCTTTTGACTGTCATAAGCCCGGCGCGACTCACGCAGGAGCAGAATGAGCGTCTGGTCCTGAAAGTATTGCCGCAGGAACACGAAAGCACCCAACAGCAGCATTGCCAGCAGCACCGCGTAAAGACGGAATTCGCGCGAGGGCGCGGGCGAGCGGTCCCATAGCACTGTCCAGAGGCCTAACAGGGGAAGCGACAGGATCGCGAGCATGGCCATGCGGGGAACGACTTTTTTCCAGCCCGGGCTGAGATTGAATTTGACCGTCTTCAGTTCCCCTTGGCCGGCAGATAAGGACGCGGCCGCGACCCAGGCCACTGTGGCGATCAGTGGAATGTCGTACACGCTCCCCGAGTAGTAGCTGCCATTCGCAGTGGCCCGATCCAGGAGTTGGGAATTTGCCCCGTAGATGGTGAAGGCCGCGAGGTAGTGAATATACAGGCGGCGCCACGCTCCAGAACTGGTCAATGCAGCAAGCCCCAGAATGGCCAGCAATAATGCGTGTTCCAATCCATAAAGCCGGTCGTAGTAGATGTTGTACTGATCGACGTTCAGCACCACGTACTGGTGAGGGAAAACAATGAAGGCGTAAAGAAAGATCCACCAGCCCAGCAGCATCAGAAAGTTCAGCAGGCTAAGCAGGACCTTGCCTTCTTTGTTTTGCAGGTCCGGGCGCCAGCCTACGGCGGCGAACATGGGTACAGCATGGAAGAAGAGAATGATATCGAAAACGAAGGGATCAGGAATCTGGCGGTGCAGCACAATTTCCCAAAAAGTCCAGGCTGCCTGATTGGCGACCCAACAAGAAAATCCCAACGCCATCAGGGCCCAAAAGCTGCGCTCCTGGCCGGGACGCCGCCAGGCATTGGCGAGGCACGCCGCCAATGCGGCGAGCATCACGGCCAATCCCGTGAAATCCCCGATCGCGGCCAGGGCGGTTCCACGGTGCAGGGTAAGAGACACGGCGGTAAAGGCCACAGTGATTCCGGCGGCCGCAACAAACCAGCGGTACTTTCGAAACGGACCCATCCGAAGTCATTGTATGAGAGTCGATTACGGAATCCGAAGCTGCGGGAAGCGGTAGAGTTACTTTGGTCACCCCCATCGGGTTCGCCCGCCCAGACGCGCCCGGCCGCAGACCGAAACTTCTAACGTGCAGACGATGTTCTAGAATGAATGCGTACACACATTTCCGTTCGTTCCGGGTGATCCTATGGCCTTCCCTGTGACCCGCCTGCGCCGGCTTCGCCGCTCGGCAGAACTCCGCAACCTGGTGAGTGAGACCCGCCTCACGCCGGACGCGTTCGTTTATCCCATGTTCGTTTGCCCGGGAGAGGGCGTGCGGAAGGAAGTGCGGTCCATGCCCGGGGTCTGCAATCTGTCGATCGACGAGGCGGTCAAGGAAGCGCAGCAGGTGCACCTGCTGGGGGTGCCGTCGATCATTCTGTTTGGATTGCCGGATAAGAAGGACGAGGTGGCGACGGGGGCCTGGCACGAGAATGGGATCGTGCAGCAGGCGGCGCGGGCGATCAAGCGCGAGGTGCCGAAACTTCTGCTGATGGGCGATGTGTGCCTGTGCGAATACATGTCGCACGGCCATTGCGGGATCGTGAAGGCGGTGCCGCAGTCCTTGGGCGCGGCCGTGGCTTCTCCTCCGGCCACCGCCGAGTACGAAATCGTGAATGATGCCTCTCTGGAATTGCTGGCGCGGACTTCGGTATCGCTGGCCAAGGCGGGCATCGACATCATTGCGCCCTCGGACATGATGGACGGCCGGGTGGGGGCGATCCGGCGGGCTTTGGATGAAGCGGGATTGATCCATGTCCCGATTCTTTCGTACGCCGCCAAGTTTGCTTCCGGATTTTACGGGCCCTTCCGCGAGGCGGCCGATTCAGCGCCGCAGTTTGGAGACCGCCGCTCTTATCAGATGGACGGAGCCAACATCCGGGAGGCGATGCGGGAGATTGAAGCTGACATCGAGGAAGGCGCGGACATGATCATGGTGAAGCCGGCCATGCCGTATCTCGATGTGATCGCGGCCGCTCGGCAAAGGTTCGAGTTGCCGCTGGCCGCGTACCAGGTCTCGGGCGAGTACGCGATGATTGAGGCGGCAGCGCGCAATGGCTGGATCGAGCGCGAGCGCGTCATGATGGAATCCCTTCTCAGCATCCGGAGGGCCGGGGCCAGCATCATTTTGACCTATTACGCCAAGGATGCGGCCCGGCTATTGGCCTGACGCGGCAGGTGTCAGGCTGGAGACGCCTTTCCAGTCACAACCGGCTTCAACCTCGGCCGATATTGATCTAAATAGAAAAGCGGCGAGGTTCGCACCCCGCCGCTTGGAAACGCTTTTTCCCCAAAGGTACTTCGACTTGGACCTTACTGGTTGAGCGGATTGAAGGTGAGGATACCCGCTTCGGTGTTCGAGCAAACTCCTGCGGGGTCGACGCGCACGACAGCATCTTCCTCAGCGCAGAAGGCGCGGATACCAGTCTGGTTGATCGTCAGCGGCTTAGCCAGAATGGTGTAGCCAGTCGCAACACCCGCGGTAACCGTGCCTGCACCGGTGGTGAACGAGTAACCGCTCTTGCCGCTGCCTGCCGGGTTGCCATTGTTGGCCAACACGGAATCAATTAAGCAGCCAGTGGTCGAACTCGGGACGCAAGCAGCACCCAACGCGCCGCCCAGATTCACCAGGGCAGGAGCATAGCCCACCGTTGGGTACGCAGTCTGGTAAGTGACTTCGCCGGTCGTAATGGTACGTACCGAAGCTACAGCCGAGGACTCGTTGGCTGCCATACGGGCGCGCAACAGGTTCGGAATGGCGATAGCCGCGATAATCAGGATGATCGCCACGACAATCAGCAACTCAATGAGCGAAAAACCCTTTTGTTTCCGCATCTCTAACATCTCCCCTAAACTCTGATTTTGAATTCCCGCCAGGGATAACCCAAGCTTCGGGGTGATTTATTGGCACCCCAATTTCCAAAAACAGGCCGAAGTTACCTTCGTTTAAAGGCTGCGTTTTTAATTAGCTGAGCGCTAGCGCAGCGAAAGGAACACCAAATGGTCCCATTGAACTGACATTTTCTGTCATTCTTGAATGTCAGAATTTGAGCAACACTTTCCGGGGTGCTATCCGCGTTACCTACGCCTCGTTCCTGCACTGCTTCTCGCAGTTGGTTTCAATCTCACTCCCGACATAAAGACGAGCGCTTTCAAAGCAGGCGTACCGAAAGAGCATCAGCGAATCCCAGCGCCCTGATCCTGGAATTTCACCTCGACCTGCCGGCGATCCTCATCTGTCACTTTGAACATTTCACGGGGCCTCAGGCCCATAAAGCTGGCTACGAAGACGTCGGGGATTTGGCCGATGCGAGTGTTGTAGGTAGCGATGTCGTCATTGAAGAATTCGCGGCGGTCGGCGATGCGCTCTTCGAGTTCGGTAATGCGATTCTGCAACCGCAGGAAATTCTCGTTGGCTTTCAGCTGCGGGTAGTTTTCTGCGACCGCGAATAACCCTCGCAGGGCGTTTGCTACCCGGGACTCGGCGGCCGCTTTTTGCCCCATGCTGGAAGCGGTCATAGACGCGGAGCGGGCTTGGGTCACAGCCAACAGCGTCTGCTGTTCGTGCTGCATGTAGCCCTTTACGGTTTCGACCAGGTTGGGAATTTCGTCGTGCCGCTGTTTCAACAGAACGTCAATATTGGCCCAGGCGCGGTCGTTCTCATTGCGCAGGCGGACCAGTCCGTTGTACAGGATCACGCTGTAGATCAGGATTCCTGCGATAAAGATCAGGAACGCCGTTCCTGCAATGATGCTGCTGCCCATGGGCACCTCGGTTGCAGACTGCAAGAGTGCCAGTTGGCTTGGGGTGGAGGCAAGTGTTTCCGCGAACTCTGCTTTCGTAAACGATGTTTTTCGTACCTGCTGCTTGGATCGCGGTGGCTGATCGGAAGTCAAAGGCCCCACCCTGTCGCATAAAGCGGACAAGGGTGGGGCACCCTTTTGTCTCTTTCTTGTCTCTTTGTCTACTTGTCTAACTTTTAGTCTTTGCTTGGCTTTTTGGGAGTCAGGTCGCATGCCCGGCGGACTTGAGTGATGTCCAGGCCTGCGGGACTGAATTCGGCGATCTGGCGTCCGCTGCGGGTGGGAAGCGCCACTTTGAAGATTTGTGCACCCAGGAGGCCGCGGGTCGTGCCTTTGTCCATGGAAAGGAAGTGACCGCGGACCCAGTTCCATCCTTTGTAGCTGTGCACGTCGTCGACCCGGACTTCGACCTCCAGCTGCGGCTGTCCCCAGAAGCCGGGACGGTTCGGCCTGGGCAGCCGGACGCCGGGGTTGAAATCCGCCAGCTTCAGCTTGCCGTCTTCACAGAAAAGTTCCACGCGCGGCCGGTAGTCAGGATCCTCGCGGAAATAATTATCGGCAAGCAGTTCGAAGCGGACGCGCTTGGCTCCGGTCATTTTGTCCTGGGATTCAAACTGCATCCACTTGCCGCCGGCGCTGACGCCGTCGCGCTCGTTCTGGTACGGGCTCATGGCGCCGCCTTGCGCTAAGGCCGAGGCCGCGCAAAAAACGAAGGCACAGGCCACAGCCGCCAGGTTGCGATTGCGAGAAGAAAACAATGAGTTCACGGTATCCTCCCCATCCACCAGCTATTCTCTTGAACCCGAAAGAACTCCGAAAAGTTGCGGAAAATGGACTCGAAGGCTGGTTGGAGGCATTTTGCTACAGGAGCAGAAGCAGGCACTGGAATGCTGCACCCGCGCATGGCAGGCCGCGGCCGCGAACTCAATGCCGGATTCGGCCTCCCGTTTTCAATGGGCATCTACCTTCAGAACGAGGTAGACCTGGGAACGATCGTCGAACTGGCTGACGGATTTGGTGTCACTTTTCTTCCCGTTGATTTGTGCGTAGACCTCATAATCCACCGCCGTGGAGAGCGCGGGGAAACGGTAGGTTCCATCTTTGCCGACAATGTAGGTCTTTATAGCGCGGGTGCGGGTGTTGGTGACGTATACGACCGCGTCGATGACCGGGTTATCCTGCTGGTCCAACACCTTTCCAAACAAGAGGCGTCCAACCTGTTTTTCCTTTTTGTCAGGGGAAGCGCCGGCGGCGACCGACAGCGCCACTAGGAATGCACAAGCGCAGGCCACAGCTTTGATCACTGAGCGGGTGTGATTCATGCTGGCTCCATTCTCTCATGCTTGACAACTGCGACCCCTGAAGTCTCGCTGGACCAAATGGCACCGGGGCTACGCGTTCCGTGCTGGGGGGTCAATAGGTTAGATGCAGGCTGGTGTCTACGCGTTCTTCCCCGTAGAGGTGGACGGTAACCTCGTGGAGCAGACGTAAAGGCTTGCCATCAGGAGACTTAACGTGCTTTAGATCGGCGGAGAGGATGTACTCGGCCTCCCCTGCGGGCAGGCGCTGGGCAAATTCGCCGTGATGGTCGGAGTAGACCTGCCATTTCGGTTTCTTGTCTCTGGCCCGGCGGATGTTGACTGGCACACCGTAGACCGGATGGTTGTCCGGTCCCCATACTGTGCCTACGATGAGCGCGTAGGGCTTCTCCTTCGACTTCTGGGCCGCACCCAGGTTGTCCGGAGTGATGAATGCAGGCAGGAGAATGGGTATGCACAGGCCCGTCAGCATGCGCCTGGCGGTGGTACGACGGAGACTATGAGTAATCACCGTCTTCGCTTTCTTCTTCCTCGTCTTCTTCTTCGTACCCTTCTTCCACCGCTTTTAACTCGAGCGGGGTTGTGGTGACCACTTCGAAGTCGGTGCCGCACTCGGGGCAGGAGATGACTTCGCCTTCATCGACCTCTTCCTCTTCAATGTCCAGATTGTTCTCGCATTCAGGACAGAGCACCATAAAACCTCCCGTGCTTATTAGGGCCTCCTGATAATATTTAATTCTCCCCGGCGGTTGGTCAAGGGGCAGGGCTTTGTCTGCACGGATTTTCGGGCATTTCATGCGATTCAGGAATTTCGGTATTTCGTCAGCCTACGGTAAGTTCCGGATGGAGTTTCGAAGATGACGGCTCACATCACGAAGCGGGCGGCGCGGGTGCTTGCTGCGTTGACGGTAGGAGCGGGGATGGCGCAAGTTGGCGCAAGTCAGGCCCTGCCCAACATGGCGGCGGACCCCCAGATTGTGGCAGCCTGGCGGCAGGTTTCGGCACAGCGCGTGCAAGCTAACGTCGAGAAACTGGCCAGCTTTGGCACGCGGCTGACCCTTTCGGCGCAGGATGCCAGGGCGATTGCAGGCGGGCGCGGGATTGGAGCGGCGCGCGAGTGGATCAAATCGGAATTTGAGCGCTACTCACAAGACTGCGGCGGCTGCCTGGAAGTCAAGACCGACACCTTCACCGAAGGCCCCGCGGACCGCATTCCCAGGCCCACGCAAATCAGCAATGTTTATGCGGTCCTGAGAGGTTCCGATCCGGAGAACGCAAAGCGGATCGTGCTGGTAACCGGACATTACGATTCGCGCAACAGCGACACTCTGGATGGGAACGGCGATGCGCCCGGGGCGAACGACGATGCCAGCGGAACGGCCGTGAGCCTGGAGTGCGCCCGCGTGCTCAGCAAACTGAAGTTTCCGGGCACGATTATTTTTCTCACGGTCGCAGGGGAAGAACAGGGTCTGAATGGGAGCCGGCACTTCGCGAAAATGGCGAAGGAACAGGGCTGGAACGTAGAGGCGGTGCTCAACAACGATATCGTGGGCGGCGACCGCAGCCCGGAGCAGGACCATTCGGTCGTTCGCATCTTCTCCGAGGGCGTGCCCATGTCGGCCAACGAGCAGGATCTGCGGCGTATTCGCGGCGTGGGCGGCGAAAGCGACTCCGGGTCACGGCAACTGGCGCGCTACATCGTGGAGGTGGACCGGGCTTATCAGACCGGAATGATTCCCATGATGGTCTTCCGGCAAGACCGCTACCTGCGCGGCGGAGACCATTATTCCTTCAACCAGCAGGGCTTCGCGGCGGTCCGGCTGACGGAGTTTCGCGAAGACTTTCATCATCAGCATCAAAATGTGCGCAGCGAAAACGGCGTCGAGTATGGCGATCTAGTCAAGTTCGTAGACTTTGATTACCTGGCCCGCGTGGCGCGGCTGAATGCGGCCACTTTGGCGTCTTTGGCCGCAGCACCGGCGCCTCCCGCTAACGTGCGTCTGCTCACCAAAGATCTGGAAAATGATTCGACCCTGACCTGGGACGCCTCTCCGGGAGGGCTGGCGACAGGGTATGAGGTTCTGTGGCGGTCGACCACCAGTCCGATGTGGGAACATGCCCAGAACGTGGGGAACGCGAACAGGGCCACGCTGAACATCTCGAAAGATAATGTGATCTTCGCGGTGCGGGCGGTGGACAAGGCCGGACACCGCAGTCTCCCGGTGGTGCCGGTTCCGGAGCGTTGAATGCGGACAAGCGAGTAGAATTAACCAGGATAGAAGCCCCTGTGCGACGAACCCGCGAACCCATGACGTTGAGTTTGCCCCCGTTCCCGCGGGCCGTCCGCTGGCTGCTGGGCATCAATACTGCCGTTTTCCTTCTCGTCCTGCTGCTGGACATGTTCCGCATTCCGCTGGGGCTGTTTTTGCGCGAGTACTTTGCGCTCACGCCGGTCCAGGTGGTGCAACACGGCTGGATATGGCAACTGGTCACCTATGGCGTGATCCACTTCGAATTCTGGCACTGGTTCGGAAACATGCTGGGCTTGTGGATGTTCGGTTCCGCCATCGAGCAGGCCTGGGGTCCGCGCCGTTTTATCGAGCTTTTTTCCCTCGGCGTCTTTGGCGCCGCGTTGACTACCGTTGCCCTTTCCTACCCGCATATTTTGGGGAATCCCTATGTCCCGACCATCGGGGCTTCTGGAGGAGTGTTCGCCATCTTAATCGCCTTCGGAGTGTTGTTCGGCGATAACGAAATCATGATGATTCCGTTTCCCTTCACCATCAAGGCGAAATATTTTGTGGGAATCCTGATTGTGGTGACGCTGGCTTTTGCCATGGGCGGCGGCGGCAACGTGGCCTACGTAGCCCACCTAGGCGGACTGCTATTTGGCTTCCTTTACGTCAGGCGCGGAGCCAAGGCTCCCCTCGCTAACATCGGAGTTTCTGAGCGGTATTACGGCCTGCGCAATTCTTACTACCGCTGGAAACGGCGGCGGGCAGCCAGGAAATTTGAAGTCTACATGCGCCAGCATGACCGGGACGTTCACTTCGATGAACACGGCAACTATGTTCCTCCCGAGGATGATAGACGCAAGGGCAACGGCGGCGGGAAGTCGGGATGGGTAAATTGAAAATCCCATTCTCCGCAGAGACGTAGCTGAAGCGACCCGGCCGATGGCTTGCCATGAACCACGTAGCCCCGAACCCGTTGGTTCGGGGCAATTTGCGTCACAGAGAACGAGTGTAATGAGATCAGCGCGCCCGCCCAGCCCAGTCCCGCTCCTGTAACATAACTCGCATGCCCGCGGAGTTGCTCCACAGTTCGGCGCGCGTGCTGGAGTTCGAATCTCTGCGTGAACTCCTGCGCGGATACGCCGCTTCTCCGCCAGGCCAGAGGCGGGTCGCAAAGCTGACTCCCTCCACGGACGCCGAGTGGATCCAAGCCCAGCAGAGTCTGGCAAACGAAATTCGCGAATTCCGCCGGGCCGGAGGGCGTTTCGACTTCTCCGGCCTGAGCGAGATCGGCCCGCTGGTGGAAAAGGCGCGCATTGCCGGAGTCGCCCTCGAGACCACGGAAATCCGCGACGTGATCCTGCTGGTTGACCGCGCCGCCGAATGGCGCGAGATCGCCAAGCATCCTCCCGCGGCGATGCGCTCGGAATGGCGCCAGGTGAGCGCTCTCTCCGATAGCATCGTGGACTTCACGGACTTTCTGCGCGGCTTCCGCAACAAGATCCAGCCGGACGGCAGCCTCGAAGACAAGGCCTCCCCGGAACTGGCGCGCATCCGCCGCGAGATGGAAAAGCAACGCCGCTCGATCCAGGAATCCCTGCGCGGCTACCTTCGCCGCCTCGCCGAGGGCGGCACCGTGCAGGATGAGTTAATCACCATTCGCGGCGAACGTTTCGTCATCCCGGTGAAGATCGAGCAGAAGCGCCGGGTGCAGGGCGTGGTCCACGGCGCAAGTTCCAGCGGCCAGACGGTATTCGTCGAGCCCCTGGAAACCATCGAGCAGAACAACGAACTGGTGCGCCTGCTGGAAGAAGAGCTGGCCGAGATCCACCGCATCCTGCTGGAGATGACCCAGCGCATCGGAGCGCAAGCCGGGCAAATCCTGGCCGCAATGGAAGCTCTCTGCGAACTGGAGCTGCAGTTCGCCAAAGCCCGCTTCGCAGAGGATTACAACTGCGTAGAAGCAAAATTAACCGGTGCGAACAACGACCCACGCAGGGACGGACCCATTGGTCCGTCCCGCGAAGACGAAGCCGAGCCATCTGAAGGCAAAGCCGGACCATCCAGGGACAGCCGCCCCCGGCTGTTACTGCACAATGCCCGCCATCCACTCCTGGAGCGGAATCTAAAATCGAAAGGCGCGGCCGTGGTTCCCGTCACCGTCGAACTGGAAGGTTCCAAGCGCCAGTTGATCATTACCGGCCCCAACACCGGCGGCAAAACCGTCACCCTGAAAACGGTGGGGCTGCTGGCATTGATGGCCCAGTCGGGGCTTCCGGTGCCGGCAGACCGCGCCGAACTCCCGGTCTTCGACTCCATCCTGGCCGATATCGGCGACTACCAGTCGATTGAGCAGAATCTCTCCACCTTCTCCGCCCACGTTACCCATATTGACTTCATCTCGCGCACCGCAAGCGCGCAGTCGCTCGTACTGCTTGACGAACTGGGTTCCGCCACCGATCCCGAAGAGGGTGCCGCACTGGCCGTCGCCATCGCCGGACACTTCGGCGGGATCGGCTGTATGACGGTGATCTCCACGCACCACACGTCTCTAAAGGTTTACGGCGCGAATACTCCCGGGGTCATCAATGCCTCGGTAGGTTTCAACGAAGCGACGCTACAGCCCACCTACGAATTGAAAATCGGAGTGCCGGGCGCGTCGGCTGGAATCAATATCGCGCAGCGACTGGGCCTGAACGCGGCCATCATCGACAGCGCCCGTGCCCGCCTCGGCACCCAGGCCCGGGATGTCGGTCATTTTCTCGACAGACTGCATGCCAGTCTTCGGGAAGCCGAGGGCGAGCGCCTTCGCCTGAACGCCCGCGAACAGGAACTCGAGCGGGAAAGGGCCCGGCTCGCCGGGGAGGGCCGGAAAGAACAGCAGCTCAAAATTCGCGAGATGGAAAAGAAGCTGGAAGCGCTGCTGCGCGATTTCGAATATCACGCCCGCGAAGCGGTCAATGCCGTGCAGGATCGCGCCGCAGCCCAGAAGCTCTCCAAAGACGCGGAGCGCCGTATTGCCAAGCTGCGCCGGGAATTTCGCGAGCAGTTCGACTCGACTGTGGTCGCGCATTCCACCGGAGCCGACCAGGGCGATCCCTATGCCCTGCCGCAACTGGTGACGCACGTCTCCGAAGGGGACACGGTAAAGCTGAAATCCACCGGCCGCTCGGCCCGCATAGCGCGCAAGCTTGACGACCATCACTTCGAAGTCGAGATGGGCGTGATGAAAATGAAGATCGCACGCGCCGACATCGCCGAAATTCTCAGCAGTGCGCGGCCAGTCGCGGACACTCCGGTGAAAGCAGCGCGTGCCCGCGGCATCTCAGTTTCCCTGGAGAGCGAAGATGCCAACGTTCCCCATGAAATCAACGTCATCGGCCAGACGGTGGACGATGCTTCCCGCGAGGTCGAAAAGTTCGTCGACCGCGCCTTCCTTGCCGGACTGCCGCGAGTGCGGGTAGTCCACGGCAGCGGTATGGGAATCCTCCGCAAGGCCCTCCGCCAGTTGCTGCAGCAGCATCCGCATGTGGCCTCGGTGGCGGAGCCTCCGCAAAATGAAGGAGGTGGCGGGGCAACGGTTGTAGAGTTAAAAGTGTGATATTCGCAATCACTCGTCTCTGCGGCAAATTGCAAATGCGCCTGATAGATCCTTCACTTCTCCTTTCGCTGTTGATTCTCGCCAGCTCTTCTCAAATTACATTGGGAGCGGACGGCGCCGAGATCAAGTTGCTGCGCGTTCCGGACAAATCCACCGCGGAAATCTCGGTGGGCGGCCAGTCATCGCTCGTGCGCGTGGGCGAACGTTCGGGCCGATGGACGCTGATGCAAGTCATCGAGGATGTCGCCCGCCGCTCGCAGGCGGCAGTGCTGGAAGATTTCAGCGATCCACTAGGCCACATTGTTGTCGTCGAGCACAATGGAACCCGCGTCGATCTGCCTAAGTCCATGGAGCCTACGTCGGAGCATGCGGCCAAGCTCTACCTCGGCCATTCGCTTTCCGAGATTGAGAACAGCGCCTCGGACCTGCTCGGCAATGAGATTCTTTCCCGTGCTGGCGATCCCGATTACGACGAGATAGCGTCGGTTTTCCCGCCCATTCGCAGAATGCCGACTTACAGCTTCGTGGGCGCCAACGCCACGATGGACAAAGTTGGATTCGCTTACGGTGGCCGCTCTCCCAATTTCGATCCCGCTCCGTACTATCCCCCGATCTATGCAATTCGGGAGCAGGGGAAGGTCTGGGACGGCCTGGTGGGGGGATATTTGCCGGTCCTGCGTTTCGTGTATCCCGAGTCTGCCGGGAACTGGACCGAGATGCTGGCCTTCGCGCCCCTGCGAATCGCCAACGGAAATGATCGCGTTCAGCCCGTCTGGTACCGCCTCGCGCGCATCGAAGCGGGATCATTGAAGTGGGTGCGATATATCGATTCCTACCATCCTTTTCCGCCCCGCACCGACTACGATCCGAATGCATTTTATCGGGATCTTCTCGCCCTGAACGATGGCTGGAAGCAAACGCTGGCTCCGGCGATGAAGGTGCACGTGCCCGAGGCGCGCGTCGAAGACATGGCCCAGTTCGCCCTGGTCCGGGAAATCATGACGCGCAATGGCGAATTTCCGAAATACGGCGCCGTCGACAAAGACTATGCCGGCAGCGAACATGACGGCTTTCCCGACACCTTTACGGTCGATACCACCGCCATGCTGGAATGGGGCCTGATCGATTTGGCCGGCCGGTACATCGAGAATTATTTTGGCAAGTTTGTGCGGGACGATGGCTCGATCCTGTACCGCGGGCCGGAAACCGGACAGTACGGGCGCATGCTCACCGTGGTCGCCCAGTTCTATGATTACGGCGGCGATCCCGCAATCCTGATGCGGCAAAAAGTCCGCATCGATGCCGTGACCCGCTTGTTGCTCGGCTTGCGCGAAAAGGCCCTGCAGCTTCCCCGTTCAGACCCGGCCTACGGCATGATCGCGGGATGGAGCGAAGCCGATGCCAGCCTTGATCCCGATCCGCCGCGCTACATGCAGCCCTACTTTTCCAACAGCACGGAGGCCGCTCGCGGCTTTCGCGATCTGGGACGCGCCTGGAGCAAGCTGGGCGAAAAGACCAAATCTGCCGAGATGTCCGCCTGGGGGCAGCGCCTCATTCGTGAGTCCGAGGAACTGCAGGCTGATATTCAGACCGCGATTTCCCGCTCCCTGCTTAAGCAGGACGGCGAAACCATCCTGCCGTCCATCGCTGGGGTGAAGGAGCCATTTCACGTCGTCGTGCCGCGCGACCCCGCCGATCCCCAGTACCGCTCCTATCGCGCCTATATGGAGATGCTGTTTTCCGGAATTCTTACCAAACAACAAGTGCGCTGGATCGTCGACTACCGCCGCAACCACCATGACACTCTCCTGGGAGTGCCTGCCGCCTACGGCTACAAAACCGGCATCCTGGCGGGATTCCTGTCTTACGGCCATGGCTTTGGCCTGATCCAGCACGACTTCACCCGTGAGGCTCTGCTGCTGATGTATGCCGTCATGGCCCACCAGTACACGCGCGGCACCTGGACCGCGCCGGAGACGCGCCCGGTATTTCTCGATGATCCCGCTGCCCCATACTGCACTCCCGCACAACTGGTGGTTGCGCTGATGACACGCTGGATGCTCGTCTTTGAAGATCCCATGTCAGACACGGTCTGGCTGGGGAAAGCGATGCCGGAAAAATGGCTGGCAGATGGCAACGCAATTTCCGTCAGCGATGCCCCCACGCGATGGGGCCGGGTGGGATTCACCATGGTGTCGCACTGGAGCCAACGGAACATCGTAGCCAGGGTAGAACTGCCTTCAGGATTCGGGGCGATTGCCAAAGTCCGCCTGCGGGCGCCCGGAAACTTGCCGCTGAAATCGGTTCGGGTGAATGGCAAACCGTGGCCCGAATTCGATCCCCAAGAGCAGGCAATCACACTTCCGCCAGGAATGCCGGGCAGAATAGAGATCCTCGCGGAATACTGATGGCGACGATCCGAACTCAGCGTTTAGGGACTTTGTTCTAAGCGGCGAGTTCGCGGCATCGCCGGGTTCGCCGAAGAATCGAAACGCGCGCTACCGCAGAATCTTCTCCCAGTCTTCCTGATACATGGCATCGCGGGCCGCCTTGGCAATACAACGTTTCGCGTTGTCGGAAAGATCCCTGGAAACAATATTGTCCGCATTCGCAGGGTCCCGAATCACCGCCTGCTCGAATTTGCTTCCCAGGTAGCGCAGCACGCAATGGATGTTTTCCGCCAGTTGGCCGAAGCGCTCGTTTTCCAGCGCCCGCAAGGTTGCCAGCTCGAGAAGGAATGAAGGAAACTCCAGCGAATTCCGCTCCCGCCAGATCTTCAGAGCGCAAATCTCCTGCTGCCGCCCGGAGTTCGCCACCAGGTGCGCGTGCTGCCCCACGTCGGTATGAACTGCCTCTCCCGACCGCTTGTTAAACAAGACGTTGCCCGACTTGCCCTCGCGGTAGCTCGGAATCAGGTCGACATTGAGCTTCTTGCAGGGCACGCGCACCGACACCTCGCGCGTGCTGGCCCGCAGATTCTGCTCCGTCAGAAATTCAAACAGCTTCCAGAAGAGGTGTTTAATCTCCGCCCCAGGGATGGGCTTCAGCAGGACCAGGACATCCACGTGCGACGACAGGTTGATCGCGGTGTTCTTGGCGTACGCCCCCGACAAGGTAATGCCCTGCAGATAGTCTTGCCCCCATTCCTTCAGCAGGGGGACGATCTCATCTGCCACCCGGTGCGATGGCGACCCCTCCTCCAGCGCAACCCGGTACTTCTCCACCACGGACGCAGCGTATTGATCCTGGTTCGGCATGGCCTGCGAGAAGCCTCTTAGTGGTCATCGGCAGGCGGCGCAAAAAGTTGAGCTGGCATAACTGAGCTCAGGCGGCGAATTCATCGTCCCCTCTCCTTGACAATCTAGGAGAGCTTGGGGTATTCCTAGACGATCTAGGAAGGTGCGCGCCCGGATGGATAAACAACTCGATCTTCTGCAGGGCACCCTCGATATGTTGATCCTGAAAGCGGTCTCCCTGAGCCCCTTGCACGGCTACGGAATTCTGCTTCGTATCCAGCAGATTTCTAAAGAGCGCCTGGAAATCCAGCAGGGTTCGTTATATCCCGCACTCTACCGCCTGGAACATCACGGCTGGATTGCCAGCGAGTGGGGAGAGTCGGAAAACAAGCGGCGCGCACGCTACTACCGGCTGACCGCAGCCGGCAAACGCCGCCTGCAATCGGAGGCGGAACGCTGGAACCAGATGACCGCGGTCATTGCCGGGATCCTGCAGGCCACGCCGGAGGAGTTATGAATTTGTGGGCGCGATTTCGCTCGTGGAGCGCCGCCATGCTGCGCCGCAGCCGCATGGAACGTGAAATGGATGAAGAGATGCGCTTTCACATCGCGGCACACGCCGCCACCCTGATGGCCCGGGGCGTGTCCCAGCAGGAAGCTTTGCGGCAAGCCCGTGTGGAGTTTGGCGGCATGGAAATGACTAAAGACGGATGCCGCGACGCGGTCGGCGTCAGCTTCCTGGAAACGCTGTTCCAGGATCTGCGGCACGGCCTGCGATCCCTGCTGCGCAGCCCCCTGTTCACCCTGGTCACCGTGTTCGTCCTGGCGCTTGGCATTGGCGCCAATACTGCGATCTTCGGCGTAGTCGATGCGGTGTCGCTGCGGCCCCTGGCATATCGCGACTCCGGGCGCCTGGTAACCATTCTGATGAATGGCGACAATCCGGTTTCGGTTGCGAACTACATTGACTGGCGCGACCAGAGCCGTTCTTTCGCCGCCATGGGCGCAGCCGATTACTGGTCGCCCAACCTCACCGGCGTCGAATCTCCGGAGCACATTACGGGCTTGAAGGTGACGCAAAGTCTGCTGCCCATGCTCGGAATCCAGCCGTTGCTTGGACGCTTGTTTGTCGAAGGAGAGGATAAGGAAGGCGCCGACCGCGAAGTCATTCTGAGCTACCGCTTGTGGCAGCGAAGATTTTCGGGCGATCGCAACGTGCTCGGGAAGCCCATCGTCCTTGATGGAAATGCCTACATCGTCGTCGGCGTGATGCCGCGAGGATTCCAGTTCGCGCCCTTCTGGGCCACGCGGGCCGAACTCTGGGTGCCCAACGCCTTTGGCGCGAGAATTCACGACCGTGGCGGCAACAGCCTGCGGATTTTTGCGCGCCTGAAGGACGGCATCTCTCTGCAGCAGGCTCGCGCGGAAATAGCAGGCATCACGGAACGCCTGGAACGGCAGTTCCCGGGCACCAACCGCAACGTCCTGGTAACTCCTCTCAAAGAAAAGGTTGTGGGTCCCATTCAGACTCCGCTGCTGGTGCTGCTCGCGGCCGTTGCCTTTGTCCTGCTCATCACCTGCGCGAATGTGGCTCACATGCTGCTGGCACGCTCGGCGACACGCCACCGGGAAGTGGCCGTGCGGGCCGCTCTGGGTGCGCGGCGCGGGCGCATCGTTCGCCAGTTCCTGACCGAGAGCCTCCTGCTGGGCTCTGTAGGGGGCGCGCTTGGGTTAGGGTTAGCGATCTTGGGGGCACGCGCTTTGATCGCGATGAGCCCGCCAAATATCCCTCGTGTGCAGACCGTTGCCATCGACCTGCGCGCGGCCCTGTTCCTACTTTCGGCCACGCTGTTCACCAGCGTCGGTTTCGGGCTTGCGCCCGCCTTGCAGGCCTCCTCCGTCAACGTCAATGACACTCTCAAAGAGGGTGGCCGTAGCCAGAGCGAGGGAGTGGGCCGGAACCGCCTGCGCAGCCTGCTAGTCATTTCGGAGTTCGCGCTGGCTCTGGTGCTGCTGATCGGCGCCGGCCTTATGATTCGCACCTTTTCCGCTCTGCAAGCCGTGGACGCGGGATTCAATCCGCACAATGTTGTTTCGATGGTCGTGTCCGTCGCTGGAACCAAAGAATCGGAGCCGGCGCGCCGTGCCATCTTTTACCGCCAGCTCATCGAGCGGATTCGGTCGTTGCCCGGAGTGCAAGCTGCGGGTGGCATCAATCACTTGCCTCTCGCCGGAGATCAGTGGGGTTCGTCTTTCGTCGTCGAAGGCCGCCCCAGGCCGCGTCCCGGCGAATCGCCGCGCGCCATCTACCGCATGGTCACCCCCGGATATTTTTCCGCCATGCGCTTGCCGCTCCTGCGTGGGCGCGATATCAGCGAAACCGATGATGTCAATGCCCCCGGCGTGGTCATCATCAACCAGCGCGCGGCCAGGGAATATTGGCCCGGCGAAGATCCCATCGGAAAACGAATTTCGTTCGATGACGACGAGGCGGCTCCCACGAAGTGGGTGACCATCATCGGCGTCGCGAAAGATGCCAGGCAGAGCGATTGGGCGGCTGCGCCATCTCCGGAAATCTATTTAGCAGCCTTTCAGAATCACGACTTTCTGGGAGATTCGGGCTCGCAGGTCGCTTCCCATGTTTCCTACATAACGCTGGTAGCGCGCACCAGCGGCGACCCCGCAGCGGCGGCTCCAGCCATGAAAGAGGCCGTCTGGTCCCTTGACCGCAATCTGGCGATCTCCGAAGTCTTAACCATGGATGCAGTTGTGGCCGATGCGACCGCGCAACCGCGCTTTGAAATGCAGTTGCTGACCATCTTCGCGGCGGTCGCGCTGGTGCTCGCCGCGGTGGGGATTTATGGAGTGATCAGCTATTCGGCCTCGCGCCGGACGCATGAGATCGGGGTTCGCATGTCGCTGGGCGCGACCCGGCGAGATGTTCTGCTATTGATCGTGCACCAGGGAATGCGGCTGGCTGTGGCCGGCTCGTTGACCGGGATCGTGGGAGCCCTGTTGCTCTCGCGCCTCATGAGGAAATTGCTCTACGGAGTGCAGCCCACCGACCCGATGACGTTCGTCGTGGTGGCTACAGGGCTCGCAGTTGTGGCAATCGTGGCATGTTACATCCCCGCGCGGCGCGCCATGCGCATCAACCCCATGGCCGCCCTGCGTTACGAGTAATCGCTTCCTCTCAGGGACCCAGAGCGGCGGAGCGCCGGAGAGAACGCAGCCCACGTCATAAGAAGCGGGTGGATTGATGTCCGCAATCACATTTCCCTCAGCCTTCAACTGTTAATCTCCGAATTCCACAGTTTCTCCACAATCCCAGGCTCCGATATATTTCTCACGGGGCTTTTCTCCTTCACAATGCTGGAGGAGAGTTCCGTCTCTACATGGCCAACCCCGGCGATTTCGCGTACACCCTCAAGCAGCAGGCGGACATTGTCCGCATCGTCGGCGACTACATCAAGCTGAAGAAATCGGGAGCACAGAATTACACCGGGCTCTGCCCCTTCCACGGCGAAAAGACGCCATCGTTCTCCGTCCACAGCACACGGCAGTATTACTACTGCTTCGGCTGTCACGAGAAGGGCGACGTTTTCACGTTCATCCAGAAAATCGAGAACATCACTTTCCCCGAATCCGTTCGCCTGGTGGCGCAAAAGTTGGGCGTCCCCCTGCCCAAGGCGACATACGCCAGCGAAGGGGAAGCCAAAGAAGCCCGCCTGCGCGGTCAATTGCTTGAGGTCCACGAGCGCGCTGTGGCCTTCTTTCAGGAATGCCTGCGGCGTCCGGAAGGCGCCCGAGCTCGCGAATATCTCGCTGGACGCGGCCTCGACGAAGAGACGATCCAGAAATTCCGAATAGGCTATGCCCCCGATTCCGGGTTCCTGCTGCGCGACCGTCTAAAAGGAGAATTCAAAGAAGAAATCCTGCGCGAAAGCGGCCTATTCTCCTGGAAAGAAGTGGCTAGTTCTGAGTCCCGAGTCCTGAGTCCCGAGAATGCTGCGAGCACCGAGCCCCCGGCCTCAGGCCTCAGGACTCAGGACTCGGGACTAGCCATGTATTCCAAGTTCCGTAATCGGGTCATGTTCCCCATCACGAGCGAGGCGGGAAGGGTGATCGCCTTCACGGGGCGCACCCTCGCCACCGACGAAAAATCCGGCCCCAAATACCTTAATTCCCCCGAGACTCCCATCTACTCAAAGAGCCGGGTCCTGTTTAATCTCGACCTGGCGAAGGAGTGGATCAAGAAATTCGATTACGCCATCCTCGTTGAAGGGCAGATGGACTGTATCTCCGTCTACGCCGCCGGATTCCACAATGTAATTGCCAGCAGCGGCACAGCCTTCACCGAGTTGCAGGCCAAGCTGCTAGGCCGATTCAGCAAGAATGTGGTCGTGAACTTCGATCCCGATACTGCCGGAGCCAAAGCCACCGAGCGCAC
>DASREX010000100.1:0-8949 GCA_035651855.1 Candidatus Sulfotelmatobacter sp.
CTGCGCTCGGCGGGCAACAGCTTCGAGTCGCGCAGCCCCCGGATTCGATAGGCCGGATCCAGGATCACCGCCCCGGCCACCACGCAGCCAAACAGCGACCCGCGTCCTACTTCATCCACGCCCGCCACCAGCCGCGCTCCCGACTCCCACGCTTTTTTTTCGTAGCGCAGCGTACACCGCAACTTTTTGAGCAGGCGCAGCTTGGCGGCGGACGGGGACAGGGGGCGCATCTCGGGGGACTTCAGAACTGAGGACTTCATGTCGGGACCTGGGGTTGCCTCCATCTTCACCGACCGGCAGCCCATCGTGCAAGGGGAGATTCAAGTCATTGGTTTCTCACCCTCTGTCACGATTGAGTAGCCAATCAGTAACCGGGTCGCGGTTACGAACGGCCAATTGTCCCTTTGGACAGGTACTGCTAACTTCACATCACAAGGACTATCAGCTTTGCGGACACCAACCGACAACTCAGGCGAGGGACGCTTGATCGCAAAGAGCGTGCACCTGGCATTACCGGTACGGTGGAGCCTGCTCAGTCAGGAAGGCCGCGGACCGGCTGAAGTCGCGTGCACCTATGAAATCCATGCGACCGGAGCGCGCCTGATCGGCTCTCGCCGCGTCAAGGTTGGAGATCTGGTCACGGTAGAGCGCGGCCGGAATAGAGCAATTTGCCAGGTCACCTGGGTGGCAGAGCCGAATTCCAGCTTGCGCGGACAGTTTGCGGTGCAGTGTGTGGAGGACAAAACACCCTGGGAGGAAGAACTGCGCCAGGCGGAAGAACAGTTCCTGCCCTTTGATGTGGACGCCCTCGAGCGGGGTCCATTTGGCCGCCTTGCCGGACCGCGCCAGAGTAATCGACGCAGGCGTCCCCGCTACCATGTCGAAGGTCAGGCGGAAGTCATTGACCGGGCGCGGCACGCGTCGGGAGAAGTGGTTCAGATTTCCGAGTTCGGAGCGCGCATTTCCGCAAACGAAGTTTTGCATCCCGGAGTTGATATCCGGCTGACAATGAACCTGTTCGATGTGAGCCTGGCGCTCAAGGCGCGGGTTAGATATCTGGTGAATAACTTCGGAATGGGCGTGGAGTTCCAGGAAATCCGCCGCGGCGATCGCCCGCTCCTGGGATACGTTCTGAGCACGCTGAAAGGCCGGCACGCCGAAGACTTCGTGCCCGTCGAAGTAGTCGCGGATCGACTGGTAGGAGCGGTGGCTGGGTAGTCGCCCTTGCTCGGTGCCATGCTATCCTTCCGCGCATGCGATTGCAGCACCGCGTCATTTCCGCCCTCTTAATCTTCTTCGTCGCTGTAGCGTGGCTGAACGCGCGCGTCGTTCGGGTTGAAATCACTTCCCGCGCCGACGTCCTCGACGGCAAATCATTTGCCGACGCCGGGGCCTACGAAAGGCTGACCGGACGCGTGTACTTCTCGCTGGCCGTCGACAACCAGCACAACCGGCGCATCGTGGATCTTAGCAACGCCGTAAATCTCCGCCAAGGCGAGGTGGAATTCTCGGCGGACTTCATCGCGCTGCGTCCCAAGGATCCGGCCAAGGGCAACGGTTCGATGCTGCTGGAGAATCCCAACCGGGGGCGCAGCCGCATCCTGAGCCTGGTGGATGGCGGCGACTGGAATGCGGCAACCGATGCCGGCGACGCGTGGCTCTTGCGTCATGGCTTTACCTTCGTCAGCCTGGGCTGGCAATGGGATGCGGCCGGGGACGATGCCCTGCCTCTCTATGCTCCCATCGCCAAGGAAAATGGCAAGACCATCACCGGTTTGCTACGCGGCGATGTAATGCTGCCGAAGGCTACGCCGGAGATCCCGCTGGGGCATCTCATCCTGGGAAACATCGGCGGCACGGAGTATCCCGTGGCCGCGCCCGATGACGCACGCAACGTGCTCACGGTCCGCGACTCGCGCGACGCTCCACGCGATATGATTGCGCGTTCGCAGTGGCAATTTGCGCATACGGTCGACGGCAAGCTGATCCCCAGCACGCATCACATCCACCTCAACGGAGACTTTCAACCGGGCAAGATCTACGAGTACGTCTATGTCGTTGCCGATCCGGTGGTGGCCGGAGTGAGCTTCGCCGCCATGCGCGATTTCGCCTCTTACTCGAAACACGCTTCGGACGCGATCACCCCCGTCCAACGCGTTTATGGCGAAGGAATCTCGCAGAATGGACGGTTTCTGCGCGACTTCCTCTATCAGGGCTTCAACGCCGACGAAAGCGCCAGGATCGCCCTGGACGGCGTTCTCGCGCACGTAGCGGGAGCCGGCCGCGGTGGTTTCAATTACCGGTTCGCTCAACCCTCGCGCGATGCCCAGCCCACGTCTTCTGTGGCTTTCCCGACCGACATCTTCCCTTTTACCGACAAGCCGGAAACAGATCCGGTAACTGGCGAGACCGCCGGTTTGCTGGACCGCGCCATAGCCGAAAAGGTTGTGCCCAGGATTTTTTTCTCCAACACCTCATACGAATATTGGGGCCGGGCTTGCGCCCTGATTCACGTGAGCGCCGATGGGAAGCAGGATGCTCCGGTTTCCGAAAACGTTCGCGTCTATCACTTCACAGGGGAGCAACACTTCCCGGGGCCCTGGCCGCCGGCCAGGGGGCAAGGCGACCTGCTGGGGCAGCAGCCGCAGTCGCCGCTCGCCATCCGCTATTTCTGGCGCGCCATGATTGCCAACATGGACGCCTGGGTGCGCAACGGGACCGATCCGCCCCCCAGCAGCTACCCGAAGATCGGGGACACGACACTGGTTCCCCTGCGGGACTATGCGTTTCCCAAAATTCCTGGTGTGAACCTGCCGCACGAAGCCAATGCCGGAACTCGCTTGGACTTTGGCCCGAACTGGCGCGACGGAATTCTCAGCGTGCAGCCCCCGAAGACCGGCGAGCCCTTCCCAGTCCTTGTGCCGCAAGTGGATGAGGACGGGAACGAACGCGACGGCGTCCGCTTGCCCGAGATCACGGTGCCCTTGGCGACATACACCGGGTGGAATCTCCGCGATCCATCGGTTGGCGCGCCGGATCAGCGGGTCTCTTTCGAAGGCTCGTACATTCCTTTTGCGAAGAGCGTCGCAGAGCGCCGGAGGAGGGCAGACCCGCGGCGTGCGATCGAGGAGCGCTACTCCGGCCGCGCGGATTACCTCGCCCGCTACACCAAAGCGGTGGACGATCTGGTCAGGCAACGCTGGATCCTGCCCGAGGATCGCGAATCCCTGGTCACGCGCGGCGAGCAGGAATGGAACGAAGCGGCGAAATGAAAACACGATTTTCCGGATGCCTGCGTTGAATCGTTCATGACCACAAGAGAACAGTCCGTGGGGACGCACGCCGTCACGGGCGCCGAACTGCCGCGCCGGCTGGGCTTCATCGACGCGCTCTCCATTGTGGTGGGCATTATCATCGGCGGTGGAATCTTCCTGGTGCCCAATCTGGTTGCGCGAGAACTGCAATCGCCGGGCCTGATTTTGTGCGTGTGGATCTTTGCCGGAGTAATCTCGTTTTTCGGGGCGCTGGCCTGCGCCGAACTTGGCACCGCCTTTCCCGCGACCGGCGGGCAGTATGTGTTTCTGCGTGAAATCTACGGGCCACTGATCGGATTTCTCTGCGGCTGGTCGATGTTCGCGGTGGCGCGCACGGCGCAGGTCGCATGGCTGGCGGTCACCTTGGCGCTGTATGTTTCTTATCTCATCCCGCTCTCGAACGCTGGAGCAAAGTTTCTGGGCCTCGGCGCGCTGGCGCTGTTTACGGCAATCAACTACCGGGGCGTGAACGCCGGGGCGATGGTGCAAAAGATTTTCACTTTGGCCAAGGTCGCCGGACTACTGCTCCTGGTCGGCGGCGCGCTGCTGTGGCGGGGAGGCGGGAGCCGCGCAGTTTTCCCGGCAGTGAGCGGCGGATTTTCCATCAGCCACTTCGGCGTAGCCTTGATTGCCTGCGTGCTGGCCTGCGATGGCTGGGTGCAGCTGAGCTTTGTGGCGGGCGAGATCCGCAATCCGCGGCGCAACATTCTGCTCGCCCTCGTCATTGGGTCGGCGGCGTGCACCGCCGTTTACGTGCTGGCCAATCTTGCGTACATGCGGGTGCTCTCGATCCCGGAAATTGCCGCCAGCGAGCATGTGGGCGCGAGCGTGGCGGAGCGCATGCTCGGACATGCCGGAGGCGCGCTGGTTTCGGTAATTATCCTGATCTCGATCATAGGAACCCTGAACGGCTGCTTCCTGACCAGTCCCCGGATCTACTTCGCGCAGGCGCGGGACCGCCTTTTCTTCCGCAAGTTCGCCGAGGTCCACCCGCAACATCAGACGCCCGGCTTCGCCATCATCGCGCAAGGACTATGGGCGGCGGTGCTGCTGGTAAGCGGTTCTTATGAGTCTCTGGTGGACTATGCGATGTTCGCGATCTGGCTTTCGTACGGCTTCATGGTCGCGGGCGTGATTGTGCTGCGGATCAAGCGGCCAGAGATGACGCGCCCTTACCGCATGTGGGGATACCCCGTCACGCCGGCCCTGTTTCTCCTGATCACCGCCTGGTTTCTGGGCAACATGATCGTGAGCCGGCCCGTCCCGGCGCTGGCGGGGTTGGGGCTGATCCTCACGGGTGTGCCCATTTACTTCTTCTGGGCGCGAGGGCTGCGCGCCGGCTCCTGAGCCAGAAGGCGGATTCGAAATTCGAGCTGATTGGCTTGCCGAAGCTGTCCGGCATTTCCAGATCACGGCACGACTCTGCTGTCCTGCCAAGGGTGTGAAGCATTTTGCACACCCGAATGCCTCATCCGAACCGCTCGTCAGCACATATCTCAGGAGCCGAGGTTGCAGAAGTCTGCAACTTCTCTGTGGAAATCCGCTGGCCCCGTTAGAAAAGCGGAGCAATCCTGGAGAAAACTGCCCGCCAGCAAGCGCGCGCTTTTGCCGAAAAAGAATTAATCCGCAATCCATATACTCGGCGGCAAATTTGGGGCTATAATCTGCCTCCAGTCTGGGTTTCTTCCTTCCCCCGCTTTTGGGAATCCCGAATCGCTCAGAAGTTGTCCGACAAACTTGATTCAAACAAGCGAGCAAACTGCTCGAGTGGCGCGCTGCGGGTGAGAGAGTGCGGACCGCAGCGAACGACGGGAGCTGCTTGAAACAGGTAAAGAGAGAAAAGAGGCGATATGAATTGTAAAACTCAGGTTCGTGGAGGCTTGCGGCGGTTCAGGTGGCTGTCGCTGGTATTTTTCCTGGTGGTATGCGGGTGCTTGTTTCTGGGCCAGGCAGCAGTAGCGCAGAATCTGCAGGATCAGTGCGTAGGTGCGCTGGTGAATTCCGGGACGCTCGGACGTGCCACTGGCTGCGGTGTCGTCATTACTGTCACCTCCGTCGATGAGATTGGCCATGCGACTGCATTCTCCGTCGTTCCAACAGGTAATGGAAATCCCTACGATGGAGTGGAAGATACATTAGTGGGAGTCCAGAACAGTTCGAATGGGACGTTGAACTCAATGACCATCACTTCGAGCGGCAGCCCAGGGGCGTTTGCATTCGACGGTGATGGACCATGCGCCCTACACTCGTTCACATGGTGCCCGGACGTGTATCCGTCGATCCTCAACGACCCGAACCCAGTGGGCTACGAGGGCCCGAACAACACGTTCACGAGGAATAACACTAGCAGCGGGACCGTCAACTTTTCCACTCCGATCCCGGTGAACGGATCAACCTGGTTCGCCTTGGAAGGTACGCCCCAATCGCTAACAGGTGGGAACTTCTCGCAGACGATCACTAAGGCGTTAACGCCCACAGAGACGGATTTCCAATTCACCACGCCAAACGCTATGACTATTCAGAAGATCATATACACCAATTCCGGCACGGATCCGACTACCAACCACTCGGTCATGCAGGTCACGTTGCGCCAGATTTCGGACACGGAGTTTCAAAACCTGGTCGCTGGGACTTTCGCGCAGGGAAGCTCGTGCATGCCCCAGGATCTCGGAAATGGAAACTTCGCCTGCGCCGTGACCATCGCCCTCTGCACAAATGACACAAATTCGATTCCACAAGGGGAGAATTGCCCGCAATCGAGTGCTGCCGCGACCTCGATTATCGGCGTCGATATGAAGTACTCCACAACCTTCGGTGATCCCAGCTCTGTCCCGACGCCCGGCTACCTGGCTGCTACCGACGACGCACTCACCTGCGGAGCGGACATCGGCAACACGTGCCGGAAGTTGCATAACATCTTCACCGGTATCGCGGAGGACTGCTGCACGACCAGCGGCGGTACGAAGAGTTTCAACTCGTTATTCGTTCCGGTCTCGAATTTACAGACCTGGTATCAGCCGGCCGGTACTATGTGCAACGGAGACGCCGGCCACCAGATCCTTCAACCGGTAAACGCAGATGGGACCAGCGTATGGAAGGTGGGTCGCACCATCCCGTTGAAGTTCCGGGTATGCAACGCCAATGGAGTGTCGGTGGGAACGGCTGGGGTGATAACGAGCTTCCAACTGGTCTCGATCGCTCAAGGGACGGTTGTTACGGTTGTGGATGAAACCGCGGCTGCGACTACCATCGATAACGGCTTCCGGTTTGACCCCACCGGTCAGCAGTGGATCTTCAACCTCAGCACCAAGAATTTTAGCGCACCGGCTACCTACGTGTATCAGATCAACCTGAATGATGGAACACAGATTAACTTCCAGTTCGGATTAAGGTAAGAAAAAGGGCTGTACGTCCACGCGTCCAAGCCGGGCCAGAACGGCCCGGCTTATTTTTTGTCCGCTGGGTTAGACCAGCGGCTGGCTTCCTCGTAGATTGATTTCAGGTCGGCCCGGTCCAGCAATTTCTCCGTCCCCGGCTCCTTCCTGGTCTCGTCCAGAAGACGGACGGCCTCGCGATAATGTGGGGCTGCATTCGCGGATTCGCCCGAGCGGCGCAGTGAATTGCCGAGCAGATACTGAATTTTGGCGGTTTGCATGCGCGTGCCCAGCTTTTCGCTGGCACTGAGGCTGCGCTCCAGGGTGTCGCGCGCATGAGCGAAATCTTTCGCGGTAATCATGGCTTGCGCCACATAGACCGAAACATCTGTGGATAAATCACGCATGCCCAGCGCATCCGCCTGTTCCACCAACTGGCGGAGCTCACGCTCGCTGACCGCATGCCCTTCGGCCAGGGTCACTTTTGCGAGATTCCTCTTGACCTCGAGCGTGGTATGCCGCTCTTTCGCGCGCGTTGCCGACCGTAGAGCATTGTTGTAGAACTCTTTGGCCCGCTTCAGGTCGCCGCTATAAAAGGCCAGGTCGCCTTGCGTGTTGAAGAGAATTGCTTCCAAGCCATCATTCTTGAGAGGACGAGCCAAAGCATCGGCTTCCTGCAAGGGCTTGCCGGCTTCGGAAATCCTGCCGGCGCGGCCGAGAGCGCCCGCGGAGTCCGCCAGGAACTGCGCCATGCGCGGGCTCTTGTCTCCGGTCTCGCGCAACGGCTTAATCCCGTCCTCGATGGCATTCACCGCGGCGCCATAGCGCCCCTGAGCGTCAAAGACGGCAGCCATAGCGTGCGACAGTACGCCAGCGCCTACCTTGTCACCGGCCCTGCGAGCCAGATCAATGGCGCGCATGTAGTTCGACATGGCCTGCTCGTATTGACCGACATTGGCGCAGGCCTCGCCTAAATTGTGCAAGGTGTCGGCGATATCGGCTGGAACGTTCAACTTCTCGCGCAGCTGCAGAGCCTGTTGCAGATAGGTAAGGGCGTTGTCGTTATCGCCGCGATTCAGATAGACATTCCCGATATTGTTCAGACACAACGCCTGGTAAGTCTCGTCGCCGGCTTCCCGCTGGATCTGCAGAGACTGCTTGTAGGCATCCAGAGCCAGGTCATATTGACCCCGGCTCTCGTAAACCGCGCCGATATCGATGAGGATGTCGCCGCTTTCTTTTTTGGCGCCAATCTGCCGCCGGATCTCCAGCGCCTCTTTGTAGCTGGCCAGGGCGGTGTCCAGTTTCCCTAACGTGCTCTGCACCTGGGCGATTTCATTGAGGTTGGCCGCTACGCCGCGCTTCTGCCCTAACTGGCGGTTAATTTCCAGCGACTGCTGATAATTTCTCAGCGCTTCTTCCGGCTTGTTCAGCAACCGATAGGCAATGCCCATTGCCAGCAGGATCAAAGCTTTCTGTTCCTGGTTGTCCACCTGCACCGCCAGGCTCAGAGCGCGATTTAACGGATCCAGCGCCGCCTGGGTATCTCCGTTCTTAATGGCAAGACGGCCGCTCGCCAGCAATGCATTGATGTTCCTGGGATCTGCTTTCAGAACCGCCGCAAAATGTTCGCCGGCCTTCTCGAGATTGCCGCTGTCCTCATAGATGCTGCCCAGCGCGAACTGCACGTCCGTGTTGTCCGGCATGCTTTTTGCCAGATTCTCGTACGCTTCGATGCCTTTGGCGTTGTCTTTCATGATCCGGGCGTGATTGGCCTGGATCAGGTATTTCTCGGTTACTGGTAACTGCTGCGCGAGATCAACGGCCTTCCTGGAATACGTTTCGGCGTCGTTGTCATAACCGAGTTGAGCCTGGCTTTCTGCCAGGCGCGAATAGGCCAGCGCGAACTGCGGGTCATCTTTGATCGCGGCTTCCAGACTTTTTACCGCCTGCAGATTCTTCCCCTGACGTATGAGTTGCACTCCCTCGTTGTATTCACGCAATGCCAACACGGACTTGGTGCTGGGCTGGAATGAACTCGCCTTGAGTTCCTTGACCATATCGGAGGAAACGGCCAAGTTCTGACGAATGGATTCAGCCAGCCGATCAATGGCAGCGGGAATATCCTTCTCTGCCACTCCCTCAATCTTCAGGGGCACGCGCCGGTCGCGGTTCAGGTCCTGCAGGGTGGCGTCAACTCGAATCTGGTCGCCGAATCTGGCGTACTGCCCCCAAACCACGGTGTCCGCGCTGCTGAATTC
>DASREX010000101.1:0-6826 GCA_035651855.1 Candidatus Sulfotelmatobacter sp.
ATACCTGGGACGTGTTCAAGCTCCGCCCGCATCTGGGCATCGTTTCCAACGATCTCATGCTCTCCTGCACCAGCGATGCCAGCGGGTTTGACGTTGTGCTCTCCGGGTTCTTCAGCAGCACCGCGGTTTATCCCAATCACCAGATTGATCCTGAGAAAGCGGCGATGGCCCGGGCGGCGCTCGCAGAGTTGAAGATTCCGCACCTCGCCGGCCGGCCGGTTTCCGAGATGTCCTCAGGGGAGGCGCGCCGGGTGCTGATTGCCCGAGCCCTGGTGCATAAGCCCCGGGCGCTGTTGTTCGATGAACCGTGCAACTCCCTGGATTTGGCGGCACAGCAGAATGTGCGGCACACGATGAGCTCACTCGCACAATCGGGGACGGCGATCATCCTGGTTACGCACGAACTGGCAGATGTTGTCCCGGAGATTCAGCGCGTCGTGCTCATGAGCCGCGGGCGCATCGTCGCCGATGGCCCCAAAGAGGACATTCTTCAAGTCGGAAGGTTACAGCAACTCTTCGGGGTCAACGTGGAGATGGCCCGACGGGACGGGCACTACCATCTTTGGTAGCCGATATCTTGAAATCGCGAAGCGCCAGCTCCAGACCACCGTACTCAGGATGATCGTTGTGGCCGATGGTGAAAGCGATCGCAATGGAATCGCCAGCCAGCAGTGTGTCTTTCTGTATTCGTTCCGCCATATGCCAGCCGAGCGCGTCGAAGGTAATCTTCGACCGGAAATCTGCCGGCATTCTCCGGTTCTCAGATGTGCCTGAAGCGACCCCCGCAGCCTCCTTCTCGCTGCGTCGGATTCCGGAGCCATCGGGATGGCAGCGCGGCGTGGCCAAGATCGCGGCCGCGGAAAGTTCATCGGAATCTTCGAGTGCGGCCATCTGTCCTGCCCTGAGCTTCAGCTTGATGTGCCTATCTTTGAGGATCCTGGGAGGCGCAAGCACGTCCACCGCGCGCGCGGCAAAGACCGGTTCGGGATTGCCCATGCCATACGGTTCGAGCAAACGAAGAGCCTGAAATAACTCTGGCGTAACGTCGGCTAACGACAGCTCGGCATCCAGATCGAGTACCGGCTCAAAGTCCGCAAGCGTGAGCCTGGCGCGGGCAAACTGATCCAGGCGAGTGCGCAATTCCGCGATATTTGCCGCGGGCATGCTGAATCCGCAGGCATGAGAGTGGCCGCCGTACCGCGAGAACAACGGGCCGCACGACTCCATGGCTTCGAGCAGATGGAAAGCGCGAATGGACCGGCCCGAACCGTGCGCCTCCTCGCCCTCTCGCGAAATGACGAGGGCGGGGCGATTGTACCGCTCGACGATTCTGGTCGCCGTGATGCCGATAACGCCGCGATGCCAGCCCTCCCCATCCACCACGATGCAATAGGCATCCGACACGCTCGGATCGGAGGTGAAGCGTTCATCTACAGCGCGCAGGATTCTGCGCTCTTCTTCCTGGCGTTCGGTATTGAGCTGGTCCAGCTTGGCAGCGAGTTCACGGGCGCGCGCGGGATCCTTGACGCTGAACAGTTCGATCACATCCCGGGCCACGTCCATGCGCCCGGCAGCATTGATGCGCGGGGCAATGCGGAACCCGACTTCCCCGGACGTGGGGGAACGGTTCGCCGAAATCTGGGCCGCTTCCAGCAGGGCCTTGAGTCCCGGATTCACCGCGCTGCGCAAGGCCTCGAGTCCCAGCGACGCAAAGACGCGATTCTCCGCGGTCAGGGGTACCGCGTCCGCGATGGTTGCGATGGCCACGACCTTCATGAATGACAGCAACAGCTTTTTGTGATCTTTGGAGTCGAGCCGGCGCTGCATCAGCACCTGGGCCACCTTGAAGGCCACTGCCGCGCCGCAGAGCTGCTTGCAGGGGTACTCGCAGCCTTTCTGGTTCGGGTTGATCACCGCCAGCGCCTTCGGGACGCCATCCGCCCCCGGGAGGTGATGGTCGGTAACGATAAGGTCCACGCCCAGGCGATGCGCAGTCTCGGCCGGGCCGAAGGCGCGGATTCCCATGTCCACGCTGATAATCAGGCGAATGCCGGCTGCCGCCGCGCGTTCGATCACATCCCCGCGCATGTCGTATCCTTCGCGGATCCGGTGGGGCACGTGGAAATCGCAGGCGCCCCCGCACAGCTCAATTGCGGTCTTCAGAATGATCACCGCCATGGTGCCATCCACGTCGTAGTCGCCGTAAATCAGAATTGGTTCCTTGCGTTCTATGGCGGCGTCCAGGCGTTCGACGGCGGACTGCAGACCGGTCATCAACTGGGGAGCGTGCAGGTGCGACAGCGACGGAGAAAGAAATCGTTGTGCAGATTCCGCATCGCGAATGCCGCGCCGCACCAGCAGAGGGGCCAGGATGCGAGCCGTGCGTGCGCTAGGCGAGCCGCGAAAGGCCTTATCGTTGCACAGGCAGTCGGCCAGAGAATCGACCAGTGCCGGGTCAGCTGTTCTTGGAATCCACTGCATGGATGATCTTGCAGTGTACTACCGGCCGGCGTTGGGAATGCCGAACCGATGAGCTGCTGTCGAGGGGAGTAGCGTAAATGGCTAGTTTTCTTCGTCCTGGTCGGGTTCGTCGAGGGTCAGGCCGCCGAATTCGTCGGACACTTCCAGCAAATGCTGGTAACGCTCGTACCACTCGGTGCTGACCTCGCACAAGAACATCGATCCCTGGTAGGCCCAGCCGAGCTGCAGGTATCCCACTTTGCCGAGGTGGGCGCGGAGCCATCGCGCGTCCTCCACGTCATCGCCGTCGGTGAACTCCGAGTCGGTCAGGCGCTGCACCATCTCATCCAGTTCCTCGCGTTTGAGAATCCAGGAATGCATGGTTAGAAAGGGCGCGCCAGCGGCCTTAGCCAGCTCTACAAAATCCTTCCAGCCGTCGGGATTGTCGCCCATTTCCCACATAACGCACTGGACCTCCTCGTAGTCGACGTAGCCGTAAAAACGGCGCATGCCGTGCCCTTCGATGAAGGCCACCATGTCGTCTTTTACAGTAGTCAGATCGTCTGGAATGGGGGACATAGAGCGAATACCGCGAATTGATATTGTATGCCCTCTGGATGCCGAGCGCCAACGCTCCTGGCTCAGAACAATGGGCGGTGCAGCTCGATGGCTAATTGGGCGGCCGGGATAAGCCGCCTCCTTCAAGTTGCACCCTGGAAGAGCTCATCAGCTCGACGAACGTGCGATAGAACTTCTCCGTGTCGAGATCAAATTGAATTTCAACCGGCCGCGCACTTCCGTGAGACGCCTCTTTAAGATCCCAGGTGAGGGTATTGCCGTATCCCGCCCCATGATCAACGTCCACGCTCATGTACCGAGTCTCGGCGCGCTTGATGATGCTGGGATCGATCCATGCCGCGGCTGCAATCTCGTCCCACATGATGTCGGCCCCCGGAGTGAGCATCGCAAATTGAACGATGTATCGCGCAATGGGAGTGCCCGCTGCTTCGATTTTCTTTACCAGCTCCGCCGTCATTTGTGTCTTGACGGAAACGTCTGTGGGCGTGCAGACGATCCGCTTCCAAGGCGCGCCCAGCACGATGGCCGCTGCTTCAGGATCGAACCAGAAATTAAACTCGTGCCGGGGATTGCTGACAAACTCCGGGTTGTCACCTGCCGGCGCGAGTCCTCCGCCCATAAAGATGAGCTCCCGTGCGAGTTCGGGGAAGGCCGGATCCAGTGAAACCGCAAGCGCAAGATTCGTCATTGGCCCGCCTTCGTAGATTGTGACCTCGTGCGGATACTTGCGCACCATACGAATAAGAAAATGGGCCGCATCTTCGTCAGACGCTTTGGTGGTGGGCTTCCCTTCGGGAAGGGGCGGCACAACAGACGCTTCGTGCCACCAGCGGTCATCCCACGCGCCTGCGTATGCAACCTTCCCATAACGTTGCTGCCAAAATTGTGCCTCCTGCCGGGTGCGCAGCAAGGGAACCTCGGCGCCGGGCAGGACAGGTATGTCAGTACGTCCAATGATTTCCAGCAGCCGCAACGTGTGCGCGACCTCCTCATCGCGCCACTGATCGCCGCTCACAACGGTAATGCCCAACACCTCCACCTGCGGAGATTGAATCAGCATGAGCAACGTCTGCATGTTGCTGCCCCCGGGGCCGGAACAGTCTTCGTTGATGATGATCTTGCGGCGAGGCTGCTGGGCAAAAACCAGGCTTGTAGCGCTTACCAGAAGCAATCCAACCAGCGTGATCTTTTGTTTGAGCATCATTCTCCGGATTCGGCAAAAAAACGGGGCAGACCAGCTTCCCTAGTCTGCCCCACAAAACTCGCGCTCAGATCGCACTTAGAATCTCAGTTTCAAAGCGAACTGAATCAGTCGCGCATTGTTCACGGTATTGTTGATGACTCCGAAGGAACTGGGAGCATTGATATCCTGCACTCCGCTGCCCCCCGCGCCGCCCATGTAGAACTGGGGATGATTGAACAGGTTGAAGAACTCGGCCCGGAACTGCAGGTCGGTACCCTCGCGGAAGGCCAGCGGGAAATCTTTGATGATCGAAAAGTCCGTATTGACGAAACGGGGACCATAGACCGGCGCGCGGGCGGCCGTTCCAAGTTCTCCGACCGTGGTCTCTTGTGGGGTTCCCGGATTGATCACGAACGTTGGGGCCTGCATGAAAGCACAAGGATTGAACCAGTTCTGAATGGTATGGATCTGGCTGGGCGCGGTGCAGCCGGGATTGCCGGCAACCGGTCCCGCCTTGTTAGGGTCGCCGACCTGATTCGGACGCTGGTATGTGCCTCCATTGTAGGAAAAGAACACTCCGGATCCATCCCCGCTATCCACCACGAATAATGGGAATCCGGACGTCGCGTGTTCGATGACATTCAGCTGCCAGTTGCCCAGCACCGCGTTGGTGGCGCCACTCCAGTTGCCGCCAAAGCGCTTGCCTTTGCCCAATGGCAAGTCATACAGGATGCTGGCCGTAAAGTTATCGTTGAGATTCAACTGCGAGAGGCCCCAATCGAGCTTCGCGCTTCCCGGAAGCGGGTAATAAATAGCGCCCGGATTGGTGCCCAACCCGTCCGGCATCCCCGAGTCGAATGTGCGGGACCAGGTATATCCCAGCAAGGCGTAAAGCCCATGGCGAGTGCTCTTGGTTTCCCCTTTTATTTCAAGCGAGTCGTAACGAGCCCTGCCCACGCTGTTGTTGGCATTCACCGACTGGAAGGGTGCGGCATAAGGCCAGGAAGGAAATCCGCATCCAACCGTATAGCCCGGGACAACCCCGCATGCGCTGGGGGAGGTTAAATTCTCATTCGACTGGCCTACCAGGATACGGGTGCTGCGCGTGCCAGCGTAACCGGCAGTCAAGACAACGTTGCCCGGCAACTGGCGCTCCACGTTCAGGTTAAACTGCTGCACCAGGCCCTGACGAAAATTGCGATTCATAGACTGAATGGTTCCGGTGTAATTGGCAGGATTCACGGGCCCGGACAAAACGGCGCCGCCCGTCACCGGAGTGCTTGACGGAGTGGACGGATCAACCAGGAAACCTCCGGAGAGGGAACCGAACGCGCTGTTGAATCCATAACAGAAATCGCTGGGGCAGGGATCGACCTCAGCATAGTATGGGGGGTTCTGCCACAGGCCTTGGCCGCCCTGGTTCCAGGAGGCATCGTGGAGAATTCCATAGCCGGCGCGGATGACAGTCCTGTCGCTTCCCATCACTTTCCAACTTAGTCCAATACGCGGCTCAATTGCCGATTTGTCGAACTGAATGCCGGCACGACCGTCGGTGGGCACGCAAATAGTGCAACTATCCAACGTCGGACTACCCTTGGGCACGTACCATTTCAAGGTCTGGATATCGAAGTTCGCCTGACGGTTTTGCACCTCGGTCGTGGGCGTCACTAGTGCCCACGCCACACCTAAGTTGACGGTCAGGTTGTTGGTGACTCTCCAGTCGTCCTGCACGAAAGGCCGGAACAGCTTCCAGCGGCGCCCGGTTGTACCACCCAAAAAAGTCTGATCGTGGGCAGCGAAGATACCTGTACCCCCCAGCAGCAGGTCGGCAGCGTCATCCCCGGTCAGCCCAGCATTTTCCACGACAAACCCGTCCTGAAACGCGTTGTTTCTCACGTTCATCTGGCTGGCGCGAAAGGTTGCGCCGAAGCGGATGTTGTGCTTTCCGCGAATCAGGTCCAGCGTGTCGGATATCGAGTAGACATTCGTCCCCCCCTGGTAGGGCGCGTATCCGCGGTCGCCAACCGCAAAATAGTTGGACATGAGGAAGGAGGTCATGCCGCAGCTGATGCAGTCCTTGTTTGACTGGTTCAAACTCGCCGGATATCCGGTGATCGAATCGCACTTCGCTCCCAGGTCCGCGCCGGGGATGCCAATGATGGCGGCTTCGCAGGTACCCGTGCCGAAGGACAGTATGTGATTGAAGATGCGGTTGTACCCGACCGTAACCTGGTTGAAGGTATTTGCCGAGAACACGTGCGTTTCCGACAGGACGGCGTTGCGACCGTGATTATCGATGTACTGGTTGCTGCCGAAGGCATTCTGCTCGGACCACGTGGGCGACCCTCCCGGAATAAAGTTGGTCGCCTGATCGTAGCTGAAACGAGCATAGATCGAATCCTTGTCCGAGAAAGTGTGATCGATCCGTATGTCCCCGGTTCCCTGGTTCAGCTTGCGCACGGGCTCATTCACGTAGTTGTAACCGACAGCGCTCGCGGGAGCATTGGGAGCAGGGTAAAGCTGCAATACCTTCGCGCCAATGGGATTGACCAGAGCGGCGGGAATAATAGGGCAGGCCTCCCCGGCAGTCTGGCTGCCATCCGC
>DASREX010000102.1:0-85735 GCA_035651855.1 Candidatus Sulfotelmatobacter sp.
CTGGGCGGCACCCCTTTTGCCTGCGGCGCGCTCCCCTTCCGCGGCGCCTCGTCCGGCGCCCACAACCACAGCCTCGGCGACTTCTTCTTTTGTCATGCCCTTGCGGCCGATCTCGCCTTCTTCTCCCACGGGACGCATACCGTGTTCGCCGGGAACGCCGGTTACGGTGGCGATCAGCGGCACCCATCCGCGCGGGGTATCAATCTGATCAAAGCTCAGCAGAATCCGGGTGCGAAAGCCGGGCTGTACGGCGCTGACATGACCTTTGATTTTGGCCCCTTCGGGAAGAGTTTCTCCATCTTCCGCGGTCAGGGGTTCGGCTAAACGAGCGTGGAAGTGATCGCCGGCCTTGACCGTTCTAGTATCGATCCGGTCGGTCAGTTGGATGAGGGCAATCGTGCCCTGCACCACGGCGTTGGGGGGTGCCGCAGGCACGTCCTGGGCAAAGGCTGAGAGGCAGAGGAGAACGCTTGCCAACCAGGCCATAGAAAGTACGCATCTCGACATAGGGATCTCCCTGTGCTGGACTCGCTGTTCGATTGGATGGAAGGAACGAGGAAATAGCTGCCTGCTGCCCAGCCTGGAGCAACGAAAATGCCGACCCGAGCTATGGCAAATCAGAAGATTACATCCGGTCCGGGCGTAGGCAGAACCTCGACTTGCAGGGCCGTGGAGTGGAGCCCCGCGACGCTGGTAGCGGGAGTTCTTTCCACGGGAGGCAACATTCCGACCGCCCGATTTCTCCCGGACTGCTTGGCGCGCTGAAGGCCGCGATCCGCGAGGCTTAATACCTCCTGATAGGTGACTGCCCGGGGATCGTGGGGAAACCAGGGAAACGGCGCCCAACCCAGGGAACAGGTGCGGCGAATCGCCTCTCCGGAAGGTTTGGCAATAAAGGGAGTATCAGCCACGGCGGAAAGCACACGCTGCGCCAGCAGTTCGGCCTCATTGCGATCCGTGTAGCGGGAGACGATGAGGAATTCTTCCCCGCCCCAGCGCACCAGAACGTCGGAGTGGCGGATAGAAGAACTGACGCGCCGAGCCATTTCGATGAGGACTTTATCGCCGACATCGTGACCGTAGCGGTCGTTCACGTCTTTGAAGTTGTCGGCGTCGATCAGGTAAAAAACCAGATCCCGGGTGTGCGGGTCGTGACTGTCGGCGTGAGAGCGCAGGGCCTGTTGCACGTCGGCTTCGATGGTGGCGGAAAAGAAACGGCGATTGCGTAACCCGGTCAGGGGATCAGTCAGGGAAGCTTCCTGCAGCACGACATTGCTGCGCTGCAAGGCCCGGGCGAAACGGCGGTGCTGAATAAATAGCAGCAGCGCCATCAGAAACATGGTCGCGAGCGTGACGAATGTACGGAAGTTGGAGGCCGCTTCCGGAAGGCGCGGGTTGAGCATCGCATTGAGGGCGATGATGGGCAACGACAGCACCGCGGTCATCGCGAGATTTCCCATCCAGGCGTTGTAGGATTCATCCACCGCCGTTTCGGGCGTCGGCGCCAGCCCCTCGCCCTGCATTGCGACCGCAGTGTAGAAGGCAAAAGACAGGCAATACGGAATGTCGTACCAACTGCCGGTGAAGTACACCCCGGTTTCAAGAGCCCGATTGATAACGTAGAAGGCAACTGCATTGAACACTGCCGCGCCGAAGAAGCAGGCGTAGAACCGTTTCCAGCGTCCTGAACTCTCGCGCCAGAATAGCAGCACGGTGCCGCACAGCAGAACGGCCTGCGCAGCCGACAGCAGATCAAAGTTTCGGCTGTAAATGGGCTCGTTGGGAGAGGGGTATTGCCAGGTCACGACAAAAGCGACGTAGAGATAAAGCCACCAGAGCAGTAAGAGAAAGAAATCCAGCAGACCCAGCTGGGCACTGGGCTGGGAAGGCTCGCGGTGAGGACGAAGCAGCAATCCCGCGATCATGGGCGCGCCCGCCAGGAACAACAGGGCATCGGCGGGAAACATTCCAGGGACTTTCTGCCGCAAGACGAGGTCAAAGACGATCCAGACTGCCTGATCCGCCAGCCAGAGCGCCCAACCTGCCGCCTGCAACATCCAGAACCAGCGCAACCGCCCCGCGCTGGCCATCCCCTGCCGGGCAAAGGCAAGGAAGGCAAGGAGCATGAGGGCCGCGCCCAGGAGGTCGCTGACCGCCATCCTCACGAAGCCACGGGGAAGAAACAGACACCCCGCCGCAATCGCTGCCATGAGCAGCGCGCTGGCCCCTAAAGTGAATTCTCTTATGCTGCGCCCCGGCAAGTTTGCCCCTCGCGGCGGAATTAGCCCTTAGCCCCGGTGCTGTACGCGGCCCGGTACGTCTGACCTTCAATCTCTTTGCGCAAATCTTCCCAAATCTTGTCCGGCATCTGCAGGAACACCCGCACGATTTCAGGATCGAACTGGCGGCCCGAAAACTTCTCGATTTCTGCCCGAGCCGCGGCCAGCGACTGCTTCTCGCGATAGGGACGGTCGGAGGTAATGGCGTCAAAAGTATCAGCCACCGAGAAGATGCGCGCCCCCAGAGGAATCTCATTGCCGCGGAGATGCCGCGGGTAGCCCTCGCCGTTGAACCACTCCTGGTGCGAGTACACGATTTCGGCGGCGTCGGCGAGAAAAGGAATCTTCTTTACAATCTGATAGCCATGATAGGCGTGCTCTTTCATTATGAGCATTTCCTGGGGCTCAAGTTTCCCGGGCTTATTCAAGATGCTATCGGGAATGGCCATCTTCCCAATGTCATGAAGGAAGGCGCCGCGGGCGATGACCGTGATCTGTTCGCGCGGCAGCCCGAGAGCCTGGGCAATGGCAATGGTGAAGAGCGTCACGCGCCGGGAGTGGCCCTCCGTCTCGCGATCCTTCAGGTCCAGAGCATCGCCCAGGGCCTCCAGCGTAATGTCGTAGGAACGCTCCAGTTCCCGGACCGTGGCCTGCAGTTGTTCGGTCCGGGCCTTGACCAGCGATTCCAGGTTGGTCTGGTAAGTGCGGTTCTCCACTTTGAGACGGCGATTTTCCAGAGCGCGGCTGACGGTGTTCAGCAGTTGCTCGCGCTCGAAAGGCTTGAGCAGGTAGTCATAGGCCCCGTTGCGAATGGCGGCCAGGGCAACCGAGATGTCGTGCACCGCGGTTACCATTACCACCGGCATGTCGGGATATTTTTCCTTGGTGCGCTCCAGCAGGCCGATGCCATCCAGGTCGGCCATCATGAGATCGGAAAGCATCAACTCAAAGTTTTCTCCGGAGGTAAGAACGGCCAGAGCCTCCATGCCGGAACCTGCCTGCTGGCAATGGTATCCGGCGGCGCCCAGCATCGAGGCGACGATCTCACGAATAGGCTCTTCGTCATCGACTACGAGGATGCGATCTGGCATGTGTGCACGAAAGTCTATCGGCGATTGTAACTGTTTCGCGAGATTCCGAAAGTAATCATTGAGGTCCGGAAACTGCGTGGAGAATGCGCCCGCGCGTGGTATTCAGAGACGAGGAATCCGTACGTCTATCGCATGAGCGCGTCCCTTTGGTCGATGTGGAATTCGGCGGAGAGGCTGGGCATTGTGCGGCCTTCGGCGGCAGAGTGGACTCTGCTGATCCTGCTGGGCGCGTCCCTGCTCGGGTTGCGCGCCTTCCGCGAGACTTACCTCAAGATCTGGATCCTGGGCTGGACTGCGCTGCTGGCATCGCGCCTGGCGGAACATAGCCTGGCCGGCAAGATCCCCCCACCCTTCGACCAGGTCGCGGTACAGGCTGGGTTTGTGCTGGCGGTGGGATTGCTCGCGGGAGCGGTGCTGGTTTACGCGCGCATGCGCGATCTCATTCTTCCCCTGACGGTGATTACGCCGGTGCTGGTGGGATTTGCCGGGGCGCGGGTCTTGCTTTGGCCTGATTCCCTGCCGTTGCGCGTCGCCCTGGAAATCAGCTATCGCTTCATCCTGCTGACGGCTGCCGTCGCCCTGGTGCGGGCCCGGCGCGGAAGGTGGGAACCTGCAGCCTGGTTACTCGCGATCTGCCTGCCCCTGTTGCACCTGACCTGGTCTCCCTTTACCGATGGTGTGTCCGCGTCAGCGCTGATCGCCCTCCAGGTTGCACTGGGTTCCAGCATGTTGCTGATCGTGCTGGATGAAGCCCGGGGACGCACGCGCAGGTTGCTGGCCATGCAGGCGATCACCGGCAGCATTGCAGGGGCCCAGCAGTATGGCCACATCGTGGAGCGCGCGGTCGAAGAATTAAAGTACGCCATGCGGGTTCGCGGGGCGTGGTTCCGTCTGGTTGAGAGCGGGAACCTGGTCGCAACCCACGCGTCGGGGCTCTCGCCTGATTTTTTGCGCGATGCCGGCTTTGCCGAGATCAGCGAGGATGTCTCCAAAACGCTCAGCCAGGCGAGCGCGCAAGTTGCGAAACGGGACGACGCCGGGCACGAACCCAAGGAAGCTCTGCAGCAGGAAAAAATCCGCCAAGTCGTTACCGTGCCCGTGCTGGGCAGCAAGGCGCCGGTCGGATTGCTGATGCTGGGCCACTCCTACGGGCGGCAGTGGACTGCGGAGGAATTGGATTTTCTGCAAGCCTGCGCCAAGCAACTGGCATTAGCGGTGGAAAACTTCCGCCTGCTGGAGCAGGTTTTGCGCTCGCAGCGCCAGTGGATGAATACCTTTGATTCCATCCACGACATCATCCTGGCGCATGATGCGGATTACCGGATCATCAAGGCCAACCAGGTCTTGCTGGGACAACTGGGCCAGGCGGCCGCGGACGTAATCGGTAATTCCTGTGAGTCGGCCCTGCCCCATACCTTTGGCGAATGGACCGGATGCCCTTACTGCGCCATGGGCGGCGACGAGGAGTTCAGCGAGGGCGCCGACCCGTGTTTTGGCGGCTTCTCCGTGGTTTCGACTTCGTCCTATACCGAGCAAGGCAGCCCCCAAAAAGGAACCATCCACGTGGTCCGCGACATTACGGAGCGGCGCTCGGCGGAGGAAAAGTACCGACTGCTGTTCGAGCAGGTGCAGGAAGGGGTTTATGTAGCCAGTTCCGCCGGAACCCTGATCGACTGCAACGACGCGTTCGTGCACATGCTGGGATACGGCAATCGCTCGGAGCTGCTGGTATTGAACCTGGAATCGGAGATCTGCGTCGATCCCAAGCAGCGCGAGGCGTTCCGCAAGGAACTTGAGGCACACAACTTCGTGCGCAATTTTGATGTGAGCTTGAGGCGCAAGGACGGCACCTTGCTGCTGGCGTCGGAGAGCAGCTTTGCCACTCGCAGCGCCAGCGGCGCGATCGAACGCTACCAGGGCTTTGTGCTCGACATGACCGAAAAGCGCCGCGCCGAAGACGAAATGCAGCGGCGCAACCGCGAGCTCAACGCGCTGAATGCGATGGCGGTAGTGGCGGCCCAATCGTTCGATCTGGATGAGATTCTGAACCTCACGCTGCGCCAGGTGGTCACGCTGTTTGGCGCCGAGAGCGGCACGATGTACCTGTCGGATGCGGACAATCCCACATTCCGGCGGCGGGCGGCCTGGGGACCGCGCAGCCGCGACAAGGTAAGGGTGGCCGAGATCACCTTCGCAGACGGTTTTGGCGACCTGGTGATGCGATCGCGCGCCGAAGTGGTCACGGCGGAATATATGCCGCATCTGCCCTCAAGCGTGGCGGAGTTCCTCAAGTCGGATCAGGACCGGTCGTGGATCTGGGTGCTGTTCTGGGCCAAGGAAAATCCCGTGGGACTGATGGGGCTCTGCAATTATCAGGGTTACCAGTATTCCAGCAACGATGAGAACCTGCTGGTCGCCATCAGCCGGCAACTGGCCACGACCATCGAGAAAGTTCGCTTGTACGAAGAGACCTGCCGGGCATACGAAGATCTGCGCAAAACTCAGGAGCAACTGCTGCAGAGCGAGAAGATGTCGGCGGTGGGGCAGCTTATCGCGGGAGTGGCGCACGAACTGAACAATCCTCTGACGGCCATCCTGGGATACGCGCAACTGCTGGAGACCGAAGGCCTGAATACGAGGGCGCAAGATTATGTGGCCAAACTCTTCAAGCAGGCACAGCGCACCCACCGCGTGGTGCAGAATCTGCTGTCGTTTGCCCGCCAGCGCAAACCACAGCGCGATGAAGTGGATTTGCGAAGAGTGCTGGAGGAAACGCTGGCCCTGCGCGACTACGATCTGAAGATCAACAACATTGCCGTGGAACGCGACGTTCCCACCGTGCCGGCCACTGTGATCGCCGACGCGCACCAGATCGAGCAGGTTTTTCTCAATATCATCAACAACGCCGTGGACGCGATTCTGGAGACTGGTCGGACGGGGAAATTGAAGATCCGCGTCAGCGCGCAGAACGGGCACATCTGCACTTCCTTCAGCGACGATGGGGCAGGCATTAAAGACCCCAAGCGCATTTTCGATCCCTTCTATACGACCAAGAGCGTGGGCAAAGGAACGGGGTTGGGCCTGAGCATCTGCTACGGGATTGTGAAAGAGCATGGCGGAGACATTACCGCGCGCAACAATGCCGAAGGCGGGGCGACTATCGAGGTGCGAATTCCGGCAGCGGCTGCAGCAGCGGTTGTGGAAGAGGCGCCGAAAGCCTTGCCGCGGCAGCATGAAGGAGCGATATCCGGCCGGGTCCTGCTGGTCGAGGAAGAAGAGGCGGTACTCGAGTTCGAGCGCGACGTGATGATGGGCGCGGGCGCGGACGTTGTCACCGCCCAGAGCGGCCAGGACGCGCAGACGCGCCTGCAGTCCGAGCAGTTTGATGCCATCATCCTGAACGGCAAGATGGGCGACCAGTGGGGCGCGAGGGAGTCGTATCCGTGGATCAAGCAGAATTGTCCGGGCATGGAATGCCACGTTCTCTACACCTTCTCGGCGGGTGTGGAACCTAACGACGGGCGGGCGTTCGTCCAGGAGAACAGCATCCCGTACCTCGTGAGGCCGTTTGAAGTGGCTGAACTCATCAGCCAGGCCCGGAAGCTGCTGCAGAAGGCGCTGGCAGCGGGGGCGGACTAACTGACGTCTCCGTCCCGTTAGCCAGGAATTGGAAGCGGAGGGGGTCGTTGCCTGCCATCTTTACCTGCGCGAGAAGACCAACTCTCCATTGCCTTGCGCCCCAGCTTTACCGTATCGTTACGGTATGGAAGTTCACTTCACTCCCGATCTTCAAGCCCGCCTGTCGCAACGAGCGAGCGAACACGGCTGCGATCCTGGCGAAGTTGTCCGAGATGTCGTGGCGCGTTACTTCGCCGAGGAAGACCGCTTCATCGAGGCGGTGAAGCGTGGCGAGGCCGCTCTGAAGCACGGAGATTACCTCACGCATGAGCAAGTGGGCGAACGGCTCCGCCGGTTCCTTCAGCCCTGATGCAGGTCCGATGGTCTGCGACTGCTGCTGATGACCTCGAACGCATTTGCGCCTGGATCGAGAAGGACAATCCTGAGATAGCACGGCGCATTGCACGGACCATCTACAATGGTTGCGGCAGGCTGGCACAGTTTCCCAACGCGGGCCGTCCCAGTCGCCGGATAAAGGGCCGACGAGAACTCGCATTCCCACCTCTGCCGTACATAGCCGTGTACCAAGTGAAACGGTCCGCTATCGAGATTTCCCGCATCTTCCATGGCGCGCAGGATTGGCCCTGATACCCACAGGCTTCCACACATTTCCTCCAGCCCCATGCGCTAAACTAGCCACACATGTCCCAATTCGTTCACCTGCACCTGCACACCGACTATTCCCTGCTGGATGGCGCCTGTGATGTCGAAAAGCTGTGCCAGCGCGTGCAGGAGCTCGGCATGCCCGCCGTGGCCATGACCGATCACGGCAACATTTTTGGCGCGGTGCATTTTGTGAATGCCGCGCACAAGCATGGAGTGAAGCCGATCGTAGGGTGCGAGCTCTACGTGTGCAAGAAAGAGGACCACCGGGCGGCTCCCGAAGGCGACACCTACAATCACCTGCTGGTGCTGGCGGAGAACGAAGAGGGATACCGCAACCTGGTAAAGATCACCTCCGAGGCTTCCCTGCACGGGTTTTATTACAAGCCGCGGGTCAGCAAGAAATTTCTTGCAGAACACTCGCGCGGGCTGATCGGGCTCTCCGGCTGCCTGAAGGGCGAAGTGGCCGAGCGGCTGATGGAGAACAATTACGAGGCGGCGCGGACGGCGGCCGCGACGTTCACCGACATCTTCGGCAAGAACAATTTCTTCCTCGAGATTCAGGATCAGGGGCTGGAGATGGAGCACCGCATCCATCCCGGGCTGTTCAAGCTGGAAAAAGAGCTCGGGCTGCCGCTGGTCGCTACTAACGACAGCCACTATCTGTGCGAGGACGATGCGCACGCGCAGGACGTGATGGTGTGCATCCAGACGGGCAAGTCGATCCGCGACACCGCGCGCATGAAGTTCGATGGCACGCAATTCTTCGTCAAGAACTATGACGAGATGTACCGTGTGTTCAAGGATTCGCCCCAGGTGCTCACGCGCACGCTCGATATCGCAGAGCGTTGCCACCTGAAGCTGGAGAAGATCCCGAATCCCTTTCCCCAGTTTGAAGTGCCCGCCGGATACACGATTGACACTTACTTCGTCCATGTCACCCGCGAAGGTTTTGCGCGGCGGCTGGAGACACTGCGCCCGCTGCACGAGCAGGGCAAACTGAAGCATTCGATTGCCGATTACGAGCAGCGGCTGGAGCGCGAGTTGGCCATCATCCAGCAGATGAAGTTCCCGGGATATTTCCTGATCGTGTGGGACTTCATCCGTTACGCCAGGGAGCGCGGGATTCCGGTAGGACCGGGACGCGGATCGGCGGCGGGATCGCTGGTTTCGTACGCGCTGGGGATCACCGACATCGATCCTCTGCAGCATGAACTGCTGTTCGAGCGCTTTCTGAATCCGGAACGCGTCTCAATGCCGGATATCGACATCGACTTCTGCATGAACCGGCGCGGCGAGGTCATCGATTACGTCACCCGGAAATACGGGCGCAATAACGTGGCGCAGATCATCACCTTCGGTACCATGGCCGCGAAGGCGGCGATCAAAGATGTGGGCCGCGCCATGGACATCCCGTACGCCGACGTGGACCGGATCGCGAAGATGGTTCCGGCGCAGCTGAATATCACATTGAACCAGGCAATCGCGGACTCGCCGCAGCTCAATGAGGCGTACGCCAAAGATCCCCAGGTTCGGGAATTGCTGGACACGGCCAAGAAACTGGAAGGCCTGGTGCGGAATTCAGGGGTGCACGCCGCGGGCGTGGTGATCTCGCCGCGGCCGCTGACCGATCTGGTTCCGCTGCACCGCACCAAGAACGATGAAATCGTAACCGCCTTCGACATGGTCGCCATCGAGAAGATGGGGCTGTTGAAGATGGACTTCCTGGGGCTGACCACCCTCACCATTCTGACTGACGCCCTGAAACTGATCGAGCAGAAGCGCGGGACTCCGCTGACCCTGGAGGAGATTCCGCTGCAGGACCAGGAAACTTACCGCGAGGTGTTCCACAAGGGGTTGACTTCGGGAGTGTTCCAGTTCGAATCGCATGGTATGCGCGACGTGCTGCGCAAGTATCAGCCGAATTCCATTGAAGACCTGACCGCCCTCAACGCCCTGTACCGTCCCGGGCCGATCCAAGGCGGCATGATCGACGATTTCGTCGACCGCAAACATGGGCGCAAGAAAGTTGAGTACGACCTGCCGGAACTGAAAGAAATTCTGGAAGAAACCCTGGGCGTGATCGTGTACCAGGAGCAGGTGATGCAGATCGCGAACCGCCTGGCGGGCTATTCGCTGGGCGATGCCGACCTGCTGCGCCGGGCCATGGGCAAGAAGAAGCCGGAGGAGATGGCGTTGCAGCGGGAGCGCTTTATCGAAGGCGCGGCGCAGCGGAAATATCCACCCAGGAAGATCGAAAAGATTTTTGACCTGATGGCGCAATTCGCCGGATATGGATTCAACAAGTCTCACTCTGCGGCTTATGCGCTGCTGGCCTATCACACCGCCTATTTGAAGACGCACTATCCGGTCGAGTTTATGGCGGCGCTGCTGACCTCGGTGACAGGGTCAACCGACGACGTAGTCAAATACATCAATGAATGCCGGGAAATGGGAATTGCGGTGGAGGCGCCGGACATTAATGTTTCCGACGCGAACTTCACGCCCCACGGCAATAACATCCGTTTTGGACTGGCGGCAGTGAAGAACGTCGGGGGAAATGCGATTGAGTCGATCGTGGCGGCACGCAAGAAGCTGGGAAAGTTCAAATCGATTTTCGAATTCTGCGAGAACGTCGATCTGCGGCTGCTGAACAAACGGGTCATCGAGTCCCTGATCAAGAGCGGTGCCATGGATTCGCTGGGGCGACGCGCCCAGCTCATGGCCGTTCTGGATAAGGCCATGGAGCAGGCGCAGAAGGCCCAGCGCGACGCCGAGTCCGGACAGCATGGCCTGTTCGGCGTGTTCCAGGAGGAAGAGAGTGCGGGGGACAATCACAAACTGCCCAATGTCCCCGACTGGGATGAGCACACTCGACTTTCGGCAGAGAAGGAGATCCTGGGATTTTTCATCTCCGGGCACCCGCTGGAAAAATATAAAGACAAACTGCAGGACCTGCAGGCGCTAAGCATCGAAGACATTGCCGGAATGACCAAGTCGACGGGGAAGGACGAGACCCTGGTCACGGCCGGAATCATCAGCAACCTGCGCGTGCTGAAATCGAAGAAGGGAGACTTCTACGCGCAGGCGATGCTCGAGGACATGTCCGGCTCGATCGACATGATCGTCTTCCCCGAGGCGTTCAAACGCATCGGCGAAAAAGTGAAGCTTGAGGTCCCAGTGCTGGTCAAGGCTGGCGTGCGCATTGAAGAAGGGGCTAATCCGAAGATTACGGCTTCCGAGATCATGCCCCTGGATGAGGCAAAAGTCCCCCTGCCCCGTGCGATCCGAATTCGTGTGCTGGTCGATACGGCCGGAGAAAACACCATCGACGACCTGCACGCTCTGTTTCTGGAACGGAAGGGCGAGGCCAAGGTGCTGTTTGATATCGAGCGGCAGGGCGATTTCATGGTGGTTATGGAGGCGGACGGCTATAATGTGCTTCCAGATCGCAACTTCATCGCCCGGGTCGAACAACTGTGCGGGCGCGGCAGCGTACGCATTATCAGTTAGGAACAAGGGTGCTCCATGTCTCGCCTCATTTGCGAGACGTGGGGTAGAGAGTATTCATGGCACCGACGGAAAAAGCGCAGCAGGAACTCGAGCAGATCGAGCGGCAAGTGGCGGAGATGGAGTCGAATGGCCCGACCGAGGCCGCGCGGCGCGAGATCGCCAAGCTGCAGCAGCGCATTGAGACTCTGCGCCGGGAGATGAACGCCCCGCCTACCGCATGGCAGAAGACGGAACTGGCGCGCCATCCGCAGCGCCCGCAGACGCTGGACTACATCGAGCGTATTTTCACCGACTTCAGCGAGATTCATGGCGACCGGGGTTTTGGCGATGACGCGGCCATCGTCAGCGGCATGGCCCGCTTCCATGGCGAAGAAGTGATGGTGATCGGGACGCAAAAGGGACGCGACATGAAGCAGCGCGTCTACCGAAATTTCGGCACTCCTCATCCTGAGGGCTACCGCAAAGCGATCCGCGTCATGAAAGTGGCGGAAAAGTTCCAGCGGCCCATATTTACCCTGGTCGATACGGACGGCGCTTATCCCGGAATCCACGCCGAAGAGCGCGGGCAGGCGGAGGCGATTGCCCACAACCTGCGCGAGATGGCACGTCTGGAAGTGCCCATTATCGCCACCGTCATCGGCGTGGGAGGGAGCGGCGGGGCACTGGCCATTGCGGTGGCGGACCGTGTGCTGATGATGGAGAATTCCATCTACTCTGTTATTTCTCCCGAGGGTTGCGCGGCCATCATGTGGCGGGACGCCAGCAAGAAAGAACTCGCTGCCGAGGCCATGCGGATTACCGCCACCGACCTGCAGGAACTGGGCTGCATTGACGATATCGTTCCCGAGCCGGAAGGCGGGGCCCACCGCGATCACGAAGCTGCCGCCAACCTGCTGGACGTCAGCCTGCAGAAGCACCTGGCGGAACTGAAGAAGATGCCCGGGGGCGAATTGATCGCATCACGATATAATAAATTCCGGACCATTGCCCAGTTCTTTAGGACGGAAGCCTAATCCGCAACCTTGATTTCTCGTTTCTCAAGCAGGTTCCTCCGGGCTTCCGGCGGGCGATTTGCCCAACTCATCAGCGCCGCCGCCGTATAATGGGTAGGTTTACTTCTTCTTGCAATCCATAAATCCGGGCGAGTGGGTACCGCCCGCTAATCGAAGGAAGGTGTAGGGATGTCCACCACGGATGTAGTGCCCCGAGGATCGACCGGCGGCACTGGGCAAAAGCGGATCGTCAATGACATGAGCATTCAGGTCGCGACGGTCAACGGGTCGGGGTCTCAGAGTTCCAACACCGTTCTCCTGCGCAGCATTTTCCAGATGGGGGTGCCGGTTTCGGGCAAGAACATGTTCCCCTCGAACATCGCGGGACTGCCTACCTGGTACACCATTCGCGCCAACAAAAACGGGTACATCGGGCGCAAGAAAGAAATCGACTTTCTGGTGGCGATGAATCCGGAGACGGCGACGGAAGACACTATGTCGCTGGCCGCGGGCGCATCCGTTCTCTACGACGAGCCGCTGCAACTGCACAAGCTCCGCAATGATTTGATTTTTTATTCCGTGCCGTACGACAAGATCGTGGCCCAGGTTTGCCCGGAGCCGAAGCTGCGGAAACTGGTGAAGAACATGGTCTATGTCGGGGTGGTCGCGTGCCTGCTGACCATCGACATGAACGAGGTGGAGAAAGCGATCCGGAAGCAGTTCGCCAAGAAGGTCAAGGCCGCCAACCTGAACCTGGCGGCGGCGCAGGCCGGGTTCGAGTACGCCAAGGCCAACCTCGAGAAACGCGGCGCGTTCTATATCGAACGCATGGACAAGACCGCGGGCAAGATCATCATCGACGGCAACTCCGCCGCGGCTTTAGGCTGCATGTTTGCGGGATGCACGGTGGTCACGTGGTACCCGATCACGCCCTCCTCGTCGCTGGTTGAAACGATGATCGAATACATGAAGGAGTACCGCATCGGTCCCGATGGCAAGGCGACGTTCGCCATCGTGCAGGCGGAGGATGAACTGGCCGCGATCGGCATGGTCATCGGCGCGGGCTGGGCCGGCGCGCGCAGCATGACGGCCACTGCCGGACCGGGAATCTCTCTGATGTCGGAATTCGCCGGACTTGCCTACTACGTCGAAGTTCCCGGAGTCATCTGGGACATCCAGCGCGTCGGCCCCTCGACCGGTCTTCCCACCCGCACGTCGCAGGGCGACATCCTTTCGACGGCGTTCCTGTCTCACGGCGATACAAAGCACATCATGCTGATCCCCAGTTCGGTCGACGAGTGCTTCACCATGGCGACGGAAGCCTTCAACCTGGCGGAGCAGTTCCAGACCCTGGTCTTCGTGATGTCCGACCTCGATCTGGGCATGAACAACTGGATGTCTGATCCCTTCCCCTATCCGGCCACTCCCATCCATCGCGGCAAGGTTTTGAGCAAAGAGGATCTGGACAAGCTGGGGGGATTCGCGAGGTACAAGGATGTGGACGGCGACGGCATTGGATATCGCACCCTGCCGGGGACGCCGCATCCCGCGGCAGCATACTTTGCGCGAGGCAGCGGTCACAATGAGAGGGCGCAATACAGCGAACGCGCCGACGACTTCGAGAACAACATGGAGCGGTTGAACCGGAAGTTTGAGACCGCCCGCTCGTTCGTTCCCCGGCCGGAGATTACCAGAGGTAATCACGCGAAAATCGGGATCATCGGGTACGGCACCTCGCATTGGGGCATCACCGAGAGCCGCGATCAGCTGCGCGAAGAATACGGGATCGAGACCGACTACCTCCGGTTGCGCGCCTACCCGTTCACACGCGAAGTCCACGAATTTATCGAGCAGCATGAACGCACCTACGTGGTCGAGCAGAATCGGGACGCGCAGATGCTCAGCTTGCTGAAGCTGGACATAAAACCGGAACTGACGACCCGCCTGCGCAGCATTGCGCATATCACCGGGCTGCCGCTGGATGCGCGGTCCATCACCGACGAACTGACCAGCATGGAGGGTAAGTAGATGTCGTCCACCACCGTTGAGCCCGGAGCAGCCGGGCCTGGACCGAAGACGAACCGGATTGGCCTCAGCGTTGTCGAGTACAAGGGGGGCAAGACCACGCTGTGCGCAGGATGCGGCCATAACGCGATTTCCGAACGCATCATCGAGGCCATGTTTGAGATGGGCGTGGAGCCGGAGTTCGTAATCAAGCCCAGCGGGATTGGCTGCTCGTCGAAGACTCCCGCCTATTTCCTGAGCCGCTCCCACAGTTTCAATGCGGTGCATGGACGCATGCCTTCGGTGGCGACCGGCGCCATGCTGGCCAATCGCAAGCTGATCTGCATTGGCGTAAGCGGCGATGGCGATACGGCTTCGATCGGTATTGGTCAATTCGTGCACCTGATGCGGCGTAATCTGCCGATTATCTACATCATCGAAGATAACGGCGTGTACGGGCTGACCAAGGGCCAGTTCTCCGCCACCGCCGATCTGGGATCGAAGCTGAAAACGGGGGTGGTCAACGACCTTCCGCCGATCGACACCTGCGCGCTGGCGATTCAGCTGGGCGCGACCCTGGTGGGACGCTCGTTCTCCGGCGACAAGCGGCAGCTTAGCGCCATGCTCAAGGCGGCCATCGCCCACAAAGGGACGGTGATGCTCGACGTGGTATCCCCGTGCGTCACCTTCAACGATCACGAGGGTTCAACCAAGTCCTACAAATATGTGAAGGAACACGAGGAGACTTTGCAGGACGTCAGCTTCGTGCCGCACTTCGAGGACATCAACGTCGAATATGATCCGGGATCAACGGTCGCGGTTACGATGCATGACGGGTCGCGCCTGCACCTTCGCAAGCTGGAAGAGGATTATGATCCCACGGACAAGATTCGCGCCATCACGCGGCTGACCGAAGCGCATGACAAGGGCGAGGTGCTCACCGGCGTGTTCTATGTGAATCCGCAGGCGCCGAACTTCCTCGACATGCTGAATGTGGTGGATCAGCCTTTGGCGACGCTGCCGGATTCGCTGACCCGGCCGGGCAAAGAAGTGCTGGACGCGTGCATGGAAGAATTGCGCTAGCTATTCCGCCGGCTGCAAAAACGTGCGACGGCAGGTCACCTAGGCGGTCTTGCGCTTGGGTTCGCCACTATGTTCGGGATTCCCGCCCGGTTCGGGAAAATCCGAATCCGCGCCTTTCAGCATGGGGTCCTGATCGCGATGCCCTAACTGTCCCTGCAAACCTGCATTTCCGGGCGTCTTATGATCTTCTGCTTCGGTGGCGCCCTTCTCCATATCCTGATCCACTTCTTTATGTGTCATGAGTGCTGCCTCTACCCAAAGTTTACTGGGATGGGAATGAGCCCGCCCCTGGAATTCGAGTCTATTCCCAGGAGCTATGGAATGAAATACTATTTTCGATGGCGGGTTCTCCCTGAAAAGAGGTATATGAAAAAGTTCATTTTGATGGTTCTGGCGGCCTCCGCGCTGTTGGGCGGTTTCTCGGCGGCAGACACTTCGCATTCCACTGTGACGAGCGTGAAGCAGAAGGCTCAGAAACACAAAGCCCATAAGGCGGCCAAGCACAAAGCCGCCAAACGAAGTCACCACAGCGTTTAGACCGGGGAAAACTAGCCTCTGGTGCTCGAGACGCCCAGCTTGCGCATTCGCTCACGCGCCTGCAAGGCTTCCGGCGAATGTGGGTACCGCTGAACCACGTGACGCAGTTCGACGACTCCGTCATCCTGCTTGCCCAATTCGATGAGTGCGAATCCCTTCTTCAACTGGGCTGACGCCGCTTTGTTTCCGCTGGGAAAGTTCTGCAGAACCTGGTCGTAGCTCTGCACCGCCTGCTGGTAGTTCCCTGCCCGGAACTGGAGTTCACCCAGGTAGAAGTAGGAGTTTCCCGCCAGATCGGTATTGGGATAGAACTTCAGGTAGTCGCTGAATTCCTGGGATGCCAGATCATTTTTCCCGCCGGTGTAGTCGCGCAACGCATTGTTGTACAGCACGTCTGGCGGCGGCGCGTTGGCAGCGGCCTGCGCCTCGGCCTGGCGCTGGGCCTGTTGCGCCTGGATACTCTGCTGCGAGGCCTGCATATCTTCCAATTGCTTGGTGACCTTTGCCAGGCGGACCTTGATCTCGTCCATGGTGTCATTCAGCGCCTGGATCTGGCCGGAAAGCTGATCGACCTTGGATCCCCCGTCGGCCTGCTGTTTCTGCAATGTGGTCTGAAGCGCGTTCAAAGCGTTCGCCACCTTGTTGACCGCGTCGGTATCCTGCTCGACCAGGTTTCGCATCACGCCCATGCGCTCGTCGAAGCTGCGCTGCATGGCGGTCATCTGCTCCTGCAGTTGCTGCACCTGCGTCTGCAGCTGAACCATCTCCTTGTTGACGCCCCAGGCGGGAGCAGTTTCCAGGCAAAGCACCGAAAAGGCAAGAACCGCGGCAATACGATGTGGTTTCATAAGGAATTCCTGAACGTTTAGATGCTTCGATTGTCCCACAGAGCGAGTCAATTCGGCTCAGCGAAGACCGCAGCCGAGCTGCGAGCTTCTATCTCGGACGGGCAACTTTTGCGCCCTCGGTGGCTGCGCGGGGCGGACCCGAGCGTCCGCCCCCGCCCTGATTGAGGGCTTACTTCTGATACACCAGGTGGCCGCGGCGGTTCTGCTGCCAGCACGCTTCGTTGCTCTCCGTGCAGAACGGTTTTTCCTTGCCGTAGCTGATTGTCTTGATGCGGCTGGCGCTGACACCGGCGGCAGTCAAGGCGTTCTTTACCGCACTGGCGCGTTGGTCCCCGAGCGCCAGGTTGTACTCCGTCGATCCGCGCTCGTCGCAGTGGCCTTCCACCGTAAAGCTCATATTGGTGTGCTGGCTGAAGAACTGCGAGTCTGCCTGGACCGAGGCCTGCTGGTCGCCACGAATGTCGGACTTGTCATAATCGAAATAGACGTCCTTCACGTTCTGGCTGAACAGCTCTTCATCGGTCACGTTGGTAGCTGTGGGCGGCGGAGGAGCGGGAGCCGGGGTTACGGTGAGCCGCGCCGTGGCTTCCTGGGTTCCACCCGAACCTTTGGCCGTCAGGTGATAAGTGGTGGACTCGGACGGCGAAACGCTTTGCGAGCCGTTGGGTTGCACTGCGCCGATCCCGTCAATGGAGACGTCCGTCGCATTGCTGGTCTGCCAGGTGAGCGAGGCTGACTGGCCACTTTGGATGGAATTGGGGTTTACCGAAATTGAAGCTGTGGGGGCCGGCGGCGGCGGCGGCGGTGGTGGTGGCGGCGGAGTCGCTTTCTTTCCGCAGGCGCCCAAGGTCAACAGCGCGCTTAGGGTGAGGACCAGGTAAAACCACTTCAGGTTTATGTGCTTCACTTTTATTCCTCCCGCGATCCCAAGAGCTGCTCGGGATCAGACGAAGTCGATTGATTGCAATTCACTATTTCCAACTCCAATTGGGTTGCGAGTTGCGTCCAGTAAAAGTCAACTGTTGAACTTTTGTCCCATCCGCCAGCATGGACCAGATCTGCAGGCTGCCGGAGCGGTTCGACTGAAACACGATGTGCCGGCCGTCGGGAGACCACGAGGGAAAGTCATTGCGTCCACCGTCGTGGGTGAGCTGCACCCACTGCTTGCTGGCAATGTCCATCAAATAGATATCCGAGGCCCCCGGCTCTCCCGGCCCGTACTTGCGCACCCAGGCGAAGGCGAGAAACTGGCCGTTGGGAGCCCAGTTCGGAGACACGGCGTAACCCTGATCAGTCATGCGCTGCTGGTTGGTGCCGTCCGCTTCCATCGTCCAAATCTGCGGCAGCCCGGTTCTTCCACTCACGAAGGCGATTTGCGCATTCGTCTTGCGGTTAAAGACGGGGGAAACATCAGGGCCTTTGTCGGTGGTCATGCGGTGAGGATTTCCACCCGAAGCGTCGGCCACATAAATCTCGGGGTCGCCGGCGCGCGACGAAGAAAATGCCAGCTTGGTGCCGTCGCCCGACCATGCCGGCGAAAGGTTCGTCCCTCCCAGGTGCGGGAAGCTGACGACGCGGTTCAGTTCCAGGGAGTACATCATGATCTCCCATCCGCTCTTGGTCAGCGCGCTGAACGCGATCCGCGAACCATCGGGGGAGACACGCGGGGATAAAGCTATCGAACCCAGATGCGTAATCTGGTGCTGGTTCGACCCGTCGTAATCCATCGCCCAGATTTCCTTGTGGCCGCTGCGGTCGCTGACGAAGTAGATCTGCGTTTCTGCGATACCCTGGATTCCGCCGCCCAGCCGGTAGATGATTTCATCGGCGAACTTGTGGGCCATCATCCGCGCCGCGGCATCGGTTGCGTTGTCGGAATACTGCTTGCCTAGAACTTGCGGCGACTGGATATTCTTCACGTCATACAGCCAGCCCTGCACTGTCAGTTTTCCGACGGACACGCCCACGTTTCCGAATGCCAGCATGGCCGCGTTGGGAGGCGGAGAGTTCCAGGCAATGAAGTTGACCTCGGGTGGCTGCCCCGGAAGTTGCAGGGGATAAAAACTCTTCGAGACCAGTTCGACGACCCCGGAAACATCCAGGTCGTTCCACAGAGTGTCGTTGAAAGTCTTCAGCAGGGCCGCGTTCTGCGCATCCGCCGTTCCCGGCTTGAAATCCGCCACCGCGAGCCGAACCTTTTCCACGCCCAGTGCCGTGCCCGTCTTCACCCAGTCCTGTGCCCAAGCTGGGCTAAGCGAACCGAAAAGAAGGATCAGGGCGAGAGGGTGTAACAGAAATTGGGGGGTAATCGCACCGCGCCGGGATTGTGGTATAGCGGAGTGGTCCATCCGGTTAAAAATGCGGAATTTCCTGTATGGCAATATCCTATTTGTATATGCAGCGATTCGCAACATTTTCTCCATCATCTTGGAACTACTCATTCACCTGAGATTCCCATTTTGCGCTTCTTCCATTCATTTCAGACACCCGGGTACCTGAGGAATTACGGGACCAGAAGTACATCCCTACTTCCTGTAATCGAACCAGAACTCTACCGAGACCTTGTTGCCGGAATAGTCCGAAGGCAATGCGCCGAAGGTGTCAATCCGCTGAATCGCGCGTACGGCTGATATATCCAGGGACGGAACGCCGCTGGATTGCTCAATGCGGACGTTGCCGGGGTGTCCGTCGCGGGCGATATCAAAGGTGATGTAAACGCGATTGGCGCTGGTGATACGCGGATCAATTTCATACTTCAACCAGTTCTGCGAAACCACCCGCTGCACCCCCTGCACGTACCATGCGAAGCGGTTCCCGAAATCGCCCCCGCCGCCGGTAAATCCGAAGCCGCCTTTAGCCCCCGACGCGCTGAAAGTCCCGTACGGACCGCTGACCGGCCCCCCTTCGCCGAATGCCACCTGATTGGATTCGGGCTCAGGTTCAGGTTGCTGCGCGGCCTTCTTGGTCACCGTTTCCTGCTTCTTTCTTGGCTTGATCCTGGCATTCTTGCCTTGAATATCGATGGCGTCCGGTTCCGGTTTCTGCTCGATCTTCGGTTGCGACTGCGTCACTCCCTTCGATTCATTCGCCAGGACATTCTGCGTGGGGGAGGGAGGCACGGGCAGCGGCACGCTGCTCACCAGCGTGGCCCCGATGGCTTCCCCGCCTCCACCCGCGCCCCAGGTCCCGCCGCTGGTTCGATAAAAAATTGCGGAGTATCCCAAGAGCGCCAGCGTGATTCCGATGTGCAGTCCCAATGACCACACCAGGGCGCGCCCCCACCGGTCGTGCTCGAAATAGATGTCAGCGCTTGCTGCCATTTTGATCCAGAGGTTGGGTCACGATGCTGACGTTGTTGAAGCCGGCCTGCTTCACCGAGTCCATGACCGTGGCGAAAGCGCCAAAGGGAACGTTCTCGTCGGCGCGCACGAAGATGGACTGGTTGCGGGGATCGCGGATCTTCTGCCGGAGCCGGGCGCCGATCTCGTTGATGTTGACGGGATCGTTGCCCAGGAAGACGCGCTGATCCTTATTGATCGTAAGCACCAGCCGTTCTTCGGTGATCTGCTTTACCGTGCGGGTTCTGGGAACCGCCACGTCAATGCCCGACTGCAGCACTGGCGCCGTCACCATGAAAATGATGAGCAGCACCAGCACCACGTCCACCAGCGGTGTGATGTTGATATCGGCAATGGAAGTTTGCGTGCGCCCGTTGGAAGCGGTAAAGGCCATCAGCGCCTCACTTCCACGGGAGCCTGCGCGGAGCTGTGCTCGACGGCATTAAGGACTTCCAGGGCAAAATCATCGCTGCGGGCGGCGAACTCGCGAATCGAGGCGCCGATCAGGTTATAGGCGATCACCGCGGGAATGGCAGCGGCCAGTCCGGCCGCCGTGGTGATCAGGGCTTCTGAAATGCCGGGGGCGACGGCACGGAGGGTGGCCGCGCCCGCGGTACCCAGGCCGTGAAATGCGTCGATAATGCCCCACACCGTGCCAAACAGTCCCACGAAGGGCGTGACCGCGGCGGTAATGGCCAGCCATGGCACATTGCGTTCCAAACGAGTGATTCCCTCGGAGGCTCCGATTTGCATGCCGCGCTGAATCGAGATGGGATTGCGCAGGCCGCCCGACGTCGCGACCTGGCGCCTGTACTCTTCATAGCCGCCCTCGAAGACGCCAACGAGCGGGCTGGGCTTGAATTGATCCGCCACCGCCGCAATATCCTGCAGGCGCTGCGCCTTGCGGAAGGCGCGGACGAAGCGCCCGCTCTGCGTCCGGGCACGGCGCAGCAGGTTCCATTTCGTCAGAATAATTGCCCAGGAGATAAGACTGAAGGCGAGCAGCGCCAGCAAAACCAGCTTGGCAACCGCGCCAGTGTTGGAAATCATGTCGACAATTTCGCCGCCGACGAACACTGCCAGCAAGAGGGAAAAATGCATCGTTTTCAGGGAGAACGCCTGCGTTGATTATAGATGAATGAACCGGCCAGTTTCCCACATGTACCCCGTCCGCCAATGATTTCGAGATTACCGGGCGGCGTCATCGCGGCTGTTGCCTGGGATCGCTGTTTGCCAGTTCCACCCGAACGGTCATGTATTCCAGGTACGGAGTCGGAGGCGCAACGCGAAAATTGGTCACCTGGGCCAAAAAATAAAATCCGTGAATCTTGATGATCCTGGTGGCAAGAGCCGGCACCGCGGCCGAGGGGAGCGGGTTGAGCCAGTACAGATTGTCCTTGGGGTCTTCGGAGAGTTCGCGGTCGAACTGCAGCAGATTCCCGTACACCGGGTAACGCAGGTCCCGCAGACTCATCTCCCACGAGGTGATCTGGCCGTTGGCCCCGCCCTCGGGCCGCCGCGGAACAATCGTAAACTCGAAGCGCTCCGTGCCGCTGGAGTCGCGAAGGCGTTGTTTGTAATTGGGATTGTCGGCGGTCAGCTTGACCTCAAATTTGTCCTCGGTGATGCGGATGGGAGTCTTGCGGAAACTCTCGGCATAAAACACGGGTGCGGAATCCTGGGCGGCGGTCGAAGCGATCAGGAGGGCAGCAAGGGAGAACAGAGGAATCAACTTCATGATCTGGAATTTCTTATTGGCGCTCCGTGAGTTGCGCAGTGCTAGCCACGGAAGCATCCTCGCCGGTGATGTGCCGCAACTCAGCACAAAGAACGCGAGTCGCGCGCGCGCTGTTCCGCGCCAGTTGAATGACGCGCGGCCAGAGCCAGGGACGCAAGGCGGCGAAGAGTGCGAAGCGGGCCTCCTGGAACCGGCCTTCAGTATCCACGAATCGTCCGGTTGCGGGAAGTTCGAAGTCGAATTCATCCGAGATCACTTTAACTGCCCGGAACGCGACACTTCGGGCCTCGGCGGCGCGGGCCACGGCAGCCGCTTCCATGTCAACTGAGTGGGCGCCGTAGGCCTCCCGCAACCTGGACTTATCCGCGACCGTCGCGGGCCGCGTTTGACTGACGAGCACGCCGCTTCCCTGAACTATTGCAGTGGAACTGCCGTCGCCTGCGTTGACGACCCGCGCAGGACGCACCAGATTCCCAACCTTCAGCGCCGAATCAAGCGCTCCGGCATAACCAACCGAGTAGACGACGTCAGGCGCGTACAAAACGGTCACGGCCTCCGCCGCGCGGCGGGCTGCCTCCGTACCGATGCCGCCGCAGACCACGACTGCTTTGCCATTCTCGTAGAAGGTGAAACTGCGTCCCCCGTGTTCGCGGGCATGCCCGCGCCACTCCTTGATAAGCGGGCGCACCTCGCGTTCCAGGGCGGCCACGAGAGCAAGCCTACACATAGCCGTTAGCCTGGAACCACTCGACGGCGCGGCGCAGCGCATTCTCCACCGGCACGATCTTCCAGCCCAACTCGCGCTCGGCTTTCGCGGAACTGGCGAACATCAGTTTTTTCCCCATACGCACCGTATCGATCGTGGCTCGAGGCTCCCTGTGCAGCATTCTGCCGGTGATGGTTTCATCAATCACACCGGTGGCAAAAGCGAAGATGTAAGGCAGCTTCAGCCGGGGCGACGGCAGCCCGGTAATTTTCCCCAACTTGTCGAGGATCTGTTTCAGAGTAAGGTTTTCTCCTCCCAGGATGTAACGCTCTCCGGACTTGCCTTTTTCCAGCGCGGCGAGGTGCCCGGCGGCACACTCACGGACGTCAACCAGATTGAGTCCGGTTTCGACGTAGGCAGGAAATTTCCGCTTGAGAAAATCAAGCACGATCCGTCCCGTGGGAGTGGGCTTGACGTCGCCCTCGCCGACCGGAGTAGTGGGATTCACCGTCACCACGTGCATGCCGCTGCGCCCGGCCTGCATCGCGACCTGCTCGGCCATGAACTTCGATCTCTTATAGTGGCCGATCATGTCGGCCAGCAAAACCGGGGAATCCTCATCCGCCGTGTGGCCATTGCCGGTAAATCCGATGGTCGCCACGCTGGAGGTGTAGACGACGCGCCGGACGCCATTCTGGCGCGCGGCTTCCAGCAGGGCCCGCGTACCGTCGACGTTGGACCGGTACATCTCCTGCGGATCGCGCACCCATAGGCGGTAATCGGCGGCGACGTGAAACACGGTGTCACATCCGGCCATGGCCTTTTCCAGCGAGCCCGGATCGCGCAAGTCGCCCGTAACCGTATCGGCGCGGAGGCCCTGAAGGTTCTTGAGATTGCTGGTGGCGCGCACCAGCAGGCGCAGTCCCGCCCCTTTTTCGCAGAGGACTCTGGCTACGTGCGAGCCGAGGAAGCCCGTGGCGCCTGTGACGAATGCCAGCATTTCATATTCAGCATTCAGGACTGAGGAGCGATTGTCAACGGTGAGTGGCTCTGGGGATGGAAGTTTAGGACCGCCCGCCCCCGCAGGCCTCCCGGAGCGGAGCGTTGGTCCGTCCCCGCGTTGCAAGCTAGTTGCTGTTTTTCTCCATCACCTTGGCATACGTCGTTAAGGCAAGAAGAGGGAAGTATTCGCGATAAAGGTGATACATCAGGTAGAAGACGCGGGGAAATCCAGTCCCGGTGTAATACTGCTCATCCCACGAACCATCTTGATTCTGGGTGCGCATGAGGTAGGCGATTCCGCGCGCGACCGAATCGCTGCGCGTATCGCCGGCCGCCAGCAAGCCGAGGATGGCCCATGCGGTTTGCGAGGGAGTGCTGTCGCCCTGGCCTCTCAGCGTGGGGTCGTCGTAGGAGCCTACGGTTTCGCCCCATCCTCCGTCGGCATTCTGTACCATGCGCAGCCACTCGGCAGCCTGCTGGATGCAGGGTTCGTGCAGGTCCATGCCGATGGCTTCCAGGCCTCGCAGCACGAGCGCGGTGCCGTAAATGTAGTTCACACCCCAACGGCCGAACCAGCTCCCGTCGGACTCCTGCTCGTCGCGAATGAACCTTATGGCTCTCTTCACCGCCGGGTGCTCCTGGCTGTAGCCGTAGGTTGCCAGCATTTCCAGAATGCGGCCGGTGATATCGACGGTCGGCGGATCGAGCATGGCGTTGTGGTCGGCGAAAGGAACGTACTGGAAGACCATGCGGTCGTTGTCCTTGTCGAACGAAGCCCAGCCGCCGTTCTTGCACTGCATGGAGAGGATCCAGTCGATGGCGCGCTGCACGGACTCGCGCTGGTAACGCCCGTTGGGGTGCTCCACGCGGCTCAGGGCGAGACAGACCATGGCGCTGTCGTCAACATCGGGATAGAACTCATTGTTGAACTCGAAATACCAGCCGCCGGGCTGGCCCTGCCGGTTCTTCACTTTCCAGTCGCCCACCGTGCGCACCTGCTTCTGCAGAATCCAGTCGGCGCACTTCACCATCCGGGGATCGTCCGCCGGAACTCCGGCTTCCCCAAGCGCGAACAGCGCGTAGGCCGTGTCCCAGACTGGGGACATGCAGGGCTGCATGCGGAATGTGTCCTCTTCCTCGATGCCGAGCTTCTCGAATTCATCCATGGCGCGAATGACCTGCGGGTCATCGAGGGAATAGCCCAGGCAGCGCAGGGCAATAATCGAGTTCATGATCGAGGGATAGATAGCGCCCAGGCCATCGCTCATTTCGAAGCGCTGGAGCATCCACTTCTCCGCGCTCTTCAGCGCGACCGAGCGCAGGGGACGGACGTGCACTCGCTCCAGCCAGTGCGTCATGCGATCGAGCACCAGGAAGAAATTCCGCCAGGAGATCCACTTCTTCGCCCAATGCAGGTGCATGCGCGACTTCTGCATGCCGCCGGCGAATAATTCCTCGACGCCCATTTCGCGGGGAATCTTTTTGAACGGCTTTTTCGCGTAGCAGATCGACAGCGGCACCAGGATGGCGCGCGACCATGACGAAATCTCGTAGATGTTGAACCAGAACCAGTTGGGAAACAGCACAATCTCGGGAGGAATCGCCGGGACCGCATCGTAGTCATATTGACCGAAGAAACAAAGATAGATCTTGGTAAATGTATTGACTTCGGTGACCCCGCCCAGCTCCAGGATCTTTCCGCGCGCCTTTTGCAGGGCGGGATGATCGGCGGAGTAGCCGGCCAGCTTCAGGCCGAAGTAGGCTTTCACCGAGGCGCTGATATTGGAAGGGCCGCCGGCATAAATGCTCCATCCTCCGTCTTCGTTCTGGTGACGCAGGATCCAGTTCGCGGCTTTTTGGAAGCGTTCCTGATTGCCGGTGCCAAGAAGCGTGTGCAGCAGGATGTAATCCGACTCCAGCGTAGTGTCGGCCTCAAGCTCTCCGCACCAATAGCCTTCCTCGCGCTGCTGCGAGAACAGGTACCCCTTGGCGGCGGCGATGGCGGCGCTGACGCGGTTGCCCAGTTCCTCGATTTTTCCAAAGCGCAATTGCGGTTCGGAACCTAGAGCAGCCGGGTTGGGATCGGGGGAGTTCATGTCCATCTTGCACAACTCCTTCAAACACTCGACATGTTTAGTGCGCGGTTACGCTGGATGGCGCGGCGGCGATCGCTTCGACAATCTCCGGAGGCAAGCCGAAGCGGACGTTCTCGGGCATCACTTCCAACTCCTGCACGTTGCCGAATCCTTTGTCGCGAAGGAAGCTCAGGGTTTCCTCCACCAAATGTTCCGGCGCCGAGGCGCCGGCGGTAAGAGCGATCGTCTTGACGCCTTTCAGCCACTCGGCCTCGATATCATTGCAGCTGTCGATCAGGTGAGCCTTGGTGCCAAGATTGCGTGCGACTTCCACAAGGCGGTTGGAATTTGAACTGTTCTCCGAGCCTACAACCAGCAGCAAATCCGCTTCGGAGGCAACTTGCTTGACCGCCACCTGCCGGTTTTCCGTGGCATAACAGATGTCCTGAGCCGCCGGTCCCTTGATATTGGGGAATTTCTGTTTCAGGGCGGCGATGATGTCTTTGGTCTCGTCCAGGCTGAGCGTGGTCTGCGTGAGATAAGCCACGCGATTCGGGTCCGGCACTGCCAAATCGGCAACTTGCTCCGGAGATCCGACGACTTGCGTGACTAGCGGAGCCTCTCCCATCGTGCCAATCACTTCGTCGTGATCCTTATGGCCGATCAGAATCAGCGAATATCCTTCTTTGGCGAATTTGACGGCTTCCACGTGTACCTTGGTCACCAGCGGGCAGGTGGCATCCACCACCCGCAAGCCGCGCCTGGCGCTGCGCTCGCGCACCTCCGGAGAGACTCCGTGCGCGCTGTAGATGATGCGTTCACCGTTGGGAACCTCGTCTTCGCTGTCGACGAAGATCGCCCCCTTGCCGCGGAGCTCTTCGACCACGAAGCTGTTATGAACGATCTCCTTCCGCACGTAGATCGGAGGTCCGAAGGCCTCCAGGGCGATGCGAACCACGTCAATCGCGCGTACCACGCCAGCGCAGAAGCCCCTGGGCTTCAGTAAGAGGAGAGTCTTTCCGTCATTCTTGCCTGCCATTGCTGCCACGATTGAACCCTGCTCCTTCGATTCCTCACCTATCCGAGCTTAATACCGGATTACAGATAGAGCCCGGTGAGGAGCCTTGTCTTCAATGATTGGATACGGAACGCCCGGAAAACCGTACCTTAAGGGTACACGATTCCCACTTGTGGCGATATCCCTAAGCTATCGAAAAGAACCGAGATGGTCAACGTAAGCTCAAGAAACTGGGGCAATTAGCAGTGAAAAGCAAAAAACGGGCAGCGAGTGGGGCGCGAGGTTCAGGAGGTTGCCCGCAGCGAACCTAAAGTGCGGGCGTACATCTCTTCCGCTGTCCCCGCGGCGTCGATGGAGACCAGCAGGCCGAGTCTTTGATAAAAGGCAATCAGAGGGGCGGTGCTTCGATCATAGGCTTCCAGTCGGACCCTGATCGACTCAGGACGGTCGTCCTCGCGCTGGAACAGGCTTCCGTGGCAGAGGTCGCAGCGTTCCTCGACCTTCGAAGGCCGTTCCGTCACGTGATAAACGGCTTTGCACCTGGAGCAGGTGCGCCGGCCGGCGAGCCGTTGAACGATAGCGGCGGCCGGCAAGTCGTAGTTAATCACGGCGGTAAGGGCCAGCCGTTCGTCCTCTAACAACTTTTTCAGCGACTCTGCCTGGGCTACAGTTCGGGGGAAGCCGTCCAGAATGAACCCGCCGGGGCAGTGCAGGCAAGGCCTGCGCTCACGAACCAACTCCAGCACGGTTGAGTCAGGGACAAGCTCGCCCCGGCGCATGTAGGCCAGGGCCTGCCTGATGGCAGGGGTTTGTGCGGATTCGGGGCGTCTCCCCGCGGTGCGGAAGATATCCCCAGTCGAAAGGTGACACGGGCCTAGCCGGCTATGCAGCAGGGCAGCCTGGGTTCCCTTACCCACTCCGGGAGCGCCGAGCAGGACGAGCCTCTGCGCCGAATGGATAGCCTGCGGGAGAACCTCGCATCTGGCCGGAGGCCCTTCCAGCCATGCGGGACGATCGGGATTTACCGGGGAAGCCACCAAAGGACTTTAGGCCAGTCCCCCGAGTCTCGCCGTGATGCTGATCACCGGCGACTGGTCCTGCACATACAGCCGGCCGGGCCCTACCGGGAGGAACCATGGCGATCAATCGTTTATGGCACCGTTGTGCCCCCACCTCCCCCTCCCTGTGCCATTGTCCCAACCGGGTTCCGGGAGCAATCTATTGTCGTAATTCCGCAGACTCCCAGGTCAGCGAACAACATGTTGGAAATGAGCCAAAAACGAACGATGGGCGCCCCGCAGATGCGGTACGCGGCCCAGAACCAGCAACCGCGCAAGCTGATGCTTGCTCTGGTCCTGCTGCTGGTCGCGCTCGTTGCCGTGCTGGTGAAGGATCGCCAGTTCTGGTTTGGCTCGGAGCAGGCCACGATTGAGTCCGACGTACCGGTTCAGCCCGCTGCCATGCCGGCGAACACGGCTTCGGTTCCGGCCTCGTCAGCTCCCGCACATGCCTCTAAAAGACCCGTTGCCGCCGCGAAGTCCTCGTCCCAGCCGGTAGCTCCTCAGACTCCGGCCGTTACCACCACTCGTACCGTACTGCCTCCGCTGGACGTTGAAGTTGTCGCCGGAGCTAATCACCATGCCGTGCGTCCTCCGAGCAGCGCAACCCGAGCCGAGATGGCGAAAACGCCAGCCATCGAACCGGAATCACCAGCCGCTACCCTGACCTCGCCGGCCGCTGAACGCGAGGCCGTTCCGGTGGCAGCGACTCATCTGCCGCAAACCACCTTGCACGCCACGTATCCGGTTCTGGCCCAGCACATGAGCGTGCAGGGATCCGTGGTGTTGGAAGCCCTGGTCGGCGCCGACGGCATCATTGAGAATATCCGGGTCCTCAGCGGGCCCGCCATTCTGTCCACCGCGGCGCAGCAGGCAGTCCGCGAGTGGCGCTTCAAGCCCATCTATCAGAATGGCCATGCGGTGGAGAGCAAGGCGAAGATCACGGTGAACTTCAGCATTAAAGTAGGCGACAGCCTTCCCAGCAACACTCTGGCGCAGGGCACGCCTTATTCCGCTCCGGTTGTCAGCCGTTAGCGCGAATCATCTGCTCCGCATGCTTCCTTGAAGTCTCGGTAAGTTTGGCTCCGCTCAGCATGCGCGCGACCTCCTCGGTGCGCTCCGGCCCCGTGACCTCGCGAATGCTGGTGCGGGTTCGCCCGCCTGATTCCCGCTTCTCGATCACGTAATGATGATCTCCAAAGGTGGCGATCTGGGGTAGGTGCGTGACGCACAGAACCTGGTTGGCCAGTGCCAGGGACTTCAATTTCCTGCCCACCGCTTCCGCTGCGCGTCCACCGATCCCGGTATCAATTTCGTCGAACACCAGCGTCTTCTGGCCTGCACCGCCAGCCTTGCTGCGCGTGGACGGTTCCCGCTTCTTGCTTCCGTTTGCCTTAGAACCAGCCTCCACGCTGGCCTTCAGGGCGAGCATCACCCGCGACAACTCGCCGCCCGACGCGATGTGCTGCAATGGCCGCAAGGGCTCGCCAGGATTGGTCGAGATCATGTAGGCGACCTCGTCGATTCCAGAAGGCCCCCAGTTAGTCTCCACGGCTGAGCGGGTGATCTCGATGCGGAAAGCCGACTTCATCGCCAGATCGTTGATCTCGGCTTCCACCAGCTTTTCCAGCCGGCGCCCGGCTTCGATGCGTTTCTTCGACAATGCCTGGGCCGCTCGCAGATATTCATCAGCGGCAGTGGCCAGTTCCGCCCGCAACTGTCGCAAGATCTCGTCCTTGTTCTCCACCTCGGAAAGCTTGCGCGCAACGCCGGCTCCGAACTGCATGACTTCGTCCAGCGTGGGACCGTACTTTCTCTTAAGGCGATCCAGAAGCGCGAGCCGGTCTTCCACTTGCGCCAGGTGCTCCGGTGAGGCATGGATTCCTCCCGCGTAATCCCGCAGCGTGGCTCCGACGTCTTCTACGCTGATGCGCGCCGTCTCCAAGGCCGCAAGGGCGTCCTCGAATTTCGGTTCGTAGCGCGCCAACTCTTCCACCTGCTTTTGCGCCGCGCGCAACGAGGATGCCGTCGATCCGCTGCCCTCGTAGAGCAGATCAAAGGCGTTCATAGCGGCGTTGTAGATCTTTTCGGCGTTGGCCAGAACGCGCTTTTCCGCCTCCAGGCGCTCGTCCTCGCCGCTCTGCAGCCGGGCTTCTTCGATTTCGCGCTTCTGGAAAATCCAGAGATCCACCAGGCGCAGGCGGTCTTGCTCTCCGCGCTCCAATTCGTCGATGCGCGCCCGGATCTGCTTCCACGCGGCATAGCCGGCGGCGACCGGCTCCAGTTGGCTTGCCGCAAACGTATCCAGCAACTCCAATCGAGCGGGCCCGTCGAACGACAGGATGGAATCGTTCTGCGCGTGGATGATCGCCAGGTGAGGAGCCAGCAGCCTCAGGACCGATACGGTGGCCGGCCGGTTGTTGATGAACACCCGCCCCTTGCCGCCGGCAGAAATCTCCCGCCGCAGGATCAGCGAACCGTCTTCCGATTCGTCCAGACCATTGTCCTGCAGAACCTTAGCCAGACTCTGGCGGTCCAGGCCGTCTTCCTCGAAAACCGCGGCCACAACGGCCCGGTCGGCTCCGCTGCGGATTACCTCTGTGGAAGCTTTCTCGCCCAACAGAAGCGCCAGGGCATCGATGAGAATGGATTTTCCGGCACCTGTTTCACCTGTCAGCAAGTTCAACCCATGCCCGAACTCGACTGCCAGATTGTCGATTACCGCGTAGTTTTCAAGGCGTACTTCTCGGAGCACGGGCCATCCTATGAGCCTGAGTTTTGCGAAGAATAGCATGAAAGGGAAGCCCCAACATCAGGGCTTTGAGGATCCAGCGCTGGTGGCGTCGCAGGGGATCGCTCACGCCCATGCTCCCCTTGAATCCTGTCCTGCTGGTATGATCATCTAACAACTAACTTCACTCCATGGGCATAGCCGGACAGTACGCGGTCGAAGACCCTCCGCATTCGATTCCAGCCACGATGCAGGCCGCTGTGTACCGCGGCATTAACGACGTTCGTATGGAAACTGTTCCGGTGCCAGCAATCGGGTCCGGAGAGATCCTGGTCCGCGTGCACTCCTGCGGAGTTTGCGGGACGGACCTGAAGAAGATTGCAACGGGCTCGCATTCCGCTCCGCGTATCTTTGGTCACGAAACGTCGGGGGTAGTGGCCGCCATAGGTCAGAATGTCCGCGAATTCCAGCCCGGAGACCGCGTCATCGTTTTTCATCACAGCCCCTGCGGGGAGTGTTTCTATTGCCAGCATAAGACCTTCGCCCAATGTCCCACTTACAAGAAAGTCGGGTGTACGGCTGGTTTTGAGCCGTCGGGAGGGGGGTTCTCCGAGTATGTCCGCGTAATGGATTGGATCGTGGAGCGCGGGACGATCCGTATTCCTCAAGCGGTTTCCTTTGAACAGGCGTGCTTCGTAGAGCCGGTCAATACCTGCATGAAGGGGATCGAGGCGCTCCGTCTCCGCGGCGGAGAGACCGTGCTGGGCATCGGACAGGGGCCTATCGGCATCATATTGAGCGTATTAGCCCGCCGGGCAGGGGCCAACGTAATAACTTCCGATTTATATCCGGAGAGGCTTAAAATAGGAGGAAGTTTCGGGCTCGACAATTCCATAGACGCTTCGCGGACCAACGTGGTCGAACGGGTCCGTGAACTGAGTGAGGGGCGCGGAGCCGACGCAGTCATACTGGCGGTCGGCGGCAATTCCCTGATTCGCACTGCGATGGATTCTGCGCGTCCCGGCGGGCGGGTTTTGCTATTCGCGCAAACCCAGCACGGGGAGGCAGTCATCGATCCTGCAGCCGTTTGCGTAGATGAGAAAACACTAGTGGGATCCTACAGTGCCTCCGTCGATCTGCAGCAGGAGTCAGTCCGATTTGTCATGAACCGCGAGATGGATCTGGAGCGGCTAGTCAGCCACCGCTTTCCCCTCGAACAGAGCCCCCAGGCTCTCGAGTTGGCCGCGCATCCCCAACCGTCGTCGATGAAGATCATGATTCAGCCTGGCAGTAGGTGGGCTGGCAGTATCCGGGAAGGAAACCCGCAGTGAACGGAAAAATGACCGCTGCCGTCTTGTACGGCAAAGAAGACGTCAAGATTGAGAAGGTTCCAATCCCTCGCGTTGGAGATGGAGAGGTACTGGTAAAAGTCCAGGTCGCCCTGACCTGCGGCACGGATCTGAAAGTTTATCTGCGCGGCTATCATGCCCGTATGATCGTCCCCCCTGCCCTGTTTGGCCACGAACTCGCCGGAGTCATCGACGAAGTGGGGGCGGGCGTACACGGCTTCAAGAAGGGCATGCGGGTGGTCGCGCTCAACTCCGCACCCTGCCAGATGTGTTTCTACTGCTCCAAGCACCAGGAAAATCTCTGCGAAGATCTATTGTTCAATAACGGCGCCTATGCCGAGTACATCCGCGTGCCCCGGCGGATTGTTGAAGCCAATATGCTGGTGATCCCGCCCAACGTGAGCTTTGAAGACGCGGCCATGACCGAGCCGCTGGCTTGCGTGCTGCGCGGCCTGCATGAAACCGGGGTGGAGATTGGCGATACGGTCGCCATTCTTGGGGGCGGGCCCATCGGCCTGATGTTCGTGCAGGTGGCGCGCGCCATCGGCTGCAACGTCATCGCCGTGGTGAAGCGCGACGGGCAGGTAGAGGCCGCGCGACAGATGGGCGCTCACGAGATCATTCAAACCAGCAAGGTGAACAATGTGGTGGATGCGGTGCGCGCGCTCTCTCCGCAAAAGCGCGGCTGCGACGTGGTGATCGAGGCGGTGGGCAAGCCGGAGGCCTGGGAGTGGGCCGTCGATATGGTCCGCAAGGGCGGTACGGTGAATTTCTTTGGCGGCTGCGCCAGCGGGACCAAGGTACAGCTTGAGACCAACCGGCTGCACTATTCCGAGATCACGCTGAAAGCCACATTCCATCACACTCCGGAAACGGTTCGGCGCGCCTTTGGCCTGATCGCGGCGAAGAAAATTCGCCCCACCGACTACATCACGGGCGAAGCGCCACTGTCTCGGTTGCAGCAGGTTCTGCGCCACATGCTCAACCGCAGCGGGGAGATCAAGACGGCGATCATTCCCGGACACTGAAGAATCTCTGATTGCTGATTTTTGATGGTTCATTGAAAAGCGGGGTTCTCCGCGCCTTCGCGGTTTCAATCAACCATCAACAATCATCCGTCGACAGTCTCTCAGCAGTGACTCAACTGGCTACGCACAACTCGGCGACCCTGGGCTGGAGCCGGCTCCCCTCCAGCTATGCGATTCCTGCCAGCGCTCCCTCTCTGGACGAGGCGCGCCGGTATTGCGCACAACTCGCCCGCACCCACTACGAAAATTTCTCGGTTGCAACCTGGTTTTTGCCCAGGCGCCTGCGCCAGCATTTCTTCAACGTTTACGCATATTGCCGGATTTCCGACGATCTCGGGGATGAAATTGGGGACAAGGCCACGTCCATCGCCCTTCTGGATCAATGGCAGAGGGAACTGGACGCATGTTACGACGGCAGTCCCAGGCATCCCGTATTTGTGGCACTAACGGAGACGGTGCGCCAGTTCGGAATTCCCCGGCACGAGTTCTCTGACCTGCTGGTCGCCTTCCGTCAGGATCAGACGGTCACACGCTTCCAAACCTTCCACGACCTTCTCGGATATTGCCGCTATTCCGCTAACCCGGTAGGCCATCTCGTTCTGTATGTTTGCGGATACCGCGATCCCGAACGGCAACGGCTTTCCGATTTCACTTGCACCGCCCTGCAACTGGCCAATTTCTGGCAGGACGTGAGCGTCGACTACGGTAAGGGGCGGATTTATCTTCCCCTTGAGGACATGCGCCGGTTTGAGGTCGCAGAGAGCGAGATCGAGCAACGGCAAAACACACCCGCCTTCCGTGCGATGATGAAGTTCGAGGTCGAACGGGCCCGCGAGTGGTTCCGGCAGGGACTCCCGCTGATCCGCATGGTGGATCGCGACCTCGCGATCGATCTTGATCTTTTCAGCCGAGGCGGGCTGGAGATTCTTCATGCCATCGAACAGCAGGATTTTGCGGTGCTGGGGAACCGGCCCGCGATTTCGAGGTCGCGCAAGCTGGCACTGCTGGCCCGTGCGGCGATGAGCAAGGTGTTTGGCGCGTCCCTTGGAGCGCCGCGATGAGTGTTGGCACCCAACAGGTTCCGGCCCCCTGGAGCCCCGCTCCACCGCAGCTGGTCATGGCGTACTCCGTGTGCAAAGGCATTACGCGGACTGCGGCCAAGAATTTTTATTACGCATTCCTCGTTTTGCCCCGGCGCAAGCGTGAAGCCCTGTGCGCGGTTTACGCTTTCATGCGGCGCTGCGACGACATCACCGATGATGCCTCGGTCACCCTTGCCGAACGCCGCCAAAAGCTGGACGCCTGGCTGGATCGTCTTCACCACGCTCAGCAGGGACAGCCGACCGACGACGCCATTCTGCTCGCGCTTACTGACACGCAACGCCGCTACGGCATTCCCGCCGGCCTGCTCGATGAACTGGCCCATGGCACTGCCATGGACGTCGAGGAGTTCGAATCGGCGGCTGCACTGTCCAACACGCCGGGCATCGGAGTCCATTACAAAACCTTCGAAGACCTGCGGCTTTACTGTTACCGCGTCGCGTCCGTGGTGGGGCTGGTATGCATTCACATCTTCGGATACCGGGATCCGGCAGCCGAAGCGCTGGCGGAGCGCTGCGGGTTGGCGTTCCAGCTGACCAATATCATTCGCGACGTGAAAGAAGACGCCGCCATGGGCCGCGTGTATTTGCCGGAGGAAGATCTGGCCGCCTTCCACCTTTCCGCCAACGAACTGCATGCCGGCCCCGATCCGGCTCGTTTCCGCCCCCTGCTGGCCCTCGAAGCCGATCGAGCGCGCGAGTTCTACGCTGCCGGCGATGAATTGATTCCTTACGTCTCCGAAGACAGCCAGCCCGCGTTGTGGGTGCTGATCACCATTTACCGCGGGGTGCTGGAGAAGATTGCCGAGAAGCAGTACGACGTGTTCAGCGCCAAAGTCGAGTTGAGCACATGGGAGAAGCTGCGCGTACTGGGCAAGGGATTTATGAAGCGCCTGACATGATCAGGGTTCGGCGGCGATCTTCCATCTGATGCCTTCTACTCCATCCCAACCCAGTGTTGCCATAGCCGGAGGCGGCCTCGCCGGCCTTGCGGCAGCCTGCGCCCTGGCTGATGCGGGATTTCGGATCACTCTCTTTGAAAAGAGGCCCTTTCTCGGAGGCCGGGCTTCTTCCTACGAGCATCCGGGTACGGGGGAGGTGGTGGACAACTGTCAGCACGTGCTGTTCCGGGTGTGCACGAATCTGGTCAAGTTCTATGAACGCATCGGAGTGGCCCACCAGATTCGCTGGTACGACGAGATGACATTCATCGAGCCCGGCGGCCGCACTTCCAGCATGAAGTCCTCTGCCCTGCCGGCGCCCATGCACACAGCGCCGTCTTTCTTCGGGTTCTCTTTTCTGAGCGCAACCGACAAGCTGGCGATTACCCGCGCTCTGGTCCCGCTGACGCTCAGTTCGCCGCGCGACGACGGAAATTCCTTTCTGGACTGGCTGAATCGACACGGCCAGACCAAGAATGCAGTTGCCCGTTTTTGGCAGCCCATCCTGATCAGCGCACTCAGCGAGGACCTGGACCGTATCTCGGTGTCGGCCGCTGCCCAGGTGATTCGCGAGTCGATGAAGTCTCCGGCGGCCCGGCAGATGGGCGTACCCGCACTTCCGCTTACTGATCTTTATAACGCGGCGGGAGAGTATGTCCGCGCCCGGGGAGGCGTGCTGCATTTCCGATGCCCGGTCGAGAGTTTCTCCGCGGATGCAACGCAGGTTCGCGTGCGGGCGCGAGGCGGGGACCAGGAAAGCGCAGACAGGCAGTTCGACTACATGGTGATCGCGCTTCCTTTCGATGCGCTCGACCGCGTTCTGCCGGATGCAGCCGAGAGTTCTCCAATCCGCGAAAAGATTTCGCATTTCGAGAACTCGCCCATTACCGGCATCCACCTGTGGTTCGACCGGCAGATTTCCGATCTTGATCATGCGGTGCTGCTCGATCGAACCATTCAGTGGATGTTCCACAAATCGCGCCTGCAGCCCATCCGGCAACAATCCAGCAACGGCAATCCTGCCGGCAGTTATATCGAACTCGTGGTGAGTTCGTCGAAGTCTCTCATCGACAAATCGCGGGCGGAGATCGTAGACCTGGCGCTGGCCGAAGTGCGCGAATTCTTTCCGGCGGCGCGGTCGGCAACGCTTGTCAAATCCACCGTCATCAAGGAAGTGAACGCGACTTATTCGCCGCGACCCGGAATCGACGCGCACCGCCCCACCCCGGCTACCGGCTGGCCACGAGTTTTTCTTGCCGGCGATTGGACCGCCACGGGATGGCCGGCAACCATGGAAGGCGCCGTGCGCAGCGGATACCTGGCAGCAGAATCCCTGGCCGGTGCTGCGGGAAAGCCAAGGCGTTTTCTAGTTCCGGATCTCCCCGCCGCCGGCCTGATGCGCTTATTTTCGTAGATCTAACTGCACGCGTAGGAGCGGACCCATTGGTCCGCCCCGCGAAGCGAGCGTTCAAGGAGTTCGAATGCGGCCAATCTTGAGAAGCAGCGTTATTTGACCCGGCGGCAAGCCACCAGCAGCTTGGTCCAGGGCTCGTCATCCAGCCGGCTGATCTGCACCACCGGATGGCCATTCGTCGTGTCATGAATGAATTGACCCTCGCCAATGTACATGCCGGTATGGGTGATCTGTTTGGGAGACTCTCCGAAAAAAAGCAGGTCGCCGGCTTGCAAGTGATTGCGCTCGACCGGCACTAAGCCGCCCCACGCGGCTTGCTGATCGGCGTCTCTCGGCATCTCAAGTCCGCGGGACCGCACCAGCATCTGCGTGAACCCGGAGCAATCAAAACCGAAGCTGGAGCGGCCTCCCCACAAATAAGGGATTCCGAGAAAGCGTTTCGCCAGGGCAATCGATTCGGAAATGGATAAAGGCTTGGGACTCGAGACAACATCCCCGGCTTGCACCCACGCGCTACGGAGATCCGGAAGGTGTACCTGCAGCCAGCCTTCGGGAGCGGGCTTTCCATCTTTCGTCCTGGCGTCGGAAATTAATTCCAGGCGCGTTTCAAAAGGAACAGTAATCAGCGGCTTGTGCTTGGTGATATCCGGTTCAGCATACAGATTGGCGAAGAGACTCTCCACTTGTACCGTCGGTCCCGACATGGCATAGCCGCTGCCGGTCAGCAGAATTCGGATGTGCCTGCTGGGAACCCAGCCCTTGTAGTGGTCGGACGTTTGAATCCGCGACCACTCTCCCCGCGACATCACGAGCGTCACATCGCTTCCGTAGATGGCTTGCGAGACAACGTCGCTCTTATCGCTGGGACCGGAGTACATGTTGGCCACCGGTACGACTACGACGTATACGCCGCTTTTGCCCACTGCGGCTGTGCTCAGCAGGGCAAGAAGGATTGCCGGAACCAGGAGACGAGTTCTTGCGTGTAAGATCCGCATCGTAGTTGGCGAAGAGTTCAACGTCACTCAGTATAGTGGGGTTATCTGGAAATGATGGTAGCCGCATGGGGGCGGTGCAAGCAAAGGGGAATCTGCACGGCCTTTAAAGTGCGAACCTGAGCGCAGGGCGCTAAGATTCGAGCGCACGCACGTCCGGGGCTGACGTAGTCAACAAATGCGATCCGGAGCAGACTAGCTTTCGGTGAACATTCCCGCCAAGGCATACCCGCAGAGGAAAGAAAAAGCCGCCGCGATGCTTGCAGTGACTGCAAAGTGGCGGCGCACGTTGTGCGAAAGGGTAAGCCGCTCCCGTGCATCATCGACCTTGGAGATCAATTCCAGGGCGGTACGGTGGATCTGTTCTCGCTGCTGAAGAGCTTGTATTTCCAAACGTTCCGGGCTGGGAGATGCGTTCATGATGCCTTCCTCGCTTCCTTCTGCAGCCATACTTTATCAGCGCTGAGAACCTCGATGGTCTTTCGGGGAACCATGCTCTGTTGGCTGAGGCGCCGCTTCACACTGTAAAGGGCGGCCGCACCGCACAGGGACCACAAGACCGCGACTGCCAGGCACCCGAAAAACCAGCGGTAAGGATTGTCCGCAAAGCCGGTGGCAATCAAGGCCGCCAGCGCCAGAGAAAAGATCAGGAATGCCGTGGTCAGAAACAAAACTCCGACCGCCGCCAGGGGGATGGCAGCTTTAATGGCCGCTGCCTTCTCCTGCAACTCGCGCTTGAGCAGTTCGATGCGGGTCTGCGCGAACTCCTGCAACTCCATTTTCATGTCGCTGAGGATCGCCGCCACACTTCGGCCATTCTTTGAATCGCCGTTCACCGCCTTGACCTCAACACGCGAGCCGCTATACCAAGCGCAAATGCGGCGCCGGCAATGCCGCCAAGGAGAGCCAGGGGGTTCTCCTCTTTAATTCGCCTGCTGCGAACGCGGACGGTTTGCAGGAAAGAAGCTGCGCCATCAAGGGACGCGCGGTAGGCTTGACTGAAAGTCTGCCCCGCTCGCGCCTGGGTACGGCCTACCCAGTCAGCCATACTCGCGACCTTGGGAGCAAGAAACAGGTCCGCAGGCGGAAGCTGGCGGGCGGGATCGGGTACCAGTTGCATGTTCGGATTGTCGGCTGCGCTCATGATTTCACTCCGATTCTGAACGGGGACCGATAGAGAACTCCTCAGATGTCCACCGAACTGCAGCTAGGATGCAACGACTTTCACCTGCGTTGTCGCAAAACTCGCCACCAGGGGCAGGCGCTCTCTCACGGGCCATGGAACTACCGGAGTTGCCGCGAGTTGCAGGACAAAATCCCGCACCACGCGCTTTATTTCTTGACGTAGTATGCGGAATCTTCGGGACGAACTGCCCTGGGCATCCACAGAGGACGCCTCAGTCCGTCAGGCCCCGGACCGGGACGAGCCAGCGCCTTCCACCTCTCATACACCGCAAAGGAAAGATTCGTGTCGACGAAGATGTCGCCGTAACGATCCTCCGGGAGGGCCTTTTCGACTCGCACCAATTGATGCCAGCAATGCATGCCGCTGACCGGATCGGGATGCACCGGGAAGGTAAGGTTCTGATGCACGCCGGCATCGCCCCACCAGACACGATGCGTATCCGGATCGGAAGTTTCATAGGATGAGACTGGCTGCACTTGCCGCATCTTCCATTGGCCGTTGCCCACTTGTTTGAGATCGACAAAGGCGCTCGACATGCGTTCGATCTGGTCGTCCTCGTTCAGACGCCAGCGGCCGAGGTGGTGAGAACAGGCAACGACGCCGGGCGCAAGGCCTTCGGTCACCCAGGCGTGCAGCACGAAATAGCCGATCTCGGTATGCACTTTCACGAGTTCGCCGGTCCGCACCCCGCCGATTTTGTTCGCGTCGGCCGGATTCATCCACAGGGGATTCTTGTGGGAAATCTCGTAAAGGAATTTCGCATTGCCCGAGCGGGTGTGAATCAGATTGGGCAGGCGGAAGATAGGAAGCAACGTGTAGACCTCCCCACGCGCATCCCTGGGCCACACGACGCAGGGCGTGTACCGGGGATCGAAATCCTCGGGCGCTTCTCCCATTGCGGCGGACTGCGCCGCCTTGTGGATGTGGCTGCGATAGTACTCGGGCAAGGCGAACTCAGGCCACTTCCAATCCGCGATGGTTCTCGAGAATAGTTCGAGCTTGCGCGAAGGAGTGTTGTAGCCCACCACCGGCTTGCCGCCCAGCATCACGCCCATGGACTTCCCTTGCTTTCCGATGACTCCGTTCGGCGCGACGCTGGCGCCGGCGAGATCGAGGGACGTCAACGGCGTCTCGTTCCGTTTGTAGACGTCTCGCGTGACTTCAAATGCTCCGTACTTGCGCATGTATTGCAGCGCGGTCAGGCCCTCTTTGGAAGCGGCTTCCGGCAGCCCGGGAACGGAGTGCTCAAACATCCAGCCGTAGTATTCATCCACGGTCAACTTCTCTCCGGGGCGGTCGGGCGACTCGAAGTACTGGCGGATTCCCATGGAACCATCGGGATCGATGGCCCAGGAAAGATTGATCCAGAACTCATCTTCTTCCCAAACCTCGCCGGGATTTGCCTGGTAGGTGTATTCGAACTTCTGTCCGGCTCTTTCGCGCAGCACGCGATTGACAGGCTGGCGGAAACCGATCCATTGCCCGGCATACGATTCCTGGCTCATCAGGTCGTGGCGTTCGGAGCTGAAGCCCATGGGCAAAACATAGTCAGCAAAAACGGCAGTTTCGTTCCAGGTGGGCGTAAGGGCGGCATGCAGCCCGATCTTCCCCTCGTCGCGCAGCATCTCGATCCAGGAGAAGCCATCGGGATAGGTCCACACCGGGTTGAACACGCGCGTGAAATACGCTTCGACGTGGCCGCGGCCTTCCTTCAGGAAGTGCGGCAACAGAAACGACATCTCGTGCGTACTCAGGGGCCATTCCCGGGGATACAGCAGCTCGTTCCAGTGTTTCTGCGGCGGCGGGACCCTGAAGGGCCGGGGCACGAACTTGTTCCAGGAATTGAGATTGTGCCCGCCTTCGGTGCCGATTGAGCCGGTGAGCGCGTGAAGCAGGGTCAAGGCGCGAGCGGACTGCCATCCGCCAAGATTGCCGGAGGCGCTGCCGCGCCAGAGATGCGAGGCGAAACGGCTGCCGGCTGCGGCGATCTCGCGGGCAATCTGCACGATCACTTCTGACTTTACCCCGCTTTCGCTTGCGGCAAATTGCGGAGTGAAGCGGGCGTAGTGCTTCTTTAAAGCTTCCATGGCGGATTCGAAGCTGCGGCCTTTTGCGTGGAAGCCATCAATCTCGAGCTCTTCCCAATTTGTCCAGTCTTTAACGAAGGCGGCGTCGAAGCGATTCTCATCGAGGATCACCTTCGCCATAGCCAGCAGCACGGCGGCTTCCGTCCCCGGATAGGAGGGCAGCCAGTAATCCGCCATGCTGGCCGTATTGGAGAGGCGCGGGTCCATGACAGCCAATTTCGCCCCCGCCATCTTGCCCTCGATGATCCGCTGCGCGTGCGGGTTGAAGTAGTGTCCTGACTCCAGATGGGCAGAGAGCAAGAGAATGAAGCGGGCGTTGGCGGGATCGGGAGAAGGACGGTCCGCATAATGCCACAACAGATAACCGAGCCGCGCGGAAGACGAGCAGACATTGGTGTGCGAGTTGTGGCCGTCAATACCCCAGGCTTGCAAGGTGCGATCCATGATGAAATCGTGCCCCGGGCGGCCGACGTGATACATCACTTCATTTCCGCGGCCTGCCTGGATCGCTTGGCGAATGCGCCCGCCGAAGGTTTCCAGCACTTCGTCCCAGGAGGTGCGGGTCCACTTCCCTGCTCCGCGCGGGCCGCTGCGCTTCATGGGATAGAGGATGCGGTCAGGATCGTGAATCTGATTGATTGTGGCCGGTCCTTTGGCGCATAAACGGCCGCGGCTGGCGGGATGCCGGGGATTGCCTTCGAACTTCTCGATCTTGCCGCTTGCTCGGTTGACGTAGGCCAGCAGCCCGCACGCAGATTCGCAGTTAAAACAGACTGTGGGGACCAGTTGGTAATGCTTTTCTACGCGCTTCGGCCAGGACTCGGGGTCTAGTTCCACCCAGTCGTCCCATTTCTCCACCGGCGGGCAGTACGCGAGATGGCTGCCGTCGCGCTTGAAATCGGTCATCGCAGGTTTGTCTCCTTACTCCATGAGAACGGGCAAGCGCCAGGCTGCATCAACTGTTGGGCACGCTTTGCCCTGCCATCACGAAGCACCATTCAAAGATCAACACGCCCGCCAGGCTGAGTATGGCGGAGAGCGCGAGGCTCCACGGCGCGGTCAATACCAGCAGGCCCAGAGGCATAATGCCGCCCAGGGAAATCGCCCCGAGCCAAAACCAGCCGCCGAAAGGACCGTCCGTTATGAGCCGGGCTGCGTAGGCGGCGTTGTCCGTCGAGTGCGGCAGCAGAAACTCGGCTGCGACGATGCCGAGATGCAGGGCGAGCGTAATGGCGAGAGCTACTCTTGAAACCGCCGAAGTTTCCGGTGAGCCGCCCAGAGAGGGCGGAACAAGCGCCAACACTGCGGCCCCGCATAATAAAGCCTGCACAATCAGGTGAACGGGCAACAGCGGCGTCTGCCAAAGATCGCGCCCTTCGCATTGTCCAAATAGAAACGCGGTATAAACCGCCGCCAGAAAGCCGGCGAGCACGGTGGGCAAGAGCAGCAGCTTTGCGACCAGGGTGAGCCCCAACACGGCACCCAGCCACAAGGCCCCTCCCAGAGCGCTGTATGCAATCAGGATGAAAGCTCCACGCGCCAGCCAGGACTTGCCTTGCGGCCGGAAGACGACGCGCAGGAAACGTTTCTTGTGCTCGAGATCCCACACCAGCAGGATGGTCGTCAATGCTGTGAAGATCAATGCAATGGTCGAGAGCGTGATGTCTCGCAGGCGGTCGGATCCCAGGCGTCCGAACAGCATGGCCAGAGCGGGGATCGCCAAAGCCCCTGAGCCGATGGATTTTGTCCAGCAATACGCCGGCACCTGCCATCCCCAGGGTCGCGCGTGCGAGACGTCGTATGCCGCGAGAGCATTCTTCTGGAGCAGCGGGCTGTCGGCTTGATACAGCGCTCCGCCACCATGAATGCTTTCGTTGCGCTGCGCCCACATGTAAATCGACTCGTGACGGGCGGCGGTGGGAACGATGGCGCTCTCGTCGGCATCAATGTAGTAAAGCTTGGGCCGGGTTCCCTGCTCCGGTTTGCGGACCCTCACCGGCTCGCGAGCGAGAAGCTGGGCGATTTCTCCCTCCCCGGCATCGAGATCTCCCGCGATGATCGCGTGTTCCGGGCAAACCACCACGCAGGAAGGTTCCAATCCGACCTCGGTACGGTGGGCGCAGAAGTGGCACTTCGCGGCCGTTCCCTGGTCGGGATCGATATAAATGGAATCGTAAGGGCAGGCCTGCATGCAGGCCTTGCAGCCGATACATCGTTCGGAGCTGAAATCGACGATGCCGTCCTTGCGCTGGTACATCGCGGTCACCGGGCAGATGGTGACGCACGGAGGATTTTCGCAATGATTGCAGCGGGTCACCTGAAAAACGCGCCGCGTGTCCGGAAACGTGCCCTTCTCGACGTACTTCACCCAGGTGCGGTTCACGCTCAAGGGGACATGGTTTTCGGTCTTGCACGCGACGGTGCAGGCATGGCAGCCGATACACTTGCGGTTGTCGATGATGAACCCGTATCGCATCAGGAGGGCGAAGTCTCGGATTGAACTGCCGCGCGGCTTGGGTATTGTATCCGATGAGCCCGGCTCACGGTGAGGCCCGCCGCACCGGGAACCGGCCCCAACCTGCGATACCGTAGGACCGCTACGTTACAATTCGAATGCCTTGGCGGAGGTTCAACCCGCCACGGCTTGCGCTTATTGATTCGCAGGTAAGAATACCTCTATGACAACGCAGCCGGTAACGAGCACTCCCTCCGCGCTCGACAGCAAGAAGATTTTTTATAACCGTTTCCTTCTCGTGGTTGCTGGATTGGGCGGCCTGCTCTACGGAGTCGACGTGGGCATCATCGCGGGAGCGCTTCCCTACCTTGAGGCGACATCAGGGCTCAATCGCGGCGAGCTTTCCCTTGTCGTGGCCGCAGTGTTGCTGGGCAGCGTGATTTCCACCCTCTTCGCCGGACTGCTGGCTGACTGGATGGGCCGGAAATGGCTCATGTTTATCAGCGGCCTGATGTTCGTGATCAGCATCCCGATGATCGCGCTGTCGCATGGTTACGGGCCGCTGGTTTTTGGGCGATTGCTGCAGGGCACGAGCGCGGGGTTGATCGGGGTCGTGGTTCCACTTTACCTGGCGGAATGTCTGACTGCAGCAAACCGGGGTAAAGGCACGGGCGTGTTTCAGTGGTTGCTGACCGCCGGGATCGCGATGGCTGCGCTCATCGGATTGTTGTTCAGCTTCCGTCTGGAGCACATTCCGCAAACACGGGAAGGCATCTTCGCCTTTAAGGACGCGGCGTGGCGAGGAATCTTCTGGGTATCATTACCCCCGGGCATTTTGTTTGTCATTGGCACCCTGAAGCTGTCGGAATCTCCGCGCTGGCTTCTCAAACGCAAAAAGAACGAGGCTGCGTATGCGGCCTTGCTGCGATCACGTACTACCCAGCAGGCCGATCTTGAGCTGAAAGAGATGCAGGACCTGGCCAACGCAGAAACCGCAAAGCAAGCCTCCGGTAAGGCGAAGGACTCCCTGCTGCGGCGCAAGTACGTGATTCCTTTCGTGCTGGCCTGCATCATCCTGGCTTGCAACCAGACCACCGGAATCAATTCGATCATCGCTTACAACACCAACATTCTTCTGCAGAGCGGTCTTTCGGACCTTTCGGCCCACGTCGGGTACGTCTTCTTCACCTTCGTGAACTTCTTTGTCACCTTCGCCGGAGTTGTGCTGGTGGATCGCAAAGGCCGCAAATTCCTGCTGGCACTGGGCACAGCGGGTATCATTTTGTCGCTGCTCTGTACTGCGTTTCTGTTCCGGCAAACGGAAAAGCTCGGCGTTGATACGCACACCGCCTTGCAGGCGATGGTAAGCCCCGAGCAAACGATGAAACTGGACTACAACCAGGAGACGGGAGCAAAGCTGCTAACCGCCTCGGGCAAAACCGCCAGCCAGGTGCCAACTTCCCTCGTGGTGATCTACTCCTACGGAGATTTCCGGGCGGCGAGCCAGGCAGTGCGATCAGATGATCCGGCAGCCAAGCCCATCGAAATTACACGCGAAGGCTGTGTGCCCGCCAACGGGGTCAACGCTTTTTTCTCCAATCCGTTCGGCAATCTGGAGGCATCGCGAACTGCCCCGCTAAAAATTGAAAATGCGCTCATCACTCCTGTCCCGCCGGCCAGTCACGGATGGATCGTGGCCATCACGCTCTTTGTCTTTATGGCATTCTTTGCCATCGGCCCGGGCGTGTGCGTCTGGCTCGCGCTTTCGGAATTGATGCCCACCCGTATCCGCTCCAACGGGATGAGCATTGCGCTGGTGATCAATCAGGCGGCTTCGACCACCATTGCGGCCCTCTTCCTGCCCACCGTAGGAGAGTATGGATACTCCACGATGTTCTTCGGCTTTGCCGCGTGCACGGTTCTTTACTTCGTAACGGCCACGTGGTTCTTGCCCGAGACCAAAGGGAAAACTCTGGAAGAGATTGAAGCGCATTTTGAGGGAGCCAGTAGCTCTTAAACAGCCGGCTGCTTTGCCAGTGCGACGCAAGATCGTTTATTCTCAGCCACAGTCATCATGACGCCTATCCGACAAAAGAAAACGAATGGCCACCATCCGAATCCTCAGGGTTTGAAAACCTCGAAAACCGGAACTTCGGCGAGCGGAAAGTTTGCCCACGCCATGCGGCGCGAGATCTATGAGCAGCCAGCCGCCATCGCCAAAACGGTCGAAAAGCACTTAAAGGATGACATCATCTTTCCGGGCGAACTGGAAGCTATTGCAGGGGCGCTGCTGACCTTCGAGAAACTGATCATTGCCGCCAGCGGGTCCAGCCGCCATGCCGGCCTGGCGGGCGAGATCATGATTGAGGATCTGTCGGGCGTTGCCGTGGATGTGGAGTACGCCAGTGAGTACTCCTACCGCTCCACCCATGCGGCAGTGGAACCCATCGTCATGGTGATCACCCAATCCGGGGAGACGGCAGACACGATCGCGGCGCAACGCGAGGCCCTGACCCGGGGAGTCAAGACCATCGCCATTTCGAACGTACCCGATACCACCATTGTGCGCGAGGCAGGAGCCGCATTGATCTCCGGCGCCGGTCCTGAGCTTTCCATCCCGGCCACCAAGAGTTTCACCACCCAGCTCATCATTTTGTATCTGATGGCGCTGTTCCTGGCACGCAAACGGGGACGGATGACTTCGGAAGTGACGCGCTCGTACCTGCAGCGCCTGAGGCGGCTGCCCGCGGCTATAGAAGAAAATCTCGCAACCTGGGATGGACTGGCCGGGCAATTCGGCGCAGTCCATTGCAAAGCGGAGAAATTCCTTTATCTCGGGCGCGGCGTGCACTATGCCATCGCCCGCGAAGGGGCGCTCAAGCTGAAAGAGATCTCGTACGCTCATGCCGAGGGATATCCGGCGGGCGAGTTGAAGCATGGTCCCAACGCCCTGGTCGACGAGAAGTTGCCGGTAGTCGTGATCGCCACTTGCGACCAGCGCGATCCCGACTCCGTGCTGCGCTATCGGCGAACCCTGGAGGTGATGAAGGAGGTCCGCTCGCGCAAGGGTCCGCTGGTCACGGTGGCGACCGAGGGCGACAAAGAGGTCTCAACCATTGCGGATCAGGTATTTTATGTGCCGGCGGCCCCGGAACTGCTTCTCCCCATTGTCGAGGTGATCCCGCTTCAGCTTTTCGCGTATCACGTCGCCGTGAACAAAGGGTACGACGTGGATCATCCCCGCAATCTGGTGAAGGCAGTGGTCACTGAATAGCGCTCAGGCTCGCACGAAATCGATGTATCCCTTCTGAACATTGGCGCTGGCCAGTTTGACGCGCAGCTTGTCTCCCACGTCGACTCCGTGTCCCTGCATGAGCAGGCCTTCGACGTGGGGCTGCATCACGCGAACGAACGTGCCATGTTCGGTAACGCCGGTGACGATCGCGTCGAAGACTTCGCCAATACGATGCTGCATCGCGACCGCAGCCAGGCGCTTCGACATCTCCCGTTCCACCTTTCGCGCAGCATCTTCCTTTTGCGTGCAGTTCGCCGCAATCGCAGACAACTCGTCGTCGGAATACGGATTCTTCTGGCCCGCGATCATCGCCTTGATCAGGCGTTGGGTCACGACGTCGGCAAAGCGGCGGTTAGGCGCAGTGGAATGCGTGTAGTCCTGAACCGCCAGGCCGAAATGCCCGGGAGCGGATTCGCCGGCCTTCTCCAGCACATACTCGCCCGGGCCAATGAGCTTGATGACGGCCAGGGAGAGATCCGCGAAGTGATCGGGGTCTGCTGCCTTTCGGCGGATCAGGAAATCGTTTAAAGCCTTCGAATCCGGTTGCGCGGGAAGTTTCTCGCCCTTGGCGGCGGCCAGCTGGACGATGCGATCCCAGCGCTCTGGCGTGCGCACGATGCGGCGCAGGGAGGAAACATTCTGCAGTCGCCGCGCCACTACGCCATTGGCCGCGACCATAAAGTCCTCGATTAACTCCGTGGCGCGGTTCTTCTGCTGCTTCACGACATCGATGACCTGCTCATTCAGCACCAGCGGACGCACCTCGTCCGTCTGAAGGTTCAGAGCCCCGTGTTGATAGCGCTGCTGTTTCAGTTTTTGCGCTACCTCATCTTGAAGTTTCAGTTGCAGCTGTAACTCGTTAGATGAAGACACCTTAGCAGGTGCCGGTGCGGCTCCTTCCAGCCATGCTCCGAGCGAGTTGTATTGCAACTGCGCCCGGTTGCGGACCACCGCGCGGTACAGGTCGGAGGCTTTGATCGCACCCGCTGCATCGACGACGAACTCAATCACCATTGCCAGGCGATCCTGATTTTCGAGCAAGGAGCTGGCGCCGGTGGAAAGCTCCTCCGGCAGCATGGGAAAGTTGCGGACTCCGGTGTAGACGGTAGTGGTCTCGCGCGCAGCATGCTGGTCGATGGGAGTCTGCCTGGGGGCGAAAGCATCGACATCGGCAATAGCGACCATGACCTTCACGTCCCCGTTGGAGATGGGCTGCGCCACTTCGATCTGGTCCAGGTCGCGGGAGGTATCGTTGTCGATCGAAGACCACAGCAAATTCCGCAAGTCCCGAACGTCGCGGGTCACCGCGATCGGAGGCGGATTCTGCCGCAGACTGGCCAGCTGGCTGGAAACGGCGGGAGGAAAATCCGGATCAAATCCCCGCTCTTGCATGATCTGTTTTGCGATGGCCTGCAGGTCGAGAGGCGAAGGATTGGTGTCGTGCATGAACTCCCCGGCGGATTGAAATGGGTTTCAGGCTACCACGAATTCGACAGGCGCAGAGGGCGCCGGACGAATGCGCCCGGCACTACGTGAGTCGGCGGTGGATATCTCCGTCCGTGTACACGCGGAGAATGGAGCCGTCTTTGGCTTACTCGGAAGCACATGCGGCTTTCCCGCGTTCGCGGCGGTTGGCGAGGATTACATACACCATGTAGAGCACGATCGCGATGTTGGCAATTAACAGGCCACAGCGCACCAGGGTCACGCGGCGAAAGAGTTCACGAACCTCCAGGGGCAGGAGCAGCGTTCCGGAAACTGCGGCCACCCATTCTGCCCAGGTGCGGCATCGCCATAGCCCATAGCCTTCTGTAAAGCGCAGCGCCGAGTAGGCGAAGGCCAGTCGGGCCGCCGCCCACAATTTGGCGTCGGTGATGTTGTCGGCGAAATCCAGGAACATTTGCGCTATGCGCCGGTCGGTGCTGATGTGAAAGACGGCGAGGAGACTTTCCGCATACAGCCACGCATCCTTATGCACCAGCAGAATGGCGCAAATACCCATCAGCGACACGAAGACGCCTTTGCAGAATTCCAGGGCGGCTACGGTCTGAAGCACGCGCCTTTGCCGGCGGGGTGGTTCTGGAATGGGAGGGCGCATGCGGATGCTTATTTCTGCAGACTATCACGCGGGTTCGGAAGCGCTATACAGCGCTACCCTCAGCGCTGGACAGCCCAAGCCAAGCCATCGGGGTTTGGACCGACATCGATGTGCCCGGCCTCTTCCAGCGATTGGAGATTGATCACAACCACATAATTATCGGGCGAGCATGCCACGAACGCTCTTTCCCCGTTGGGCTCAACCAGAATCCCGGCATTGCCGTGCCCCAGTTTCATGCGCTTGATCTCTTTGCGGCTGGCGGAGTCGAAGATGGTCAGATCTCCAGTCCGCAGGCTGGAAACCAGGACCCTCGCTCCGTCGGGCGTAAATTTGAGCCGGTTTGCTCCGGGAACATTCGCCGCCAAGGTATCGCTCACAGTTTTGGAAGAGGAGTTAACGACGGAGATTGTGCCGTCCTGCGCATTGGCCACCCATATCTCCTTGCCGTCGGGCGACACGTCGAATCCTTCAGAGCCATTGCCCACCTTCACCACCGTCTGTTCCCAGTCGCCTCCCGGAGGCAGCGGCCGGGGCGGCCCAGAGGACTGAGCAGCGGGCGCTCGCGGCGGGATCTTCTCGATGATGCTGACGGTTCCCGAGCTTACATTCGTAGTCACGATCCGCTTTTGATCGTCGGAGACCCAGATCATGTGCGTGCGATCCTGGCCGGTGCCGAGAATCCAATCCACCTTCTTTGTCTGGGGATCATAGCTGCCGATTGCCTTGGCGACCTCGGCGGTGAACCAGGTCTTGCCGGAAACGAACGTCAAGCCATGCGGGCCGCGCAGCGGGCCGAGATCAACTACCGGCAGAGCCTTTTTCCCCGCCAGGTCAATCACGGCAAGCGTGTTGTAGGCTCCGAAGCCGTAGTTAGAAACGTACGCCGTTTTGCCGTCGGCGGCAGCGATTACTTCGTGCGGATCGTTGCCCACCGGAATTCGCGCCAGGACTTTCAGCGTCGCTGGATCTACTATGGCCAGAGTCTGATCTTTCTTGCTGAGCGCGAGGAGGACTTGCCTGGGCACGCTTTGGCTGTACAGCGCGCCTGTAGCCAGGATCGCGCCGAGCACGACCCGAAGAATCAGCCGTCGACTGTTCATTGCACCTCCTGCGGAGGTATGGGCAATCGCCCCCGGACGAGTGCGGCCGGGCTACGTAGCTCTTGCCTCACCTTTTTTTCGGATGGCAGCACGCAATTCGGCAACGATTTCCTGCGACGCCTTGATGGCGGCCGCGTGCTGGTTCACATTAAAAGAGATCGCGCCCACGCGGGCGTGGCCGCCTCCACCGTAGCGCTCGCAGATTCGGGCCAGGTTCACTTCCGGTTCCTGGGGCGCCCAGGGATTCGATCCCACGGACACTTTTACGCGGAAACTGCTCTTGCTCAGGCCCACGCTGTACACCGACTCGGGATGGAGGTAGTAAGGAACAAATTTGTTGTAGCCCTCCAGGTCGTGATCGGTGACATCGAAGAAAATCGTGCCATCTTTGCATTCCGTGCGCTGTTTCAGGATTTCAATCGAAAGCTCGTGCCGCCGAAGCAAGGGCGGCAGCAGGGGCGCCACAAAGGGCGCTTCCAAAATCTCGCCCAGCGACTTGGTCGCGAGTAAAGGAATGAGATTGGGGACGAAGCCATGATCCGGCGCCGATTCGATCACCATTGTGAGTTTCATGGCCGGAGCCTGCATCTCGACCGCCGTTTTAGCGTCGGGATAGAGAGCGCCGTCAATCACATCGGTCCAGCGCACCAGATCGGCCACGGGCGTGGGATCGAAACCGAAGCGCTGCTGCGCGATCATGGCGATGAAACTGGTGCAGGACTTGAAATCCGGGTCGTAAAACTTGCGGTTACTCTGATCCTGCTCGAAATGCTCCGCATCCGCGGGAGTCAGAAACGCGCTCTCGTGATGGTCGAACCACCACGTGATGTTGGGGGAACTGGAGTACTTGAAATCCACGATTGCGTTCTCGTCGCCGTCAAATTCCCTTTCATCGAACAGCGCCCCTGCCCGGTGCACCAGACCGGTGAACACGAACTCAGCATCCTCTCGTATGCGCTCGCGATAGAAACGGGAAAACAACGCGGCCGAGGAAGCCCCGTCAAAACATTTGTCATGGTAGAACACCCGAATTCGCAATGCACTCCCCAGTCGTGCAGAATTCCCGCGCGGTGTATTCCTCTTCGACCCGCGGGTGAAAAGCTAATAGGATTGACAGCTTAGTGGAAGAAAGTCAAGCGGCGGCGTGAGACAGGATTGCCCTGAATCGTCTCGGTGCCGGCAAGACTGCCGCTATATCGCGTTCGCCTGCTTCTCGGCCAGATCGCCAATATAGGGCAGCTTGTACATCTGTCCCTGATTGGCCTTCACCAGCAGAACGATCCAGACAGCGAATGCTGCCAGGCTCACCAGCAGGTGCAGGGGAAGTGTCACCAGGGCCAGAAAAGGCACCACGGTTAGGATCGACAACGCGACGTGGAGCGCGAATACGGCCAGCGCGAAGAACAGGCACTGGAAGGAATGAAAACGGATGAAGCGATTCCGGTTATAGGGCGCGACCACCAGGAACACGATGGCGGGAATGATGGTGACGTAAGCGAGCATGCCGGCTACATTGTCCGCCAGCCCGGGAGCAGCGGTTGCGGTGGCGGCGGCAGCGCTGCCGCCGGCACGGGCGGCGCACGCGGCGCAGGTGGCGGTTCCATCAGCGATCTGAGTTCCGCACATGTTGCAAAAAGCCATGACGCTCCTCCTCGGCAGCAACTCGCCCTCAGCTGACTGCCCCCGCAATATTCGCGGCAAAATACCAGAAACGGAGGGTCAAAGCAATCGAATTCCCGAGCATTCTCCCATCACAATCTGGCGGCGTAGCGCTCAGCAAATTCACCCAGGATCGGGAGCTTGAATGTCTCGCCTTGAAATGCTTTGACTACTAACACCAGCCAGACGAAAACCGCGGCGAGCCCGATTACCGCACCCATCAGAACAACCAACAAAGGTCCAAGCATAGGGATCAGGAACAGGACCAGACCTGCAACTCTGAGGATCAAGCCGAGCAGGATCACGACCGCGGCGGTGAGCCAGCACTGCAAAGCATGAAAGCGGACAAACAGATTTCGACGGTAGGGCTCCACCAGCAGAAAAATCAGCGCAGGCAACGGCGTGAGATAGGCGAGCGCTCCTGCCAGATTCACGGGCAACCCGCCAACTTTGCCCTGAGCGCGTTCTATCACCTGCATGGAACGGCCGCAGCCGGGACAGAACCGGGCTCCCGCGGGCATCTGGCTCGCGCAATCCGGACAGGTTTGAACTGGAACCTCGGTCTGATCCATGGGCGGCACCATATCAAAACCCGGCACGACCGACAAACAGTGGAACCAAGCTAACGCATTGACGCACTTCATCGTCGATAGTATGTTTCGTGCAAACTGGACGTGCTGCCCGGGAGCATCCATGTCCGCTGATTGGAGAACCGCATGACCTTTTGTCCGCAGTGCGGTACGTCGAATGTCGATAATGCAATCGTGTGCGCTCAATGCGGCAGAAATCTGCAGCCCGCCGCGCAGGTGCCGCCGTTGCAGGCGCCCGGAACCGTGATCCCTGCACCCGGCGCCGCGATCCAGAACTACCTGGTGTATGCGATCCTGACCACCGTATTCTGCTGCCTTCCGACCGGCATTCCCGCCATCATTTACGCCTCCCAGGTGAACACCAAATTGCAACTGGGTGATGCCGCGGGAGCGCAAGCGGCCTCCAACAATGCCAGGATGTGGTCCTGGATTTCCTTCGGCCTGGGCCTGGCAATGTTCTTATGCTACGGACTGGTGATGGCGCTTGGGATCTTCGGCAGCCTGCACCGGAGATAGTGGCGAATGCTGGCTCGCCAAAAATCGATCACGCTCGCGGCCAGCCTGCTTGCCTTCGCCCTGGCCGTGATTCTGCTGCGAGCCTTCGATCCGGCAACTTCAACCCTGTTTCCGCCTTGTCCGATCCGATATCTGACAGGACTGTATTGCCCAGGCTGTGGATCTCTACGTGCCGTTCACCAACTTCTGCATGGGAACCTGCATGCGGCCTGGGCGATGAATCCGCTCAGCGTGGCGCTATTCCCCTTTGTGGCGTACGGGCTTGTCTGCGAGGCTGTTTTTTATTGGCGAGGAAAGCGGCTGCCGCAACTCACTTTGCGCGGAACCTGGATTCGCGGACTTTGCGCGGCCATTCTTCTGTTTGGAGTAGCAAGAAATCTGCCCTTCCATCCATTTGATCTGCTGGCGCCAGGCGCACTGCTTAAGTTCTAAGACTCTCCGTTCCCGGGCATTTCACTGCGGGCTATGGTTTTTCCCGCGGCACTCTTCGCAAACTCCGTAGATCTGGAAGGTGTGGCGCGTGGTCAGATAGCGGTATTTGCGCCCGATCTCCTGCTCCAGGTGCCCCACTTCGGGGGAGAAGAATTCCACCGAACTGCCGCAACTGGTGCAAACCATGTGGTGATGGCTGCGGCGGTTGTACTGGTGCTCGTAGCGGGCTATGCCGTCGTGGAAGGCGACTTCGCTGGCCAGGCCGCATTCCGCCAGCAATTTGAGAGTCCGGTAGACCGTCGTATATCCGATGTGCGCGTCTTTCTTCTGCACCAGGCGGTGCAGCTCGTCGGTAGAGAGGTGGTCCCGGGTCTCCAGAAACGTGCGCAGGATGGTGTCGCGCTGCGCGGTGTGCTTCAAGCCCACGCCCTTCAAATGCCGGTGGAGAATCTCCTCGGCCTCGCGAACCATCTGGCGGGAAAGGCTGGGCTGGTCATCAATACGCTTCTGCAGCATGGCGGGTCGGAAGTGTCAGGATACCACCGGGATCTTGAAAATGAAATTCATTTTCAGAACGCCGCCGGCCCTGGCATACAATCGAAGGTTCCCCATGAGTTCCATCGCCGAAGTCTCCATCCCTTCCACCCGCCGTCCCGCCTGGGCGCGGCGCCTGCTCTGGTTCTCGGGCCTGCTGCTCCTGCTGGTCGCGGCGCTCGGCGGATATGCATTCTACGCGGTTCATAGCGCCTTGCCGCTCCTTGATGGCAGCATGACGGTGCGCGGCTTGTCCGCGCCAGTGACGGTCGCGCGCGATGGCCATGGCGTGCCCGCGATCGATGCCGCGTCGCTCGACGACCTCTTTTTTGCGCAGGGCTACGTAACCGCCCAGGATCGCCTCTGGCAGATGGACGTGATGCGGCGCTTTGCAGCGGGGGAACTCTCCGAAATTCTTGGCCAGGAGATGCTGGCGCACGACCGCGAACAGCGAGTCCTGGGGCTGCGCGCGGCTGCGAAGAAGTCTATCGCCATGGCCAGCCCGCGGGACCGCGGCTATTTCGAAGCCTATGCTCGCGGGGTGAATGCTTACATCCAGGACGCTCGCCCGCATCTGCCCATCGAGTTTCGCATTCTCCGATATGCGCCCAAGCCTTGGACGCCGGAGGACTCAGTCGTCATCGCCAATCAGATGGTGAAAGATCTGAACTATCACTATTTTTACGACGCGCTGGCCCGGGAAAAAATATTGGCCCGGCTGGGCCCCGAGCTGACGGCCGACCTCTTCGTAAACCGCTCCTTGCACGACCGCCCTCCGACCGTCATGCGCGAGGACTTGACGGAATCTGAAACCAACTCGAGCAATCCGGATGAAGACGAAGATGAAGAGGCTCCCGATAACGAGGTGACGAAGAATGCGGTTCCCGTCGACAGCTTGCCCGAGCCTCTGCCGGTCAACGGCTCCAATGATTGGGTTGTGTCGGGCGCGCACACGGTCACGGGAAAGCCCCTGCTCGCCAATGATATGCATCTCGGGCATCAGATGCCCAACCTGTGGTACGAAGCACACTTGCGCTCGGGAGCATTCGACGTCGCGGGCGTGACGCTGCCGGGAATGCCCTTCGTCGTCGTTGGGCACAACCAGCGCCTTGCCTGGGGATTCACTAACATCGGCCCGACAGTGACGGATGTTTACATCGAGAACTTCAACCCGCAAGGCGCGTATCAAACTCCTAAGGGATGGGTGCAACCTGAGCACCGGATCGAACTGATTCATGTCAAGGACAGGCCAGACGTGCAGGTGGAGATAACGATCACCCGGCACGGCCCGGTCATCACGCCCTTAATTCCCGGCGAAACCCGCACACTGGCCCTTCGTTGGACCCTCTACGACGGCCTGCACATTCCATTCTTCGATGTGAATGCGGCCCAAAATTGGGAGCAGTTCAAGAAAGCCTTCGCGCAACTGGATGCCCCGGGACAAAACGTGGTGTACGCCGATGTGGAGGGAAACATCGGGTATCACGCGACCGGGAAGGTGCCGATCCGCGCCGCCGGCGACGGCAGCCTCCCGGTGAGCGGCGCTGACGACGCGCACGAATGGACTTCGTACATTCCCTTCGACAAGCTTCCCAGCGTCTACAACCCGCCGTCGGGGATTATCGCCACGGCCAATGGCAGGATCACTCCGGACGATTACCCGAATCCCATCAGCATGGAGTGGGAAGCTCCCTGGCGCACCGCACGCATCTATCATGTCCTGGAATCGGGGCGGCAGTTTTCCGCTGCCGACATGCTCGCCCTGCAGATGGATGTGCAGTCGGAGGCAGACTTGTTCGCCGCCGAGCGATTTGTTTATGCGGTCGATCACGCCAGCAAGCCTTCCGCCCGCGCCCGGCAGGCTGCCGACCTGATGCGAAGTTGGGACGGCCGCATGTCGGCCTCCTCGGCAGCACCGACCATCACGGAGAAATCCATGCAGAAACTGCGCTGGCTGTTGCTGCAGCCTAAGCTGGGCAGCGAGCCTGCCGATCCGGCCAACGCGCACCTCCTGAACTGGAAAACCTATGCCTGGGAAATGTGGTCGGTCTGGCTGGAAAACATCATGCTCCACCGTCCCAAGCGGTGGCTTCCCGAAAAGTATCCGAATTATGACGAGTTGCTCGCCGCCGCGGTCGAGAGTGCGGTCAATGACGCTCATGCGCCCAAAGATCTCGCCTCCTGGCATTGGGGACCGGTAAATGCGGTCGAGATTCAGCATCCCATCCTGGGCAGAATCCCGATCTTGAGGCACTGGTCGGGTCCGGGATGGCAGGAGCAGTCCGGCAGCGGATACACAGTCAAGGCGGTCAGCGCGCATCATGGCCCGTCTGAGCGCTTCACCGCCAACCTGGCGGACCTGGACCGCTCGACCCTGAACATCGTCACCGGGCAAGGTGGAAATTTCTTGAGCCCGTACTACATGGACCAATGGAAGGCCTGGTATGAAGGAACCACCTACCCGCTCCCGTTCAGCCCGCAAGCGGTGGAAGCCGCCAAAGCTCACGCATTGCGGCTTGATCCCGCAAAGTAAGCGGTCCGTCATCGCCTGCCGCTAGAAGAAATCGATGGCCTTCACGTCTCCCACGTACCCAACGACGTTGATCGTACCTTGCGGCAGGAAATTGTTGATCAGCAGAGCGTCTTTTTTGGTGTCATAGACGTGCAGCGCGCCGCCTACCGCGACGTACTCCACAAAACGGCTGGTGAAGCCCTGCAATCCGTTCACATTTCCAGTCTCCGGAGGGATGAGAACGGAGCCATCGCCGATTCTGTAAATCGACAGGCACCCACGAATCTCGCTGCCGCCGGGATTATTCGCGTTCCCGACGTTGGTGCAGTCGCGCGCGCCGATAAAGAGTTGCCCGTTCTGAGTCAAGTCTATGCGCTGGTGATAGCCGTCGGTGATCACGGCGCTGGCAGTGACCGTGCCGGAACCAAGGTCGACCACGTCCAGGCGTCCGCACTTGGTCGCGGCAGTCGTCTGTCCGGTACAGGCGTTGTTGCTGGCAGGGGTCCCGGCCACGTAAAGCGTGGATCCGCTCAGAACCGCGACCGTCGCGGCATCGACTGGAATCGTCTGCGTGATGCTCATCGTTCCAAGGTCGAAAACGGCGACGCTGGCTTGAGTGCCGCCGCACTGTGGGCCGCAATTCAGAACGTAGGCCGTACTTCCATTCACTACCGCATTCACCGGCCGATCGAAACCGGGAACGACGGTGCAGACAGCGTTCCCCGGAGTCGCACAACTCGTATCCACCGGCGGGACCGCGATGCCCGGGCTGATCACCGTGACTGAATCCGAGTCTCCACTGAATACCAGCAGCTTGGTCCCGGTGTCATCGGACACGACGGTTTGCGCGTTGTTCACCGCAATGCTGGTAAAGGTGCCGGAAGTGAAATTCATCACCTCAATCGCACCGAGGAATGCGAAGCCGCCGATGGTCGCCGTCGGGACCGCGGCATAGCCCACCGTATTCGCCGTAGGGAGGACAATGCTGGAGGTTGGCCCTGGAAGACGCACGCTGCCAATCGCACTCTCCTTTACCGTGTTCACCGCATACACAGTGTTACTGGCGGAGTCAAAAGCCGCCAGGATATTTCTGGTGGGAGAAAGCACCATCAACCCGGGAGAAGTTCCAGCGCTTATAGGGGACACGCGCGGCAAGGTATCGTTCTGGCCATTAAGGATTACGAGGGAGCCTAAGCTGAAACCCGCCGTGACCCCTTGGGAAGCGACCACGCGTTCCTTTAAGCCGCTGGGGGGCCCGGATTTCTTATATCCGCCGCAGGAAAGCAAGTTGAGGACGGCCGCCAGTCCGACCAGCCAGGCGAGGATGCATTTGTTCAAACGGCAGGCTCCTAACGAGTTGAAAACGGAAGATTTAATTGTGAAATCGTTGATTATAGCAGACTCCCCCGGGAAGTCCTCGGCCAGGCACGGCCGACGCGCAAGATGCGCAATCCCGCCTGCATCCTGTATTCTCACAAAATATATGGCGGCTGACTTTCTTGCCCGGATTAAGAAGTCTCCCGTGCTCTGCGATGGGGCGATGGGGACGCTGCTCTACGCCAAAGGCATATTCATCAACCGGTCTTACGATGAGCTGAATCTTTCTCAACCCGACCTGATTCGCGGCATTCACCACGACTACCTACAGGCCGGGGCCGAGATTATCGAAACCAACACCTTCGGCGCCAATTCTTTTCGCCTGGCTCGACACAGCCTGGCCGATAAAGTCCGGGACATCAACCGGGCGGGCGTTCGCCTGGCTCGCGAAGCCGCCAAGAGCTTCGATGTGTGGGTGGCGGGATCGGTTGGCCCGCTGGGAACCAGAATCGAACCGCTGGGCAAGACTTCCTATCAGGAAGCACGTGACTCCTTTCGCGAGCAGATTGAGGCCCTCGTCGAAGGTGGAGTGGATCTGCTGATCCTGGAAACCTTCGGTTACCTGGAAGAGATTCACCAGGCTCTGCTGGCGGCGAAGGACGTCAACCCTTCGCTTCCGATTGTGGCGCAGGTCACGATCGATGAAGACGGCAACTGCCTGGACGGATCCGACCCTGAGACCTTCGCTCCGAAATTGGCGGAGTGGGGCGCGGACGTGATCGGCTGCAACTGCAGCGTCGGCCCGGTTGCCATGCTGGACGCGATGGAACGGGTGCGGGCAGCGAGTTCCCTGCCTTTAGCGGCGCAACCCAACGCGGGCATTCCGCGCTCCGTGGATGGCCGGAATATCTACCTGTGCTCGCCGGAATACATGGCCAGTTACGCTCGTAAGTTTGTGGCCGCGGGCGTTCGCCTGGTGGGCGGGTGCTGCGGCACCACGCCCGACCACATTCGCGTGATGAAATCGGCCCTGCGCGTGGGGGAAGCGCGAGGTAGGACCGCGGCCGGCCACGGCGCTCCGTCTCAATCGGCTCCGCGCCCCACGGCGGCCGTTCCTTTGGAAATGCGTTCACCCCTGGGTGCGAAGCTTGCCAGGGGCGAGTTCGCGACGATGGTCGAAATTGTGCCTCCCAAGGGAATTGATATTGCCAAGGAAATTGAAGGCGCGCGATTCCTGAAGTCGGTTGGGGTTGACGCGGTGAACATTCCGGACAGTCCGCGCGCTTCCGCGCGCATGAGCAATCAGGCGCTCTCCTTGCTGATCCAGCGGGAGGTGGGCATCGATGCAATCCTGCACTACACCTGCCGCGATCGCAACGTGCTCTGTATCCAGAGTGATTTGCTGGGAGCTGCGGCCGTCGGCATCCGGAACCTCATCTGCATTACCGGCGATCCGCCGAAGATGGGGAATTATCCGGACGCGACCGCGGTCTTCGATGTCGACGCCATTGGCCTGGTCAACATCGTGCACAACCTGAATCGCGGCCTCGATCTCGGCGGCAACCCCATCGGCAGCGGAACCGGTTTTGTCATCGGCGTCGGGGCGAATCCCGGACTCACCGACCTGGACGAGGAGATTCGCCGCTTCGAATTCAAAGTGGAAGCCGGCGCCGAGTACGTAGTTACCCAGCCGGTCTTCGATCTGCGGCTGCTGGAAATTTTTCTGCGCCGCATCGAGCATTGCCGGATTCCGGTGATCGCCGGCATCTGGCCGCTGGTCAGCGTGCGGAACGCGGAGTTCATGAAGAACGAATTGCGGGTGTCTGTTCCGGATTCAATTCTCGAACGCATGGCGCGGGCACAGACGCCTGAAGCCGCCCGGGCCGAGGGCGTAGCCATCGCGCGCGAAATGCTGATCGCCTGCCGGCAGATGGCGCAGGGTGCGCAGATCAGCGCGCCAATGGGACGGTACAGTTCCGCCGTCGATGTTCTGGAAGCGCTAGGCACCCAACCGGCGGCTTCGGTCTAACCGTTTTCGCAAAGCGCTGTTTGACACCCAGGATTGTCAGCGGACCGCCTTTTTGCAAAAACGATTTTTCAGTCATTGCGTCCCGTTCCGGAACTTCTCACTTGTAATTTTCTTGATGCGATGTACGAAAAGACTGGACATTCCCTCCTGCTGGTAGCATTAGAATATACAGACGGAGCGAAATCCCGTTGCCCAAGTTTGAAGAGTGTCTCCAGCGATTAGAGAAGATTGTTCAGGAACTCGAAAAGGGAGAGGTCCCTTTGGAGAAGTCTCTGACCCTCTTTGAAGAAGGCATGCAGCTCTCTTCCGCCTGCCGGAAAGAGCTGGAACAGGCAGAAGGCAAGGTCGAAATTCTGCTGAAAAAGAACGGGAAGCTTCAGGCCGAACCCTTCGAGCCGCTGTCGGACCAGGCGTCTGCCCGCCGGTAGGTCCGCGGCTTGGGATTTCAACTTAGCTGTCTGTGGAGTTGTGGTTGTCCCAGCCACCCCGCAGCTTAGTCGAGCGCCGGTGCCAGCCGTCATCGCGCTTGCAGATCGGGGGATGCATGGCTCAGAGTGTTGTTCTTCTCGAAAAAGATCCGGGAGTGGCCCAGTCTCTGGCCGGCGGCCTGCGCCCGCACTTCGCAGTGCACGTCACAGGTTCCCATGAACAAATGCTCGACAATGTCGCGAGAAACCGGCCGCAAGCGGTGGTTCTCAATCTTGAGCATTCGCCGCTGGCGGAGGTCGAGCGCCTGCACCAGGACTTCCCGCGTCTATCCATTGTCTGCACGCACCGTGTTCCGGACGAAGAAATGTGGATGGCTGCGCTCTCGGCTGGAGCTTGCGACGTCTGCCCGGCCGACGATATCAAGAACGTGCTGACCTCTCTGTTACGCAGCACCGGTGTCTTGCCCAACGCGGCGTGACTTCCCTGTGTTCGAGAGGACGCCTGCGGGCGTCCTTTTTCTGTCGTGCCCGAGAGCGAGCGGCAGATCTCCTCTTGCTATACTGCCTGCTGATGCTCAAGGAGACATTGGAACAAGGGCAGCGACTGGCTGACGCGGCGCTCGACCGTCTGATTCCGCTCGAAACCGAGCATCCTGTATCCATTCACAAGGCCATGCGTCACAGCGTGTTCGCCGGGGGAAAGCGCCTCCGGCCCGTGCTCTGCATGGAAGCGGCGCGCATGGTGACCGGTTCATTGCCTGTCGGTATCGAGGAACTGGGTGCGGCATTGGAGATGCTGCACACGTACTCCCTTATCCACGATGATTTGCCCGCTCTCGACAATGACGACCTGCGCCGCGGGCGCCCGACCTGCCACAAGATATTTGGCGAGGCCATCGCCATTCTGGCTGGAGACGCGCTGCAAACGCGGGCCTACGAAGTCCTGGCGCGCCTGCAGTGTCCCGCCGAAGCGCGCGTCAAAATCATCGAGGAGGCTGCCCGCGGCACCGGCACTGTCAACGGCATGATCGGCGGTCAGGTCGTCGATCTCGAAGCGGAACATACCCAGCCCACCGCGGAGATGCTGGAATACATTCATCGCTCCAAGACAGCCGCCCTGATCACCGCCAGCCTGGTGACTGGCGGCCTTTACGGCGGAGCCAAAGAGCGCGAAGTCGAGCACCTGCGCGCTTTCGGATTGGCTATCGGGCTAGCCTTTCAGATCGTTGACGACGTGCTGGACGTCACCCAGACTTCCGAACAACTCGGCAAAACGGCGGGTAAGGACACCGCATCCGAGAAGGCGACTTATCCCGCATTGTTTGGACTGGACAGCTCGGTAAAGAAAGCAGAGGAACTGGTCAGCGACGCCTTCGCAGAGTTGCAGAGTTTTGGACCACGTGCAGAAACGCTGAAGGAGATCGCAAGGTATCTGGTCGAGCGCAAGAAATAATTCTTCTCTGCCGGCGCAGCTTCCGGAACCTTCGCGTCCTTTGTGGTTTAATGATTTCACGGCGATGGAGTTCGCCATAACCGCCGGTCCACCCGGCTGATAACTCCTACAACATTCAAGACGATTTTTGTAGGAGAGTTCGAGTGAAGGACTTCCTCGCAATTTCTGTTGCCGCAATCCTGGGGGCCAACCTCCGCTTCATCCTCAATCGCGTCGCTCTGCGCGAGTTTGGTCCCGTCTTCCCCTACGGCACGCTCATCATCAACATGCTTGGCAGCTTCATCGTTGGCCTGTTTGTCATCTGGACCACGGAACGCGTTCTGCTCGATCCGCGCTGGCGGTTGCTGGTGGTCGTCGGTTTTTGCGGATCCTTCACCACCTTTTCCAGCTATGCCTTCGAAACCGTTTCGTTCTTCGAGCAGGGCCAGTGGGGACTGATGTTGGCCAATATCCTGGGGAACAATCTCCTCTGCCTCGGCGGCGCGCTGGTAGGAATGGCCGTGGCGCGGGCTATCTGACGTGACCGCCAAACCCACCCTGCGAACCACCCGGCTCACGCTGCGGCCCTATGTTGAAGCGGACATCCCTGAATTGTTGCCCCTCGTCGGCGCCCGCGAGGTGGCGGCCACCACGCTGCGCATCGCGCATCCCTATACCGAACGGGATGCGAGAGCGTTCCTGGAATTGACAAAGGACCCCGACAAAGTCTGGCTCGCCATCACGCTGCGCGGCGATGGACACCAGATCGGCGGAATCGGCCTGCGAATCGACCAGCAACATCAGCATGCCGAATTGGGCTATTGGCTGGGAGTGCCGTCCTGGGGGCAAGGCTACGCCACGGAGGCAGGGCGCGAAATGCTGCGGTATGGATTTGAAGAGCTTCGCCTGCACCGCATTTTCGCCTCGCACTTCAAGCACAATGCTGCTTCCGGCCGCGTTCTGCAGAAGCTGGGCATGCGTCACGAAGGCTGCCAGCGCGAGCATCTGCACAAATGGAACCTGTTCGTAGACTCCGAGCTCTACGGCATATTGCGCCCGGAATGGGAGGCACGCGAGTAAAATGCCAGATGCGATGGCGGTGCAGGTCACAATCTATTTGAACGAATCCGACCAGTGGCATCACCGGCCGCTCGCCATGGAAATCCTGAATTACCTGCGCCAGGAAAATGTCTACGCGGCGACAGCAATTCACTGCGTTGCGGGATTTCTCGGAAGGCACCGTGTGGAGACCGCACACCTGGTGGAAACGGGCGGCAGGCTGCCGGTGATTATCATCTTTGTCGACACCGATGAACATGTGAACCGCGTCCTGCCGACGCTGAAGGAAATGGCCGCGCATCGCCTCATCGTCCGGGAAAACGTGGTGCTGGAGCAAGGAAATCTCGATTGATGACTTCCCCTGCGCAAGGTCAGGCGCTCGACATTCTCGCCATCGCCGCGCACCGCGATGACGTGGAGCAGACCTGCGGCGGAACCTTGCTCAAAGCCGCGCAGCGCGGCCAGCGTGCCGGCATTCTCGATCTGACCCAGGGAGAGATGGGCACGCGCGGCACGGCGGAAGATCGCGCCCGGGAGGCTTCCGATGCGGCGAAGATTCTTGGCGTGCAATGGCGCCGCGCCCTTGATATCCCCGACGGCCGCGTCGAAAACACCTGGGAGAACCGTCTGAAAGTCGCCGCAGTCCTGCGCGAGACCCGTCCGCGCCTCGTCATTCTGCCCTACTGGAAAGGACGCCATCCCGACCACTACACCGCGTCGGTACTGGGTTACGAAGCCTGTTTTCTGGCGGGATTGGCGAAACTCGCGCTGGGCCCGCAGGCGGCAGCCCTGCCACCGCATCGCCCCTTCAAGATCATCTACGCGACGCTCTACTACGATATCCGGCCCACGTTCGTCGTCGATATCAGCGCCCAGTTCGAAGCCAAGTTTGCGTCCATTCTTGCCTACCACTCACAATTCAGTAATCAGGATGCGGGCAAGGACTTGTTCCCTGCTCACGAAGAAATCCGGGCGCGCGTCGATGCGATGGCCCGTTTTTACGGAATGCTCGGCGGCGTCACCCACGCCGAGCCGTTCCTGCAAAAAGAAGTCGGCTTGGTCGACGATTTATTAGCTATCCCCGTCAAATCCATTTAACATCTCAGAACCCTGCTAATACTTCGCCATGAAAGGAATTCTGATGTATCGAGGAGCTTTTGTTTTCGTATCCACCTTGGCACTGGCCGCCGCAACTGCGGCCCAGACGGGCAATTGGAAGATCGATCCAAACCATTCTTCAGCCCAGTTTTCGGTCCGGCACCTGGGGGTGTCGACCGTGCGCGGAGCCTTCACCAAAGTCACCGGCTCGGCCAATTACGATCCTTCAGACCCGTCGAAGGATTCCCTGGAAGCCACCATCGAAGCGGACTCGGTCGACACCCGGGTCACCATGCGCGATAACGATCTCCGCAGTCCCAATTTCCTTGACGTGCAAAAGTATCCGACCATCACCTTTCATTCCAGGCAGGCCAAAAGCGCGGGAGAAGGAAAGCTGCAGATTACCGGCGACCTGACAATACACGGCGTTACCAAACAGGTCGTGCTCGATGTGGAGGGGCCCTCTGCGCCCATCAAGGACCCGTGGGGCAATCAGCGCATCGGGGCTTCCGCCAGTACGAAAATAAACCGCAAGGATTTCGGCGTGAACGGAGCTCCTGGCGTCGTCGGGGACGATATTTCAATCACGATTGACGTGGAACTAATCCAGCCGCAACCAAAATAGGCGCCGCGAACGACGTGGGGACAGCCGCGCTCGGCTGTCCCGCCATGCCGTTATCGCTTGAGCGCCACCCCCAGCCCGTCGCGGATCGGCAACAGGGTCGTGTAGAACTCCGTCGAGTCATACAATTTGCGGTTGAACTCCAGGATGGCTTTAGTCTGCGCATCCGGATTCTTTTCCGCAACACGTCCGCTCCAAAGCACATTGTCGGTGATAAACAACCCGCCCTTGCGCAGACGCGGAGCAATCAGGCGCAGCACGCGCGGGTAGTCTTCCTTGTCGACATCGTTGAAGATGATGTCAAACTCGTGCTTTTCTTCCGAAAGAATCTCGAGGGCGTCGCCGGTTCGCACTGCAATTTGTCCGGAAACGCCTGCCCGCGCGAAGTAACCTCGGGCTCGCTCCGCGTTGCCGGAGTCCCCATCTGTGTAGATGACCGTGCCGCCTTCCCCCACCGCCCGGGCCCACCAGATCGTGGAATAGCCGATGGCTGAGCCCAATTCGAAGATCTTGCGCGCCTTGATCATCATGGCCAGTTGCTGCAGCACACGCGCAACCGCGGGACCGACAATCGGAATCTCGTTCTCAGTGGCGTAATTCTCCATTTCGGCCAGCACTTCATCCCGCTTGGGCAGCATGGAGTACAGATAATCATCCACCGGTCCGGCGGTGGTGAAGTTATAGTGCCGCCAGCTGGCGGGAGAGCCTTTCTTCCTGCTTTCCGTCACGCGATTGCCTTTCTGATGTGTCAACGCACTCGCATCGCGACCGCCTTACGCGGCCAGATCCTTGGCGCCGATGGTCTCGCCGGGCTTCATTTCGAGAACCTCAACTCCGGGCACCAGCTTTTGCAGCTCGCCCGGCCTCCCCGTAAGCACGGGGAAAGTTCCGAAGTGCATAGGAATGACAGTTTTCGGTTTCAGCAGATTGCAGGCGTAGGCAGCTTCCCGCGGTCCCATCGTGTAATGATCCCCGATGGGCAGCATCACGATCTCAGGGGCATAGAGATCGCGGATGATCGCCATGTCGCCGAATACATTGGTATCGCCCGCATGATAAATTTTTGCTCCGTTTGAAAATTCCATCACATAGCCGCAGGCTTCGCCGCCATAGATGAGCTCATCGCCATCCTGAATCCCGCAGGAATGGTCGGCATGCACCATGGTGACTTTGATGTCACCGACAGTCTGCGTGCCTCCTTTGTTCATCTCGGCAATTTGCCTGGCGCCCTTCTTTCGCAGCCAGCCGGCCAACTCCGGGATGCCTACCACGATGGGATTGTGCTGCTTGCAGATTTCAACCGCATCCCCGATGTGATCGCCATGTCCGTGAGTGCACAGCAGAATATCCACCTTTTTCACTTTTCTTTCTGATTCCGGGCACATCGGATTGTTCATGACCCAGGGATCGATGATGACGGTCTTGCCGCCCGGGGTCTCGATGCGAAATGTAGCGTGTCCTAACCACGTGAGTTTGACGCCTTTCAGGTTCATTGTTCCCGGCTCCTGGCTGGTGGTCGATTCCTGCTTTTTCAGAATTCGCGAACCTAGTTTAATATGAAACCCCATGCCTGAACTTAAGGTGCTGATTGGGCGCGAGGACGTTGCCCGGCGCGTGAGCGAATTGGGCGCACAGATTACCACGGACTTCGCAGGGCAATCGGTCATTCTGGTGGGAGTGCTCAAGGGCGCGGCGATTTTCCTTGCCGACCTGGCGCGCCATGTCGATTTGGACGCAACCTTTGACTTCATCGGCGTCTCCAGCTACGGCAATCGCCCGACTCCAACGCAGGAACTTAACAGCGGCTGGGACTCGACCGGCGAAGTGAAGCTCACCAAAGATGTCGATCAGAGCATGAAGAACAGGAACATCATTCTGGTTGAGGACATACTCGACACGGGCCTGACCATGACGTATTTGAAGAATCTGTTAATGGCCCGCCAGCCGCGCTCTTTAAAAGTCGCCGCGCTTCTGGATAAACCTTCGCGGCGAAAGCTTCCGCTGGAAGGCGATTACATCGGATTTAAGATTCCAGATGAATTTGTAGTCGGCTATGGCCTTGACTATGCCGAAAAGTACCGCAACCTGGCCGATATTTGCGTAGTTCCCAGGGAGTAACACCGGCGCGAATCCGGATGGGGTAAGCGGTTTCACGGTCTGGCCTAATCCGCTGAGTTCCCCCGCTCAGGTAACCAACAAAATGCGGCTGCTATCATTACCAGAATGAGTTCCGTGGTGTCCAAACCGGATCCGTCCCCCGCGGAGTCGCTGCTGCTCGACGTGGCCGACGTGCTCGCCACCTCGCTGGACCTCGACACCACGCTGCGCCGCGTCGCTGAAGTCGTTCGCAAGGTCATCAACTACGAGATATTCGCGATCCTTCTGCTGAACGAGAAGACGCAGGAGATGCGCTTCCGCTTCCAGATCGGTTATCCCGCCGAGTTCACCGAGCGTACCCGGGTCAAAGTCGGGGAAGGCGTGACCGGACTGGCGGCCCAACTGAGACAACCGGTGCTGGTTGACGATGCCAGCGAGGACCCACGCTATATCGAGGCCATTCCCAACGTACGCTCGGAACTGGCCATTCCGCTCATCACCAAGAACCGCGTCATCGGGGTCATCGATATCGAAGCCCGCGAGCCGCGCTACTTTACCGAAGAGCATCAGCGCCTGCTCACGCTCGTAGCCTCGCGTATGGCGGCGGGCATTGAGAATGCGCAGCTTTATACGCGCACCACCAAGCAGGCGCGCATTCTGCTGCTGCTGAATGAGATTGCCCGTGAACTGACCTCGATTCTCAATCTCGATGAACTGCTGGGCCGCATCGCCGAACTTGTGCGCCGGCTGATCGATTACCAGATGTTCAGCATCCTGTTGCTCGATCGCTCAGGACAACAACTGCAGCATCGATTCTCCCTGCGCTTTAACGAGAACATTCACCTCAAGCATGAAATCCCGATTGGCCGTGGCCTGGTGGGATACGCCGCCGAGAGCAAAGAGGCCGTTCTGGTTCCCGACGTGACCCAGGACAGCCGTTATGTCGAGGCCAATCCGGAGACGCGCTCCGAACTGGTTGTCCCGCTGATCTACAAGGGCAAGGTGGTGGGCGTGCTGGATTTGGAGCACACCCGGCGCGGTTTCTTTACCGACGAGCATAAGCGGACCATGACGACCCTGGCCGCGCAGATCGCCATTGCGATCGAGAATGCGCGGCTGTACGAAGAGATCGAACGCCAGGAGCTCCGCCTGGAACGCGATCTGTCGTTAGCCCGCGAACTGCAGAGCCGCCTGTTGCCGCAGAGCAACCCCAAGCTGGCCCATCTGGACGTAGCCGCAAAATTTATTCCGGCGCGCACCATTGGCGGCGACCTCTACGATTTCATTCCCTATTCCATGTCGCGGCTGGGCATTGTCATCGGCGACGTCAGCGGCAAGGGAGCCCCCGCCGCCATTTATGCTGCGCTGGTCAGCGGCATCATCCGCTCCCACGCCCCCATCGAACCCGCGCCCGGGGAAATGCTCTCCGCTGTGAATCTTTCCCTTGCCGAGCGCCGCATCGAAGCACAATTCGTTTCCATCATTTATGCCGTCTGGGACGACGAACAGCGCACTTTGACGGTCTCCAATTCCGGGCTTCCGCGTCCCATCTACGTCAATGGCGGAAAGAATGAAGTCATTGAAGCCACCGGCCTGCCTCTCGGGCTGTTCGACGAAGCGGAATACGAGGAGTTTCAGTTCCGCATGAAGCCCGGCGACATGTTCGTCTTCTTCAGCGATGGCATTCTCGACGCGCGCAACAGCAAGGGAGAGCTCTTCGGGCGCGGGCGAACGGAGAAAGTGGTTGCCGAATGCGCCGAGCAGTCGGCTTCCTGCGTGGTCGAGTCTCTCTTCAAGGCCGTCGCCGAGCACTCGGCTGGGGTCGAAACCTTCGATGACCAGACTGTGGTCGCGATCCGAGTTCGAGGAAACGCGTCCACCTCCAAAAAGAAATGACTCCCCGCAGTCAGCCTATCCGCAACCCCCGCCCACCGGGCTTCGTCTATCGGGAGATGAAGCAGGGATTGCTGCGCCGCACCGGGTTATATACTCTTGCCTGCGAAAAGCTGGCAATTACCAAGCTGGTCAAGAAACACGGCACACCACTATACGTCTATTCGGCGGCCATGATTCATGAGCGGTATGCGATTTTTGAGGGCGCATTCCGCAGCATTCCTCATACGATTTGCTATTCGGTCAAAGCCAATTCGAACCTCGGTATCCTGCGCCTGCTGGCGAAAAAGGGCTGCGGCTTCGATGTGGTTTCCGGCGGAGAATTGGAACGCGTGCTAGCCGCCGACAAGAAAGCGGCAAAGCGAGTGGTGTTTTCCGGGGTGGGCAAGACGCGTGAAGAACTGACCGCCGCCCTGAAGGCCGGCATCCTGCTCTTCAATGTGGAGAGCGAGTCCGAACTTTGGGCCTTGGCCGAATGCGCGGGACGGCTGCACACCAGCGCGCCTGTCGCGCTGCGCGTCAATCCAGATGTCGCCGCCGAAACCCATCCCTATATTTCAACTGGCCTGCATAAGCACAAGTTCGGCGTGCCCATCCGCGAGGCTCGCGCCCTATACCACAAAGCCTCCAGCGCCCGTTACCTCAGGGTGCGCGGGGTGAGCGTGCACATCGGTTCGCAGATCACCGACGTGGCTCCCTTTGGCGAGGCCATGGCGCGGATCTCCGATCTCGTCGGCGAGTTGCGGAAAGACGGCCACCGCATCGACTATGTGGACGCGGGCGGCGGATTAGGGATTTCCTATGACAAGCCTGATATCGATTTCCCTGCCCACACGGCCGCGTATGCGCGCGCGCTCGCTGGTCCCTTGCGCGATCTGGACGTGGAACTCCTGCTCGAACCGGGACGCTCTATCGTGGGCCCCGCCGGCATTCTGGTAACTTCCGTCATCTACAGGAAAGCGAATGATGGGAAGCGCTTTCTCGTAGTAGACGCGGCCATGAACGATTTAATCCGTCCGGCGCTCTATGGCGCTTACCACGAGATTGTGCCCGTCACCCAGCGCGCTGAAGCGGGCGCAAAGCCGGAAACCGCCGACATTGTCGGCCCCGTTTGCGAGACCGGAGATTTCTTCGCCCGTGATCGCCAGATCCCGGGTGTGCAGGAGGGAGACCTGCTGGCGATTCTGGATGCCGGAGCGTACGGTATGGCGCTGGCCTCCAACTACAACACCCGCCCGCGGCCGGCAGAAGTATTGGTGGCCGGCACCTCCGCAAGACTAATTCGCCGCCGGGAAACAGTGTCAGATATTCTCCGGCTGGAGATCTGAATAGGCACCTGGAACAGAGATTGAATTTTTCCTTTCGGGCGGGCTCGATTAGGCTAGAATACCGAATCTGAAGCGAGGGTGAACATGGCCACAAACGAGCCTGGCAGTAACGCCGCCAATCCCGTGGAACGGAAAGCGGGGAAGTTCGTAGTCGTAGCACTTCTCGTAATTACGTCCTACCTGGCCGGACTTGCGCGCGGGCGCACAGAGAAGAAAATGACGGAGTATGCAGCCTTGCATACCCGATATGAGCAGCTAGATCGCGAGTACGCTGGCCTGAAGATGCAGTATGACCAGATTCTGACCCAGTATCCGTCATTGCGCGACCAGTATCAGCAAATGGAGGCGAATTACGCCAGCCTCAAGGCGCAATACGACCGCATCGAGAAGCAAAGAAACAGCCAGGGAACCTCTCATCCGCGGAACCAGGACTAGTCGAACCGCCGCATTTCTGAGACAGGGATCCGAATGTCGTCCTCAAACCGGACGCTCTCCCCACTTCATCTTGGTGCGCAGCACCTGGAAAAAATCCGTCCCGGTGCGGAACAGGTTCACACGATGTTCCGAACGGCGGCAGTGCACGCGATCGCCATCCCGCAGGTCGAGGCCCGGTTGGCCGTCGAGGCTGAGATAGGCCAATTCGTCTTCGCTGCGCAACAGAATTTCAATCTCCACCGAATCGGGCACCACCAGCGGCCGGTGCGTGAGCGCGTGCGGCGCAACCGGCGTGATGACCAAGGCCTGCACCGTCGGCATCAGGACCGGACCTCCGGCTGATAACGAATACGCGGTCGAACCCGTAGGGGTGGAGATGATCATGCCATCGGCGCGATAGCTGGAGACGAATGCCTTATCCACATAGAGATCGTAGGTGTTGAGCCGAGCCAACGGCGTCTTGTTTACCACTGCATCGTTGAACACCATGTAACTGCCGCGCACCACGCCGTCACGGCGCATCTCGACTTGCATCAACGAGCGCTGTTCGACCGCGGCTCGTCCCTCCGCGATCGCGTCTAACATCGTGTATAGCGAGTGTAGTGGCACTTCGGTCAGGAATCCGAGAGAGCCCAGATTCACCCCAAGCAACGGCACATCCTGCGCCGCCGTCACCCGGGCCGCCGATAGCAGGGTCCCGTCGCCGCCCAGCACGACCACCAGATCCAGCGGTTGGGATGCCATTTGCGAACGGGGCACGACCGGCTGGGTGGAAACGTACTTCCCCGTTTGCTCATCGACAATCACCGTGTAATTGTGCTCGGCAAACCAGTGCAGCAGGTCCGGCATGATTTCGGCTACCTGCGGACGCCCCGGTCTCGAGATTACCGCGGCAGTCTTGCGGGCGGATGATTGCTGATTTGCCATTTCGTCGACGAAACGTTGATTGTACAGAAAAGTCCAACATTCACCACAGAGCGCGCCGGAGAAATACAGCGGCTAGAACACCGCGTAGAGAAGGAATTCCCGGTTGCCTTCTGCGCCCAGAATGGGGGATTCGATGCTGTCGGTCTGAACCGCGCCCAGATGCGCGACCGCCGTTCTGACCTTCTCCACGGCCATGGTCTGCGCCTTCTCATCGCGAACAATACCGCCCTTGCCGACATGTTCCCTGCCGGCTTCGAATTGAGGTTTCACCAGAACAACCATTTTTCGCCCCGAGCGCTCCACGCCCGAAGGAAATGCGCTCGCCACAACCGCAGGCAGCACCAGGGCCGCCGAAATAAACGACACATCTATGGCGATGAAGCCCGCAATCTCGCCCAGAAGCGCAGCCGTCAAGTACCGGGCATTCGTCTTCTCCAGCAGCCGAACCCGCGGATCCTGGCGCAATCTGAAATCCATTTGTCCGTAGCCGGTGTCGATCGCCACTACCCGAGCCGCCCCATGCTGCAGAAGGCAATCCGTGAATCCGCCGGTCGAGGCGCCGACATCGAGGCAGATCTTCCCCGGGATATCGATCTGCCAGCGCTCAAGGGCACGCTCCAGCTTCAACCCGCCGCGGCTTACATATTTCAGATCTTCCCCAAGAAGGCGAATCACACTGTCATTTCCCACCTGCGCGCCCGCCTTGTTGATCTTCTGGTCATTGACGAGCACCTTGCCGGCAATAATCAGCGCCTGCGCGCGCTCGCGCGACGGAACCAGACCACGATTTACCAGGACTTTGTCGAGCCGTTCCCTCTTTGCCATTCGTACCACCAAAGTGCCAGCAACAAGTCCGGTGCAAAGTGCTAAAGCATGCGCCAATGAACCATTTACGTTAACAGTACGGCGCTTTTCCACAGCGTTTTCCACGAATGTGTTGAAAACTCTGTCGCGAAAGGGTCAGCCGTGAGCCGTCAGCAATGAGCTTTGAGCAGGCAAGGACAAGGTAGCTCATCGCTCATGCTCACAGCTCAAACTGTGATCGTAATCACAAAAAAGCCGCCTGCATAAGGCGGCTTTTCCGTTCCAGATCGTCGAAACGCTATCCGGCAACTTCTTCCAGCAATTTCTGATCGATATCGAAGTTGGCGTGCACGTTCTGCACGTCATCATGCTCTTCCAGCGCTTCCATCAGGCGGATCATGGTATTCGCCGCCTGGCCTTCCAGCTTGATATAGTTCTGCGGAACATAAGCGACGCTGGCCGATGCCGGTGTGATGCCCGCCTTCTTCACGGCCTCCAGCACAGCCTCGTACGCCGCGGGTTCGGTAATAATCTCCCAGTTATCCCCATCGTCGTGCAGGTCTTCTCCACCCGACTCCAGCACGATGTTCATCAGGTCGTCTTCTTTGGCCGACGCCTTGGGGACGATGATGTCGCCCTTCTTGTGGAACATCCACGAAACCGCTCCCGCCTCGGCCATGTTGCCGCCGTTCTTGCCAAATACGTGGCGGATCTCGCTGACTGTGCGGTTGCGATTGTCGGTGTTGATGTCCAGCAGGATGGCGACGCCGCCCGGGCCGTAGCCTTCCAGGGAGAACTCCTCATAGGTAGCGCCGGGCAATTCGCCGGTGCCGCGCTGGATGGCCCGCTTGATATTGTCCGCGGGCATATTCTCGGCCTTGGCCGCGACAATAGCCGTGCGCAGGCGCGGGTTGGAATCCGGGTCGCCGCCACCGTTCTTGGCGGCGATGCTGATTTCCTTGATCAGGCGGGTAAAAATCTTGCCGCGCTTGGCGTCGAGCGCGCCCTTCTTGTGCTTAATTGTGGCCCATTTAGAATGGCCGGACATGGTTCGACCTCGTCGTTAAAGATCTTGGATGGCGCAGGATTCGCCTTTAGAGGAGATCACAGGATTGCCTCGATAAGAATGCAGGCGAACCGTCATTATAGCACGCCGTCGGGCAGAACGTTATTCTGTACCCTCCATTGCTGCTATTGACTCTCTCCAGTCGTGCCCCCTAACATGCCCCTGCACGAGCTATTTCGATAGTTTGCCTATGACGGGCCAGCTGGTTGGGCATTATCGAGTCCTGGAAAAAATCGGCGCCGGCGGCATGGGTGAAGTTTTTCGCGCGCGTGACGAAAGGCTCGGCCGCGATGTCGCCCTCAAGCTGATCCGTCCGGCCTCCAGCGGCAATCCCGACCACCTGCGCCGCTTTGAACAGGAAGCCCGCGCCGCAGCTGCCCTGAACCATCCCAATATTCTGGCGATCTACGACGTGGGCTTCGAAGGCGCTGCTCCGTACATCGTCTCGGAGTTGCTCGAAGGCAAGACCCTGCGCGAACGCATCAACGAAGGAGCCATCCCGCTGCGCCAGGCCTCGGCCTACTCCCTGCAAGTCGCGCATGCCCTGGTAGCCGCCCACGAACGCCACATCGTTCACCGCGACCTGAAGCCTGAAAATCTCTTTATCACCCACGATGACCGCATCAAGGTCCTTGACTTCGGTGTAGCCAAACTGCAGGCCGCGGTCGAAGAAAATTGCGCCATCGAAAGCATGACGACGGTGACCAAGCATGGAGCCGTAATCGGCACTGTGGCTTACATGTCGCCTGAACAATTGCGCGCCAAGGCAGTGGATCATCGCAGCGATATTTTCAGCTTCGGCGCCATCCTCTACGAAATGGTCACGGGCCGGCGCGCTTTCCGCGGCGAGACTGAAGTGGATACCATTACCGCGGTGCTGCGCGAAGAACCGCCCGCCGCCAATCTGGAAGATGCAGCCATTCCGGCCGCGTTCCAGGACATCATCCGCCATTGTCTCGAGAAGGAACCGGGGAATCGCTTTCAGTCGGCCAAGGACCTGACCTTCGCATTGCAGACCCTGTCCGGCTCGTCGCCCCTCAAGCCGATCTCCTCCGCATCACGAACGCGCAAGACCTCCGTCGTGCCCTGGCTTCTAGTCGCCATGATGGCCATCGCAGTCGTAGTGGTGGCCGCCGCCGCGCTGCTCTACCGGGCCGCGCCGGCTCCCGTCTACAGCCGACTGACCTTCGAAGACGGCACGGTCTATGCCGCAAGATTTGCGCCGGATGGTCAGTCCATCATTTATGCCGCCTCGTGGAACGACCGCCCGGTGCGGCTTTTCTCGACGGTGGGTAATTCCCTGCTCTCTCAGCCCCTGGCCTTGAACGACGCCAATCTCCTGGGGATCTCGCGGGCCAACGAATTGGCCCTGGTCTTGCACGGAATCCATAACGGCCAGATGGAGACCATGAACGGCATGCTGGCGCGGGCTCCGGTCGCGGGCGGATCGCCGCGGGAGGTGTTGGCTAATGTTCGCTGGGCAGACTGGGATCCTTCCGGCAAACTGGCGGTGGTTCACGATGTGGACGGCCATAGCCGCATCGAGTATCCCATCGGCAAAGTGCTGTACGAAAGCCCCGGCTGGATCAGCCACATCCGCTTCTCTCCCCAGGGTGACACCATCGCCTTCATGGACCATCCCGCGCTCTGGGACACCCGCGGAGTGGTCAGCATGGTGGATACCACCGGCCACGTTCGCTCGCTGACTCGCGAGTGGGATTGTGAAAGCGGCCTGGCGTGGCGCCCGGATGGAAAAGAAGTCTGGTTCAGCGCCATCGACAAGGGATACAACCTGAACCTGATGGCGGTAAACAGGTCGGGGCGCCTCCGCACGGTGCTGGATCTACCGGTAGCGATCAATCTGGAAGATATCGCTCCGGACGGACGCGTGCTCTTCAGCCTGAACACCAAGCGCCTCGATATGGCGTACGCTGCACTCGATCGGGACCAAGATATCGACCTTTCCTACCACGACGCGAACTCGGTTCGCGCCATCTCCAGCGACGGCCAGTTCGTCGTATTTGAAGACTCCAGCGAGGCCGCGGGTCCCGGCTATGAGGTGTTCATGCGCAAGGTCGACGGTTCACTCCCCGTCCGGCTGGGAGATGGAAGTGCCGGAGGAATCTCACCGGATGGCAAGTGGGTGCTGTCCATTTCGACCAGCAAGTCGCTGCAAGTGACGCTGCTCCCCATTGGCCCGGGACAAGCACGAACCCTCAACATCACCGGCATGCAGCATGTACACAACGGCTTTGCGCGCTTCCTCCCGGACGGGCGGCGTTTTGCGGTCAACGGTGACGATGCCGGCCACGCCACACGCTGTTACCTGGTCGATGTTGCCACAGCAAACGCCAAGCCGATAAGCCCGGAAGGGATCACCTGCGGGGTCTTCTCGCCGGACGGCCGCGCTATGACTGGCTCGGGTGAGGACGGCACTTCCATCTACTCTCTGGACGGAGGCGGCACCCGCCCCATGCCCCGCCTCAGCGCCGACTTCACTCCAGTGGAATGGTCCAGCGATGGCTCCGCGCTTTACGGATACCATTTCGGCGAGTTTCCCAGCAAGGTCTACAAAGCGGAAATTGCCACCGGCAAAGAAACGCTAGTGAAGGAACTAAAGCCTGGTGTGCCCGCGGGCGTGGTGCTGGTTGCTCCCATCATTGCGAGCAGCGACGGCAAGCGCTTCGCCTATAGCTATAACCAGACCCTCTCGGTTCTGTACGTGGTCTCCGGTCTGAATTGACGCCTCAGTCAAGAGAGCCGGCAAAGTCCTCGCGCACATAATGGAAAAAGATTGACGTCGATGTCTGGCCTTCTCCCAGTTTGTCCCGATAATGCGGTACTCGTGTGCCGCGGTATGCGAGGCCGTCGCCCAGGCCCTGATAAACACTTACCGTACCTTCCGCTGTTTGCAGGCGGATCGGCCACGGCGTTGCCAAATCCGGCTCCGGCGAATAATCCACGCACACAGTGATGCTGTAATCGCACTGCTCCCGGTCGGTATGCTTCTTCAGTTCGGCTCCGCTCAGATAGGAGGCGAGATAAACGTAGGAGGGCTTGAGCGCCTCACCCGCCACTTGACTGAGCGTCGAGGCAAGCTGATGGTGGAAAAAACGCGCCACTGGCTCGTTATGCGCCGTATACCGACGCGCACTCTGGCGATCTCCCAGGTGAATCGCTCCCGTGCGGACCTGATACCGGTAATAACGCCGCAAAGCCGCGACGTGGAACGGATGAATCAGGCTGCTCAATGGAGCGTAACTTTTCTCCTGAAACCCGGCAGCAAGGTTCTTCCAGGACCTGCGGCGACTTCCGCGAAGGCTGGTCTGCTCCGGAACAAGAATTCCGGCTTGGGCCAGCAATGAAATCGTAGGCGCCGGAATAGAGCTATGAATTCTCTGATTGGGAGACAATTCCCGCAACAGCGCTTCCAACCTTCCGCTCAACCAGAACGGCAGCAGCGTTCCGTCCTCCGGATCGCGAACCCACGCGATTTTTCCCTGCAGAGCGAATCCTGACAGCAAATCCTGTCTCGCGCGGAATTGATCCGGCAGATCATCGCCCCGGCGAAGCCTGCATTCCGGGTTCAACACCAGTGGTCTATCAGCCGTTTGCTCCAGCAGCTTGCGCGTCGCCCGGGGCAGCAGGTGCAGGGGCAGCTCGTCGAGCAGGCAGACATAGCGGTCTGGCGGGAAGCTCGCGGTACAGCTCTGCCGCGAACCTCCCATCACAGATTCCATCCACTCCAACCAAGCCGGATTGTTTATCGACGCAGCCATCCGTTCAGGGTAAAGCGGCTATCGGCGAAGCGCCTCGACGGGCATTTCAGAGGCGTGATTTCATGCATGAGCTCGCAGGGGAAAAACACAATCTGGTTCTGCCGTGGAATTACCGCCTGGTACGTGCCCTCGCTCGCGTAGGAACCTTGGTCCAGCCGCGCATCGTGAATACGCAACTCCCCGCCTTCAAAGGCCCGCGGCTCCCGGTGGAAGAAGTAGACGAATGTCAGGTATCGCGACGCCACGAGACCGCTGGCGTTATCCGCATGGAAGCGAAAGAAATCCCGGTCGTTGCTGGCGGTGATCTGCGCCTCTACGCCGACGATGCGGAATTCTTCCATCTGCAGTCTCCGCAGGACCTGCGGCAATACGGTTTTGATGCGCTCCAGCATCATGTCCTGGTATTGGCCCAAATCCATCAGCACGCGAGAGCTTCGGTGCTCGTAATTGATCATGCCTCCCTCGGCATAAGGAGAGACGACCTCGCTGGCCCGGAAATCCCCTTCATGATCCAGCGTGAAGCGCGTCAGCTCCGCCAGTTCCTGCGGCGCGAGGAATTCATCGAGCACAACGCACCTTGCCGGCAGCGTTTGCGGCCGCTCGGCCAGCGCAATGCTGGATTGCGACACAGTGACCGTAGTCGCAGCGTGCGGGGGCTGAGGCCCGGGGGATGGCGGCTGCGGGGACCTGACCGGTGAGTCGGCCGGTTGTGGGCTCGGGGCGGGAACAGCCGGCGCAGTCGGAGTCCCGTGCTGCCCGGGGGCAGTCGGGGGCTGCGGATCCTTCGGCCCTAGATACTCGGTGGTGGAATGCGCGGCCTCGCGGACCGGGAAGGACGTATCGCCCTCGAGAATGCGTTCCACAATGCTGCCGCCAAGCACGGCAAAGGCTCGCTGTCCCACAATCTCTCCCACCGACGACGCGATCACCGCGCGCACCGCCTCCTGGGTCTGCGGGTTGCCGCTGCTCGCCAGATTGGCATGATGCACAATCATGGCCAGCAGCGCGCGTTCCTGGGCGCTCAGAATTCGCTTGTCTTCCAGCAGTGTCTGGGAAAAAGAATCAAGAACTTGCTTCGGTGTCATGCCACACACTCCTCCCTGCACACAAAGGTTCGGGTTGGGGAACCCGCCTACAGGGGAAGCACGACGAACATACAATGCAAAGCCGTGGTTCGCAACGAAAATACTTGGAGGGCGGCTGCAGCGGATCCAGATCGCGCGCAGGCTAGCGGGTCACGAGGGCGGCTACCATCGATTGGAATACCTTGACTCCGTCGGTGCAGCCGAGTTCCGGCTCGGCCGAACGCTCCGGGTGGGGCATCATGCCGACAATGTTTCCGCCCGGGCTGCAGATCCCGGCGATGTGATCGAGCGAGCCATTGGGATTCGCCGACGCGGCCACTTCGCCCGATGGCAGGCAATACCGAAACACGATGCGGTTGTCTCGTTGCAACTCCTGCAGCGTGGCGGCATCGCAGAAGTAATTTCCTTCCATGTGGCCGATCGGAATAGTCAACACCTCTCCCCTGGAGCAGGCGTTCGTAAAGGGGGTATCCGCGTTCTCCACCCGCACCTGCACTGGCTTACAGACATATTTCAGGCCAACATTGCGCATCAGGGCTCCGGGCAACAGTCCGCATTCGCACAAAATCTGGAAGCCGTTGCAGATGCCCAGCACCAGTCCCCCGCCGGCGGCGAACTTGCGCACCGCTTCCATCACCGGGGAGAACTTCGCGATCGCTCCCGTGCGCAGATAGTCGCCATAAGCGAATCCTCCGGGGACGATGATCGCGTCACAATTTTCCAGCTCATGCGATTCATGCCACAGAAATGTCACCGGCTGCTGGACCACATGCTGGATCGTCCAGTAGGCATCGTGATCACAGTTTGAACCGGGAAAAATGATGACCCCAAATTTCATTCGGCCCTCAATTTTTAAGGAGTTATCTTCAGTTTAGCACGGGTGTAAACGGCCTTTGGCCGCGTCAAATCATCGCTCGAATCGCCTTACCGAAACCCACTCTTAGCGTCAGGACCCGCCGATCTTACACTGACGTTTGAAGACGCATCTACGAAATTCCAGGGTGTGCGGCGGATCACAGACAAGACTTGAACTCTTTGCTTCCATGCACGTCATGATTCTCTTGACAGGCACAGGGGAGAATTGTATTGTCTCCAGCCATTGGCCGCCAGTTCAGCGACCGCTTACAAGCTGGACACGCGCCATGGAGCCAGCTCTCCGTCGGCCTCTTCACGCCCGCGCTTTGCACCACAAAGGAGTTCCCTGGTGACAAGCAGTGTTATGCATTCCTGTCGCAAGCCCAGGTTCAAGACCATTTTCACCTGCCTCGGCATAGCCCTGGCGGTTGCGCCCTACACAGCCTGGGGCGTCGGCTTTCAACCGGTTTCCCCGGATGAGCTGAAGATGACCTCTGAGCCGAAGGCCCCGGGAGCACCGGCGATCATTCTTTTCCGGCAAGTGGACCGCGACGACCGGGGCCAGACCGCTCATGAAGATGTCTATCTCCGCATCAAGATTTTGACCGAGGAGGGTCGAAAGTACGCAGATATCGAAATCCCCTTTTATAAGCAGCAAGGGAACATCGGAAATCTGCACGCGCGCACCATCAAACCGGATGGCACCATCGTGGACTTCACGGGAAAGGCCTTTGATAAATCGATCGTGAAGACTCGCGGCGCGAAATACATGGCCAAAACATTCACCCTGCCCGACGTGCAGGTGGGCAGCATCCTGGAGTATTACTACACCGAGGATCTGGCGGAGCATTACGTCTTCGACTCCCATTGGATTCTCAGCGATGAATTGTTTACCAAAAATGCCAGGTTCTCGCTGAAACCATATACCAGTGACTACATGCAATTTCACCTGCGCTGGACCTGGAACAACCTGCCCCCTGGCACCGCTCCTCCGGTCGAGGCTCCAAATCATGTGATCACCATGTAAGCCTCCAATATCCCGGCCTTCCACACCGAAGATTACATGCCTCCGGAAAATGAGATGAAGTCTCGCGTGGACTTTATCTATAGCGACGATCCCTTCGAAGCTGACGCCGACGCTTACTGGAAGAAACTTGGGAAGAGACGCAATGGGGCGCTGGAGAACTTTATTGGCAAACAGAAATCAATGGCACATGCCGTTGCTGAAATTGTCTCTCCCGACGACTCGCCCCAGGTCAAACTGCAGAAAATCTATGCGCGAGTGCAGCAGATTCGCAACACTTCCTATGAGGTCGCAAAGACCGAACAGGAACAGAAACGCAGCAAGGAGAAGGATCCCGACAACGTCGAGGCAATCTGGAAGAAGCAGTACGGCAATGGTGCGGAACTCACCTGGCTTTTCCTGGCGCTCGCCCGTGCCGCCGGATTTGACGCCTCTGGCCTCTGGGTTTCGGATCGCCAGAGCTACTTCTTCTTTCCCAAAACCATGGATGGCCGCCGCCTTGATGCGAACGTGGTATCGGTCAAGTTGGACGGGAAAGATATATTTTTCGATCCCGGAGCCGCATTCGCTCCCTTTGGCATGCTTCCCTGGTCTGAAACCGGCGTTGAAGGACTCAAGCTCGACAAGGACGGGGGAACATGGGTTCATACTTCAGTTCCTCTTCCCAATGAATCCGCTATCCGCAGGAAAGCGGAACTGAGTCTGAGCCAGACAGGAGATCTGTCGGGCAAACTCACGGTCACTTACACCGGGCTGGAGGCATGGCAGCGCCGGGTTGAGAAACGCCTCGATGATGACGCCGAACGCAAGAAGTTTCTCGAGGATGAAGTCAGAGAAACCATTCCTGCCGCCTGCGAAGTCGAACTCACCAATCAGCCCGACTGGAAGAGTTCCGCCCTTGCCCTGGTCGCGGAATTCACCCTCAAGGTGCCCGGATGGGTTTCCGGAGCCGGGCGTCGCGCGCTCTTGCCCGTCGGATTATTCAGCGCAACCGAGAAGCGCCTTTTCGATCACGCCGAGCGCGTGCACCCCGTCTATTTCCAGTTCCCCTTCGAGCGTTCCGACGATATCAGCATTGACTTGCCCCTGGGATGGCAGGTCGCCACCGCGCCAAAGCCGCAAAAGCTCGATGCCAAGGCGATTGTGTATTCCCTCGAGGCCAACAACGACAAGAGCACGCTGCACCTGAACCGGCGTTTGGACGTCGATCTCGTGCTGGTGCCGGTGGCCAATTACGCGAACCTGCGCCAGATTTTTCAGATCATGAGGACAAGCGATGAGGAACAGGTCATTCTTCAACCGGGTGCGTCGACGGCCAGCAACTGACAACCGGCTGCGGGCATTCCTCTATGTTGGCGCGTGCGTTCTCGCCTGCTCGTTGACTTGTTTGGCGGGAGACGCCCCGCCCTGGATGCATGCCGTCGTATCTGCGCCCCTTCCCGCCCATGATGACAAAACCGACGCCGTGCTCCTCTATTCCGAGCGTGTGGTCAACGTCCAGTCGATCGATAAGATCAAGACCAGGGTTCGCACGGTTTACAAGATCCTTCGGCCCGGCGGGCGAGACTACGGCATTGCCACAGTTTCTTTTAATCCACGCCGCAAGATTACTGCACTGCGCGGCTGGTGCATTCCTGCCCAAGGCAAGGATTACGAGGTCAAGGACAAAGAAGCCCTGGAGGTCTCCCTTCCCAGGGTTGCGGGAAGCGAATTGATTTCCGACGTTAAGGACAAGATGCTGCAGATCCCCGCGGCCGAACCGGGAAATATCGTGGGCTACGAGTACGAGCAGGAAGAGCAGCCCATGGTCCTGCAAAACGTCTGGATTGTGCAGCGCGAGATCCCTGGCCGCGAATTGCACTTCTCGCTGCAACTGCCCGCCGGCTGGGAATATAAAGCCTCCTGGATCAACTACCCCGAAATCAAACCCGCGCAAGCGGGCAACACGTGGGAGTGGATCGTCAGCGATGTCAAAGGCATCCGCAGCGAGCAGCAGATGCCTCCCATCGTGGGTGTAGCCGGCCAGATGGTAGTTTCGTTCTTCCCCCCGGGTGGCGCGGCCCTCAATGGGTTTGGCAGTTGGCTGGAAATGGGGAAGTGGTACTCCAACCTTACGACCGGCCGCCGCGATGCCTCCCCGGAAATCATCAGCCACATAAAAACCCTGACTGCCTCCTCGCAGACAACCCTGCAAAAGATTAAGGCTCTGGCTCAGTTCGTACAACATGACGTGCGCTACGTGGCGATCGAGCTAGGCATCGGAGGCTGGCAACCCCATACTGCCGCCGATGTTTTCAGCCACCATTACGGCGACTGCAAGGACAAAGCCACTTTGTTGAGTTCCATGTTGAAACAGGTTGGGGTCGAGTCCTTCTACGTGGTGATCAATGCCGAGCGTGGCTCCGTGACTCCCCAGACCCCGGCCAGCGTCGGGGCCTTCAATCACGCCATTCTGGCTATTCAACTCCCACCCAACACTTCGGATCCTTCTTTGCTGGCCAAGGTGGAACATCCCCGCTATGGAACACTTCTTTATTTTGATCCCACCAACGAACTGACGCCCTTCGGTGAGATTGGCGGCTACTTGCAGCAGAACTACGGGCTTCTGGTGACCGCAGATGGCGGGGAACTTGTCGAGTTGCCAAGCCAGCCGCCTGCAATGAACAGCATTCTTCGCGCCGGCAAACTCACTTTGGAGCCCTCCGGCACTCTGAAAGGCGAGATCAATGAGACCCGCATGGGCGACCGCGCATCGAGCGAGCGATGGCGCCTGCGCACCGTGGCCAAGAGCTCCGATAAGATCAAACCCATTGAAGACCTTCTGGCAGGATCCCTGTCCCTGTTTCGCATCACCAAGGCCAACATCATTAACCTTGATCAGACGGAACTTCCCTTCGGATTCCAGTACACCTTCGAAGCTGTAGGCTATGCCAAGAACGCTGGAGGCCTTCTGCTGGTTCGACCCCGGGTGCTGGGTGTCAAGACCAGCGCGATCATGGAAACCAGGGAACCACGGCAGTTCCCCATCGAGTTCGACGGTCCCGTGCGCGATACCGACACCTTTGAAATCACGATCCCGGCTGGCTTTGCGGTGGACGATGTGCCTCCTCCGGTCGATGCGGATTACGGCTTCGCCAGCTACCACGCCAGGACGGAGGTTAACGGTAACCTGATCCGGTACAGCCGCACCTTCGAAGTGAAGCAGTTAAGTGTGCCGGTTGCGCAAGCCGACGACCTGAAGAAGTTCTATCGCATCATCGCCGGAGACGAACGGAACACGGTGGTATTGAAAGCAGCCGCCCAGTAGGCCCTTCGGCCATTACTGCGGATTCTGCACCCGCGATGCCGTGGGCACGACCTGGGCCTGGCTCGATGCGGGAGTTTCACTCGAAGGCACTGTCACGACCGGCGCCGGCGGTGTCGCCGGAGAAGCCATTCCGCCGGAATTCTGCGGCGGATAGCCCCTGGCTTGCACGATCGCCCAGTGCCATTCGCTTCCCGCCGGGACCTCCAGATTCAGCGCCGCACTGAAACCAGCCGTGGCCCAGGGCAGTCCCGGGGCGCGCATGTGATAGATGACCGTGGTGTCCGGTTTCTTTTCTGCCCGGATCGTGTCCAGGGCTTCCACCTCGAGTCGCGGCATCAGGCTCCCTGGCGCTGCCGAGGCTTCCAGGGTGGAAATTTTATTCAGCAACGTGAATGCCACCGAAATTTCACTTAAATGCCAGTCCGTTCCATTGTGCACCGAGACGGTCAGCGCGTCGCCCTCCACCGTAGCGTGACCTTCCAGTTTAGAAAGATCTCCCGCCGGCAGATCCATTTCGGAATATTGACCGGAGAGCAGATATTTCGCATTTCCGCTGAAGGAGAGGCTGCAGGTTACGTCGGGTGCCGAGACGCGAAAACCGGCCCCTTCGCCTGTCATCAGGAATCGCAATGAGGCCCCGAATCCGCGGCGGCTGTCGGCCTGCTGCATCACCTGGGTCAGGTTATCGTCGTCGATGACCGGGTGGGCCGGTTCCTTTTTTCGAAGATTCCGCGCGATGTCCCCCAAAGGCGTTTCATTCGGATCCTCCTGCCCCCTTGCCGGACAGGGCAGCACAGCCAGCAAGCCCGCCAAGACGAGCAGCCATCGTGATGGAGAAGATCGCAGCATGCAGGAAACTGGATTCGTCGCGGTCCGCTCCCCGGGGCTTATTAGAAATATCACCTGGAGAGAGTCGCTGAACTAATTGTATGGAGGAAGCGGAGGAACGGAACCCGGCGGCAAAACGTTGGTAATGGTACTTCCGGTCGCAGGAATGATGGGGCGCGCGGACGAAATGGCAGGCGCAACGGGTCTGCGCGCCCTCGCACTCGGCTTCCGAATCACAATAGACCCTGCGACCGAAACCGCGTGACAGGGTCCGCTACAACAGGAATTGCCTGCCGCTTGAAAAACCAGCGGGCCACCGCAAAGCCAATCGCCGCGTAGCACAGGTGCATTACTTTCATAGACACCCCCCAGTCCGGTTCGATCTTTTCACCCTTAGGGGGAGAACTTCACCAACCCTATCGGCACGATAGCAATCAGGCTGAGATCGAACAAGGCACAACAGTGCCATCAGGTGGCACGGTAGTAATGGAGGTAACACGATGAATGGATGTTTCTGACAGGAAATTGTTTGCGAAAAAAATGCGGGCGTGCCCGTCACGTTTTTGGCACCCCAGGGGGCCCTACTGGGCGCTAGCTCTAAGAGATTCTCGCTTTGGCGTGTGCGGAGCGCCTTCGGGATTGGAATCCCCCTTTAAGGCAACTTTGCGACCGATTTTCTGGGCCTGAGAATATCTCCCATCAGGTCCTGCGCGGCGTTTCGCTCCAGATGTGGATACCTCGCTCCGCGGTGATAGTCGACATTGCACCGGAAAATCTGCGACCCGTTTTGCACGGCCAGGTTCAAGGGTGCCATCGAACTACCACCGCTGGCGATGGCATCTCGCAAGACCTGCGGCGACCAGGGCCGCTGGTTTACACTCAGCACCTTCATGTCCGGCCCCAGTCCCGCATTCCACGCCGCCGAGTCGCGCACAACATCGATAATCGTGCCATCCTCTTGTAAGAGCAATCCGAGGGAAAACCGCTCTTCGACCGTGTGATGGATCTCGTCTCTCGCCGCCTGAACCGAGCCAGGGACGCCTTCATACCCGAGGCTCCATCCGCTGGCAAACAGACCATCCAGCGGGGCGTCTGGCCCCGTGGCGTTTAACCGCTTCTCGAAAAATCCTTTCCAGTCGTGGGCAGCGATGCTGTTCATGACCTCGACAAGCTCGTCGAACGTGTAGGGATTAATGGCAACAGTGTCTTTCGCAGAAGCGAAGAAGGCGCGGCAAAAATCGTCCAGCGATCGCCTTCCTTGCGTCGTCCGCCGGATGATCATGTCGGCTTCCAGCCAGACCAAGAGCGACTCGTCGTAGTAATCGGCCCCGCGGCGCAGGGACTGCCATTGGTCGGCGGCCTCGATCATCATGTTCGTCGAGATGGCGGTATCCTGCAGAGATCGCCATTCACGTCCCGAGCGGTGAGCCGTTTGTGCGGCCAGCAGTGCGGCATAGTCGCGTGCTTCCTGCGGGCTCAGGATCCCCGATCGCGCCGCCAGCACCCAGTTCAAATATCGTGTCAGGCCTTCATAAACCCACAACAGTTCGGTGGTCTGTGCTTCCTGAAAGTTGCGCCTGACAATGCCCGCCGGAATCCTGTACTTCCCGTTCCAGGAATGAACATACTCGTGGGGCAATAAGTAGCCGTACGCGAGACGATTTGCCTCGTTTGAAAAAGAAAGAAGGCTCATGCGAAGATCGCTGGATTCGCGATGTTCGAGCCCGTCGTTGCCTACTTCATCGCTGAGCGCGATCAGGAAGTGGTACTGCTGATAGGGATATCCACCGAACAGCGCGCCCGCCTCCTCGATCACCCGGCGAAGCCGATCTTGCCATTCCATGGGAAGGTCCGCGGCCGCTGGCGTTTCTGAAGCAATGTCAACGAACACGGGAGGCGCGGAAGCCACCCGCAGTTCCACAGTCTTGAGATTTCTTCCGGAGAGAACCGGTGAGTCCACTAAGGTGGCGAGGGACACTCGCGGGAATTCAATCACACCCTCCACCCTTCTGATCGGCGCGATTACGCAGGCATCCTTCCACCCGGCAGGAACCTTAAGCCGCGCCGCTATGACGGTCTCATCAGCCGCCGCCCCCTGCGGGTAAAGCACGAGCGTGTACCAGTCGAGAACAAACAATTGCGCTGTCGCAGCATTGAGGTCGGAGCGGTTGGCGGGCGCGACAACATCCATCGCGACATTCAGGACCTCGACGTTGTCTGGAACTACGACATGAAAGGAAAACTTGTCTACCAGGTCGCGTTTCCACTCAATCGTCTGACCGTTGCCGCTCATCTTGAGGCGAACGATATTGTTGAGCAGCGCGGCCGGGAATTCGTACGTTGGAATTCCCCACCGTGGATATACCAACGTGAGCGGACCGGGACGGACTGGGATCGCAAGTTCGGAATGGAAGAGCTTGCGCGCGCTGTCGCTGGCATCCACATAAAGCGAAATCGCGGATTGGTTCGAGGCAAACAATATTGCCGGCGAAACCAGTCCAATTACGATCAGTAAGGCCACCCGGAAGCCTGGAGACATTGTGTCCTGTCGGGTGGAATCGAACGCGCTTCGGGATTCTTTCTTCATAGCCGTTTTTCGAATGATTAAGCCGGACGCGCAACCTTTCCTGCTGCACGGAAAGAGCAGAAGCGTTGCCGCCCAAGGGAATTGACTCTCCGGGACGCCGGTGGGACTTTGCCGGGTGTACGCGATTCGGCAGCGACGGGGACCGATCTCCCC